>JBILNZ010000058.1:0-12011 GCA_044374745.1 Prochlorococcaceae cyanobacterium | reverse complement strand
GCTTCCGGGTGCCGCCCCGTTGCCCGAGCCTCCCTGATCCCGTCATCCCCCAACACCTGCTGGCCACCTATGACCACCTCGTCCCCGCTGCCGCGCTCCGCGGCGGTGGAAGCAGCCCTGCCGCTGCTGCTCAAACAACTGAAACTGGCACGCTTTCGCAGCCACTGGCAGCCGCTGGCCGAGCAGGCTGAGGCCCAGGGCTGGAGCCCTGGTCAGTTCCTCTACGCGCTCTGTGAACTGGAGCTGGAGCAGCGGCAGATCGCCCGCCAGCAGCGCCTGCTGCGCGGCGCCCATCTCCCCTGGCAGAAAGGGCTCGACGGGTTTGACCACCAGCACCTCGACCCGCGTCAATGGCAGGAGCTGCAGGGTCTGGCCAGACAAACCACCTGGTTGCTGCAGGCGGAAAACCTGTTGCTGTTTGGCCCCAGCGGCGTGGGCAAGACCCACCTGGCCATTGCCATCACGATGGCCATGGCAGCGCAGGACCAGGCCTGCCGCTTCTTCCCGGCCACGGCGCTGGTGCAGCTGCTCCAGAAGGCCAAGGCGGCCTACGACCTGCCGGCAATGCTGCAGAAGCTGGACCGTTACAGCCTGCTGGTGATCGACGACATCTCCTACGTGCGCCGCAGCGAACTGGAGACCTCGGTGCTGTTTGAGCTGATCTGCCACCGCTATGAGCGCCGTTCGTTGCTGGTGACCAGCAACCAGCCGTTCCGCGAGTGGGACGACATCTTCCCCAGCGGGTCCATGACCGTGGCGGCGGTGGACCGGCTGGTGCACCATTGCCACATCATTGGGATCAAGGGCGAGAGCTACCGGCAGAAGGCAGCTGCTGCAAGGGTTTCCAACGATCAGAGCGACCCGCCAACGTAATTGACGCGAGCGTCATGGCCGGCAGGATCACAGCCGCAATTGACCCAGTCAGGCAGAACTGAGGCGGCGACACGAAAACTGGTCCACCCCCCACGTCAAACAGCCCGGACAGGCAACTGCATGGACCCGCCGCGACAGCCCTGGGCACGATCCTTGCCCCAACCGGCTTTCAGGACGGTGCCCTGACCAACACCAAGTCCACTCACCGGTCAACCTGATCGGCGCGACCCCTCAACCAGATTGTCGTCTGACAGTTGCCTGGCAAATCCCTGGCCGAGCAGTTCCAGCAGCATCAGCGGTTGGTCGATGGGGCTCATGCGCATCCGCTCGGCGATGGTGTGCCGGAGTCGCTCGTAGGTGGGGGGAGGCATGCGGAGCCATGGGGGGATCCTGGCTGGGGTGTGACGGGGGGTGGCACTTGTGGAGGAGATGCATTGGCTTCATGTCATGCCCTTCCCCGGACCCTGCCCCACTCCAGGAAGCGCGCCTACGATGGGTTCCTTGCCCGGGGGTGTGATGGCGTTTGCGCCCATGACTGACCTTCTCCAACTCCCGCAGAGCGAGCGGCTGGCCCTGGCGATCGCCCTGTGGGACAGCCTCGATGACCAGGCCCGGGATGGGGCGTTGTCGGTCGAACCTGCTCTCTGCGCCGATCTCGACCGCCGCTGGGCCTCCCATCTCGACAACCCGGACGCGGCTCTGGCCTGGGATGAGGTGCGGAGCCAGCTCGGCCTCGGCTGACCATGCGCCCGGTTCGCTTCCTGCCGGAGGCGGTTCAGGATCTTCTGGCGACCCAGCGCTGGTACGGCAGGTGGGAGCCTGCGTTGGCTCGTGACTTTGCTGAGGTCTTCGCTGCTGCGGTGGAGCGCATCCGCCGCGATCCCGGATCCTTCCCCTTGGTTCACGGGCAGATCCGCAGGCTCGTCATGAAGCGTTTTCCCTATGCCGTCTACTTCCGGGAGCAGGGCGGTGAAATCCTGGTGATCGCCCTTCACGGCCGCCAGGATCTCAAGCTTTGGCAGCAGCGCCCCTGAAACGTCCATCGGACAGACCCCGTTAATGGGCCTGGTGTGGAAACGTTCCTACGTTGACTCGCCTGGAGACAGCTGAGTGGGGTTCCCGATGTCTGGGCACCTGCCTGGCGCCGCGACCCACCTTCTGCTTCACCCGTTCCGTGGTGTAGTCGATCTGGGTCACGTCCTCCCCCAGGATTCGCCGGGCGATGTCCTGCGCTGGGGCCGGGCTGGCTGTTGCCCGGCAATTCCGCGGCCGAGCAGTTCCAACCGCTTTGCGGAAGCCTTCGGCTACAACATCAGCGGTTGGTCGATGGGGCTCATGCGCATCCGCTCGGCGATGGTGTGCCGGAGGAGCTCGTCGGTGGGGGAGGGGTGCGGGGGCATGGGGACATCCTGGCTGGAATGTGACGGGGGGTGGCACCCATGCCCGTCCTGCTTCAACTGCTCCAGAACGAGCGGCTGGCCCTGGTGAACACCCTGTGGGACACCCGAGTGGTCCAGCACTTCGCAGGCAGGGCTGCAGAAACAGGCTAAAATCGTTTTCGCTATATCTGAGAACTCGGACGGGAGCACCGACATGAACATCGATATCCCCCTGGATGCCATGACTGTTGCCGAGAAAGTGCAACTCCTGGAAAGTGTTTGGCAGAGTCTTTGCCGCCACTCAGGTGATGTGGCATCTCCCGAATGGCATCAGAGCATTCTTGGGGAGCGTCGTAGCCGCCTTGAGGATGGAAGGGCAAGCGCTTCAACCTGGGCGGATGCCAAGGCAAGGCTGTTGCGGATTGGCCAGTGATCATCAGCATCTCATCCGATGCGGAAGATGATCTGATCGATGGCTATTGGTTTTACGAGCGTCAACATCCTGGTCTTGGTAACTATTTCAGGAGTTGCTTGATTGCGGACATCGAATCCCTGATGTTTTATGCAGGTATCCACGAAGTCGTATATGGTTTTCACCGACTTCTGTCTAAGCGTTTTCCGTTCTGTATCTATTACGCATTCGGCGATAACTCTGTGTTCGTAGTTGCTGTGCTCGATGCCCGCCGCAATCCCTTGTGGACGCGCCAGCGTCTCGGAATGGAGTGACAGGATCTTTCAATCCCCTCGCCGACGATCAACCGGTAGCGCTCGTAGGTTGGGGAGGGGTGCGGGGGCATGGAGGCTCCTGGCTGGGTTGTGACGGGCGGTGGCACTGGTAGGGAGTGGAACACAGGCAAGACAGGCCGCCATGTCAGCTCGTGATCGCCTTCGCCCTGCCCCGCCGCTTGGCGTGCCTACGTCTGGCGGTGGCAAGGTGACGGCGTGATCAGGTCGTTTCGTTGCGGCGACACTCAGGCCCTCTTTGAGGGGAAGCCGGGACGCCGCTTTAGAAGCTTCGCTCGCACTGCCTTCTGCAAGCTCGTCTTCCGCAAGCTTGCCATCCTCGATGCGGCCGCCTGCCTCAACGATCTACACGTTCCACCAGGCAATCGCCTGGAACCGCTCAGGGGTAACCGCCATGGCCAGCACAGGTCCTGTCTCTGAAAACAGTGCATCAACGACCAGTTCCGGCTCTGCTTTGTCTGGACAGAAGCAGGGCCTGAGGAGGTCGAGATCGTTGACGTCCACTGACGTGATGCTCGTGCCCCCGGGCGAGGTGCTGCTGGAGGAGTTTCTGCGGCCCATGGGGATCAGCCAGTACCGGTTGGCGCTGGCGATCGGCGTACCGGAGAGCCGTATCAACGCCATCGTGAAAGGGCGGCGGGCGATCACGGCCGATACCGATCTGCGCCTGTGCCGTTTCTTCGGCCTGAGCGATGGTTTCTGGCTGCGGATGCAAGGGAGCCATGATCTGAAGCTGGCCAGGCAGGCTCTGATCAGCGTGTTGCCGGCGATCGAGCCCATCCAGCCAATGGCATGAGCATGGCTTCCGGCTGCAGGGAGTTTGGGCCGGGTCTGGCTTGGGCGGCCCGTCAGGCAGGTGCTCCTGCTGGGATCTCTTCTGGTTTGATCGCGTGAAGGCCGACAGCCTCAGCCAACCCCCTGATCAGTGCAGCCGTTGAACCATGGCAGTTTCAGCCCAAGGGCTTCGGCCGGATCCATCACGAGCTTGTTGAGCGCACGGCCGAGAACCACCTGTGGCTCGTCGGCCCGAATGGGCAGAACGGGATGGGCGTGGTGGGCACCGTTGACCACCCTGCGCCTGATCAGGGAATTGCCTGCCTCCAGACCGCATACATAGGCCCGTTCCTGACACAGGCCCTTGGCTCCATGTTCCTTGTCGCCCATCCGCACCCAGTCGCCCGCGCAGACGATCGATTCCACGGAGGTTTCCAGGGGCGGCCGTTTCCTGAAACTGCCCGGAGAAAACAGCGACACCGAGCCTGGATAGTGCCGTACCTCGGAATCAACCACCCTGGCATCGGTGAATGCGGGATGGGCGACGGGAAGCAAGTCCTTCGTGAGCCGATTGATGATCTCCTGATCGCTCAGCGCTGCGATGGCCGATGCGTTGTAAAAGTCGCTGGCGATCACCGAGCCCTGGGGCTGCTCACCAGCCCAGAGAGCCTGTTGCGCATCCCTGTGCAGCTGATCCAGCATGAAAAACGTGCCCCCAGAGCCCTCCAGGCCATCGAAGCGGGAGAACACGTTGGCCGGGTAAGCGATGGGAACAGTCCGATCCAGCCATACCCGTGCGGACACGACATCGATGGACCCAAGCGAAGCGGCGCCCACCAGCTCAGGTGCCGCTGCGCAGAGTTCAGGTGATTGGGCCATCAGAGACTTAAGCCCTTTGGCACCCACGGCCAACACCACAGCATCCACCTCCCCAATCCTCTCCACTGCGTTGGTGGCCACTGTCTTCAGTTCCACCGAACTGACGCGCCGCCTGTCAGGCGACATCGTCACCCGTGTCACCAGCGTGCCGCCAAGCACCTGCAGATGATGGCGGGAGATCAGCTTTTGGCTCAGCGGCGCAAACAGATGTTCGGCGATGCTCTTCGACTTGATCCAACGCACATCGAATGAGTCTTGATGGGCCAGGGCGTAGTAGTAGAGGAGCTCCATGGTGACCGCGGCCGAAAGCTCTTCGGGCGGCTTGAACAAGCCAACCAGTAGGGTGGGGCGCAGGAACTCATTGATGAGTCGCTCGCTGATGCCGAGCTTGACAAACAGTGATTGGGCATCGAGATTGTCGTACTGCTGGAATGTCTTATCGCTGCGATAGAGATCAAGCATCGCATAGAGAAGCCCTGCGATGCTGAGCCGGTCCTGGATGGGCAGTCTGGTGAAGTTGTTGATGGTTGCCACCATCTGGCCCAGCGGACTTGGCCATTGGGGTGCGTTGGCAAAGACAGGCGCTGTTGCTTCCAGCCCAGCGGGCGACCAGAAAGCGCTGGTGGTGAAGTCGGTGAAGATGTCGCCAACCCCGAGTTCATGCGTGAGGGCATTGATGTTTGGATAATCTTTCCAAAAACCGCGCGTGCCTGCCTCGAACGGTTTGCCGCTTTTGGTTGTGAGTGGGGTATGGCCCGTTGGATCGGGCATCCCATCAACCAGGGTCACACGAACTCCGGCTTCACAGAGTGCCTTGGCGGCCCCCCAGCCAGCCCATCCGGCTCCGATCACCACCACATGGGATGGTCTTCCGGTGGGCGTGGTCACGGTTGGCATGGCGCGTTCAAACCCCGGCCCATCCTCCGCAAGCTACTCAAAGCCTGATGGGGCTCGCTGCTCCCTTGGACGCGGGCAGGTGAGCTGGATGGGTGGTTCTGAGCAGGTTTCATCAGTCCTGTTCATTCCATCAGTCCTGTTCACTAGGGTGTGTTGAAGTTGTGGCGGTCGAGCTGTTCCCGTTCACCCAGCGGTGTGGTTCTGGCTGGCCCACCATTGGGTGCATAGCCCACCCGGTGCATCGCCGCCGCCAGCGCCAGCCGCAAGCGCTCCAGCTGAGCCTGCAGTTGCTGTGGGGTGAGCGTCCAGCTTTCGGGAATGCGCTCCGGTTGGGGCACGGGTTCGCCGTCACACCAACTCACCAGATTGATCTCCTCTGCAGGATCCTCACCCAGGCAGTAGAGCTCCCATTGGTCGCATGCATAGGGCTCCCCATCGGGCGGTGGGGTGCCGTTTGCCCGCCGTCCATCGATGTAGCGGGCCAGCTTCCATTCACTTTCGCACCAGGCATACACATGGTTGGGCTGCACGATCGGCCCTTCGCGGGTGTCCTGCTTGCCCTGGTTGATGGCGTCCTTCACGATCGAGAGAAAGGCCGTGAAGGTTGCCGGCAGGTTGTTGCGATCGGTGGGCAGGGTGATGTCGTCCTGGGTGACGAACAGCACGCCCTCTTCCGTGGCGGCAGCACCGCTTTGCTCCCTAGCCGAGACGCCCTGGCCGGCCGCAGTGATGGCAACGCTGAGATCACGGCCGGGCAAGTCGTACACCGTGTGGCCGAGAATCAATGACTGCAGCACAGTTTGTTCGGGTTTGTGATACCCGGCCAGGCCCAGCAGCGTGGGAACCAGATCGATATGGCTGGTGACCTGTGCCAGATCGGCCATCTGGTGTTCATGGGGATTGAGCAGCGGGCTCGACACCACACAGGGCACATGCACGGATTCTCGATAGGCGTTATGCCATTTCTCGATCTGCCCGCCATGGGCGCCACCCAGTTCGCCGTGGTCGGAGGTGAAAACCACGATCGTGTTCTCCAGCAGGCCGTTGTCTTCCAGATTGGCCAGCATCCGATCGATTTCCAGATTCACCAGGTACTGGAAGTAGATATACGCCTGAAGATGGGAGAGCAGCCATTCCTGGGGCCGCGCAGTTGATTTGTAGGGCAGCGGCGCCACCTGCCAGAGCTGGGAGGGGTAGGCGGCCAGGAATCCCTGGCTGATCTTGTACGACGCTTCCAACTGACAGCTGGGCTTGGTGGCCAGATCGCTCTGCCAGCTGGGGGCGAGCACGGCGTTGTGCTGGGGGAAGCCCTGGGGATTGAGCGGCACGCGGTAGCAACCCCCGGCGGGAGGCGCACTTCGCTCACCTTGGCTCGGGATCGTGGCGGGCTGGGCCAGGAGCTGGCCGATCTGGGTGAACACATCGTCGCTGCCGCCCGCGGCGGGCAGAGTCTGGACACCACCCAGCCAGGGGAGGGGCCAGCCGGTGATGTCGTGGGGGTTGACGAAGCCAGCCACCGCCATCCAGGGGGTCTGGGCGTTGGTGGCGTTGGTGCTGTTGTAGACGTTGGTAATGGTGGTTTGGGTGCCCAGCGCCTTGCGATTGAAGAAGGTGTTGGCCACATCCACGAAGCCGATGTCGCGGAATACACCCAGGTTGCCGGGCCCGCCGCCCTGGCTGCTGGGCCAGGAGGCCGCCCAGTCGCTGAAACCCCACTCCTCCAGGCTAGGGGCAGGCGACGCGGTGAAATCGTGGCGGCCGAAGTAATGGGTGCTGTAGCCGGCGCTGCGAAACCAATTGCCCACCGTGGGCACCTGATTGCTTGGCAGCCAGGGGAAGCCAGGGTCGTTGGTCTGCTTGAACATGCCGGCGGTTTGTGTCACCAGATGGCGGCTTGGGTACTGGCCGGTAAACAGGCTGGCGCGGCTTGGTACGCAGGCGGCTGCGGCGATGTGATGGCGGGCCAGGCGGATGGCGTGACGTCGCAGCCTTCGGAAAGCTGGAAAGAATTGCAGGAAAGGATTATCGGCCTCCAGTTGTGGATCGAAGCTGAGCACTTGATTGAGTTGCCGCAGTGCAGGTGTGAGGTTCTCCTGATCGGGAGGCATCCTCATCTGATCCACAAGGATGAACAGAATGTTGGGATTGTTTGCCATGGCTGTGAGGCCGCTTTGCGCTCAACGTAGCCAGCGCAATCAATCTGGGTTTGCCCCTACCTCAATCGTTACGCCGCCAGGATTCGGCCGCCCTGGCTTCGACTACGCTCAGCCCATGTCCGTTCTTGGCAAACAGGCCATCCTCGCCGCGATCGCCGAGGGGGCCATCACGATCACGCCGTACAACCCGGAGCGGGTGGGTCCGGCTTCGGTGGATCTCACCCTGGCCAGCACCTTCCGGGTGTTCCGCAAGGTGCACCAGGTGATCGAGGTGGGCGATGACACCGATTACCGCGCCTTCACCGACAAGATCGAGGTGGAGGAGGGCAGCAGCATCCTGATCATGCCCGGTGAAACCGTGCTCGGCATCACCCGTGAGCGGCTCACCCTCGGCCCGGGCATCTGCGGCTGGCTGGAGGGGCGCAGCCGCTTTGCCCGTCTCGGCCTGATGGTGCACATCAGCGCCCCGTTCATGGGCCCCGGCATCGACAGCCAGCAGGTGCTGGAGATGAGCAATTTCGGCCCGGCGCCGCTGGCGGTGGCGCCGGGATTGCCGATCTGCCAGTTCGTGTTCCAGAAGCTGGAGGGTGAGGAGCGCTACGCCGGCCGCTTCGCCGGCCAGAACCAGCTCAGCTTCTGAATCTCAGCTTCTGAGATCGAAGCGGTCGGCCTCCATCACCTTCACCCAGGCGCTCACGAAATCGCACACGAAGCGTGGGGCGCCATCGCTCTGGGCGTACACCTCGGCGATCGCCCGCAGCTGGGAGTTGGAGCCGAATACCAGGTCCACCCGGGTGCCGGTCCAGCGCAGGGCGCCGCTGCTGCGGTCGCGCCCTTCAAACAGCTCGCCATGGTCATCCAGCGGCGACCAGGTGGTGGCCATGTCGAGCAGGTTCACGAAGAAGTCGTTGCTGAGCACCCCAGGGCGGTCGGTGAGCACACCTTTGCGGTTGCCGCCGGTGTTGGCACCGAGCACCCGCAGGCCGCCCACCAGCACGGTCATTTCCGGGGCACTCAGCCCCAGCAGCTGGGCCCGATCCACCAGCAGGTGCTCGGCGGTCACGCTCATCGGGCCCTTCTGCCAGTTGCGGAAGCCATCGGCCTGGGGCTCCATCACCGCAAACGACGTCACATCGGTCTGTTCCTGGCTGGCATCCATGCGGCCGGGGGTGAAGGGCACCTCCACGGCCTGGCCGGCGGCGGCCGCCGCCTGCTCCACGCCCACGCCACCGGCCAGCACGATCAGATCCGCCAGCGACACCCGCACGCCCTCGGAGCGGGAGGCGTTGAAGGCCTGCTGGATCCCCTCGAGCACCCCCAGCACCCGCTGCAGCTGCTCGGGCTGGTTCACGGCCCAGGTGTTCTGGGGCGCCAGTCGCACCCGGGCGCCGTTGGCGCCGCCGCGCTTGTCGGAGCCGCGGAAGGTGGAGGCCGAGGCCCAGGCAGTGCTCACCAGCTCGGCCACGCTCAGCCCGGAGGCCCGCACCCGCCCCTTCAGATCGGCAATGGCGGGCCCATCCACCAGGGGGTGATCCACCGCCGGGATCGGGTCCTGCCAGATCAGCTCCTCGGCCGGCACCTCGGGGCCCAGGTACAGGGTCTTCGGCCCCATATCGCGGTGGGTGAGCTTGAACCAGGCACGGGCGAAGGCGTCGGCAAAGGCCTCTGGGTGCTGGTGGAAATGGCGCGAGATCGGCTCGTAGATCGGATCGAAACGCAGCGACAGATCCGCCGTGGTCATCATCGGCGGGTGCTTGAGTCCGGGGATGTGGGCATCGGGGATCAGGTGCTCCTCGCGGCAGTCCTTGGCTTGCCACTGCCAGGCGCCGGCGGGACTCTTGATCAGCTCCCACTCGTAGCCGAACAGCATGTCGAAGTAGCCCATGTCCCAGCGGGTGGGGTTGGGTTTCCAGGCCCCCTCGATGCCGCTGGTGGTGGCGTCAGCCCCCTTGCCGCTGCCGTGGCGGTTGCGCCAACCCAGCCCCATCTCCTCCAGCGGCGCGCCTTCCGGAGCGGGGCCCACCAGCTCGGCGCTGCCGGCGCCGTGGGCCTTGCCGAAGGTGTGGCCGCCGGCGGTGAGGGCCACGGTCTCCTCGTCGTTCATCGCCATGCGCGCGAAGGTCTCGCGCACGTCGCGGCCGGAGGCCACCGGATCCGGTTCGCCGTTCGGGCCTTCGGGGTTCACATAGATCAGGCCCATCTGCACGGCGGCCAGCGGGTTTTCCAGCTGGCGATCGCCGCTGTAGCGCTCATCGCCCAGCCAGGTTGTTTCGTTGCCCCAGTAGATGTCTTCCTCGGGTTGCCAGATGTCGGCGCGGCCGCCACCGAAGCCGAAGGTGCGCAGCCCCATCGATTCGAGGGCGGCGTTGCCGGCCAGGATCATCAGGTCGGCCCAGGAGATGCGGTTGCCGTATTTCTGCTTGATCGGCCACAGCAGCCGGCGGGCCTTGTCGAGGTTGCCGTTGTCCGGCCAGCTGTTGATCGGCGCGAAGCGCTGGTTGCCGGTGCCGCCGCCGCCCCGGCCATCGGCGGTGCGGTAGGTGCCGGCGCTGTGCCAGGCCATGCGGATGAACAGGCCGCCGTAGTGGCCCCAGTCGGCTGGCCACCACTCCTGGGAGTCGGTCATCAGGGCGATCAGGTCGCGCTTGAGGGCCGGGTAGTCGAGCTGGCGGAAGGCCTCGGCGTAGTGGAACGCCTCACCCAGGGGATTGGATGCCGGGCTGTGCTGGTGCAGGATCGCCAGATTCACCTGCTGGGGCCACCAGTCGCGCGGCGAAGGGCCTCGCCCCGCCACCGCCATCGGCGCGGCGCCGTGGTTGAAGGGGCACTTTCCGAGTTCCGTCATGGCGGCGCGGGTTCGTTTTGAAAGGCCTTCTGGACCGTAGGCAGCCGCTTTGCTGGCCTTCAGACCTGGTCACAGTCCGTGATGAACCGCCATTATACCCAGCTGAACGTTGTGATGGGGGCAATGCAGAAGATGCATTGAAACCTTATACGGAGTGCCCAATCCTGTTGGGCTCCCCTTAGGATCACATGGCTTCAATAGCCCGCAGATCTGTTAAAGGCTTTTCCCTTTCTTTGGGTTGCTGCAGTCTGATGCATGTTGCAGCAGTTCTTTGTTTTTTGGTTGCCGATGGATTGGGTTCGGATCGTTCATCCTGTTTTCATTGCCTTGGTGTTCGATTGGCTCGACCACCCTCTCGCCCTGCTCCAGCCAGTGATGGCCGGGCTCCATGGCCCCGGAGGTGACCATGGCCCCACCAGGTGACGGTCCCGTGCTTGCCGGCGGCTTGCGAGCCCCGGCGGGTCGGTTGAAACCAGGACTGCAGAGCCTGAAGCATCAACTGTTCACCGATTCAGCGGCAGCCTTCGCGGCGATGGCTCCGCTTCTTGCCCTGAGCCACTTTCAGCCCCTGGTTGCTGAGTCTGACTTTTACCAGGAGATCAGCTTCCTGCCCATCAACCAGGTGATGCTGCTGTCCTGTGCCAGCGCCCCGGTGCATTTCAGCCTTGCGCCCCACCCGCTTGTATTGCTCGTGGCTGCATTTGCCGGAAGTCGCCGGGTGAGAACGCCGCTGGGTGGGGTGGTCAACCGAGCTGGCGGGGGAGTGTTGCTGCCCCCAGGGCCTGCGGCTGTGAGCGGTAGTGACAGTGCGGTATTAATCGTGCTTCGGCCCGCCGATCTGAAGCGCGCTGGGGCTGCGCTTGTGCCAGAGGACGATCGGCCTCCGCACTTCGACCGTTTCAGTCCGCAGGAGCTGGATGGGGTGCGGGCCCGTCAGTTGCATGCCCTGATCCGACACCTGGATGCGTGTGTCAGCTGCCACCCTGGCCTGCCCGGGCAGCTGGGCCTCGATGATGTGTTGCTGCGCCTGGTTGTGACCTGGCTGCGGCCCCAGCTCACGCAGGATCCGGCGCCCGATCTGTTGCGCATCCGCCATCGGCAAGGACGCAGCAGTTTTGATGACCTCATCGACTACATCCGCGCCAATCTGGATCAGCCGCTCCGTCTCAGTGATCTGGAACGGAGAAGCCACTACAGCAGCCGTGCGTTGCAGTACGCCTTTCGCGAGCGGCTGGGCTGTAGCCCGCGCCAATGGATCCGCCAGCAGCGGTTGGAGAAGGCCATGGAACAGCTCCTGGGCAAGCCTGTGGGTGTGTCGATCAAGACGATTGCCCTGGCCTGCGGCTACCGCCACATGGGTCAGTTCAGCGGCGACTTCAAGCGGCGCTTCGGCGTTTCTCCCAGCGCGGTGCACCCCCCCCGGGGGGGGGGGGGGGGGGGGGTGTACAAGTGTTATAAAATGTG
>JBILNZ010000062.1:0-9861 GCA_044374745.1 Prochlorococcaceae cyanobacterium | reverse complement strand
GTTGTTGTGGGGGGGGGTGTAGGGGGGGGGGGGGGGGGGGTGTCCCCCGGGGGGGGGCCCCCCGGGGGGGGGGGGGGGGGGGGGGGGGGTGTACTAGTGTTCTACTATGTGATTCCGTGGCCTGCTAGGTCACCCCGTCATGATGAATGGGCGGCGCAGCAGGCCCCCCCCTTCTCCAGGTTGGTGGTCCGTTTGCTTGGCACACGCGGCGGTCTTCGGCATCGGCCCCATGGCGATGCCGTTGGATGGGGGCGAATCCAGGCGGCGCTCAGCGGGGTGAGCGGGGGGCCAGGTCGCTGGGACGGCTGAGCACGAACACGGTCATGGCGGTGAGCAGGATCACCAGGGCGGTGACGCCTGCGATGGCAGCGGTGTAGTCGGTTTGCATGGTGAGCGGTGAGGGAACCCCGAAGGGGGTGGGGACAGGGCAGCCCGTTCCCGGGCCAACAGCTGATCCAACCACTGTAACGGCATGTAACAGGCGAGCGCTCGGCGGCCCGGCCGCCCATAAAAAAGCCGCCCCGAGGGGCGGCTGGGTTAGGCCAAAGCCCAGGTCACCAGCGACCGCCGCCACCGGATGCGGCGGGGCGGGGCTCAGCCTTGTTCACCCGGATCATGCGGCCCATCCACTCGACATCCTGAAGGTCATCGATGGCCTTGGTTTCGTCGCTGGCTTCCGCCATTTCCACAAACGCGAAGCCACGCTTGCGGCCGGTTTCGCGGTCGAGAGGAAGGGTGCACTTGCGCACCGAGCCATACTCGGCAAACAGTTGCTGAAGGTCCTCTACTTCGGCATCGAAGGAGAGGTTGCCCACGTAAATGGTCATGAAATCAATGAACTTATGAACGCGATTCGTTGAATGCCCTGAAGAAAGTCGCTGGCCGAGTGGAGAAATGCCGGATTGGGAAACCCTTGAAGCTCGCCGCCTGGAACAAAACCTGCTGGAGAGTGGTCGCTGAATCAGTTTCACCCTACACCACGGCTGTGGACAGTCGGTTGACTGACTCCCAGGGACGCGCCCCCAGGGCCAGGCTCTCGCCTGCGGGTTGGGCCCAACCCCGCCGGTCTCCGTCCAGTTGACTGGGCTGGAGATGTGCTGCCCAGCCATGCCGATTTCGGTTCAGGACCTGCTCGCCGCCCAGCGCTGGCGCTACGCCACCAAGCGTTTCGACCCCTCCCGTTCGATCCCAGCTGATCACTGGCAGGCCCTGGAGGACTGTCTGGTGCTCAGCCCCTCCTCCTACGGCCTGCAGCCCTGGAAGTTCCTGGTGATCGATGATCCGGCCCTGCGCCAGGAGCTGCGCCCCCATTCCTGGGACCAGAGCCAGATCACTGATTGTTCCCACCTGGTGGTGTTGCTGGCGCAGCGCACGATCAGCGCGGCCGACGCCGACCGTTTCGTGGCCTCGACGGCCGCGGCCCGCGGCCAGGAACTCGCCAGCCTCGCCACCTACCGCCAGATGATTCAGGTGGATCTGATCGACGGCCCCCGGGCCGCTGAGATCGAGCGCTGGGCGAGCAACCAGCTCTACATCGCCCTGGGCAACCTGATGACCTCGGCCGCCCTGCTGGGCATCGACACCTGCCCGATCGAGGGCTTCTCGCCGGCGGAGTACGACCGCATCCTGGCGCTGGAGGGCAGCCCCTACCGCAGCCGTGTGGTGTGCGCCTGCGGCTACCGCAGCGCCGACGACAAATACGCCACCCTGCCGAAGGTGCGTTACCCCGCCAGCGAGCTGATCGAGCACCGCTGAGCGGCCCCGGGCCGTGCGCCTGGGGCTACCCGGTCTGGCTGGGGCGGTGGCCCAGGTGCTTGCGGGCGTCATCCACCAGCACCACCAGCAGGGGCACCGGCAGCATCCAGCCCAGCCAGCTGGCCGGGAATGGGGCCAGTTCCAGCACCGCCGCCAGCGGCGCCACCAGCACCAGGGCCGCCGCGATGGCCAGTTCGCTGCTGATGCCGAGCAGCAGCAGCGGGTTGTGACGCAGCCAGCCGAGGCCGATGCCCTGCAGGGTGGGCTGGGTCTCACTCCGGCAGGCCAGCAGCGCCCCCAGCTGGCCCAGCACGATCGTGGTGAAGCAGGCCGCGGAGGCCTGCCGTTGCAGCAGCTGCCAGTGGGGCGCCGCCGTGCCGGCCAGCAGGCTGGGGGCGAGCCTCTGCAGCTCCGCCAGATTCACCCCCTGCGTCCGCCAGGCGAGCAGGTAGGCGGCCATGGCCAGTGCCGCCTCCACGGCTCCCAGCACCAGGTAGCCCCGCAGCAGGAGCCGGCGGGTGAGCAGGGGTTGATGGCGCTTCCGTGGCGGCAGGCGCATGCTGCCCGCTTCCGGCGGTTCGGCGCCCAGGGCGAGGGCCGGCAGCATATCGGTGCCCAGATCCACCGCCAGGATCTGCAGCACCGTGAGGGCCGCGGGAATCGACAGGGTGAGCATGGCCAGGAAGGGCAGCATCTCCGACACGTTGCTGGCCAGCACGTAGGGCAGAAATTTGCCGATGTTGGCCACCACGCCCCGGCCGAAGCGCACCGCCGTCACGATCGTGGCGAAGTTGTCATCGAGCAGCACGATGTCGGCGGCTTCCCGGGCCACGTCGGTGCCCATCCGGCCCATGGCCACGCCCACGTCGGCGGCCCGCAGCGCGGGGGCGTCGTTGACGCCATCGCCGGTCACGGCCACCACCTCCCCCAGGGAGCGGTAAGCCTGCACCAGGCGCAGTTTCTGCTCTGGCGCCATGCGGGCAAACACCAGCCGGCGGCGGTATTTGAGCAACTGGCGCAGCTGCACCTCGCTGAGCCGGTCGAGGTGGGGGCCCTCGATCACCCGCACCGGATCCAGCCCCGCCGGCTGGCCGGTCGGCTGCTGCCCAAGCAGGCCGATCTGCTGGGCGATCGCCTGGGCGGTGAGGCCGTAGTCGCCGGTCACCATCGTGACCCGGATGCCGGCGTTGTGGCACTGGCGGATCGCCTCGGGCACCTCCGGTCGTGGCGGGTCGTAGAGCGCCACCAGCCCCACCAGCACCAGATCCCGTTCCAGCTCTTCGGCCCGGGCGCTGAGCAGATTCCGATCGCCCGGGCGCTGGGCCACCGCCAGCACCCGGTAGCCCTGGCGGGCAAAGGCGTCGTTGGCCTCCAGGGCCAGGCGCCGCCGCTCCCCATCCAGGGGTGCCGTAGCCGACCGGGTGCGAGCGGCGCTGCACTGGCCGATCACCTCCACCGGCGCCCCCTTGGTGATCAGCAGCAGCTGTCCGCCATCGGCCTCCACCACCACGCTCATCCGCCGCCGGTGGGAGTCGAAGGGCAGCTCGCGGCGACGGGGGTGGCGCCGCCGCAGGCTCTCCCCATCCACCTGCCGCTCCTGGGCTGCGATCAGCAGGGCCGCTTCGGTGGGATCGCCGCTCCAGTGCAGGTCGCCGCGGCTGCGCTCGAGGTGGGCGTTGGAGCAGAGGCAGGCCCCCTCCAAGAGCAGCGTCTCCAGGCTGCGGTCGCCGTCGGGCAGCCAGGTGGCCTGCAGGGCCATGCGGTTGCAGGTGAGGGTGCCGGTCTTGTCGCTGCAGATCACACTCACCGAACCCAGGGTCTCCACCGCCGAGAGACGGCGCACCAGCGCCCGTTCGCGGACCATGCGCTGCACGGCGATCGCCAGGGCCAGGGTCACCGTGGGCAGCAGGCCCTCGGGCACGTTGGCCACCAGGATGCCCACGGCAAACACCAGGCTGGGCAGCGGGCCCAGGCCCACCAGCCACCAGCTGAGGGCAAAGCTCAATCCCGCCATCACCAGGGCGATGGTGGTGATCGTGCGCACGATGCGTCCCACCTGGTGTTCCAGGGTGCTCATGCCCCGCTCGGTGGCCGCGGTGAGCCGGGCCACATGGCCGAATTCCGTCTCGGCACCGGTGGCGTAAACCAGTGCCTCGCCCCGGCCCTGGGCCACCGTGGTGCCTGCCAGCACCAGATTGGGTTGCTCGCGCATCGGCAGGCCGCCGCGCCCCATGGGAATGGCGTGGGCATGGCGAGCCACCGGCAGCGATTCCCCGGTGAGCACGGCCAGATCAAGGCTCAGCCCGCTAGCGGCCACCAGCCGGGCATCGGCAGGCACCTGGTCGCCTTCCTCCAGCACAATGCGATCCCCGGGCACCAGCTCGGCCGCGTCGCACTCCCCCAGCAGCCCGTCACGCCACACCCGCACCCGCCGGGGCAGGGCTAGCCGCAGGGCCTCGAGGCTGCGTTCGGCCTGGTACTCCTGCCAGAAGGAAAACAGCCCGTTGATCAGCACCACCGCCCAGATGGCCCATCCCAACTGGGGGGTGCCGGCGGCGAAGGCCAGGGCGCCCGCCACCCAGAGCAGCAGGGCCATGAAATGGAGGAGCTGGTCAGCCAGGCGCAGGATCAGGGGCCTGCGGGGGGTGGCCGGTAGCCGGTTGGCTCCGAACCGCTCCAGCCGCTCCCGGGCCTGGGCGGTGGTCAGCCCCTGGGCCGTGGTCTCCAGGGCACGGCAGAGGGCCTCGCTGGAGAGCGACCACACGGGCTCGGCTGGCGAGAGCTGCATGGGTTATGCCAATGGCGATGCATGACAGGGTTCGTCATGCTCCCCCAGGGTGCAGCCGGTGCTGCGGCTCGGCAAATGGGCGGCAGGGCCGCCCTAGCTCTGGTAGTGCGGGTCCAACCAGCAGCGGGGTAGGGGCTCCCCGGAAGGAAAGCTGAGGTCCCCTTTGCTGAGCGCTGCGGGATCCTGCAGTTCCTCGCCCGCATGCAGCCGGCCCAGCACGGTGGTGGCAAAGGGATCGAACAGCTGCTGCAGGTCGAGCACCTCCACCAGGCTGCTGTCCTCGTCATGGCGGATGCGCAAAAACATGACCATCTCCCGAGGGGATCCTCCAGTCTGATGCCGGTGGCGCGGCCTGGGCGAGGCCTGGCCCATGGTGGGCGGCAGCACCGGCAGGAGGCTGCGCTGAAACCAGTCCTCAGCTGGCATGGGCCGCACCAGCCGCAGCGCCGTGGCAGCCAGGGCCAGCGGTTCGGCCGGAGCCCGCCGGGTGGGCCACTGGCCGCTGCGCTGGTAGAGCAACTGCTGCAGTCGGGCTCGCTGGCTCTCGCTCAGCGGGCCCCAGCTGCAGCCCAGCAGGGGGCCGCAGAGGGCTTCGACCAGCACCGGCCAGTGGTCGTGGTTCGCCAAGCCGAGCCGCAGCGTCCTGCCCTTGGCGAGCCCATGGTCGGCAGCGTGCCCGTCCACCAGCCGAAGCTCCAGGCCCTCTTCGCTGATCGCGCACAACTCGGCCGGCCGCTCGTCGAGGGTCACGCTCTCCCCCCAAGCCAGCCAGGGGACTGCGGTCGGTCGCGGTCGGTCGCGGCAGCAACGCAGGCTGGCCAACAGCAGCAGCCCGTTGAGCAGCGCCCAGCCCACGCTCACCGTCAGGGTGCTCGCTGACACCGGCGCCAGGTGGATCCGGGCCGTGCCGTTCAGCAGGGGCACCAGATTCACCAGGGCCACCCCCTGCAAACTCAGCAAGCCCAGCAGGGGCAGCAACAGCCGCTTCTCGGGGGTGGTGGCGCGGCCACTGGGCAGCTCCTTCGGGGTGACCTGGAACGGTTGGACCCGTCCCAGCAGGGTGGTGAGCACCGTCCAAGCCAAGGGCCCCAGCACCACCCAGCGGTACAGCTCCGGCATCAGGGCGGTGCGGCTGTGGGCACTGAACCAGCGCGCCAGCAGTAGCTGGGCCAGCACCAGGGGCAGGGCCATCGTGAGCAGTCCCGCTCCGCTCACCCGCAGCGGCGCCACGCCCAGCACCCCCAGGCTCAGGGGCATCAGCACCAGCGCCAGCTGGGGCAACACGTTCAGCCAGTGCAGGATGCCCTCCAGAAAGGCCAGCCGCTGCAGGGGATTCAGCCCCGGGATCAGCAGCGGGTTGGCGCCGGTGCGCAGGGTCTGCAGGGTGCCGCTGGCCCAGCGGCAGCGCTGGCGGGCGAGGGCTGCCAGGGTGAGAGGGGCCAGGCCGGCACTCAGCTTCTCGTCCAGGAACACCAGCCGCCAGCCGGCGGCCGTGAGCCGGATGCCGGTGGCCAGGTCCTCCGAGGGGGTGCCGGTCTCAAACCCCCCCACCGCCAGCAGGGCCTGGCGGCGCACCACAAATGAGGTGCCGGCACACACCACCGCCCCCAGCCTCTGGCGCACCGGCTCGATCCAGCGGTAGAAGCTCTCCTCATCGGGCATCAGCCAGCGCTCCAGCCCCAGGTTGCGGATCACCGGGTCGGCGTTCATGTGGGTCTGGGGTGTCTGCACCAGGCCCACCCGCGGGTCGGCGAAGGGTGTCACGGTCTGCTCCAGGAACGCCTGCACCGGAACCACGTCGGCATCGAAGACGGCGATCAGCTCCCCCTCCAGCCTGGGCAGCACGTGGTTGAGATTGCCGGCCTTGGCGTGCTGGCGCTGCTCGCGGCTGCTGTAGCGGCAGCCCAGCCGCGCGGCCAGAACCGCCAGCTCCGGGCGGGCGGCGTCATCGAGCAGCCACACCTGCACATTGGGGTACCTGAGGGCTCGGCAGCCGCGCAGGCAGCGTTCCACCACATCCAGGGGTTCCCCGTAGCTCGGCACGAGCACGTCCACGGAGGGCGGAGGGGCCGCAGCGTGCTGGCTGCTGGCTGGCACCGCCTGGCCGGGCCGCTCGGGAGCCAGGCTGAACAGCAGCTGCAGGAAGCCATGGGCCAGCAGCCACAGCTCGGAGGCCAGCAGCAGCACGCTCAGGGATGAGGCCAGCGGCGTATCCAGGTTGAGGGTGGCGGTGACGCGCCAGTGCAGGTAGCGAGCAGCTAAGAGGCCCAGCAGCACCACGGCCCAGGGCAGACGCATCAGCTCGGTGGCTGTTGGGGAGGGGACGGGGCAAAGGGAGGACAGACCCGCTGCTCGAAGTTGCACCCCCAGATGGTGGGCTTCTGCCAGCTGAGGGGGATTTCCAGCAGGTCGCGGGGACCGGTGATGCCCTGGGTGATGAAGATCAGTGCCGCCAGGGCATTGGCGCTGAGGTGCAGCCGGCGCCAGCGCAGCTGCCGCTGGATTTCCGGTTGGGCGGCCAGGGCGAACAGCAGCAGTCCGGTGAGGCCCATGCCGCCCCAGAAGTGCGACTGCCAGAAAGCGGGATCGAGGGGGTTGTCGCTCAGGCGCCACACCTCCGGCTGCATCCCCAGGCCGATCACCCCGATCCAGCAGAGCAGGGCGAAGCTGGCCCGGTAGGCCGACCGTCGCCCCTGGCCGAGGGCCGCCAGGGCCAGCACGCTGCCGGCCAGCACCAGCAGCAGCAGGCCGGAGCGGCCCGGATCGAGCTGGCTGGGTTGCTTGGTGAGGATCACCACCGCGTAGGCGACCAGCTGGATCGCCACCACCGCTGTGGTGAGCCAACGACCGTGGGCCGTGTGCTCAGCACCGGAGCTCACGGGAGCCTTGCTCTGGTTGAGCCGGCGGCGGCGGGTCTGGATCGCCAGCTGGAGCGTGGCGCCGAGCAGGGGGTACACCAGGGCAACGGCGAGGGCTGGATGCAGGAGCCAGAGCCAGTCAACGGTGGTCATTGTTTCAACTGCGGCCGTCGCGCCCGCCTCAAACCTTAGGCAAATCGCCGCCCGTGGGTCGTCGCCCCTCGGCGGGCTTCCGGTTCAAAGGGCCCAGGGTGCGAGCTCCAGCGGTGTGGGCCTGCCGAACAGAAACCCCTGGCCCACGGCGCAGCCCATGGCCAGCAGGGTGTGGTGCTGGGCATCGGTTTCAATGCCCTCCGCGACCACATCCAGGTCCAGATCCTGGAACACCTGCACAAACCCCCGCACCAGGGCAGCGGTGCGCCGATCCTCCGTCACCCGGGCGATGATCGAGCGGTCTATTTTAACCTGATCGATCGGCAGCTCACTGAGCCAGGCAAGGCTCGAGTAGCCCGTGCCGAAATCATCCAGGGCGATCGTCACCCCAGCCTGCTGCAGTCGGGTGAGGTTGTGGTGGGCGCGGGCATGGGCTTTGAGCAGCACGGTTTCCGTGATCTCCACGCTGAGGGCGCCCAGGTCCACGCCGCACTGCTGTTGCAGTGAGAGCAGCTCGTCAGCCAGCTGCTCCTGTTCGAGGTGCTGGGGGCTGATGTTGATCGCCAGCCGCCAGGGCAGTCCTGCAGCCTGCCAGCTGGCCAGGGTGCCCAGCGCCTGGGCCATCACCCAGCGCTCCACGGGCACGATCAGCCCTGAACGCTCGGCGACGGGGATGAATTCATCCGGGCCCACCAGCTCGGATGCCGCCGTGTGCAGGCGCACCAGGGCTTCGGCGCCGAGCACGCTGCCGCTGGCCAGATCTACCAGGGGGTGCCCATGCAGCAGCAGCCTGTCGTGGCGCAGGGCCTGCTCCAGGTGGTGCCGCAGGTCCACCCCCTGTTGCATGCGTTGATCGGAGGCGTGGCTGTACACGGCGATGCCGTCGCGGCCGCGGGCCTTCACCTCGTACATCGTGAGATCCGCCTGCCGCAGCAGTTCCTCCGGGCTGAGGCCGCCAGGGCAGGCGCCATCGGTGCTGCTGCTGAACGCCACCCCCATGCTGATGGAGAGGTAGAGCTCATCCGTGTTGTGATGCCAGGGTTCGGCCAGGCAGCTGCGCAGCTTCTCAGCCCTGCCGAGCGCGTCTGCCTGGGCCTGAAGGTCCTCGATCAACACCACGAATTCGTCGCCCCCCAGGCGGGCCAGGGTGTCCCGGGGGTGCAGCACCGCTTGCATCCGGCGGGTGATCTCCTGGAGCAGCAGGTCCCCCACGGCATGGCCGTAGCGGTCGTTCACCTCCTTGAACTGGTCGAGATCGCAGAAGATCAGAGCGATGTGATGGGGTTGCCGGAGCAGGGCCCGCTCCAGCAGTTCCAGCAAACCGCGACGGTTGGGGAGCCCCGTGAGCGGGTCGCTCACCGCCTGCTCCAGCAGTTGCTGTTCACCGGCCTTGCGGTCGGACACGTCGCGCTGCACCGACACCCAATGGGAATACCGGCCGTCGGTGTCGGCCAGGGGGGCCACCTTCAGGTCAATCCAGATGGGCTGGCCGTCGCGGCTGTAGTTGAGCACCTCCATCTGGCAGTGGCGCCACTGGCGCAGCTCTTCCCGGAAGCGGCTGGTGATGCTGCGGTCGGTGCCGGGCCCCTGGAACAGGCGGGGGCTGCGCCCGAGCAGCTCGTGGGGGGCATAGCCGGTTTGCTTGCTCAAGCTGGCGTTGGCATACACGATCACCGGCCCGGGAGCGTGGATCGGTTCAGCCAGGGTGATCAGCAGGGAGTCCTGCACGGCGTTGAACAGGCCGCTGAACAGCTGCACCAGGGGGTGGTCTGTCGGCGATGAATCCGAGCCCTGCAGCAGGCCGATGCCGACACCCGTATCGCTGCGGAACACACGAATGCCCCGGAGCTCGCCCCTGGGACCTGGCAGTTCGAGGTCGACCGGGCCATCGGCCAGTCGGGGCGCGTGGGCCTGCACGGCCTGATCAAGGGCGGGCCAGCACGCGGCCAGGGGCTGTCCTGTCCAGCTGGCGTCCGCTGCTTCCAGCCATTGTTTTGCCCAGCGGTCGAGCCAACAGATCGTCCCGTGGCCATCCAGAAGAATCAGACCATCGCCTGGAAGCAGGAGGAATCCCGGCAGCCTGGGACTCCAGCCATGGGGTTCGGTTGCAGGGCTCGTCGGGCTGATTGGTGACCCTAAAAACTGGGCCCGAATTTACGATCAATCCTCCTGATGCAAGGTTTTATTGGCCCCTTGATTGAGTTAGGGAAACTCTGGACAAACGGGGTTTGAGCGGAGGCAGCAAGCAGCAAAGAGTGCCTTTGACCGTAAATTGCTTCTGAGACCGTTTTCTGAGGACTTTTTCTC
>JBILNZ010000046.1:0-22001 GCA_044374745.1 Prochlorococcaceae cyanobacterium | reverse complement strand
TGCTTCTTGGCAGTGGTGAGCTCGTAATCCGAGAAGCCGAGCTGCTTGCCGCCCATCAACCCAGTCCTGGCCTGCAATTACAGGCTTATTTTCGCGCAGACGGGCTGGGTTTTCCAGAGTCTCCTTAAGTATCAAGAGCACCAGGACTGCAGTGCGCAGGGGAACTGTTTATTCCTCTGGAGAAATGCGGAAGGCTCAACCCTGAGAGTTGTCACTTTTGGCTACGAGCATGCGCTGCTGAACTGGTCGCTTGAATAACTGCTTGGCTGTCGCTCTGGCATCTCTGCTAAGCGGGCCTGATTTCCCAAATGGATAGCCATTGCTCTGGCTTTGCCCACAAGAAGCCATCGCCAATCTTGCACTGAATGCCAGTAGTTACCGGTCCATGCGCGTTAGCGCTGCTCCACCCAGCAGCGCCAGCAGCAGCTTGAGGGTCGAATCAAAGCCACCCTGCAGCTGCTCCAGCGTGCCGGGGCAGATCTGGCCGATCGGCCGGCCCTCCAGCGCCCGCTGACCGCAGACGCCGGCGTCCAGGGAATAGATCAGCAGCTGGGTGCCGATCACCACCGCCAGGGTCTTGAAGACGAACCGCTCACGGTCGAACGGCGGCTTGGGCGGCCGGGGCTCTGTGTGGGCTTGCATCGCTGCTGCTCCCTGGCGATCAGGCCCCAGAGGGCGGCAGCTGCAGCGCGCCGCTCTGAACCAGTCCCCAGATCCGATCGGCTTCTGCCTGGCGCCGCTCGGTGTGGGGCGTGCCGGGTCTGAAGTAGCCCTCAGCTGCTGCTGCCGAACCCGTCCAATAGGCCGCCGCCGCAGCTGGATCCATGCCTTGAGGCCTGTCCTCGAACACCCGGGTCCAGCCGATCAGCGAGCCCTGGGGCGGGTCATGCAGGCCGGCGTGCTCCTCAGCGAAGTACTGCTCCTGCCAGGCGTTGCTGTTGGGGTCGATCCCACCGGCGATGGCCTGGAGGCGTGCGGCGTCTTAGGCCGTGCGGCGGACACCCGTGTACTGCATGGCACCGCGGCCAGCACCACTGCCGGCCTCCACGACATCGAGGTTCTCCAGCTCCGGTTCGCCGGTTTCGACCACCATGCAGCCGAGGAAACCGCAGGCCTCTTCCGCCGCGAGGGGCTGGATGACGCCCAGGCTGGCCTCGGTGACGGCGCTGCTGCAGAAGAACTCCAGCCAGTGCTGCAGGTTGGCGTGGGCCAGGGATGGCTCCCCAGAGGTGCATCCCCCTGGGGCCTGGCCCGACGTCACTTTTTTTCCTGGAACACCCCCACATAGACCGTGCCCTGGCGGTAGAGGGGCAGCACCTTGTCGCGCAGATCAGCGTTGTGCAGGCGCACGCAACCCAACGTGGGGTGCAGGGGCTGCTGCGGTGCACAGGCGCCGGGCCAGCCGCAGGCCGAGCCGCCGCCGTGGAGCATGATCCCGGCCCGGCCATGGGCCACCTCCTGGCCCTCCAGCTCCTCCATGTCAAAGGAGTACCAGCCGTAACCCATCGCCGTATCGGAGCAGGGCGGGTTGGGGTTCTGCTCGTAGTCGTCATAGAGCTGCCCCAGCCGATACAGCCCCGGCGGGGTGTCGGTGCTGGTGCGTGTCCAGTCGGTGTCGGCGCCCTGGCCGCGGGCCAGGCAGGGGATCTTCCAGAGGAAGGCCCCGGTGTGGTCGTAGGCCTCCATGTCCTCGTCGCGGTCGTTCACCAGCAGGTAGGTGTCACCGGGTTTGACCGGTGCCGGCTTCTGGGGGCCAGCCATGCCGGCTTCCTCTGAACCACGGGGATCGAGGCCACCGGAGGGGACCGGCGGCTCGGGTGGCTGTTCACTGAAGGTGACGGCCCAGGGGGCCTGCTCATCGAGGATCACTGCGCCCTTGTCGCTGCTGCTGATGGCGGCATGCAGCTCAAGAACGCCCCGCTGCTGCTGGGGCTGGCCTTTGTAGAAGCGGAAGCGATCGGCAAACCGCTCGGCGCTCATCGGGGTGGTCATGGACACAGGTGCTGACCACCGCTTTTGCCAGCGGGCGCCGGCGATCAGCCCACGCCTCAGCGCAGGCTGCCGATCACCCTCTCCAGCACCTGCTGGCACTCCAGCTGCAATGCCGGAGGCAACACGCCAATGCGCCGTTTTACCAGGGGCATCGCCAGGGTGGTCATCCGGCTGAGCCGCAGCCGCGAGCTCACCTTCAGGCCCGTGGCGGCGAAGTCCGGATGATCTGCCGGGATATCGAGCTCATCGCCACCGGCGGGCCCACTGACGTTGGAGCTGATGAAGGCCAGCAGCACATCTCCATGGCGCTCACTGGTGGTGATCACCAATGCCGGTCTTGGCTTGGTGGCTGGCCCATCAGTGAACGGGAACGCCACCAGCACGATCTCGTAGCGCTGCAGCATCAGCTGGCACTGATCGCTTCTCCATCGGAGAAGCTGTAGAGATCGGGCTCGGCCGCGAGGTCATCAAAGGCCCCACCGGCCATGGCCATCTGGGCCAGGGTGCCGGTGCTCAGCTCGCTGCTGTCCTGCTCCAGCTGCCGGAGCAGCCATTGGCGATCCTCTGCCGGCAGGCTGCGGATCACTTCCAGCAGGTTCTCAGTGAGCTGCGGATTGGTCATCACCTCAGGCTATGGCCAGCAACGCAACGGTGACAGCTGCGTGCTCAGAGCACGATCACCTGGGCCGCTGAACCCCAGATCAGCTGCTGATTGTGCGCCAGCAGCAGGGCCTGCTCCCGAGGCAGCCAGTGGGGATCAGCGCTGATGTGCCCCTCGCCATCGAGGAACAGGCGCCGCGGCTGTGTGCTGCTCTTGGCGGTGAGCCGGAAGGAGATGAGGCGGATCGGGCAGGCCGGGGCAACGGGTGTGGTGGCCATGGCGGTGTGGCAGGCAGGACGCGACCACCGCGCCCCCAGCGGCGTCGACCTTCAGGACGAGCAGATGCGGGGCACCCTGCGGAGCGCCTGCCCTCCAGCCGCCAGCCACCACCCGCCCCCCTGAGCTGACCGTTCTCTGACACTCCGGCCCGGACCTGGCAACAGGTGCTGTTGTCACTGGGGCGAGGCCCCGGGAGCGTGCCCTTGGGCCTGACCTTGATCGAGGCGCAGAAATACGCCCGCCGTGCTGAACAGCTGGCGGTGCTCAAGACCTTTGCGGAGGGGGAGCTGCTGCGCCGCCTGCCATTCCGCAACCTGGTGGGTGGCTCGCTGAGCTTTCCTGCTGAAACCAAGCTGCCCCGCGTGGGTTTTCGCGCCGTCAATGAGGGCTACCGCCAGAGCTACGGGGTGATCAACTCCGATTCGGAGTTCGTGCACCTGTTCGGCGGCGATCTGGATGTGGACCGCTCGATCGTGGAACTGCAGGGCCCTGAGGCCCGGGCTGCCCAGACCGAGATGAAGGTGCGCTCGATGCGCCTCACCTTGGAAGCCGCGATCATCAACGGCGATGACACCTTTGATCCGCGGGCCTTTAACGGGCTGAGTAAACGCCTGGTGCCCGGTGAGGAGCAGACGGTCGACAACGGTGGCAGCACCTTGAATCTGCTGGCGCTGGAGGCGCTCACCGACAGCGTGATCGGTTACGGCGGCGACAAGGTGCTGATCGCCAGCAAGGCCGCCCGCCGCCAGATCAGCACCGCATCCCGCCAGGCCGGCGGCGACCTCTACGAGGTGATCGACGGCCGGCACTTCTTCGAGGGGGTGGAGATCCTGCTGGTGGAGGAGGACGCCGAGGGCAACGCCGTGCTCGGCTACGACGAACCGGGAGACACCACCTCGATCTACTGCTGCGTGCTGGGTGATGCGGCGGTCTGCGGTCTGCAGGGTCCGTTTGAGGGCCGCTACGGGATTTCGGTGCGGGACTTCGGGGAGGTGCACGACGCGCCGGTGTTCCGCACCCGGGTCGATTGGTACGTGGGCTTTGCCGTCTGCAACCGCAAGGCCGCTGCCCGTCTGTACAACGTGGCGCCCATGCCGCTGGTGGTCTGAGGCTCCGGCCCCAACCCAGGAGAACTGCCCAAACCCCATACATCCCTTTCGCACAGGAGACCCCTGATGACCTCTCAATCCACCCGGCTGCTCGACGCCCAGACGGTGCTCGTCGGCTGGATCAACCACTCGGCCGCCGACTGCTACGAGCACATCCGCAGCAGCGGCGATGTGGTGAACCTCGGCACTGACCTCGATGCCACGTCTTCTTTTGTGCTGGTGGCCTCCCACCCCGGCCACAGCGAGGCGGTGACCGTGACCCTTGAGCTCGCTCCCCTGCTGCATGACGGCACTGCCGGCAGCTGGATCACCGCCGCCGCTGTGGCCATCCCCGCTGCCGGCGGCAAGGTTGAGGCGATCATCAGCGGCGCTGCCCTGCTGATCAACCCGACCGATAGCGAGCTGATCACTCCGCCCTGTCTGCGGCTGGCGCGGGCAGCGGTGTCGCCGGCCACGCCGGTGGGGATGACCGTGGCGCTGACCGCCAACCAGGGGCTGTGAGGTGAGCGCCATGGACAACACCCTCGACACCATCACCACAGCAGTCGCCGGAGCTGAGGCCCTGCCGCTGGAGCTGCTGCAGCCCCTCGACAGCAGCAACCCCGCCTCGAGCCCCGTGCGTCTCTCCGGCCCGGAGCAGCGGCTCACCGTCACCCCCGATCCAGGCGTGATGGGCGAAGACGGCGACAGTGCCTGGCTGCCGCCCAGCCAGCTGCTGATCGGTAAGGACGGTGTGACCCGCTCAATCTGGCCGGTGAACCTGGCCGGCTGGCAGGCCCTGGGCTGGGAGCTACTCAGCTCAACCAGCGGCAGCGATGACCCGCCCCCTCTTGATGGCAGCGAGGACGAGCCAGAGCCGGCCGAGCAGGAGCAGCCGGAGACAGAGCCAGCGCCTGTGGATCTGCTGGAGCTCGATCCAGTGCCACCAGAGATGACGGAGCCCGAATCTCCAACCGCTGAGTCCACGTCCACGCCCACCGGCGAGCCGACTGACACCAGCAGTGCTGCCGGGGAGGCCCTGCTGGCCTCTGAGCCCACCGACTTCCAGGCGATGACCAAGGCCCAGATTGTGGAGTTCTGCTTCAGCGTCTACGGGGTGGAACTCGATGGCAGCCAGACCAAGGCGGAACTGGTGGAGCAGGCCATGGCGCTGGAAGCCCAGGCCAGTGGCAGCGAGGGCAGCAGCGATGCGGCGGATCTCGCGGCCCAGGAGCTGGGGGATGCCCTGCTCTGATCCCAGCCGCCAGCCCTGCCCCGGTCAGCGAATACCTGGCTGAGGCCTGGCAACAGCTCATCAGCACTGCCTTTGCGCCGATGGCCACTCCCGATCCGGCTGTGCTGGCCGAACTGACGGCGCAGTGCCGCAGCAACACCCGACCGCAGGGAGTGATCTTCCTGGGCCAGGCCCAACTGCAGGACGGCGGCACCCCTGAACCACCGCCCACGGGTGGCATCACGGCAGTGGAGACCCTGGCGCCGCTGGTGAGTGCTGCTGCCAGCGATGGGGTGGTGGTGATCGGGCTGGATCTGCGCCTGCTCAGCCTCCTGCCGCCCTGATCTCTCGTTCCACTTCCCCCCTTTCTTCCCTCATCGCCATGGCCACCAGCACCGAGAGCCGCATTGCCGGCCGCTCCCTGCCCCAGTCCACCGACCTGCTGCTGGTGCAGCGCGGCAGCATGCCCTACCGGGCGACGGCCGAGGAGGTCAAGGCCTACATGCTCACTCCCGCCACGGCGGCGGCGATCGGTGCGATCAGACCCGGCACCAACCTGACGGTGGATGCCGATGGCACGCTGCATGCCGCGATCCCCGGCGCCCTGCACTACCGCGGCGCGATCGACCCCACCACGGCTGGGGCTCCGGCCGATGCCGCCGTGGGCGATGTGTATTTGGCCAGTGCCTCCGGTGTGGCGCTGGAGAGCTGGAGCGGTATCGCTGGCCAGCCGATCGCCCTGGGGGATCTGCTGCTGTTTGACGGCAACAACTGGAGTGCCAACGCCGCCCTGGGCCCTGATGGCGCCGGTGTGATCGGTATCCAGGTGGCGGCACCGCTGAGCGTGGATGAGAGCGATCCGGCCCAGCCGCTGCTCAGCGTTGATCCGGCCACCACCGAGAGCGCCGGCGTGTTGTGGCTGGCCAGCGGCGCCGACCTCACGGCCGGCACCGATGGCGCAGCTGTGGATGCCGCCGCCCTCAAAGCGGCAATGGCCACCGCCCAGCCGGCCGGCGACTACATGCCGCTGGACATCAGCAGCCTTCCGGCCTTGCCCTGATGACCCTCCAACCAAGCGACCTGCTGGCGATCACCCGCCCTGTGGGCCCTGAGGCGGGCACCTATCAGCTGCCTGCCGAGGCGCTGGCGGAGCAGCTGGGTACGCCGCCGGTGCTGGGGATCAGCGGAATCCAGTGGTCGACCGTTCGCTCGGCGGCGGACAACAGCTGGGAGGCGGTGTGCTGGTCGCCCGAGCTGCGGCTTTACGTGGCTGCGGCCGGTACCGGCAGCGGCAACCGGGTGATGACGTCCAGCGATGGCATCCGCTGGACCCCTCAGGCAGTGTCTGATCAGAACTGGGTGGCGCTCTGCTGGGCGGCCGAGTTGGGGCTGTTCGTGGCCGTGAGCAACAGTGGCACCGGCAGCAGGGTGATGACCTCCGCGGATGGCCGCAGCTGGACCCTGCGGCAGACGCCGGTTGACAACAGCTGGACCTCCATCTGCTGGTCTCCCGAGCTGGGTTTACTGGTGGCTGTGGCGGGCAGCGGCACGGGAAACCGGGTGATGACCAGCAGCGATGGCATCCAGTGGACGGTCGGCCCTGCTGCTGTTGATCAGGTCTGGCGGTCGGTGTGCTGGGCCCCGCAGCTGGGGTTGTTCGTGGCCGTGGGCAGCACCGGCGGCACCCAGCGGGTGATGACATCAAGGGATGGCCGCAACTGGACCCTGCGGAGCGCGGCCAGCAACAACAACTGGGTGGCCATCTGCTGGGCAGCGGAGCTCGGCCTGCTGGTGGCCTTGAGCAGCAGCGGCACGGGCAACCGGGTGATGACCTCTGCCGATGGCATCAATTGGACGAGCCGGACATCGGCAGCGGATATCGCCTGGAATGCCGTCTGCTGGGCGCCGCAGCGGGAGCTGCTTGTGGCCGTGGCCACCAGCGGCAGCGGCAACCGCATCATGACCAGCCCCGATGCCAACACCTGGACGTTGCGCAGCACCCCAGCCAGTACCGGCTGGCGATCGATCTGCTGGTCACCCCAGCGCCGTCAGTTTGCAGCAGTGAGCAACAGCGGCACTGGCAACCGGGTGATGGTGAGCCCCTGATCCATGACCATGACGCCTGCACCACAGCCAGAGGTTGGAGAGCGCTGCTGGCGTGATCGGATCAGCCCGACGACCGGCGCCACTGTGCTGACCCTGGCAGCCGCAATCAGCGACACCGATCCGCTGGTGGAACTGGCCTACGACGAAGGCGGTAGCGGCTGGTGGCCGCTCTCCACGCTGGTGTTTGAGCAGGCCTGAGTGGAGGGGCCTCAGCCCCCACCAGAGAGCTGCTGGCGCAGGGCCGCGATGGCCTTCTTCTGGGCCCGCATCACCGACATGGCGCTGATCTCCAGCCGCTCGGCCGCAGCCCGCAGCGACAGGCCTTCCAGGACGGTGAGCTTCAGGGCCGTGGCCTGGGCGGCAGGCAGCTGATCCACCAGCTGCTCGAGCACCAGGCCATTCATGGCCTCGCTGATCGCCGGCTGGGCTTGTGGAGCGGCCAGCAGATCGAGCAGGCAGGGCTCGCCATCGGCCTGGGCATCGAGGCTGATGTGGCCGAGCGGGCATAGCCCCTGCTCATGCAACCGGCGCGGCACGCGCACCAGCCGCACCCGATCGCGCAGGTGGTGCTGCAGGGCGCCGGTGATGCAGCGGCGCAGGTAGGGCTCTGCCGGCTCGCCTGCTCTGCAGCGGGGAGCGGAGCGCACTAGGGCCTCGCGGGCTACCTGGATCAGATCCTCCCGCTCCACCAGCGGGAACAGGCGCCGGGCCATGACGGAGGCGATGGCATCGGCAAGGGGCAGGTGCTCCAGCACCAGGGCATCGCGGGCCTTGAGGGCAGAGCGGCTGAGGGATTGGGCTGGCTGCCGGCGGCGGGAGGGGGAAAGCGGGGAAGCCATCTGGGGGACGGCGGAGAACCCCACCCCCACCGGCCGGCCGCAGCGCCGCGGCAAGGACGCCCGACGCAGGAGGGCGCATGGCCTGATCCTTGACGCGGCGTGAGGACTGGCCGAGGGATCCGGTGGGATTGCGCCGGCCCGGTGGCCAACCCCCTCCCCTACTGCCGCTGCTGCAGAGGCCCAGCTCAGTGACCGCCCAATCGAACCGTCAGGCCGCTGCTGTGAGTCGCTTCTCAGGGGGACCTGCTGCATCCATCCGCTGGCCTGGGAGGGAGGCGATCCATTGCTCCAGCCACTGCTGGGGCTGGTAGTGATCACCATGGAGCCACAGGACGCTGAGTTCCTCGGGGCTGTAGGCGCGAAAGCCGGTGAGCACGGCGTAGAAGCCCTTGCGGTGCTCCTCCCCCGCAAGCTGCATCAGGGCAGCGAGGGCCGTGGCTGGATCGAGCTGGTGCGACTCGATCAGGCTGCCCAGCTGTTGGCGCCAGCGGTTGCTGAGCAGGGTTACCTGCCTCGGACCGATCACTGGCGCCGGGGAGACAGCGAAGGCCTCTGGCACCGGCCGCAGGCCGCCGTAACAGGCCCAGAACTCCAGTGGCCCCCAGACGGGGCAGTCGGGATCACCCAGAGGGAGCATCGCCAGGCCAGCACGTGCAGCGGAACAGCACAGACCCCACGGGAGCAGCAGCCAGAAAACCTCACGAGGGGGCAATGCGACCCGGAATGCCTGGGAGAGCAAGAGCCCCAGCTCGAAAGGACCTACACACCAAAACCGCCTCCAAGCCATGCGTGTGTAGGTGGGCTGCGCAGTTGGGCAGGCGTGTGTATGCTTTGGGGGCAGTTACACACCTGCAATGGCCAAACGCTTCAACGTCTCCATCCCCGATGCGCTCGCCGAGCGGATGGAGCCCTTCAAGAGCAGCCTCTCGCTTTCCTCTCTCATGCAGAACGCCATCGAACAAGAGCTGATCCGCCTGACGACGACCGAAGAAAAACGGGATCTGATGGCCCAATTCAAAAGGGCTGCTGTCGGCGCATGGTTCAGCAGGTTGCCTGGTTTGGGCGAAGCGCTGGATGAGTTCGCGCAGTCATTAATAGACAAGGCAGCAAATGATGGAGATCAGACCATCTTCAAGCTGTATCGAAATCTGTATTTCGCGGTAAAAGGCGATGAAGTTATCGCGGAAATGAAAATCTTTTACGAGAGTGAATACGCAGATCCTGGAGATCCCGAGTCATTGGCTGGGGCCTTTAATGTAATAATGGGGAAACAATATTTGACTCATATTCGTCGATGTGAAGGCACCATATGGGACCTTCAAAGCCGAGGAAGAGATGATTTTGGGACCGCATTTGTTTCCTTTCTTGAGAAATGCGCCAACGAAAAGAAGTATTATCTTGGTCATCATAACTATGATGAAGAAATCGTTGATGGCGAAAAGCGTCTTTGCCTTAACGAGAGCCTGTCGACGCAAATGGGATGCCTTACAGAACCCGATACAACCATGGAGAGAATTTACTTCGAAGCACTTGACTCTCGCGTCCGAGAAATGATGAGCCCAGAAGATATAAAGCTCTTTGTGACCGACTTGAATCCTGATCTTATCGAATGTGAGACGGAAGACTGATGGCACGCACTTACAAAGGCGCTTCTCTTCTGAAGACGTCAAGACATCAGATGCGCTTGCAACCAGGCGGCATAGGGGGTCAGGCGCAAATGCTCGATTTGGCAGCAATGCGGGGAGAGATTCACCAGTTTGAAGGGATTGTCGATCGCTTCGGCAATGCCCTCAAGGCAACGGGCATCACCCAGACTATTTGCGTACGGCGACTCAGGCACTGTCGAACAGGTCAGTCTGTAAGTCTTGACCACTGGTGGTTTCGGATGCGCCAAGAGTGGATGGAAGCCGGCCTTTCGCCAGGAGACCGAGTGATGTTTACCGCTAAGATTCAGTTCGCTACTAAGGGTTGGGACGAGCTTCTAGAAGATGGCATTCAACGATCGCCAGGTCGCCGCAAGTGTGTTGGATTCGGATCGCGCGTCAATGATTTACTGGTCATCAGACGTAGGCAAGTCGCCTAGCCCGATTTGATCCTCAATGACTTCATGGGATCGTGATTGAACCGACAGTGATTGCGCCTGGCTGGTCGCCAATCAAGCCAATCCAGAGGCGTTCAACTGGCCGCAATATGAACTGGAACGTGCAGGCTGGAGCAAGCAGTCATAGTGCTTGCTGCGGTTGGCAGTGCACCCGCGATTGCCATGCAGCCCAAGCCCGACTTGCGGCCACCGACATCCGAGAGCCGTAGGCGCAATGCCTACGGACAGGCACTCAGAGCAAGCACACCCGGGCGTGAGCGATCCCCATCAGAGTTGAGAGGGATTGCAGGATAGAGCAAGCGGTACAAAGTGGTGTTGGGCCACCAGTTGCTGGAAGTGCTGGTGCACCTGTTCGACACGCCAGGAAGAGCGCACCAGCCAACCGGCTTCGAAGTTGTGGCGTTGGGCGTTCTCGCTGAAGTTGGCACTGGTGACCAGGGCCTGGGCAGTGGGCGTGCCGGCGTCGGCGATCACCACCTTGGCGTGCTGGGAGCAGCGGTTGCTGCTGCCCTGCAGCAGTCGTCGATCCACATAGCACTGGGGCTTGGCCGGCCAGGGCCAGACCTCGGCATCGAACCAGCGGCGGATCGCAGCCAAGGGGTCGGAGCCGAGGCTCGTGCCCAGCTGCACCGGATGGAAAAACAGCTCCACTGTTTCCAATTCGCCGCCTTCCAGTCGCCGGGCGATGGATTCCAGCAGCTCACGGAACTCAACGGAGAGGCCGATGTTGTAGGTGGCGATCAACAGGCTCTTGCTGGCCTGGGTGATCAGCTGATCCACCGTGGCATAGGTATCGGCGGTGCGGCTGTGGAGCGGATCGGGGCCCGACCACACGAAGCTCCAGGCATCGGGTTCCTGCTGCAGCAGCTCCTGTTGATCGGCCAGCTGCTCCAGCACCAGGGCCATCAGACGGGGCTGGGCACCCTCCCGCACCATCTGCACCAACAGCGGTTCAAGCTGGCTGCGGCCGTCGGCCCCCATGCCGGCCAGCACACCCTGCCAGGTGGTGGGCACGTAGCTGAGCTGCCGCAGGGCCGTCGCCACCGACCGCAAGGTGTGGGCCGGCAGCGTCAGGGTCATGCGAGCGCCTCGGGGTTGATGAAGCTCCAGAAGCTGGGATCGTCGTTGTCGTCGTGCACCGCCACCGTGCGGCTCACCAGGGCGCGATCGAGGAACTCGTTGCCGCGTTCGCAGGAGGTTTCCGCGATCAGCTCACAGCCATGGCAAGCGGCGCCGTGGGTGGGGCGGATGTCGTAGGGGTGGTTGGGGTCGTGCTCGGAGCAGAACGGATCGTTGCTGCAGAGCTGGGCCCGCTCGAACGCCTTCTCCAGGTAGGCCACGATCCGCATGCCCGCATCCACCAGCCCGCCCAGGGTGCCCTCCGAGCCGGAGGTGCTGGTGAGCAGCAGGATGCCGTAGCCGATCTCCCGGTTGGCGTAGATCCGCTCGCGGATGGAGCTGGCGCCATAGCCACACTCCAGCGCCACCTCGGTGATCAGCAGGTGGCTGAGGCTGTGCAACAGGATGTAGGGCGCCCCAGGGAAGGGGAACTGCTCCGTGTCGAGACCACGGGTGCGGAGCCAGTCGTTCTCGAAGGCCTTGGTGAACTGGGTCACCCGATCCTTCACCGCTGGACTGGCTTCCCAGGCGGTGATGGTGGCCGGATCGAACTCGATGAAGATTCCCTCACCCCTGTTCTCCGCTGCCGGCAGCCAGCTCAGGTCGGTGGCGAGCTGGGCGCGGCGGTTGGTCCTGGTGGTGTCGATCGGCAGGCCGCCCAGGCTGCTGGTGCGGGCGGTGAAGCGCGTGAAGCCCACCAGGGCCTGCACCTCGCGCAGGCGCTTCACCAGCAGCACCCGGCGGATGGCCTTGGCAAACCACACCGGCGCCTTGGGGGGATCCCAAGCCACCGCCTCGAAGGGGCTGTCTTCCGCGGAGCTGGAGACGCCATCCATCGGGCCGATCAAGAGCCGCAGTTCTTCGTCCTTGGGTTGGGGCACCTCGGCGGAGCCGCCGCCGCGTTGGACCTCGATCGCCTGCCACAGCGCAGAGGGCTCCACGCCCGCGAAGGCGCTCTTGAGGCGGGGGTTGAACTTCAGCGCTGCTGCGATGTCGTCTTCAGCCTCGATGCCCTCCAGCTCGTCCTTCAGTTCGGTGACGCGCCGGGCGAGACCGCCGGCCTCCTGGGGCAGGGAGATCACCGAGATGGTTTCGCTGAAGTAGGCGTTGGTGGCCGAGCGCACCAGCAGCCGGTTGAGGGTGGGCTCGCCGTCGGTTTTGCACCTATCAGCGTCGCGGCTGTAGCGCCCAAGCCAGGGGGTAAGGCCCTGGCAGGTGCCGAGGGCTTTGGTTCCCTGAATCAGGGCATCGGCCAGCTTGCGCGTTTTGCCGGATTCGGCCTGCACATAGATCTGGGTGAAGTCGTTGCCGGTGCCGGCCTCCAGCAGGTAGAGGCGCTCACTGTTCTTGCAATTGAACTGCTCAAAGCAGAAATCACGCCAGCGGATGTCGCTGAGGTGGCCATGGGGGCAGGCCATCACGAAGCGCACCGGCACCAGACGATGCTCGCCGTCTTCGTCCTTGTAGACCTTCCAATCCTTGATGCAGCTGTCGTTGTAGTGCACCAGCAGACGGGCCCGGCAGTTGATGCCGAAGGCCGGGCGATCGGGGATCTTCTTCTGCACCACCGACCACTCGGGGAAGCGCAGCGCTTTGATCGAGCCGCTGATGTTGCGCAGGGCGTCCACCTCCTTGGGCGGAGTGCGCAGCACCACCCGGGCTGCGCCGGTGGCCTGCCGCACCAGCTTCTCCAGCCGCGGCTCGTGCACCGGATCACAGCCCCGGTCATTCCAGAAGTCCAGCCCGCCGATCAAGACCGCGTAATCGGGCAGATCCACCATGGCGCCGGGGCCATAGAGCTGTAGCACCTGGCTCTGGCGGGCCTCGCCAAGGGCGGGTGGGGCTGGTTTGCGGCGGCTGGCGGGGGACATCAGGGCTCGAATCAGGCGTTCAGTCGTCGGCGGTGATCTCTTCCCGGAAGTTCACCAGCCGGATCGGCGCGGCGGGCTCCACATCCCGCAGGCTCCAATTGGTGGTGAACTGCCGGTAACCCTCGCCCCTGTAGAGCTGATCGATGTCGAGGGGTGTGTGCAGCAGGCCGGCGCCAGCGCCCTTGTCTTCAAAGGTCCAGTACTGGAGCTTCTGCTCGCTCTGCTGGGTGAGCTTCCACCAGGCCTCCAGCAGATCGATCACGTGCTGACGCACCTCGGTGGGCAGCATCTGGCCGTGACCGTCATCGGCGGCACCGGTGGCGATGCAGCGGTTCTGCAGGGCTTCGGCGATCTGATCCTTGATCCGCTGCAGAGCATCTGCAGCCATGGCGCCTTTGGGCGGCGACAGCTGGGGATCGCTGTGGCGGGCCATCGCCACCACCACCCCGGGCAGGCCGCGATCGATGGCGCGACTGGCGAAGGGGGTGCAGCTGGTTGCTTCCACGTGGCGATAGAAGGTCTGGTGCCAGTAGGGAAACAGCTCGAAGTGCGAGCGATCCCGCGGCCGGTTCGGGTTGAGCAACACCAGCACCAGCCCCGGCTTGTTCTCTTCGGGTTTGTCGCTGAGCTGCCGGCCCACCCGGCTGGTGGCCTGGATGTATTCGGCGGCGGTTTTGGGTTGGTTGAGCACCACCATCAGCCCCAGGCGGGAGATGTCGAGGCCCACCGAGATCATGTTGGTGGCCAGGGCCACATCCAGCCGGTCCTTGTCCACATAGGGCCTGGCGAGGCGATCTTTGGTGACGCTGATCTGGGCGGTGCTCACCCGGGAGGTGAGTTCATCGGGCTCTTGCGGCCGGCGGCGACTGGCGAAGGGGTTCTCCACCCCCTCCATCGGCAGGGCCCGGTTCTTGTGGAACTCCTCGAGCTGGGCACCGAGCTCGTCTTCCAGGATGCTGCGAGTGACGCCCAGCTCCTTGAGGTTGGAGAAGTAGCCCAGCAGCGTCATGTAGGGATCGGCGGGGTTCTTCTCGCCCAGCTGCTTGTGCTCATCCCAGGCCTTCTGCGCCGCGGCCATCAGGCCCAGGTAGCTGCGCAGCAGCACGCCCTTGAGGTTGCGGCCCGGGGCCGAAAGGCCCACGAAGAGCCGCGCCTGGTTGGGATCGCTCACGGCACGGGAGAAGAAGTTGTCGCCGCGCTCCGGGCCGGGGGGCGGGAACACGCGGGCCTGGCTGCGGCCAAACAGGGCCCTGATCTGCGCTTCCGCCCGGCGCACGGTGGCGGTGGAGGCAATGATCTTGGGCGGTGGTGATTCGGGCGTGGGCCGCATCAACTGTTCGATCACCGTCTCGTACAAGCCCGCCAGGGTGCCGAGCGGGCCGCTGATCAGGTGCAGCTCGTCCTGGATCACCAGCTCGGGTGGCAGCAGGCGGCCGTGGGGGATGGTGAGGCCGGTTGTTTTCTCGGCCGGGCCCCAGAAGCCAGCCACGGCGCTGCCGCCCGCCAGCTGGTAGTGGCTCACATTGCCGAAGAGAGCCGACGTTTTGCCCACCCAGGGCAGGGCGGCGAACTTGTCGATCGTGGCAATCAGGAAGCAGGGCAGGCGCCGGTAGATCTGCTCGTCCACCGCCAATACCGGCAGGGGTGTGCCCTTGTGGAATGGACAAGGCCCCATGTGGCTGTAGGCCTGGCGGGCCTCCGGTTGGCGCGGTTCGCGGCAGTAGATCTCCAGCCGGTCGGGACTGCGGGGCGGCAGCAGGTGGAACCCCTCTGGCTGCAGGGGGCGGTTGCACCAGGGGCAGGTTTCGATCGGGATCGGCCGATCCCGCTTGCCCGCCTTCCACTTGGTGAGCAGGGCATGGGTGGAGTGCTGGTCGCCATCGCCGGGTCCGCCGAGCTTGTTGGGCGTGGCGGCCTTGCCCACCCACATGCCAATCTCAAACGGCCAGTCGCCCAGCAGATCGGGCGCTCCGCTGCTTGCTCGCTGCTGCCGCTCCAATTCCAGGGCGCAGATCAGGGTGGCGGCCCGCCCCAGCTGATCGAGGGTGAGCAGGCGCAGGGTGTAGCGCATCAGCACCGTGACCCCGGCCGACTCGATGCCGGGATGGGCCAGGCGCCGGTGCACCAGGGTGAAGGCCGCCAGGCCGAGATAGGCCTCGGTTTTGCCGCCGCCGGTGGGGAAGAACAGCAGCTCCACCGTGTCGCGCTCCTGACGGCCCTGCTCGCTATCGGGCTCAGCCAGGCCTGGCAGGTTCATCAGCACGAAGGCCAGCTGGAAGAAGCGCCATTCCGGGGTGCGCGTGCGCGGCGCGATGCCGATCTGATCCGGCGGCACCTTGGCGGTGAAGGCGGCGCGCTGGCGTTGGGCCTGCGCCATCACCACATTCATGGTGCGGAAGGCTTCGCGCACCAGCGGATCGCGCAGCAGCTGGATGCCGGCCTCGATGCGATCGGCGCAGTCCTGGGCCTGGCTGAGCAGGTTGCGGGATGTTTCGTTGAGGAGCGGATCCTCGATCTGCTTGGCCGGCTGGCGAGCGATCCAGTGGCGATAGGCCTTGACGATCGGTTTGAGCGTCTGGATGATCCGCTCGCTGGCGGCCAGATCGGCCAGGGCCTCCATCCCCATGGGGATGCCCTGGCACTCGTCGGGCGGCTTGGGCACCACCCGCTGCACCTCGGCGGTGGGCAGCCAGGTGGTGGTGAGGGTGTAAGCCCGGTCTGGTCTTTCGTCTGTGTTGCCGGAGGGGATCACCGCCACGTTGTGCCCGCTCGCAAAGCAAAAGTCGTGGCGGTATTGCAGGTTCGCCAGGGCTTCGTCGTTGTCCTGCTTGCTGGCATTCACCAGGGCGTCGCGGCGTGGCGGAAACCCCTGGGCGCAGTGCAGGCTCAGCTCCACCTGGAAGGCAGTGAGCGGATCGCGGTGGCGAATCTGGTTGCTCTTGGGCGGCTCACGCTTGTTGAGCAGGAACAGCGACACCGAGAGCTGATCGGCCGCGTAGCCAAGCTTGCGGGGTGCCGGCCGGGCAATCCAGCGCAGGCAGAGCCCCTCGGGGTTGCCCTCCAGCGGGATGTCGTCGCTGGTATCGGGTCCTGGGATCGGGAACGTCGCGGGCTCTCGCCGCGGCGTCCGCAGCCACACCTTGTTGGAGTCGCCATCGGCGGGGGGGCTGTAGTCGCCCCAGCTCACCGTGGCTTCCAGGGTGGCGCCTCGTTCGAGGATGAAGCTCATGCCCATCGAGGAGAGGAACCAGGAGCGGCGCTGGTCGGCCTGATCGAGGGCGTCGTCGGCGTCGTCGTCGCGCTCGTTCTTCTCCAATCGGTTGGCGGCGTCGTTGCTGTCGTCCTCGCCGGCCAGGTCGGCGAAGCTCAGCTGGTCGCCTTCCGTTTGCCGTTTGGCTTCCTGCTGGAAGCGATGGGGCACCAGGAATCCCGTCGTGTACCAGACCGACGGCGGCTGGCTGAGCTGCTCACGGCGGCGGGCCATGTCATCCCAGCCGGGGCCGATCAGATCGCTGCGCAGGGCGGCGACGAGCTGCTGGCGGATTTCGGCGGAGGTGGCCATGGGCGCATTGTGGGTCGCCCAGGCCAGAAGGGGAGCCCTGCAGTTATGGGCTTTTATGGATGGGCCATAATTATTTGACCAGGCAAAACGTTGTAATCCGTGCCCGAGGTCTTCCGCCGCCCCCTTCTTGCCGCCGAGCTGGCAGGGCGCCTGCTGCGACCAGGCGTGCTGGATGAGGGTCTGCGCTCGGGGCTGTTCCTCTCAGGCTTGCGCCGCACGGGCAAGACCACGTTCCTACGCACGGATCTGGTGCCCGTGCTGGAAGACCAGGGTGCCCTGGTGATCTATGTGGATCTCTGGAGTGACACCAAAGCCAGTCCCGCGGCATTGGTGCAGACAGCCGTGCGCCAGACCCTCAGCCAGCTGGTCACCCCCTCTTCACCGCTGCTGGCACGGATGCGCCGGATCAAGGGGCTGGATCTGGGTGGGATGGGCTTTCGTTTCGGGTTTCAGCTGGACCAGCTCGGCGAAGCCGGAGGCGCCACGCTCGCCCAGGCGTTCACCGAGGTTGTGGATCAGAGCGGCAGCGATGTGGTGCTGATCATCGATGAGGTGCAGCAGGCGATCACCACCGATGAGGGCAACCAGATGCTGCTGGCCCTCAAGGCTGCGCGGGATGCGATCAACCCCAGACCCGGCACCCCTGGCCATTTCCTGTTTCTGGGCACCGGCTCCCATCGCGCACTGGTGAGTGAGCTCACGGCCCGCCGCAATCAGGCCTTTGCCGGCGCCACCTCACTGCCCTATCCGGTGCTGGATCAGGAGTACGTGCGGCATGTGCTGGAGCGGCTGCGCAGAGAGGGAATGGAGGCCTTGCCATCCGAAGAGGCTGCCTGGACTGCCTTCGCAACCCTGGGACACCGGCCTGAGGAGTTTCTACGAGCGCTCGGCCAGCTTCGCCTCAGCACGTCGTCTGGAGTGGCCCCGGATCAGCTGTTGCCCGTGATCGCAGCCACGCTGCGCAGTGCTGCGGCGGACCTTGAACTGCAGAAGGTGGAACAGATCGGCGGTCTGGCCATGGCGATCTTCGGTCGTGTCGCCGAGGAGGAGGGCCCGGCCAAGGGCCTGTTCTCAGCGGAGGCTGCAGCGGCCTATGGCGAAGCGATCGGGAGGCCGGTGCGGATTGAAGAGATTCAGCCTGTCGTGAATGAACTGCTCGCCGACAATCTGCTGATGCGGGTTGGCCACGGCCTCTATGACGTCGCCGATCCGTTTGTGCAGCAGATCTGGCGGGAGCGACACGGCTGAGCGATGGAGCCACGCCCGACTCCGGACCCAGGATCGTCGCCTGGTGTGGCCAGACATCCACCGACCTGGAACCTGCAGGCTGCAAGGTGCAAGCTGAGCCCTGCAAGCTCCAAGCTTTTTCACGATCCTGCAAGTTTCAGGATCCGTGAAAATTGCTTCAGGCTGAAAGAGTGTCTACTGGACAGGGGCTGGGCCAGGCATAGAATTTTCACGGAAATACCCGCGGCTGGATTCGTGAAAAAACTGGATGCGGCAGCGGATCTGTCCAGAGCATGGCAAGAGCGGTTGCTGGTCCAGGCGGTGGAAAGGTTTCAGGGCGCCACCGGGCTGGCAGCCGAGCTGTTGCCCGATCCTTGTGGAACGGCCGCCAATGGGCCGGGGCGCCTGGCGATCACCACGGCCGAAGGCCTGCCGCCCAGGCTGTACCTGCCCCTGGTGCGCAAGGTGGATCAGGCCGAAGCCCTCGGCGCTCTCAAGGCCGAGATCAGCGCCTGCAGCGAGCCGGCGCTGCTGGTGGCCCCGAGCCTGAAGGAGCCTCTCGCCCGCCAATGCCGGGAGTTGGAGCTGCCCTTCCTGGATGGGCAGGGCAATGCCTTCCTGAAGGACAAGGATCTGCTGATTGTGGTGAGCGGGCAGCGGCAGGCCAAGGCCCGGGTAGGGGGTCAGCGATTGATGGCTGCCGGCAAGGCATCCACGGCGAGCGGAGCGCGGCTGGTGTTCGCCCTGCTGAGCAAGCCTGCCCTGATCACCGGCACCAGTCAGACATTGCAGGCGGCATCGGCAGTGGCGCTGGGCAGTGTGCCAAGTGTGCTGGGGGATCTGGAACAGCAGGGGCTGCTGCGTCGGCTGGGGTGGGGCAAGGGTTGTGCGGTGCTCCACTGGGGGCTGCTGCTCGATCGCTGGGCTGCCGACTACCCTCGGATCCTGCGCCCGAAGCTTCGCAGCCTGCGCTTCCGTTCACCGGGTCATGGGCTGTGGTGGAAGCAGGTGGATCCGCAGGTGTTTGGTGGCCAGTGGGGCGGTGAAGTGGCGGCAAGCCAGTTGGGATCGGTGCTGGTGCCAGAGCGGAGCATGCTGTATCTGCAGCCGGAGGCGATGCGGCTGGGGCTGGCCCAGCTGGTGAAGACCGAGGGGCTACGCAGCGATCCCGAAGGCGATGTGGATGTGGTGGAGGCGTTCTGGAGTAACGAACGCCTGGGGCTCGCTGGCCCCACAGTGCCGATCCCGCTGGTGATCGCCGACTTGCTCGCCAGCCTGGATACACGCAACATTGAGGCGGCACAGGAGCTGGAGGAGATCTGGCTGCGTGGTCTTGAAGGTTAAGCTGCCCCTCGACCCCGGCCTATGTCGCGTGATCGCCGCCGTTCAGGCCGGCGCCCAGGCCCAGGGGGTGGATACTTTGCTGATTGGGGCCGCCGCACGGGACATGCTGCTGGTGAATGTGTTCGGCCAGCGCGTGCGGCGGGCCACCAAGGATGTGGACTTCGCGGTAGCCCTAGCCAGCTGGGAGGCGTTTGAACAGTTGAAAGGGCGGTTGGTCAGCGAACACGGGTTCGCTGATGAGCCCAGGCAGGTGCAGCGCCTGATGTTCACGGCTGAGGGTGATGGCGCCGGCACCACGATTGATCTTGTGCCATTCGGGGAGTTGCAGGTGGATCGCCACACCCTGGAGTGGCCGCCGGATATGAAAGTAACCATGTCTGTAGCGGGCTTCACGGAAGCGCTTGAATCCGCCCAGCTGCTGGAGCTGACTGAGGAAGTGATTGTGAAAGTGGCCTCGTTGCCGGGGCTAGCGATCCTGAAGCTCTTCGCCTGGGGAGACCGGCGGCAACGTGGTGCCAAAGATGCGGTGGACCTGTACCAGCTGTTACGCAGCTATAGCGATGCCGGCACCTTTGATCGCATGACGGATCCCGATCAGGCCCTGGATCGTTGGGTGGCTCTGGAGTATGACGAGGAGAAGACCGGTGCCTGGCTGCTGGGGAAGGACTGCGGCCAGCTGGCCCAAGCAGAAACTGCTGAGGCTTTGCAGCAACTCTGGGGTGAGCCACGGCGGCGTGAGCAACTGCTCAATGGGATGGCGTCCAACGAGTTGGGCACCAAGGGAGCCAGGCAACGGGCAGAGGAACTACTGGAGCTGTTTCTGGAGGGATTTGGGGGGACATAGGAGCAACGGGAATAACTCTTAGAGCCTGCAGGAATGGTGGCATAGAATATTTGCACATGCGGTTTGAAGACTGATCAGAAATCATTCGAGGTGAAATCAGAGAAATAGTGATTGTGGCGCGAGATGGCCATGAGCCAAGGCTTAATGCAGAACAGGCCGTTTAAATACCTGCTGTAATCAGAGGGCGACTACGGGAGCGAGACTTGTAATATCTCCCTCAGGAGTGTCGCTAGAATAGAAACTTCTGCGCCATCTCAATCCTCTGTATGAGGCCTTGAAGATTGATGCGCATGGACGGCGAGCCTGAGATGTCGCGAATGCGTAAAACCGCGAATGACATCAGCTCCTTCTCAATGCTGCTTATTCCATCAGCTACGGTAGCTCGTGTGGTAACATATGCAGTCACAGGGTCGGAGGAATTTTCATCGGAGACAGCCAAAACTACACAAGCAACCAATATTCCTATATTATCCACCCTATCAAGTGGCTCGATTTCCAGCTTTTCGTAATCAGTTTCAAGAACTCAATCGCAGACCCTTTGGAGCTGATTAGTCTTGAATACATACCAGGATCATTCACCCTCAAGGCCAGTAGCCCAACGAGAAGGTAGGGATAGATTGGCTGCGAATTCTGGGTTGAACGCGCTACAATGTTCACCCTTGCGACGAGCTGTTCTATCTCTCGCAATTGAAGTCTAAATATCTTCGCAACATCAGCGCATACATCTATGAATCTTTCTGATTCATCAACTATATGCCCTACTCTAATCGTTTCTCTGCCCTTGAAAAATGAGAGCAAGCCATAGTCCGCGATAAGTGTCTCGATAAAGGCTTTAACATCGCATATAGGTAGCTGATAGTCAAGATCGATGAAGCGCTGTAGATATTTCTCGGAGTCAAAGCGGTCTCCATAGGCGCCGCGAATAGCATTAGCCAATTGCCTGCGATCAATACCAAGAACAAAGATTAGATTTGGCAGGCTGAGCAAGTGCTTGATTCGTTCAAGCAGCAAAATAGCGTAAAGGGGTCGGCAACGATCCAGCTCGTCAATAAATACAATCACTGGGTTCTTGTTGCCAATCTCGGCAAGAGCTTCAGATAGATTTTGCTTGAACTGCTCAATTGCTGACACAGATGCCTTGTAAGCCTCAAGGCTATCGGAGACCATTCCCCCTGAGAGTTCAGCAAGTGTTCTCTCGATACCTGAATCCGGAAGATCTAGAGCGCCATAGGTTGCGGCTTTGACCAATGCGGGCAGTGCGCGCCTTGTGATTTGACCCGCCAGCTCTATTGCTTTATCCCACTGCTTACGAGTCACTCCCGTTGTCTTGCTTGTCAGCTGCTCATTGATTTCACCAAGAAAGACATGAAGAGGGTCGTCGGAGATGTCGGTTGCCCATGCGCTAAAATAGATCGAGGCAATCAATGGGTGCTCTTGAGCCAAGCAGGCTTTCCACATCCTCATGAATGTTGTCTTCCCGGATCCCCATTCGGCATCAATGGCTAAGACAAGCGGAGCTTCTGAGTTGATAAGCAGATTGGTGAGATTCTGAATCTCGTCTTTTCTTTTAAGCTTGTCATGCAAGAATGGATCAGAGCTCTCTACTGAAACCTCGACCGGTTTAAATCGGATTCTGGTTAATGCTTGGGAGTGTTTTTCGTCCATGCTTGCGGTTGAAAAGGGGAAAGAATTAAATAGGGACTCCTGAAAAACGTTTTGCGAGCCTGGGTCAAACGCAACAGCGAACCAGGGGGTGCAGGCAGGCCGAAATCACGGTTATGCAGCAACCGGCAA
>JBILNZ010000016.1:0-62948 GCA_044374745.1 Prochlorococcaceae cyanobacterium | reverse complement strand
CGGTGCGGGGTAGAGGCTGGTGAGCTCCTCCAGCACCGCCACCACATCCTTGGCCTTGCAGCACCTGCCAACGCTGATCGCCAGGCAGAAGCGGCTGTGCTCGTCGATCACGTTCAGGAACTTCAGTCGCCTCCCATCAGCGGTGGCGTCGAACTGGAAGTCCATGGCCCACACCTGGTGAGGATGTTCGGCCCGGTGGCGCCGCACTGATCCATCGGCGGGCCGTGCCCGCTTGCGCTTCCGGGGAGTGGGCCGCTGCAGGCCTTCCTCCCGCCTGAGCAGTCGATAAGCCATGCGGCGGCCCCAGCGAATGTGCTCTGCCGCGATCTCCCGCAGGCGATTGCGGAGCTTGGCCTCCTTGATCGAGACGACCTTGCCGTTGTGGCGTTGGGTGCTGCGGTGCTGGCCCACCACACGGCAAACCAGGCGCTCGGATGCCCGGTAACGCTCTCGCAGGACCACGGCGGCTCTGCGGCGGCGTTCCGGGCTCAGAAGTTTCCCGTCGCACCGAAAGGTGCGCCTCACGGCGCAACGAGATCCTTGAGCATCGCCTTCTCCAACTCCGCTTCTGCCAACAACTTTTTGAGCCGGGCGTTCTGCTTCTCCAGTTGAGTCAGCCGCCGGGCCTCCTCCGCCTGCATGCCGCCGTCCTGCTGCCGCCAGCGGTGGTAGGTGGGCTGCGTCACCTCGATGACGCGACAGACGTCGGCGACGGTTTTCCCCTGGGCGATCAGCTGCTCGGCGGTTTTGAGCTTGCGGATGATCTGCTCGGCTGTGTGCCTGGTGCGTTTCATGGTGGAGTCCCCGGCCCAGTTTGGCCGGCTGAGGACTCTCATTCACCCTGGGCCGATTTCCAGGGTCCACGTCAAATCCAGCAGATCGGCTCCGTCCACGCCATCCATGCAGCCAGGAAATACTTCCTCTTGAAACTGCACCAGTCTTCAAGCCAAACCCAGACAAAGGGGGGTGGATTAGAGCATCGCAACAGCTTCTGCCAGGGCACACTTCCGTAAGAAGCTGTAATTCCCATCCATCCTCAACGCCACCTGGACGCCGCCCATCATCAACAAAGTTCCATAGCGTCTTGCGGCTGCACCTGGTGACCACGCGAACCGCATGCGCCCAACAATGAGATCCAGCTGAAACGGGTACCACCGCTGGGCTGTGGCTTCACGGAAGCCCATCAGGATGGGGCCGGCCCAGCTAGCCCCCGGCGCCCTAGCCCAGATCCCGTTGCAGGATCGCCAGGCCGTTGATCAGCACCGACAGGCCGCTCACCAGCACGGCCCGGTGCACCTCGGCTTCGCGCCAGAGGCTGGGGTCGTGGCTGGCCTGCTCCAGGGCCGAGAGGGTGAGCCGCAGCAGCACGCCGGAGGGGCGGGGCACACGCCCGGGGGAGGGCTGGGCTGGCTGCATGGCAAGGCCGCTTTGGGCCACTGAAGCGGCCGGGAAGCCAGGGCGCAAGCCCGTTGCTACGCTCCAACGGGTCAGGGGTGGCAATGGGTTACAAGCGCGTTCTCCTCAAGCTCAGTGGCGAGGCGCTGATGGGCGAGCAGGGCTACGGCATCGACCCTGCGATCGTGACCTCGATCGCCGCCGACGTTGCCGCCTGCGTGGCCGACGGCACCGAGCTGGCGATTGTGGTGGGCGGAGGCAACATCTTCCGCGGCCTCAAGGGCAGCGCTGCCGGCATGGACCGGGCGACGGCCGACTACGTGGGCATGCTCGCCACGGTGATGAACGCCATCACCCTCCAGGACGGCCTGGAGCGGGCCGGCGTGCCCACCCGAGTGCAGAGCGCCATTTCGATGCAAGAGGTGGCCGAGCCCTACATCCGACGCAAGGCGATCCGCCACATGGAGAAGGGCCGGGTGGTGATCTTCGCCGCCGGCACCGGCAACCCCTTCTTCACCACCGACACCACCGCCGCCCTGCGGGCCGCTGAGATCAACGCCGACGTGGTGTTCAAGGCCACCAAGGTGGACGGCGTCTACGACAAGGACCCCGCCAAGCACTCAGGCGCCCGCCGCTTTGAGAGCCTCTCCTTCCTGGAGGTGCTCAGCAGCGAGCTGGCGGTGATGGACGGAGCAGCCATTGCCCTGTGCAAGGACAACTCCATCCCCATCGTGGTGTTTGATCTGTTCGGCCCTGGCAACATCGGCAGGGCCGTGCGCGGTGAGCCGATCGGCACCCGCATTCACCCCTGACATCAAGCCCCATGGATCTGGACGCCGCGATGCGCAAGTCGGTGGACGCCGCCCTGCGCACCTTCAACACCATCCGCACCGGGCGGGCCAACCCCTCCCTGCTGGACAAGATCAGCGTTGAGTACTACGGCGCCGAGACGCCCCTCAAGTCTCTCGCCAGCCTCTCCACCCCCGACTCCCAGACGATCCAGATCCAGCCCTTCGACCAGGGCGCCATGGGCCTGATTGAGAAGGCGATCGCCATGAGCGACCTGGGCCTCACCTGCAACAACGACGGCAAGGTGATCCGGATCAACATTCCGCCCCTCACCGAGGACCGCCGCAAGGAACTCTGCAAGCTGGCCTCCAAATACGCGGAGGAGGGCAAGGTGGCCCTGCGCAACAACCGCCGCGACGCCATCGACCGGATCAAGAAGCAGGAGAAGGATGGCGAACTCTCCGAGGACCAGAGCCGCGACGAACAGGACAAGGTGCAGAAGCTCACCGACCGCTACATCGCCGAGCTGGACACGCACCTGGCCGACAAGGAGGCTGAGATCCTCAAGGTTTGAGCGCACCTGACCCCGAGCTCCAGGATGTGATCGTGGTGGGTGCCGGTGCCTCCGGAGGTGCCGCAGCCTTCCATCTGGCCGCCCTGGGGCGTTCAGTCCTGGTCATCGACCAGGCCCCCTTCCCCCGCCATAAGCCCTGCGGCGGCGGCATGGCCGCCTCGGTGCAGCAGTGGTTTCCATTCGACCTCAGCCCGGTGGTGGAGGCGGTGATCGAGCGGGTGCGCTTCAGCTGGGACCTGGAGGATCCGGTGATCGCCGAGCTGCCGGGCAACTCCCCGTTCTGGATCGTGCGCCGCTCGCGCCTGGATGCCTTTCTGGTGGAGCAAGCCCTGGCCGCTGGGGCGGGCTTTGAGCCGGGCGTGCGCATGGAGCGGATCGAGCGCAGCGCCGAGGGTGCCTGGTGCCTGGAGGTGCGCTCCAGCGCGGGCGACGCCCCGCCCCGCAGGCTGCGGGCACGGGCGGTGGTGCTGGCCGATGGCTCCAGCTCTCGCCATGCGGCCGCCCTGGGGCTGGGCCCCCGCCAGCCGCGCTACGCCACCACCGTGTCGGTGGAGGTGGAGGGCAAAGTGCAGGATCCGGCCACGGCCCACTTCGGTTTCGGCCTGGTGCCCCAGGGCTTCTGCTGGGCCTTTCCCCGCCACGGCGGCTACAGCATCGGTCTGGGGCACTTCATCGGCCGCCCTCTGGAGGAGGCCGCCGCCCTGGAGGAGGCCGACGCCTTACTCAACCGCCTGCTGCCCAGCCTGGGCTTCCCAGCCGGCAGCGGCGAGCGCTGTCAGGGCCAGCTGCGGGTGTGGGATGGCCACCATGCGCTGCATGGCGACGGCATCGTGGTGGCCGGAGATGCCGCCTCCCTCTGCGACCCCTTCCTCGCCGAGGGGCTCAGGCCTGCCCTGCTGAGTGGCTGCCGCGCCGCCGAGGCTATCCACGGCTGGCTCGGCGGCGACAGCAGGGCCCTCGCCGGCTACACTGCGGCCATGCGCCAGCAGTGGGGGGAATCGATGGCCTGGGGCCGGCGGATTGCCCGGGTGTTCTACCGGGTGCCGCGGGTGGGCTATCAACTGGGCATCAAGCGTCCCACCGCTCCCCAGCGCATCGCCCAGATCCTCTCTGGAGAGATGGGCTATGGCGACATCGCCCAGCGGGCCATTCGCCGGCTGCTGTTCCAGCGGGGCTGAAGCCCGGTGCCGTGCCCTAGATCTTGGTGCAATCCTTCAGCTGCCGCAGTCGCTGGTCGATCGAACCGAGCAGCTCGATCGCGAACATCGGTGATTCCTGTACGGCGAACAGGAACTTCTCCCGATTCATCACCAGCAACTTGCAGGGGGTCACCGCCTTGGCGTTGCCATAGCGGCGATGTTCACTGGTAACCAGAGCTCCGGCCCCAAACACATCACCTGCATTGATCAACTCGTGGCCTTCCTCGCCATTCCAGCTGAGCTGCACCTGGCCCTCGAGCAAGCCAAACATGCAGTCACCGGAGTCACCGGAGCAGAAAATGATCTCACCGGGTTCCACGGTCTTCACCTCACCGGTGCTGGCGAGGGCGCGCATGGTGTCGAGAGCGTTCACAGCGGCGGAAGCACTGCAGGGAATCTACCCACCATCAACCATCAAGTTGAAGAGCCGATTAAGGCTGGCGGTGCTGCTCAGGCCGGGCGCGCCATGGCCAGGGCCGCCCCCAGACCACCACGCACATCTTCCGGTGCCAGGCGACCATCCTTGTCGGTGTCGAGGGCATCGAACACCGCATCGCTGCCCAGCCATTCCTCCCGGGTGATGCAGCCGTCGCCATCGAGATCATTGAGTAGGAAGATCTCCTGCACGGCATGGCCGAAGGCCGCGCCGCCCTCCAGTTCGGCCAGCCGGTGGGCCAGTTGAGCCTCCAGGGTTTCGATCGCCTTGCAGAAGCCACGGATTCCCTCATCCAGCTTCTCGGTGGCCATCTGGTCTTCGGCCAGCATGGCGCGGAATGCCGGCTCATCCAGGTGGATCTGGACTTCGGTGGGGGCGGGATCGAAGGAGTTGAGTTTGCGCTCCAGCTCACCACCGGTGTTGCGCAGTTCGTCGAGCAAGGCCGGCGAGATCGTGAGCAGATCACAGCCAGCCAGCTCGATGATCTCCTCTGAATTGCGGAAGCTGGCCCCCATCACCTCGGTCTTGTAGCCGTACGTCTTGTAGTAGTTGAAGATCTGGGTCACCGAGATCACGCCCGGATCTTCAGCGCCGGGATAGGAGTCCCGACCAGTGGACTTCTTGTACCAATCTAGAATTCGACCCACGAACGGAGAGATCAGGGTCACACCCGCCTCCGCGCAGGCCACGGCCTGGGCAAAGGAGAACAGCAGGGTGAGATTACAATGAATTCCCTCTTTTTCCAGCTGTTCAGCAGCGCGAATCCCCTCCCAGGTGGAGGCCACCTTGATCAGAACCCGGTCGTTGCTGATGCCGGCTTCGTTATACAAATGAATCAGCTTGCGGGCCTTGGCGATCGTGGCCTCGGTGTCGTAGCTGAGGCGAGCATCCACTTCGGTGGACACCCGGCCTGGAACGATTTTGAGGATCTCCTTGCCGAAGGTCACGCAGATTTCATCGAGGGCCTCCAACACCACCGCATCGGCGCCGGCATCGGGACCCACCACCGCCCTCGACTCCCGCAGGGAACGATCGATCAGCTCCTGGTACGTGGGAATCTGGGCAGCCGCCAGAATCAACGAAGGGTTGGTGGTGGCATCCCGGGGAGTGAACTGGCGGATCGCCTCGATGTCGCCGGTATCGGCGACCACTACGGTCATCGCGGCGAGTTGATCGAGCAGATTGGCCATGGTTGCCTGGGTGACGGCGGCTGGTGAGCCGATTGATCCAACGCTAGCCACGGTGAGCACAGCAACTGCCGCTGCTGGCAGAGGCTTGCTGGAATGGCAACATGGCCGGCGGTCGGCGGCCCTGGCGCCGGTCAGGATTTGCGCCCGGCCAGCTCTTCAGGCTTCGAGGGGGGGATCTTCTCCAGCACGAGCAGGGCATCGATGATCTGGCGGGCCACAGGCGCTGCCACGGTGGAGCCATAGGTGTTGCCGCCCTTGGGCTCATCCACCACCACCAGCACCACGTAGCGGGGATCCTCAATCGGCAGGTGGCCCACAAAGCTGGTGATCAGGGCCCCAGGGATGTACACGCCCCGATCAGCCTTCTGGGCGGTGCCGGTCTTGCCGCCAATGCGGTAGCCCGGCACCTTGATGCCAAGACTGTCACTGCGGGCCACGGTCTGCTCCATCCAGCCCATCACCGTGCGGGTGACACCCGGATGCAGCAGCTGCAAGCCTGCCGAAGCTGGGGTGCCGGCCAGGGCATCGCCGGAGCGCAGTCCGCGGGTGATGTGGGGACTCACCAGCCGGCCACCGTTGGCCAGCATGGCGTGCAACTGCAGCAGCTTCAGCGGGGTGAGGGAGAAGCCCTGGCCGAAGGCGGCCACGGCAGGTTCAATGGCGTGGCCCGTGAACATGGAACGGGACTTGAGCTGACCGGCCACGGCCCCAGGCAGGTCAGTATCCGGCCGGGTGTCGATGCCAAGGGTGTTCAGCCAATGCCAGAAGCGATCACGCTTCACCTTGGCCATGGCATTGACCATGCCCACGTTGCTGGACACCTCCAGCACGGTGGCGAAGTCGATCTGGCCATTGCCCTTGCGGTTCGCGTTGAAGATCGGCCAGCCGCCGATGCTCAGCTGGCCGCTGTCGTACACGTGGCCAGAGGGATCGATCGCCTTCTCCTGCAGGGCGATCGCCAGATTGATCGGCTTGAAGGTGGAACCAGGCTCGTAGAGGTCCTGCACGGACCATTCCCTGAACACCCCGGGATCAAATTTCCAGAACTGGTTGGGGTCGTAGGTGGGGTAGGAGGCCAGGGCCAGCATCTCGCCATTGCGCACATCCATCACAAGGGCGGCGGCTCGCTTGGCACTCCACTTCTTCACCTGGTTGGCCAGGGCCTGCTGGGCCACCTGCTGGAGACGGGCATCCAAGGTGAGTTGCAGGCGCAGATCGTCTCCATAGAGGGCCCCAGCGCTCAAGCCCTCCGGCAGGGGCGTGCCATCGGCGCCTCGACGCATGGTCACCGTGGACTCCTGGCGTTTCAGATCGCGATCGCGGCTCTGCTCGAGGCCCGCCTGGGGGACCCGCTCCAGATTCAGGAAGCCAACCACATTGGCGAACAGGGACCCCTGCGGATAGATCCGCTGGGGATAGGCCTCCAGGTCGAGGCCACTGATCCCGAGCTGGCGGATGCGGGATGCGGTCTCGGGATCAATGTCAGAGCGCAACTTCACCCCGCTGGCACGGCCAGCCATGGTCTCGAGAAGGGTGTCGCGGGGAACGGCCAGCACCGCGGCCAGACGGGTCGCCACTTCGTCTGGCTTGCGCACCTTCTGGGGGTCATCGCCCGGAAAGTTGAAGTAGCGCGGGTGGGCCCAGAGGGTGAAGCGCTCTTCATCAAGGGCCACCAGGCGGCCGTTGCGGTCGACGATCGTGCGTCGTTTGCCCAGGGGCTCGGTGGACTGGGTCTGAATGGCCCGGGCCCGAGACTGCAGATTGGCGGTGTCAATCACCTGGAGCCAGGCCAGCCGCCCTGCCAACCCGGCCAGCCCGAGGCAGAGGAACAGATAGGTGAGCACCAGGCGGTGACTAGGCAGTGGCTGAATCGCCACCACCCGGGAACGCCTCGGAGTGGGTGAACGCAAACCGGAACGAAGCGGAGGCGCCTGAGCCATCGTGCCTCAGTAGCCGGCCGGTGGATGGTCTGGCCGCAGGGCCAGGGGATTGAGGTTGGAGAGCTTGAAATCAACCAGCTTCAGGTCGGCCAGCTTCAGGTCGGCCAGCCCCAGGGGGAGGCGCGTGCTGCCGGCTCGGGAGGGGGCAACGGGCTGCGGAAGATAGATCAGCTTTTCACTGCTGGTGGGCTCCAGCCAGCCCGGCTTGCGCACGGCGGAAAGGTAGTGCTGCTCGAGAAGGGCGGCCGACTCCTGCAGGCGATGCTCCAGCACCTGGGCGGATTCCAGTTTCTCAAAGCTCTGGCCCCAATGGTTCTGCCAGTGCAGGGTGAGACCGCTGAGGGCGAGCATGCACAGGCCGATGCCCGCCAGGGTGCCATCGGCGGCCCGGTGCAGACCCGCAAGCAGGGGGGAGCGCCTGGCCGCATGTCTGCTGGATAGGGAGCCCTGGATCAGGGAGAACGGGCGGGATCGTGCCGTTCGGGCGGCCCCCCGTCCCACAACAGCCAGGGCATCCTTGGGGGAGATCCGGCGTGGCGGGTTGGCAGCGACCAAGGACTCAACGTTCCGAACCCCGCAAGTCAACCATTCAGGCTGCCTCCCAGCAAGGGGTTCCGGGCTGTTTGCGTTCAGATCGGCAACTGCCGAGGGCAGGCCCCTCCTCAGCTGGCCAACAGCACCAGATTGGTAAAGGTCAGCCCATTCCAGAGGGCATGCATCAGCACACAGGGGGCGAGCCTGCCACTGCGCAGTCGCAGCCAGCCCAGCCCAAGGCCCAGCACCAGCAGCGGCACCAGTTCCCCCAGGCTGAGATGGGCCATGGAGAAGGTCAGGGCACTGGCCAGCAAACCTGTCATCGCTCCCCAGCGCTGCCCCAACACAGGCAGGAGCACGCCGCGGAAGAGGGTCTCTTCAAACAGGGGGGCCAGCACCACGGCGGTGAAGGCGAAGCCGGCCAGGGCCCAGGGGTCCCGCGCCTGCAACACCAGGTCCAGCAGGGGGTTGCTGCCACCGGGATCGCCCACCAGCCGATCCAGCGCCCAGCCGCTCACCGCCACCAGGGGCAGCACCATCAAGAGTGTTTTCAACGCCCGGGCCAGGGCCGTGGCCAGGGGACGCCACTTCCATTGCAGCCAGCCCCCCGCCGGGGGGGGCACGGGAATCCCCCGCAGCTGACGGCCAAGAATCGCCAGGGGCGGCAGCATCAGTCCGCCATACAGCAGCACCACCTGCAAGCTCTGCTGGCGCAGGGGCTGGGCCGCCAGCGGTGCCAGCAGCCATGTGCTGAGGGGAGCGAGCAGCAGCGGCAATCCCAACTCACCGAGCACCACAAAGCCGCCGGCAATCAACAGCGTCACATCCACCAGATTGAGCAGGGGCCCCTGCAGAGGGGCCAGCTCGATCCGCTGGTTCCAGGCCAGCCACAGCTCGCGCAGGAGCAGGCCCACCCCAACCAGCAACAGCACCGCAGGCAGCCAACTCACCCCAAGCAGACGCAGGGCCGCCTGGCGATGGGCCCTCTCCAGGCTGCATCCCGGCAGCGGCAGGGGGCCCGCTCCATCCACCGCGTCGCAGAGCAGTTGACGGCTGAGGGGCGAGAGACCAGGGGTCCAGGCAGCCATCTGCTCGACCAGCTGGGCATCACCGCCCTCCCCAGCCGGCCTTGGCGAATCCGTCTGCAACCAGGCCAGCAATGGCCGCTGCTCCGGGGGCACCTGGGCGGCGAGCTCCTCGAGCAACGGGCCTGGGAGGGCTTGATTGCCCTCGAGCCGTTGCAAGAGCAACTGCTGCAGCAGCTGGTCGGGTGTGCCCGGTCCAGGCTCCAGGGCGCGTTGCTGCTCCAGCTGCTTGGCCAGCTCAGCGGGCAGCTCAGCACTGATCAGCAGGGAACGCAAGCCCGCGGGCAGGGCTGGCGCCGCCTGCAGCTCCAGTTGCAGCTGGCGCACCGAGAGCGACTGGTTCACCGAGGGACGCTCCAGGCTCTCCAGCAACCCCGTAATCCAGAGCAGTACACACAGGGCCAGGCTGAGCACAGCAAGCAGCACCTGCCAGCCGGCGGACCTGGAGGACGACGGGGTCAAGGACTCGCTGGCGACGCTCCCATACGATGCAGCAGCGCAGCCCTGGATCCGTGTCACTCCGGATTGTGCTGGTCCGGCACGGGCTCAGCAGCTTCAACGTCGAGCACCGCATCCAGGGCCGCGACGACCTCAGCGCACTCACTCCCCAGGGCGTGGAGCAGGCCCTGGCCACGGGCAGGGCGCTAGCCGACCTGCCGTTGCAGGCGGTGTACAGCTCCCCCCTGCGCCGGGCGGCGGACACCTGCCACCACCTGCTCAGCGCCCATGGCCAGGGCCTGGCGCCGGAGCTGCGCGACGACCTGCTGGAAATCGACCTGGAGCCCTGGAGCGGCCTGCGGCGCGACGAGCTGCGCCAGCGCTTCCCAGAGCAGGAGGCGATCTGGCGCCAGGCCCCCCACACCCTCGAACTGCAGCGGGCCGATGGCCGGCGGTATGTCCCTCTGGCCGAGCTGCTCGAGCAGGCCAAGGCCTTTCGCGAGCACCTGCTGCATCAACACCGCCAAGCGCTGGAGGGAGGGGAAGCCACGGTGCTGGTGGTGGCCCACAACGCCATCCTGCGCTGCCTGGTGCTCGCCCTGCTGGAGCTGGACGGCGAGGGCTTCCGCCGGCTGCGGCTCGACAACGCCTCCCTCTCGGTGTTCAACCTCAATCGCCAGGAGGGCGGCGACCTGCAGGTCCAGATCGAGTCCCTCAACAGCACCGCTCACCTCGATAGCCCGCTGCCGGTGAAGGGCCGTGGAGCCAGGCTCCTGCTGGTGCGCCACGGCGAAACCGACTGGAACCGCCAGGGCCGCTTCCAGGGACAGATCGACATTCCCCTCAATGCCAACGGCCGAGCCCAGGCCGAGGCGGCCGGGGGCTTTCTGGCACCCGTGGCGATCCACCGGGCCTACACCAGTTCGATGGCCCGGCCCCGGCAGACGGCGGAAGCGATTCTGGCCAGCCACCCCGGGGTGCCCCTCACGAGCACAACGGGCCTCGTAGAGATCGGCCATGGCCTCTGGGAGGGCCGGCTCGAAAGTGAGATCGGCCAGGGCTGGCCCGAGCTGCTGGCCGACTGGAAACGGTCCCCGGAAACCGTGCAGATGCCCGAGGGCGAAACAATCCACGACGTGTGGGATCGCTCGCTGCGCACCTGGCAGCGGATCGCCGCCAGCCTGGATGCGGAGGAAACCGCCCTGGTGGTAGCCCACGATGCGGTGAACAAGACCATCCTGTGTGCCCTGCTCGGCCTCACCCCCGCCGACATCTGGATGGTCAAGCAAGGCAACGGCGGCGTCACGGTGATCGACTATCCCCATGGCAGCGGCGGCACGGCAGTGGTGGCGGCGATGAACCTCACCAGCCACCTGGGCGGCGTGCTCGATCGCACCGCAGCAGGCGCGCTCTAGGGCGATGGCGGCTCCACTCTGGCTGCACCGGGTCGAGCTGCTGGCCGCACCGGGCGAGCCCGCCCTCTGCGGCGATGCCCTGATCGACTCCCAGGGGCGCCTGGAGCTCTGGGGGCAGGGCGCCAGCACCCGCGCTGAAGCCCTGGGGCTCAGCCCCCTCGACGCGCGGGGTTGGCTGCTGGCCCCACCGCTGGTGGACCCCCACAGCGTGCTGGAGCACCCCTGGGCAGAGCTGGACGAGAACCTGAGCTCCCTGGCCCAAGCCGTCGCGGCAGGCGGCTACGGCACGGTGGCCCTGCTGCCCTGGGCCCAGCCCTGGCGAGACCGACCGGAACGCTTCCAGGGTGTGCAGTGGCCCGACCCCTTGCGCCTGCACCTCTGGGGCAGCTTCTGTCGCGATGGCGGTGATGGGGAACTGGCACTGCACCGCGACCAACTCCTGGCCGGCGCCATCGGGCTGGCCGGAGGGGATCAGATGCCACCTCTGGCCATGCTGGAACGGGGGTTGCTGCTGGGTGAAATGGGCGAGCGGCCCCTGCTGGTGGCGCCTCGCCAGCACGACCTCAGCTGCGGCGGCTTTGTGCGCGAGGGGGTGGAGGCCCTGCGCGCCGGGTGGCCCCTCGATCCCCAGCTCAGCGAAATCCTGCCGCTGCAGAGCCTGCTCAGCCTGGCCCACGCCCGCCCGGAGCGCCGACTGGTGCTGATGAATGTCTCCACGGCCGCCGCCGTGGAGCTGCTGGCCGCCGCCGCCTCGCCGCCTGCGGCCACCGTGGGCTGGTGGCATCTGGTGGCGGACGCCGGCCACCTCCACCCCACGGCCGAGGGCTGGCATGTGCGGCCCTCCCTGGGCGGCCCCCACGACCGCCAGGCCCTGATCGAAGGCCTGCGCCGGGGTGTGATCAGCGCTGTGGCCTGCCACCACCTGCCCCTGGATCCAGAAGAACAGCTGCTGCCGGTGGACCAGCGGCGCCCTGGACTGGCCGCCCATGGTGCCCCCCGGGGGCTAGTGCTGCCCTGTCTCTGGCAGGTGCTGGTGCATCAGCACGGCTGGACTGCCGCCGAGCTCTGGCAGGTGCTCTGCTGGGGACCTGCTGGCCTGCTCGGGGAGAGGGTGGAGGGTCTTGAGGCGGGCAGCCGCCGCTGGCTACTGTTTGACCCCGAGGTCCCCAGCCCCTGGACGGGGCCGGACAGCCTGTCGCGCGCCGCCAATCAGCCCTTGCTGGGCCAGACGCTGCGGGGCCAGGTGCGCGCCACCGGACTCACGGCGCCGGAGACCTGGGCTCTGCCGGCAGGAGCGTACCGGTTTGGTTGAAGGGGAAGAAGCGCCAAAAGGCACGCCCGATGATCTCGCTCTGCGGCAGGAAGGGGCCTCCGGGCCAGAAGCGGCCGTCCCAGCTATTGGCCCGGTTGTCGCCTAGGGCCAGCACATGGCCTGGGGGCACCAGGGCATTGATGGTGCGGCAGGGGCCCATGCCCTGCTGATCAACAGGACAGAAGTTGTGTACCCAGGGCTCGACCAGGGGCTGGCCGTTGATGGTCACCCTGCCCTTGGGGTCGACCACGACCCGCTCGCCAGGCAGGGCGACCACCCGTTTGATGTAGGCATCACAGGCCGGACTGGCCAGCCCTGGCAGGTTGCCCAGCACCGGCAGGTTCACCAGCAGGCATCGCAGGGGATTGCGAGAAGTACTGCTGGCCAGCACCGGGTCGAAGTGGTGGGGCGAATGAAAGACCACGATTTCACCGCGGCGGGGAGCCCGGCGGCGGTAGGTGAGTTTCTCCACCAGCAGACGGTCCTGGATCTGCAGCCCGGGGAGCATGGAGCCAGAGGGGATGTAGCGCGCCTCAACCAGAAACTGACGGATGCCCAGGGCCACAATCAGGGTGATGGCCACGCTGCGCCAAAAGGCCCAGGGACTTTCCGCCCCCTGGTCCGCGCCTTGGTTGTGCTCACTCAAAGGGTGCAAGAGATAGGGCCCCAGGCAGATTAGGCGTGCCCCCGCACCCGCCTGGCCCATGGCCCGCCCCCGCTGGCTCAAACCCAGCCCTGCCAGCCAACCGGATCGGGCGCAACGGATCTGGGACCATTTCGTGGCGATCTGGGCCAGTGCAAACCTGCTGTGGGTGGCCTTCGACCTCAGCTACGTGCCCCTGCGCACGTTCTGGCTGCAGCGCAACCTGCAACCGATCCCCTCGGTGCCCCTGGTGGTGCCGTTGCCCTTTCTGCCCAACATCACCCCATGGGTCGACCCGATCAAGGGGATCGAACCCCACCGGGAAACCCAGACCTACCTCGAGCGCTTTGAGCGGCTCGACCAGGCCCTGCTCCGCGGGCCGGACGCAGCCGCTAAACGCCTGCTGGCTGAGCAGCTGGAGCTCACCCGCCAGATGGTCGACGGCAATCCCTTTCTGGCCTCCGAGAAGAGCGCCACGCTGGAGAAGATCAAGAACCGGCTGCGCCAGCGCGCCAACCGGGATTCCGCCAAGCAGGCCGCCCAGCTGCTGCTCAGTGAGCAGTGGCTGGCGAAGCGCCCCTGGATGGAGGAGCGCCGCTTCTGGCGCGAGCAGGTGCTGCCGCTGGTGGAGACCAACTACTGGCGCTCGATCGATGAGAACGCCAGGCCCACCGACCATGCCTGGCGGATCGACCTGCTGCTGTTCCAGTGGGTGTTCGTGCTGGACATCCTGCAGCGGGTGGTGCGGCTGCGGCGGCGGCTGCCCGGCCTGAGCTGGCGGGACGCCCTGCTGCGCCGCTGGTTCGACCTCCCGCTGCTGCTTCCCTTCTGGCGCTGGTTGCGGATTGGGCCGGTTGTGGAACGGTTGCAGTCCGCCCGCCTGGTGAACCTCGAACCCCTGCGGGCAGTGGTGAGCCGAGGGGTGGTGGCCCTGCTGGCCCTGGAACTGTTTGAGGTGCTGGCCCTGCAGTTGCTGGATGGTGCCCAGGGACTGGTGCGCTCCCCGCGTCTGCCCCAGCGCCTGCGGGCCCTGCGCAGTCACCAGAGCGTGGCGCGCTCAGACGATGAACAGGAATTGGTGGAATTGTTGCGAATCTGGGCGCCGCTGCTGCTCACCCAGGTGGCTCCCCGGCTGGCCCCCGAGCTGCAGGGCCTGCTCGACTACACGCTGCGCCAGAGCCTTGATCGCACCGTGGTGCCCCCGCCCCTACGCCAGCTGAGGCCCCTGCTGCAGGTGGAGTCGGGCATCAGCCGCCAGCTGGCCAGCGGCATGGTCGACAGCCTGCTGGATGTGTCGCGGCGCTCCGGGGAGCGGCTGGCCCAGCGAGATGACCGGCAGCTGGAGCTGCTGCGCCAGTGCATCGACCGCTTCTGGGATGAACTGGCCCTCGCCCTGGAGACGGGCACAGCTCTGCAGCGCTCGCAGGACCTGGTGTGTGCCCTGATCGAAGGGGTGAAGGGCACCTATCTGAGCCAGATCAACCGGGCCAGCATCGAGGGGCTGATCCAGGAACTTGACCTGCTGATGGCCACCGCACGGGATCAGCAGAACGCCGAGTTGGGCGGCCCATCCCTCAGCGCAGACGCGCCTCCCACTCAGGCTGCTGAAAGCCCGTGAGGATGGTGCCGTCATCCAGGATCAGGAATGGCCGCTTGATCAACTTGCCGTCGGCCGCGAGAGCCTCCAGCAGGGTTGGATCGTCCATGGCCTGAACAGCGGCAGCGCCGAGGGCCCGGTAGCTCTGGCCGCTGGTGTTGAGCAGCCGTTTACGTCCGAGCTGCTCGAGCGCACGGGCCAACTGCTCATGTGAGGGCGGCTGAACCGTGATGTCGACCAGGTCGAAGGTGGTGGCTGAGCTCTGCAACCAGGCGATGGCCTTGCGGCACGTGGAGCAGCGGGGGTAGCTGTACAGCATCAAGGAGCGTCAGGGGGTCAGCGACCCACCAGCGACTTGAGGGCACCCAGCAGGCTGTTGGAGCCCTGACCCACGGCTGAAGCAGGCCGGGTGCGCACAGTCACATCACCATTGACGCTGGTGCGGCAGCTGAGGCGGTAATTGGCGGGGCGGTCAGCGAGGTACACCTTCTCCACGTCGGAGCGGGGGGAGAGGTTCTGCATCCCTTCCACCACCTCCATCACGCAGGTGCCGCACTGGCCCAGGCCACCACAGTTGTTGAGGTTGTTCAGACCCTTGTAGGGGTTGATCCCTGCGTCGAGGGCGGCCTTGCGGAGATTGGCGCCTTCGATGCATCCGACCTGCTGGCCTTCCTGTTCAAAACGGATGGTGGGCACGGTCGGACGGGAGGTGAACGCGCCGCAAACTTAGGCCCACCCGGGTCCGCCTGCCTAGCATCCGGTCCAGTTGTTGCGAGGACGTGCAGCAAACAGCCGACTTCGACCTGATCGCCCAGCAACTGATCCCCGGCTACGCCAGCCTGGCCAGGCTGGGTGTGGCCCTGCTGGCGGCTTCCCCACGGGCCTCCCGGCAACAGGCCGAGGTGCTGGTGGCGGGCTGCGGCACGGGCGCCGAACTGGTGGAGGCCCGCGCCCAGCGTCCCGATTGGCGGATCACCGCCCTCGACCCCTCGGCCTCGATGCTGGCCGCGGCCCAGGCGCGCCTCGGCACGGCCGCGGCCCAGGCGATCCGCTGGCAGCAGGCCCGGGTAGAGGAGCTGGAGGCCGCAGAGCGGTTCGCCGGAGCCCTCTCGGTGCTGGTGCTGCAATCCCTTCCCGACGACGGCACCAAACTCACCTTCCTCACCGCCCTAGCCCGAAGCCTGGAACCAGGCGGCCAGCTGCTGCTCGTCGATCTGATGGCACCGGAGCGCTCTCCGCTCCAGGCCCAGGTGCAGGAGGCCTGGCTGGGCTTTCAACGGGCCAGTGGCCTGCGCGATCACGATGCCCAGGTCGCGGCCCATACCCAGGGCCTGCACCCGATCGGCCTCTCGCGCCTCACCTCCCTGGTGAATGCGGCCGGCTTTGGCGATCCGGCCCGGGTGTTCCAAGCCCTCGACGTGGAGGGATTTCTGATTCAGCGGGCGTCCTGAGCGGCGGCGGCAGCCACGCAGCGCTCAAGCAAGGCCGGCACCGCCTCCACATCCAGCCAGCCGGTGATCTCGGTCACCCGCCCCTCCATGCTCTTGTAGGTGCGAAAGAATTCCGCCACGTCCTCTAGCTGGTTGCTGGCAATCTGACGGATGGAGCGGATGTTCTCGTAGCGCTTCCCAGCATCGGGCACGCAGAGCAGTTTTCCATCGTGGGCACCGCTGTCCACCATGTCCAGAATGCCAATCGGTCGAGCCCGGATGAGACAACCGGCGAAGGTGGGTTCCTCCATGATTACCATGGCATCGAGTGGTGCCCCGTCCTCCGCCAAGGTGTTGGGCACGAAGCCGTAATCAAACGGGTAGCGCACGGAGGAGTGCAGGATGCGGTCGAGGGCCATCACCCCCGTCTCGGCGTTGTACTCGTACTTATTGCGGCATCCTGCTGGGATCTCCACGATCAGATTCACCAGCCCTGGCGCTGGGGATGCCGGCAGGTGACTGAGATCCATGAATGATGGCGGGCTCGGATGGTGAAGGGCGGCCGGCGATCACCACGACCAGAGGGACGGAGACACTGAGCAGTCCGATCAGCGCGCCGATCAGGGTGACCAGGGGTTGCAGGCCAGGACTGAAGGGGTCCTCCCCACTGTCGCCACTCTCCTGGCAGGCATGGCCCACAGGCTCTCTGCCGATCGTGCCCTGGATCAACGGAGTGGGGGAAGGGGTCTCTAATGGGGTGTTCATAGCCAGGGCACGACCCGGACGAACTGGCCAACCCCTGAATGCAGAGGGGTGAAGGCGTTCAGCGGGATGGGGTGCCTACAGTCCGGAAGGTCCGGGGATGGGAGTTCAGGTCAATACTGCCATCAATGGGCCCATGGTGGGCAGGGGAGCCAAGCTTCAGGCCGCAGGTCTTGACTGGTGGTCAAAACGGCTGGCCGTTTCGCTGCGCAGGCCAGGGGGGGAATCCAGGCGATCCAGTCGCTGGCGAATCGCGCGCAGCTCATCGAGGATTGATCCCAGCAGTTGCTGGGTGGCCGTGGACGGCGCATTCAGCACCTCAACCGTGACCTCTTTGATGCGCAAAACATCCCGGGCAAAGCGAGCCACCTCATTGGGATGGAAGAGCAGAGGATCTTTCTGATCGCTGCGATATTCGGGATTGAGCTTGCGAGGATTAAACGGAGGATTGAGGTTACGCGGATCGGTGTTGGTGTAGCGGTACACCGAGGCACGGGAGCGGTTCAGGGCCTTCTGCAGATCATCGATGCCGATCAGCGCCTCAGCAGGATCCTCATCCCCGCCAGGAGGCATCACACCTGCACTGCCCAGAAACCCACCCCCATCGGACAAACCTGCCCCACCAAGGGGCACCTGAATAACTGCCGGCCGGCTGGCAAGCCCTTCATCGAGAGCGGCCGGGATGGGGGATGCATCCGGGAGGGATCCAGCCGCGAGACCGGCGCCTAACTCGCCCCGCTCACTCATGCCCAGGCTGAGGGAATGACCTGGACCAGAGGGCATGAGTCTCGTATGCGACAACTTAGATGCTAATAATTTAGCAGACCTCGCGCAGCCGCCAAGGTTGTGGTTGCTACGGGGTCTTTAACTGATCTCCTGGGGGCCAGCCCCCCTAGGAGCTCCGACCCCAGCGCCCCCAGGTCCCAGGGTGAGCGGTGGTAGCTTCCGCGCGATCCATGCCTGCTCCCGCCATGCGCGTCTCCCGCCTGATGCTGGTGACGCTGAGGGACGATCCGGCGGAGGCCGAGATCCCCTCCCACAAACTGTTGTTGCGCGCTGGTTTCATCCGCCGGCTCTCCCCTGGGATCTACGCCTACCTGCCGCTGATGTGGCGGGTGCTGCGCAAGGTGGCCCAGGTGGTGCGCGAGGAAATGGATCGGGCTGGAGCCCTGGAAACTCTCCTGCCCCAGTTGCAACCCGCCGAGCTCTGGCAGCGCAGCGGTCGCTGGGCCGGTTACACCGCTGGCGAGGGGATCATGTTCCACCTGGAAGACCGCCAGGGCCGGGAACTGGGCCTGGGCCCCACCCATGAGGAGGTGATCACCAGCCTGGCGGCCGATCTGCTGCGCTCCTACCGGCAGCTGCCCGTGAATCTCTATCAGATTCAGACCAAATTCCGCGATGAGATCAGGCCCCGCTTTGGCCTGATGCGGGGACGGGAATTCATCATGAAGGACGCCTATTCCTTCCATGCCGACGAGGCCTGTCTGCGCGACACCTATGCGGCGATGGATCAGGCCTACCGGCGCATCTTCGCCCGCTGCGGCCTGCGCGCCGTGGCCGTGGAGGCCGACAGCGGCGCGATCGGCGGCTCCGCCAGCCAGGAGTTCATGGTCACGGCGGACGCGGGCGAAGACCTGATCCTGGCCAGTGGCGACGGCCGCTATGCCGCCAACCAGGAGCGGGCCGTGTCCCTGCCCGCGGAGGCTGTGCCCCTCCCGGGCGGAGTGCGCCAGGGCGGCCGTGGCGAGGAGCTGCCCACCCCGAGCCAGACCACGATCGGGGCCCTCTGCTCCGCCCACGGCTTCGACGCGAGCCAGCTGGTGAAGGTGCTGCTGCTGCTGGCTCGCTTCGAGGACGGCACCCGGCAACCCCTGCTGGTGAGCCTGCGCGGCGACCAGGAACTCAACGACGTGAAGCTGGCCAACGCCCTGGTGGGCCGGCTCGGCGACGCGCATGGTGCCCTGCTGGGCGTGGATCCGCTCTCCCCGGAACTGGTGCGCAGCGAGGGGCTGGAGCTGGATCTCTCGGCCCTGCCCCTGGGCTACCTGGGTCCCGACCTGGCCGATGCCGTGCTCGGTGAAGCCCGCCTCCAGCGCTCCTTTCTGCGTCTGTTCGATCCCACCGCCGTGGCCCTGAAGGCCTTTGTGTGCGGCGCCAACCGGGTTGAGGCCCACCGCGTGGGGGCCAGCTGGAGCGGCCTGGGGCTGGAGCCTGCCACCGATGCGGTGGTGGATCTGCGCAACGCCCAGGCCGGCGACCGCTGCCTGCACGACCCCGAACAGCGGCTGGAGGCCAACCGCGGCATCGAGGTGGGCCACATCTTCCAGCTGGGGCGCAAATACTCCACGGCCATGGAGGCCTGCTTCACCAGCGAGAGCGGCGAGCTCCAGCCGTTCTGGATGGGCTGCTACGGCATCGGCGTGTCGCGGCTGGCCCAGGCGGCGGTGGAACAGCACCACGACGCCAACGGCATCCGCTGGCCCCTGGCGATCGCCCCCTTCGAGGTGGTGGTGGTGCCCGCCAACATCAGCGATGGGCAGCAGGCGACCCTGGCCGAGCAGCTCTACGCCCAGCTGCAGGAGGCCGGGGTGGACGTGCTGCTCGATGACCGCCCCGAGCGCGCCGGCGTGAAGTTCAAGGATGGCGACCTGCTCGGCATCCCCTGGCGAATCGTGGTGGGCCGTGCCGCTGCCGAGGGCCGGGTGGAGCTGGTCAACCGCGAAGGAGGGGAGCCCCAAACCATCGATGCCGAGGCCCTGCTGGCCTTGCTGCTGCCCCGCATCGAACAGGAGCGCCAGGGCCTGCCCTGAGGCCAAAGACGCAGCTTGGCGGCTGGGGGGCACTGCCTAGGATTGCGGGCCTCCCGCCAGCCCTTCGATGCCCGCTCCCCTCGACTCGGTGCTCGAGCCGCTTCGCTCACTGGCGCGCTGGTGGCGCAGTGCGACACGGGTCCTGCCCGCCCTGGCCCTCACTGTCTGCCTGCTGCTGGGGGCCTGCAGCAGCGCCTCAGGAGGCCTCAGCGGCAACTACGTCGACGACACGGTGGCCGTGGCGGATTCGCTCCTGGCCACCATTGCCCTGCAGGCGGACGATCCCGGACGCAGTGCCGCCGAGACTGAAGCGCGCAGCCTGATCAACGACTACGTGGCCCGCTACCGCCCCCGGCCCTCGGTGAATGGCTTGGCCTCCTTCACCACCATGCAAACAGCGCTCAATTCCCTCGCAGGCCACTACGCCAATTACCCCAACCGTCCGGTGCCCGACGCCCTGCGCGAACGGCTCACCAAGGAACTGCAGAAGGCTGAGCGAAGCGTTGTGCGCGGCGCCTGAACGCGACCGTGCCGCTGACTGGCCAGGCCCTTTACGAAAGGGCCCCTGGTCTGAGAGGCTCCCTGATTGTGCTTCACAGCGGCTTCGGGCCGCCGTCTCCTTGGCCAACGTCGTCGTCATCGGTGCTCAATGGGGTGACGAGGGCAAGGGCAAGATCACCGATCTCCTGAGCCGCTCCGCCGATGTGGTGGTGCGTTACCAGGGCGGTGTGAATGCCGGCCACACGATCGTTGTGAACAATCAGGTGCTCAAACTGCACCTGATTCCCTCCGGAATTCTCTATCCCGACACGGCCTGTCTGATCGGCTCGGGCACCGTGGTTGACCCCCGCGTGATGCTCGGTGAGCTCGACATGCTGATCGAGCTGGGCATCGACGTGGGCGGCCTGCAATTGGCCTCCACCGCCCACGTGACCATGCCCTACCACCGCCTGCTGGATCAGGCGATGGAGCAGCGCCGCGGCGATCGCCGCATCGGCACCACCGGCCGGGGCATCGGCCCCACCTACGCCGACAAGTCGGAGCGCAACGGCATCCGCGTGATCGACATCCTCGACGAGGGTCGGCTGCGGGATCGCCTGGCCGGTGTTCTGGCCGAGAAGAACGAGATCCTGCAGAAGCTGTATGGCCTGGAGCCCCTCGACTTCGAAGCCGTTGTCGAGGAATACGTGGCCTATGGCCAGCGTCTGGCACCCCACGTGGTGGACTGCACCCGTGCCATCCACCAGGCGGCGCGCGCCCGCAAGAACATCCTCTTCGAGGGCGCCCAGGGGACCCTGCTCGACCTCGACCACGGCACCTATCCCTACGTCACCTCCTCGAACCCGGTGAGCGGCGGCGCCTGCATCGGCGCCGGTGTGGGGCCCACCCTGATCGACCGGGTGATCGGCGTGGCCAAGGCCTACACCACCCGGGTGGGTGAGGGGCCCTTCCCCACCGAGCTGGAGGGCAGCCTCAACGACCACCTCTGCGATCGCGGTGGCGAGTACGGCACCACCACCGGCCGCCGCCGCCGCTGCGGCTGGTTCGACGGCGTGATCGGCCGCTACGCCGTGGAGGTGAATGGTCTCGACTGCCTGGCGATCACCAAGCTCGACGTGCTCGATGAGCTCGACGAAATCCAGGTGTGTGTGGCCTACGAGCTCGATGGCCAGCGCATCGAGCACTTCCCCAGCTCCGCCGAGGACTTCGCCCGCTGCCAGCCGATCTTTCAAACCCTGCCGGGCTGGCAGACCTCCACAGCCGATTGCCGCAGCCTGGAGGATCTCCCCCCCACCGCCATGAGCTATCTGCGCTTCCTGGCCGAACTGATGGAAGTGCCGATCGCGATCGTGTCGCTGGGCGCCGACCGCGACCAGACGATCGTGGTGGAAGATCCCATCCACGGCCCGAAGCGCGCCCTGCTGAGCGTCTGAACCTCCGGCAGCTTTCACCACACCCCATCCCCCATGACCGCCAAGAGCCTGGATGTTGTCGGCATCGGCAACGCGATTGTTGACGTGCTCGTGCAATCGGACGACCAGTTCCTGGTCGAGCACGGCCTGACCAAGGGCACCATGGCCCTGGTGGATGAGGCCCAGGCGGAGCGTCTGTACGCCAGCGTGGGCGCGGGCCTGGAGACGTCCGGCGGCTCGGCCGCCAACACCCTGGCCGGCATCGCCCAGCTGGGCGGCAGGGCGGGCTTCATCGGCCGGGTGCGCGACGACCAGCTCGGCGCCATCTTCAGCCACGACATCCGTGCCGTCGGCACCCGCTTCGACACGCCGGCTGCCACGGCCGGCCCCTCCACGGCCCGCTGCCTGATCCTGGTCACCCCCGATGCCCAGCGCACCATGTGCACCTATCTGGGTGCGTCGGTGGGCCTCGACCCCGACGACCTCGATCTCGATCTGGTGGCCCAGGCCAAGGTGCTCTACCTGGAGGGTTACCTGTGGGACAGCCAGGCCGCCAAGCGGGCCTTCATCGCCGCCGCCGAGGTGGCCCGGGCCCATGGAGGTGAGGTGGCCCTGAGCCTCTCCGATGCCTTCTGCGTGGAGCGCCACCGCGACAGCTTCCAGGAGCTGGTGGATGGCCACGTGGACATCCTGTTCGCCAACGAGATGGAGATCACCTCCCTGTACGCCACCACCAGCTTCGAGGAGGCGCTCGATCAGGTGCGCGGCCGCTGCCGGGTTGCAGCCCTCACCCGCAGCGAGCAGGGTTCGGTGGTGCTGGCCGACGGCAGCTGCCACAGAGTCGCCCCTTACAGCCTGGGCAAGTTGGTGGACACCACCGGGGCGGGCGACCTCTACGCGGCAGGCTTCCTGCATGGCTGGACCCAGGGAGAGCCACCCGTACGTTGCGGTCAGCTGGGTTCGCTCTGTGCCGGCCAGGTGGTCACCCAGCTGGGGCCCCGTCCTCAGACGGATCTGGCGGAGCTGGTTCGCCAGCATCTGGGCTAAGGCCACAGCCCCCCGCCAACCAGTTGCCATAGCCAGGACTGCATCCGGCCTGCCAATGGATCCATTCGGGAGTGCTGTAGCTGTGCAGCTGGTGCACCGCCGCAGCCAACTCCTCCAGCAGGCTGGGATCCGACTTGATCAGCAACTGCACCTCCTCACTTCGCTGCAGCTCCCCCTGCCAGCGGTAGAGCGAGCGAACGGGACTCAGGGCCACGCAGGCCGCCAGCCGGCGGGCCAGCAGGGCCTCAGCCAGGGCTGCGGCCAGGGCAGGGGTGGCCTCAGTGGTGAGGGCCAGCAACAGAGGGCTCGGATCGCTGCTGCGCGCAGGCATGGGCATCAGGCAGGCGGATCAACCAGGCGACTCCAGGCCCCAGGTTGCCAGCAGCGCCACCAGCTGGGCACGGGTGCCACAGCGCAGGTGGGGGGCGATGGGGGGCTGGCACAGCAGCAGCAATTGGCAGCCCTGGAGTGCTGCCACCCGGCGCCAGAGCGTCTCGGTGGGGGGGCCTGACTGGCGGGCCACGATCCACTCAATCTGCCAGCGCCGCACCAGCGCGGCCTCCACGCAGCCCTCAAGGGCGGTGCCGTCGCCCGGATCCGGGCTCAGGGGGTGCAGGCAGGCGACCCGCTCCGGGGCGAGCCCTGCTGCGAGAGCCTGCTGCAGGGCTCCAGGGCGGGGCAGCAAGCGGGCATGGTGCATGGCCCCAGAACTGGCGGCCACAGCCCCGGGCAGCTCACGGGCGCCGATCGCCAGCAGCAGCCTGGCGCCGGCCAGGGGCAGGGCCGCCAGATCGTCCACCCCGTTGAGTAGCCGACATCCATCTGGAGGGGCTGGGGCCCCAGGTTGGTCGCGCACCAGGCGCAACAGACTGACCCCGGCCTGGGCGCAGCCCAGCTGCAGCTGCTGATGAATCGTGCTGGCGAAGGGATGGGTGGCGTCCACCACGGCCTGGAAGCCACTCCCCCCCTGCCGGCTCTCCTCCAGCGCCTGTCGCAGGGCCTCACTGCTGCCCAGGGCGCCCACCTGCAGCTCCAGGCGGGGGTGGTCGGGATAGGCGCTGGCCGCCTGCGACGTGACCACACTCACCCGCAGTCGCCACCCTTGCCCCAGCAGTGCTCCCACCAGCGGCGGGCCGTCGCCGGTGCCACAGAACAGCCACAGCCGCCGGGCGGGGTGGTGGTCAGCGGGGCCGCAGTGCATCAGAGTGGCTGCCACAAATGGGATGGACCGGCGTGAACCACTGTCTGCTGGAAGTCGATGTACTGGAAGCGCCCCAGGTTCGCTACACCCAGGACAACCAGACGCCCGTGGCCGAGATGCTGGTGCAGATCGAGGGGCTCCGGCCTGACGATCCGCCGGGCCAGCTGAAGGTGGTGGGCTGGGGCAATCTGGCCCAGGATCTGCAGAACCGGGTGCAGCCCGGCCAGCGGCTGGTGCTGGAAGGTCGACTGCGCATGTCCACGGTGAGCCGGCAGGACGGGGTGAAGGAAAAACGCGCGGAGTTCACCCTGGCCCGCCTCCATCCCCTAGGCACGCCCGCCAGTCCGGCCCCCGCGGCTGCGCCGGTCCCGGTTCCCCCCTCCCCCCAACCCGCGCGCCGGGCAGCAGCTCCGCCAGCCGCGCCCACCGCCCAGCCCGCTGTCGCGCCGCCGCAGCCCAGCTGGAACGCCTCACCGCTGGTGCCCGATCTGCCGGACGATGACGACATTCCCTTCTGAGCAGCCGTCTGGGCAGCCGCTCAGCGTGGCGCGACCACCGGTGCGTTCTCACTGACCCTGTCGAGCAGTTCACCCATCTCCCGCTCCAGGGCCGCCAGATCCAGTCGCCAGTCCGGCCAGGCCCCACTGTCGATCTGGCGCAGCAGCCAGAGGCGATCGGCCTGGAGCAGCTCGAGCAGGTCCTGATTGGACAGACCGTCGCCATGGGAGGGAGCAGCGGCTGGCCCAGGGCCAGGCGATTGGGGAGGACCTTCTGCGGGGGTGGGCGCGTCGGCCATAGGGATACAGGAAGATGGCAGGTATGCAAGCACTTCTCTCACCCGGGAGTCTGGTCACCCTGGCCGGATCAGCCCTCTCCGTGATCGGCTGGATCGGCTACGCCACCGGCAACCCCAATCTCAGCCTGCCAACCATCTTCTACGGGATTCCAATCCTCCTGGGCGGGCTGGCGCTGAAATCATCGGAACTGGCTCCCGCCAAAAGGCTCACGCCGCCCGCAGCCCTGCGCAGCCTGCGGGAGCTGCCCGAGAGCGAACCCCTGCGCAAACTGGTGGCCGATGTGCTGCGCTGGCGTTACGGCCAGAAGGCCCATCTGGAAAGCTCTCTGGAGGTGCTGAAGCTCTGGGATGAAGAGGAGCCCCCACAGCTGGAGAGTGTGGAGGAGGTGAACTGCAACGGTGCTTATGGCATTCGCCTGCTGTTCGCCACAGGCGGGGTAGCGTTCAAGACCTGGCAGGAACGGCAGGAGCGCCTAGGCCGTTTCTTCGGACCCGGCCTGATCGCCGAGGTGGAACAGGTGGACGCTGCCCACGTGCGTCTCTCCCTGCTGCCCCAGTCAGCCCCGGCCCCGGTCGAGGCCTGACTCCTTCCCTGACGCGCCAGCCGCCGTGAGTCAAGACCCCACCATCAGCCATACCGATGCTCTGCGGGTGTCGGTGCTCAGCGAAGCCCTGCCCTACATCCAGCGGTTCTCCGGCCGTCGGGTGGTGGTGAAGTACGGCGGGGCCGCGATGGTGAAGTCCGAGCTGCGCGAAGCCGTGTATCGCGACCTGGTGCTGCTGGCCTCGGTGGGGGTGCAGCCGGTGGTGGTGCATGGCGGCGGCCCGGAGATCAACGACTGGCTGGGCCGGCTGAACATCGCCCCGGAGTTCCGCGATGGCCTGCGGGTCACCACCCCCGAAACCATGGACGTGGTGGAGATGGTGCTGGTGGGGCGGGTGAACAAGCACATCGTGAACGGCATCAACCTCGTGGGTGGACGGGCAGTGGGGCTTTGCGGCAGCGACGGCTGCCTGGTCCGCGCCCGCACCTATGGCGAGGGAGCCCACGGCCTCGTGGGCGAGGTGCAGGAAGTGGACCCGGCCCTGCTGCTGCCGCTGCTGGACGCCGGCTACATCCCCGTGATCTCCAGTGTGGCGGCTGACCGCGAGGGCCAGGCCCACAACATCAACGCAGACACCGTGGCCGGCGAGCTGGCGGCGGCCCTCCAGGCCGAGAAACTGATCCTGCTCACCGACACGGCGGGCGTGCTGCGCGACCGGGAGGACCCCAGCTCGCTGATCCGCCAGGTGAGCCTCGGGGGGGCGCGCCAGCTGATCGCGGAGGGCGTGGTCAATGGTGGCATGACGCCCAAGACGGAGTGCTGCATCCGGGCCCTGGCCCAGGGGGTGGGAGCCGCCCACATCGTGGATGGCCGGGTGCCCCACGCCCTGCTGCTGGAGGTGTTCACCGATGCCGGCATCGGCACCATGGTGGTGGGCAGCGACCGGCAGCTGCAGAGCTGAGGCCGGCCGGTGCCCGCGGACATGGCCCCGATTCCCGACCCGCTGGCCGCGGCCCGTGCAGCCCTGGAGCGCGGCGACTATGGCCAGGTCCTGGCCCAGCTCGAACCGCTCGGCGCCACCTATCCCCCCGCCACCCCCATCGGCGCCCAGCTGCAGCTGCTGATGGCCACGGCCCTGATGGGCCAGGGCAACAGCGTGCGGGCGATGGCCTGCTGCCGGCAGGTGAAGCGCTGCGCCGATCCCACCCTGCGGGCCCAGGCCCGTGATCTGCTCACGGTGCTCGAGGCTCCAGCCCTGGAGCGGCCGCGGAACTGGTCGCTCACCCTGCCCGACCTGGGGGAGGCCGAGCCCCTGGCGGGGCGCCTGCAACAGATCGCCAGGAGCCGTCGGGCTCGGGCTAACCCGCCGCCCCCACCAGCCCCTCCGGTGGGGCCCACCCGGGCGCCGGTGGGCTTTGCCGCCCTGGTGCTCTGCCTGCTGCTGCTGGGCCTGCTGCTCGGAGGATGCGTGCAGATCCGGGCCGAGCTCCAGTTCGGCGCCCCCGGCCGTCTGCAGCTGGTGGAGGAGCTGAGCCCACCCCCCGGCCATCCGGCCAGCAGCTGGCAGCGGCGCTTCGCTGACTCCCTGCGCCAACGTGGCCTGCGGACCGAGACGCCAAGCCCAGGCCCCAGCATGCCCGGCACCGGGCTGGAGCGCTTGGCGGGGCCGATGCAACCGGCCAGCGACACCCTGACGCTCCTCGGGAACAGCCTGCTGGAGGCGGGGAGACTGGCGGGCATCACGATTGTGCCGCCATCCCTGCGCTGGCGGGAGCGCAACTGGCTGGTTGGGGTCCGCCAGGAACTCACGCTCGAACTGGATCTTCGCGGGGTGGAGCCGGTGCCTGGATTGGCGGCCAGCATCGATCTGCTGCCCCTGCCCCAGCGCGCCGTGCGCCTGGCCACTCCCGAGCCGGTTCAGCCGCTGGTGCAGGCCGACCGGCCCAGCCTGCGCTGGCCCCTGCGGCTGGGGGCCCTCAACCAGTTGCAGGTGAGCTGCTGGCGCTGGAGCCCCCTGGGCCTGGGCGCCGTAGCGGTGGGGATCTTGCTGGCTGTGGTGTTGCTGCTGGCCGGCCTGCGCCAGCGGCTGGGCTTCGGCTGGCCCCAGTTGCCGGCCTGAGCCAGCCAGGGCTCCAGCTAGAGGGTGAGCGGGTCGGGATCGATCGCCAGGCCCACCTGGGACGGCAGAGCCCGGCGCAGCTCCGCCTCCGGCGGCAGGGGCAGATCGCTGCCGGCCGGCCCATGCAGCAACAGCTGCCAGCGGCTGCGGCCCGCCACCCGGGCCACCGGGGCAGGGGCCGGCCCGATCAGCCACCAGCCGGCCGCTTCCACCCCTTCCCGGATCTGTTCGGCAATGGCGGCGGCACTGGTGGCCGTGCCGCTGGCGGAGGGACCGCTGAAACGCAGCAGACAGGCCCGGCTGAAGGGCACCAGGCCCCCCTGCTGGCGCACCTGGGCCTCCTCGGCCAGGAAGCGGTCGTAGCGGCCATCCACCAGGTGGCGGATCACCGGATGGTCCGGGCTGTAGGTCTGCACCAGCACCTCGCCGGGACGCTCGCCGCGGCCGGCCCGCCCCGCCAGCTGCAGCAGCAGCTGCAGGCACTGCTCCCCAGCCCGCAGGTCGGGCCGGTGCAGCAGGCCGTCGGCGGCCAGCACGGCGGCCAGGGTAACCCGGGGCAGGTCCATGCCCTTGGCCAGCATCTGGGTACCCACCAGCACGTCGGCATCACCAGCGGCAAAGCGCTCCAACAGGCGGCGATGGCCGTCGTGGCCGCGGGTGGTGTCGCGGTCGAACCGCAACACCCGCAGGCCCGCCAGTTCTTGGGCCAGCTGATCGATCACCCGCTGGGTGCCCGCCCCGAAGGGCTTGAAGGCCGTGGAGCCGCAGTGGCCGCAGCGCTCGGCCAGGGCGGCGCGATGGTCACACCAGTGGCAGCGCAACCACTCCCGACCGGCGGAGCGGTGCACGGTGAGGGCCACATCGCAGTGGGGGCAGAGCACCACCTCGCCGCAACTGCGGCAGCCGAGAAAGGCGTGATAACCCCGGCGCGGCACCAGCACCACAGCCTGCTCCTGGCGCTCGCCCAGGCGTTCGAGGCGCTCCATCAGCGGCCGGCTGAGCAGGCGCCGGTGCCCCTCCGCCAGCTCTTGGCGCATGTCCACCAGGCGCACCGGTGGCAGGGGCCGCAGGCCGATGCGCTCCGGCAGGCGCAGCAGCTGCGTCGTGGGTTCCTGCCCCTGGCAGGCCAGCCAGGTTTCCAGGGAAGGCGTGGCACTGCCCAGCACCAGCCGTGCGCCGCTGAGCCGGGCCCGCAGCCGGGCCACATCACGGGCGTGGTAACAGGGCATGGGGCTCTCCTGCTTGTAGGAGCTGTCGTGCTCCTCATCGAGCACAATCAGGCCCAAGCGGGCCAGGGGCAGGAAGATCGCCGAGCGGGTTCCCACCGCCAGCAGGGGCTGGCCCCCCAGGCAACGCCGCCAGCTGGCCACCCGGGCGCCATCGGCCATGCCGCTGTGGAACTCCACCACCCCCGCCCCGAAGCGCTCCCGGCAGCGGTCGAGCAACTGGGGAATCAGGCCGATCTCCGGAGCCAGCAGCAGGGCACTGCGGCCGGCCTCCAGGCAGCGGGCGGCCGCCTGGAGATATACCTCGGTCTTGCCCGCGCCGGTCACCCCCCAGAGCAGCAGGGCGCTGCCTGCCGCTGCAGCCTCAATGCCGGTCAGCGCCTGCCGTTGGGCGTCCGTGAGCGTGCGCACCTGGGCACCTTCGGCGCCAAGCGCCGGCGACACGCCCACCACCGTGCTGGGGCGGGCCAGTTCCCGGACCACCAACTGCCGCCGTTCCAGGCTGGCCAAGGTGGAGCGGCTGAAGCCGGCGGCGCCGCACAACACCCGCAAGGGCACCGGTGCCCGCGACGCCTGCAGGTGCAGCAACAGGGCCCGCTGGCCCTCGCTGAGCCGGGGGGGCAGGTCGCCGCTGGCGGCCCGAACCAGCCAATGGGGGCGTTCCGCGGCGGGCGCGGACTGGCGCCTCTGGCCCAGCCAACCGGCTGGCAACGCGCTCTTGAGGGTACGAAAAACGCTGGTGTGGCACTGCCGGGCCACCGCCGTGATCAGCTGCTGCCACTCGGCATCCACGGCGGCGGGCTGAAGCCGCAGCTCCACGGGCTGGAGGGGCCGCTGCCCCAGTTCTGCGGGAGGGGCATGGAGCAGTTCCACCACCAGCCCGCCATGGCGGCGGCCCTGGAGCCTCACCTGCACCAGGTCGCCGATGGCCAGAGGCAACTCCTGGGGATTGGCATAGGTGAACACCTGGCCTTCCCGGCCCGCCTCAAGCCAGATCTGAACCCAGGCCGTAGCGGTCACACTTGCAAAGGCCACCCAGGCTTCATAGGATGTGGGAGTTGGGCCGCATTCGTGCAGCCGTCGGAACCAGACAGAGTTCCGTCCAGCGGGAAGACCTGAAGAGAGAGCCATGGGCGCCCCGTTTCGGGATTTGCCCAACAGTCGCCCTCCGGTCTGCGAGCACCCCTGTCAACCCTGTCCAGGCTCCGGCCGTCCATCCCACTGCCTCCACCATTCTCCCTTCTCCGGTCCTGCATTGTCCGATCCGGCGTTGACCTCCACGGCCAGCGCCGCATCCACAGCCCTCCTGCCGCAGGCTCCAGTCCTGCTGCCGGTCCTTGGGCCGGACTTCAGCTCTAAGGCCTCCATCCATCTCCCGTTTGTTCGGTGAGATCTCCCCGTCTATTCGGTGAAAAGGATTGCTGTCTTGGCCGCACCGGGGATCCGCCCAGCCCATGCCCCAAATCGATAGTCAGTGCCACACGCCATCCGAATGCCCCGTTCGGAGGTCGTCTGGCTGACCGGGTCACCGGTTACAGGCGGTGGTCATCCGCCATTGCCCTGGGCAGCGCCGAAGCCGTCCACCAACCCCCGAGCCCCAGGCTGAATCCAGGCTGAGCTCCCGGTGGGCGGTTCCCAGCCCCTGGCTCCTTCCCGCCATACCCCCTTGTCGCCACACCTCGGCCCCCAGCTGAGACGTGTCACCTCTCCTCCCCTCCGCGTTGTTCGCCCGCCCCTCGATGACCCCAGCTGCCGCCAAAGTCACACCTGCCGTTGAAATCCTGATGGTGGCCACGGCGACCGGCGAGGAAATCAAGATGTCTCCGTCGGTCAAGGCCACGGCTGCCAAGGCCACAGCCGCCAAAACGACCCCCAAGTCGGCCAAGACCACGGCCAGCAAGGCAAGCGGTACAAAGGCCCCAGCCAAAGCCAAGAGTTCCGCCAAGGCCAGCAAGGCCAAACCATCGGCCGACCTACCTGCCGGTCAGGATCTCGACCTGGCAGCGGACCAACTCCTGGCTGCCGCGTCCCAGCCGACCGAATCCGATTCTTCGGCGGCGGTCAAAGACGATGACAAGGCCGCCAAGGCTCTGGCCAGCATCAAGGTGGGCCCTAAGGGGGTCTACACGGAAGATTCGATTCGGGTGTACCTCCAGGAGATCGGCCGGATCCGGTTGCTGCGCCCCGATGAGGAAATCGAGCTGGCCCGCAAGATTGCCGACCTGCTCCAGCTCGAGGAAATCGCTGCCCAGTTTGAGTCAGACAACGGTCACCAGCCGGACACCAAGGAGTGGGCCGCCCTGGTGGACATGCCGGTCATCAAGTTCCGCCGCCGGCTGATGCTGGGCCGCCGCGCCAAGGAAAAGATGGTGCAGTCGAACCTGCGCCTGGTGGTGTCGATCGCCAAGAAATACATGAACCGGGGCCTCAGCTTCCAGGACCTGATCCAGGAGGGATCCCTCGGCCTGATCCGCGCGGCTGAAAAGTTCGACCACGAGAAGGGCTATAAGTTTTCCACGTATGCAACCTGGTGGATCCGCCAGGCGATCACCCGCGCCATTGCCGACCAGAGCCGCACGATCCGCCTGCCGGTGCACCTCTATGAGACGATCTCGCGCATCAAGAAAACCACCAAAACCCTCTCCCAGGAATTCGGCCGTAAGCCCACCGAGGAGGAGATCGCCGAATCGATGGAGATGACCATCGAGAAGCTGCGCTTCATCGCCAAGAGTGCCCAGCTGCCAATCTCCCTGGAAACTCCCATCGGCAAAGAAGAAGATTCCCGCCTGGGCGACTTCATCGAAGCCGACATCGAAAACCCCGAACAGGACGTCGCCAAGAACCTGCTGCGGGAGGATCTAGAGGGCGTGCTGGCCACCCTCAGCCCCCGTGAGCGCGACGTGCTGCGCCTGCGTTACGGCCTGGACGACGGCCGCATGAAAACCCTTGAGGAAATCGGCCAGATCTTCGACGTGACCCGGGAGCGCATCCGCCAGATTGAGGCCAAGGCCCTGCGCAAGCTGCGCCATCCCAACCGCAACGGCGTACTCAAGGAGTACATCAAATGAGCCAGGGCCTGAAAGCCCTCAGGGGCCTGCGCAGCGCTCCGGTGTTCGCTGGCCCCGAGAAAGCCGACATTCGGGCTGAACTGGAAGCCCTGCTGGCCCGTTGCGACTGGTTCACGCTGGGGGTCATGGCCCCCTCCGCCGGGGCTGCGGTGGACTGCCTGCGCCAGGTGGAGAGGGCTCTGGGCTGGCAGGCCCTGGAACTGGATCCTGCCGGCGAGGCCCTTGAAGCCATTGAGGGGCCCGTGTTTCTCAAGGGCAACCAGACCACCCGGCGTTTTCTGGTGCGCCGCGAAACGGGCTTGGGCGAGGGTCTGCTGATCACTGGCCACAGCCCGGCCGATCCCGACGTGGAGGACACATGGGGACCGCTGCCCCTTGATTTCTTCGGCCCGTAATCTGGTCGGCTGTTATCTGGCACCGATGGCCAATCCCCTGCGCATCGCCTCCCGCCGCAGCCAACTGGCCATGGTGCAAACCCACTGGGTGCGCGATGAGCTGGCCAAGGCCCACCCGGGGCTGGAGATCAGCATCGAGGCGATGGCCACCCAGGGCGACAAGATCCTGGATGTGGCCCTGGCCAAGATTGGCGACAAGGGTCTCTTCACCAAGGAATTGGAAGCCCAGATGCTCGTGGACCGGGCAGACATTGCCGTTCACAGCCTGAAGGACCTGCCCACCAACCTGCCGGCGGGCCTGATGCTGGGCTGCATCACGGAGAGGGAAGACCCCGCCGACGCCCTGGTCGTGCAGGCCAGGCACCAGGACAGGACCCTGGCCACCATGCCGGAGGGTTCCGTTGTGGGCACCAGCTCCCTGCGCCGCCTCGCCCAGCTACGCCACCACTTCCCGCACCTGGTGTTCAAGGACGTGCGCGGCAACGTGATCACCCGCCTTGAGAAACTCGATGCCGGGGAGTACGACTGCCTGATCCTGGCGGCCGCCGGCCTGGGTCGCCTCGGGCTGGGGGATCGGATTCATGAGCTGATCGATCCCTCGATCTCCCTGCACGCCGTGGGCCAGGGCGCCCTGGGCATTGAGTGCCGCGACGGCGACGCCGCCGTGCTGGAGCAGATCAAGGTGCTGGAGCACACCCCCACCGCCCGCCGCTGTCTCGCGGAGCGGGCCTTCCTGCGGGAGCTGGAGGGGGGCTGCCAGGTGCCGATCGGCGTGAACACCCGGTTTGAGGGCGAAGGCGAGGACGCCGAACTGGTGCTCACCGGCATGGTGGCCAGCCTCGACGGGCTGCGCCTGATCCGCGACGAGGCCCGCGGTCCTCAGACCGATCCGGAGGCTATCGGTATCGCCCTGGCCCATACGCTGCGGGCCCAGGGGGCAGGAGAAATCCTGGAGGACATCTTTGCCACCGTCCGACCCGAGGCCTGAGGTCGGGCCGACCCCCTTCCAGTGGGGGCTACTGGCCTGGGCAGCCCTGGTGGGCATCGGCACCGGGCTCGCCGTGGTGGCCTTTCACGAGCTGGTGGGCCTGATCAACAGCGGCCTGTTCGGCCCGGGGGTGGAAGCCTTGCTGTCGATCGCCGGCAACAGCCCACTCCAACCCGAGCAGCTGGTGGTGGTGCCACCACCTCCCCCTGTGGACGAGAGCACCCCGCTCAGTGCCCTGTTGCGCATCGGCCTGGGGGGACTGGGCTATCTGCCGCCCCCACCGGAGGTGCTGGAGCCGCCCCCTCTCCCTTCCCCCTCCCTGCCCGACTGGCTGCAGCTCTGGCCGGTGCTCGTGGTGCCCACCCTGGGCGGGCTGGCGGTGGGTGTGCTGCGCCGCTACGGACCTGAGCTGGGCCCAGGGCTGCCCAGCCTGATGGCGATGGCCGATGGTTCAGCCCCGGCGGCCCCGCGCCTGCCCTGGCTGCGGCTGATCAGCGCCTCCCTCAGCCTGGGCAGCGGCGCCTCCCTGGGGCCAGAGGGACCAAGTGTGGAGAGCGGCGGCAATCTCGGCCTCTGGCTGGCCCTGCGGGGACGCCTGCCGCCCCAGAGCCAGAAGGCTCTGGTGGCCGCTGGGGTGGCCGCCGGCCTGGCGGCCGGCTTCAAAGCGCCAATCGCAGGGGTGTTCTTCGCCTTTGAAGGCAGCTACAGCGCCATCCAGGGGCGCCCCAGCCTGCGGGCCGTGCTGGTGGCCTCCGTGGCTTCAGCCCTGGTCACCCAGCTGTTGCTCGGCGACGAACCGATCCTGCGCTTGCCGGCCTACGCCGTGCGCTCGCCCCTGGAGCTTCCCCTCTACTTGGGGCTGGGCGTGCTGGCCAGCGGCATGTCCTGGCTGTTGCTCCAGACCATGGCCCTGGGCCGGAGCGCCAGCCTGCAGCGCTGGCTTCGAGCGCTCCCTCCTGGTCTGGCCACGGCGGCCGGAGGGCTGTCTGTGGGTCTGCTGGCCCTGGCTTTCCCCCAAGTGCTGGGGGTGGGATACGACACGATCGAAGCGCTGCTCGGTTTGGACGGAGGCATCCCGGTCCTGGCCCTCCTGCTGTTGCTGGGCGCCAAGTTGGTGGCCACCGGCATCAGCAATGCCTCCGGATTTGTGGGCGGGGGCTTCGCGCCAGCCCTGGTGCTGGGGGCGGTCCTTGGCAACTGCTACGGCCAACTGCTCGGGGCCGGGGGACTGAACCTGCCCGTGGCCGAACCACCCGCCTACGCCATGGTGGGGATGGCCGCAGTGCTGGCCGGCAGCGCCCGGGCGCCGCTCACTTCTCTGCTGCTGTTGTTTGAGCTCACCCGCGACATCCGCATCGTGCTGCCACTGATGGCCGCCGCAGGCCTGAGCGCGGCACTGGTAGAGCGCTGGCAGGGCATCAGTGATCCAGGCCTGCTAGGGCCGGACCCGCAAGAGGAGAGCCGGCGCCGCCAGCTGGCAGCGGTATCGGTGGTGGAGGCCCTGGAAGCGGAAGCACCGTTGGTGCTGCCCAGGGAATGGCCGGCCATCGCGGCGCTGGAGCAGCTGGTTGATGCCCAGGGCCATTGCCTGCTGGTGAGTGAGGGCGACCAGGTGCTGGGCCTGGTGACGCTGCCCGACCTGCAGCGGGCCCTGACAGCGGCCAGCACCAACGCTGCGGGAACCGACCCCACGGGAGCTGTCCCTGTCCCTCTGACGCTGGGCGACTGCCAGCGTTCCGAGCTGGTCTGGCTCACGCTCGAAGCCTCTCTCGCCCAGCTCGAGGACCAGCTCCGCCCCAGCGGCCTGCGCCAGCTGCCGGTGTTTGCCTTGGAAGAAAGCAGCGGTTCAGCCCTGCCTGTGGGCAGGCCTCGTCGGGGCTTGCCCCTGGAGAGTCTGCGCGGGGTGGCCAGCAGGGATGGCCTGGCCAGGGCCCTGGCGACACAGCTGATCCCCGACCTGACAATCAGCAGGCTTGATCCGGCTGAATCGCACTGAAGTGGCTGGGCTGAAGGGAGCTGGCTACAGGGTCCGCCTGCTGGAGACGCTGCACAATCCGCTCGAGATCCAGGGCAGACAGCTCACCGTTACCACACCACTTCAAGACAGTGCTTGGAACAGCCGTGGGAACGGCAACAGGAAGGGCACCACCAGGGTTGCCTAGCGGATGATGCCCGGCCATGAACTGCGTTTAAGAGTGAGGGCACGCTAAGGGTTGAGCCCAGCAAGGGGCAGCCCTTCGCCTGGATCTGCAGGATGTCTTCGGGATCGAAAGAAACCCTGAACGGACTAGGGCTTGACGATCACCGGGGTGCCGATCTGCACCTTGGAAAACAGCTCACGCACGTGGGGGGTGAGCATGCGAACACAGCCGTTGGACACCGCCGCCCGGGATGTCACGGTCCAGGCCCAGGCATCGGGGGTGCCATGGATGCCGTACTGATTGACGCCGCTCTGCTTGAAGCCGATCCAGCGATCGCCCAGGGGGGCCTGGGGCCCGACGGTGCTGTTGATCTTGCCGCTGGACGTGCTCTGGTACACGGGGTTGGTGACCATGTTCTCAATGGTGAAGCGGCCCACCGGGGTAGGCGTGCTTGGGTCACCAATGGCCACCGGCCAGCGGCCCAGCACCTGATTGCCCTCGATCAGGCTGATCTGGCGTTTGCCCAACTCCAGAAGGATTTCACGCACCACCGGCGCTTCTGTTGGGGGCGGGGGCACCAGAGCCGTGTTGGGGGAGCTGGCTGCATCAGCGCCAGGAGCCTGGGACTCCGCCAGGCTGGCCCCCCCAGCCACTGAACAGGCCACGGCCGTCACCAGCCCCAGCAACGCCCCGGTGGTCGGGCGGGCCAGGGGGAGGCGACGGGCGCCGGTCTGGAACGCGGCGGACAGGAGGGTAGGGAGCTGGAGCACGGCAGGCACTGAAGCAGCAGACAGGCTGGTGGACAAGGCTTCGGCGAAGAGCCGTTGTCAGTCGACCAGCTTGGGGGCGATTTCGGTGACGTAACGGGTCTCACACTCCTTGATCACCTTCACGGCCTCAGCGGCATCAGAGAAGCCGTTGACCCGACAGGTGCCGGGCTTCTTGAGGTCCTTGTAGTGCTCCCAGTAGTACTGGGTTTCCTTGAGCCAGTGCTCGCCTAGATCGGTGTAGCTGGTGATGTGGTCCATGCGCTTGTCATCGGCGAGGACCGCGATCACCTTGTCGTCCACCTCACCGCCATCGTCGAACTTCATGATGCCGATGATGCGGGCCTCCACGAGAGATCCGGGCACCAGGGGCTCGGTCACGCCCACGATCTCGATGTCCAGCGGGTCGCCGTCCTCGTCCCAGGTGCGGGGGATGCAGCCGTAGGCAAAGGGATAGGCCAACGATGAGTAGCCAACGCGGTCGAGCTTGAGGTGGCCCGTTTCGGTGATCAGCTCGTACTTGTTGATGGTGTTGCTGTTGAGCTCCACGATCGCGTTCAAGCGCAGCTCGGCTTCATCGGCAAACGCGGGCAGCACGTGCAACAAGTTGGCCATCGTGCGGCTGGGGGCCTGGTCGATGTTCGCCATGGAGAGGGGTCGCGGCGCCGCGCATCCTATGCAGGCACGAGCAGAGGTCCAAGCAACGGGTTCGGGTCATGGGCCGATGGCGAGCTCGTCCACCTTGCTGCGCAGGTAACGGAGGAAGGGCTGGGCACTGAGTGGGCGGCCAGAAACCCGCTCCACCAGCTCCTCGCCATTGACCGACCTGCCAAGGGACCAGACGGTCTTTCCGAGCCAGGCCTGGAGCTGGGTCTCCTCTCCCCTACGGATCAGCGCCTGGATGGGGCCATTGTCTTGCTCAAACGCTTCTGAAATCTGAGCACTGATCAGATGTCCAAGCGCATAAGAAGGGAAATATCCCATCAGTCCTTCTGCCCAATGGATATCTTGAAGGCATCCCTCGGAGTCAGTCTGGGGCTGGATTCCCAGAAGATCCTGCATCCGCTGGTTCCACTGCTGCGGTAGGTCATCCACGTCCATCCCCTGCTCCAGAAGGGCCAGCTCCAGCTCGTAGCGAAGCACGATATGCAGGCAGTAGCTGAGCTCATCTGCTTCCACCCGAATCAGGCCCGGCCGGAGGGGATTGAGGGCACGCCAGAAGCCGAAGGCTCCGGCCCAGGGGTCGCTGCCCAGGGCGGAGCAAAAGCGGGGATGCCAGCGCTCGGCGAAGGCGCGGCTGCGGGCCACCCGGCACTCCCAGAACAGGGACTGCGACTCGTGCACCCCCATTGAGGTGGCTTCCCCCAGGGGCCAGGGGAAATAGTGGTCGTCCGTCCGGGGGAGCCCCTGCTCATAGAGCGAATGCCCCCATTCATGGGCCGTGGCCAGGAAGGCGGAGAGGGGCTGGCCCGGCACCACCCGGGTGGTGATGCGGAAGTCGTGGGGCCCCACGGTGCAGGAGAAGGGGTGGGCGGAACGGGAGCGCTGGCATCGCGCAGGGTCGTACCCCCAGCTGTCGAGGAGTTCGCTGCAGAGCTGCTCCTGAAGGCCCTCAGGCAGGTCGATGGCTGCAGGCTGGGGAGTGCTGATCGACCTCACCTGGTCCAGCATGGCCGGCAGCTGATCCTTCAGAGGCGCAAACAGCTCGGCCAACCGGGTCTGGCTGATGTCTGGTTCAAAGGGTTGGGCCAGGATTTCCCAGGGGCTGCGCGGCACTGGTTCAGCTGCAGCGAGCTGGCTGGCCTCCTGGCGTCGCAGGGCGATCAGCTCCCGAAGCGCAGGGGCAAATGCGGAAAAGTCGTTGCGCCTGCGGGCGTCCTGCCAAACCGCATTGCCGCGCGACTGGGCCTTGGCCAGGGCGGCCACCAGATCAGGATCGAGGCAGCGCTGCCGTTCCAGATCAAGGCGCAGCAACTTGAGGTTGTGTCGCCGCTCTGGCGACGGATCCGCACCGAGTTCCGCCTCCGCCGCCTCCACCAGCTCGGCGTATCTGGCGCTGCTCTGCCGCTCGTGCAGCTGGCCCGCCAGCAGGGCCAGCTGTTCGCCCCGCCAGGCCGCACCGGCAGCCGGCATCACGGTGTTCTGGTCGTAGTACAAGGCACTGCTGATTGAGCCCAGCAAGCGGGTCTGGTGCAGGTGCTGGTGCAGCTGGGCGAAGGCAGAGCCTGCAGAAGGCATGGACGGCGGAAGCAATGGGCCCAGCATGGCGGCCCAGCCAGGCCGGGCGCTGCGGTAGGGCAGCAGCGTGCCTGGGCGTGGAGGCCGATGGTCGGTCAGGCATCTGATTCGCCCGGCAAAACGGCAGGTCAACAAGCCCCCCATCCCCACCGTCACCAACGTCCGCGACCGGCGGAACCTCGGGAGTGCCAGCAGCGCGACGGTGGTGCTGATCATCTCCAGCTGGTCACGGATTCACCAGGTCGCCGTTGAGAGGCAGGCCGTGGTCGACGCCATCGCAGAGGGCGAGGACAAGGAGCTGTCCCTTCCCTGCGGCTCATCGCTGTTGCTGCGGGACGACAGTGATGGCCACCACAACGTTGCGGAGCATTGGGCCCTGGCAGACGCCAGAGCGTCCCCGTGCCAGGACGGGTCTATCCATCTGGAGCGGTTCATGGGCGCCCCTCTCCCCCGGCCTACGGCCCTGGCCGCGCAGCCGCAAGGCCCGGAATGACAACCAGCCTGGATGCTCTCAGATCGGCCCCGAATTTCGATCGGGCCTTCATCGAGCAGATGATTCCCCACCACCGCATGGACGTGATGATGGCTTTCCACGCCCAGTGGAACACGCAACAGCGCGAGCTGCGGGATCTGCAGGCGGAGATGGTGAAGATCCAGAGCCAGGAGATTGCCCAGATGGAGCAGTGGTATCGCCAGTGGTATGGAGCCGCTGCACGATGAGACGGTCATCCCTGAACGACGGGAGGGGCATGGCCAAGGAGGCGCGGCCAACATTATTGAAATTCAGCACCAATGATTGCCAGGCTTGTCTGATAATGCGCGGATTTGATGCCCGGGTAGCCTAGTTGCCCTGGGTCACATGGGGAGTGTGGTTGTTACCGCTGGCCACACCAATCCAGGGGGATCTCGATTGCCCCCAGCCGCGCAATGCCTCGATCACGGCGGGACAGGCAATCTAGAAGCGCGGGAGCGTGGCAGGCCTGCTCTGCTGTGGGCTCTGCCAGTAGCCGATCTGCCTCTCTAACTTAATTCCAGTTCACCAACATACGCACCAACACACCGAGGACGTTGCCTCCATCAATAATGGGTAGAAGCTCGACACGAATACCACCATCGGGCTCGTCGCTTCGACCTGTCTTAATCTGCTGTCCAAGGAGAGGTTGCTGAGAGCGTAGGGCTTCACTCGCGAGATCAGGTAGATGATGAAGACCCAATCCAACTGGCTTATTTACTATGGTGTCGTTGTTAGAACAAGGCCATTTTTGAACTAGAGATTCCAGCTGCTGCCCAATCATTTCTTGACCAGTAGAGCCAAGATAATTGGCAAGCGTGTCGCTGACAGTCACCAGGCACAACGAGTCGTCTAGAAGCATGATCGCCTGAGTCTCAGTGGCCTGAATAGCCTGAAAGGCGCTGGCCAGAAGTTGACTGCGACGTTCCAGCCGTCGCATTTCGGTCACATCGGAGAGCGTTCCAACCACCGCATGGTAATTGGGGTCGTCGAGAACTCTTGCGATTTCCTGAAGTGTAACCACACCTCCATCACGGAGGCGCATGCGATAGGTCACGCACCATCCCTTGCCGTCAAGTCTGCGAGCGGCCCTGACAGCCTGTTGATCCTCAGGAAGAATTGCATCATCAAGCAGATTAGGGGAAGCACAAATCTCAGCGACACTCCATCCAGTGAGCTCTTGAATCCGCTGGTTGACATAAAGGATGCGATCAAGCGAATAATCTCGCTTCCAAACCACCGGTTCAAGTGAATCCGCCAAGAACGTGAATTCACGTAAAGCTGCCTCAGCGGCTCTCCGCAAAGCCATCGACTCCGATACATCAGTCAGCGTAATGATTGCGCCTAGAGGCAGGCCGGCTCGATCGCAGTACGGCATCACCAGTACGAGATAAGCGGCATCCTCACTGGTCGCCTCAATCGTGCAACGGTCACCTTCATGCACCGCCGCAAGCAGCGCCTCACGCAATCCCGGCAGGGGGACAGTTGTAGGTACCCCAAAAAGGGGCTGACCAAGATCGCTCTCAACTAAACCAAATACGCGTACTGCTAGAGGGGCGAAACGGGTAATGCATAGCTGCCTGTCAACGATCACCATCCCTTGGTTGAGAGATGCCTGAATATTCTCCAGGTCGTTGTTGAGATATTCCAGCTCATCACTACGGGTTCGTAATTGCTGGTTAAGGGTGCTGAGCTCTTCATTGGTAGCCTGAAGTTCTTCGTTGTAGGCCTCAAGCTCTTCATTCGATGATTGCAACTCCTCTGAGGACGCCTGGAGTTCTTCCGAAGATGCCTCGAGCTCTTCATTGGCCTGCTCAAGATCGGCCATTGATCGGCGCAGTGTGTCCTGACTGGAGAGCAGCTCCCTTTCCAGTCGTTCGATTTCACGCCCGAAGGCGGCATCCCGCTCAAGTGATCCCAGTCCCTTGACGTCAGTGGTAGCCGCTTCGCGTTCAGAGATGAAGGAGAGGATCGTGAGCGATCGCCCCGTCATGTTGAGTGGTTTGGCCTCAAGCCGCACTGGATATGGAAACCCATCAAGACTGAGACTGGCGCTGCTGGCGGGTCGCTGATCTGCTAGCACCAGCAAGATCAATGCTCTTGCTTCCGCCTGTAGCTCTTGGCGCAGAAAGGCTCCTGCTGCAGTCGGCATGGTACCCTCTGGCAACCGACAAAAGGGAGATACATCTCCGATAATTTCAACCAACTGATTGTCTTGATCGATTATCAAGGCGGGATCGGCTAGTGTGCGGATCAAAGCCTCCAGCAACCGCACATGTTGTTCGGGGACAAGATCTTTCGTGACAGCGGAGTTTGATACAGCTCGGCTGCGAGGCGGGGGGCTGGGTGTCGGTGCCGCCAGCGCCTGACGGCCCTGAAATCTCCGCTCACTGGTTCGGGAGTAGAGCCGATGCACCGGGTTGAGGACCTGAAAGCCTTGGGACGGGCTGAGTGATTCAGAACTACCAAGCAACAGGAGACCACCCGGCTTAAGCGAGTAGCTGAGCAGATCAACAACTCGCTCCTGCAAAACGGATTGGAAATAGATCAAGGTGTTGCGACAGGAGATCAGATCAATATTGGGGAACGGAGGGTCCTGACAAAGGTTGTGTCGCGCGAAGACAATGCACGCACGCAATTCCTTGTTGAATTCAAAACTGCTTTCTGATTTCAGCGCAAAGCGATCGAAAAGTTGAGTCGGTATGGTTGATGCTGATGACAACGGATAAACGGCACGCCGAGCGATCGCAAGGCTCGATTCGTCCAGATCAGTGGCAAAGATCTTTAGGTCGTGGGCCAGATTGGCCGGATGTCCCATGGCATCACTCACACACATCGCGATCGAATAGACCTCCTCCCCCGTCGCGCAGCCGGGCACCCACACCCGCAGACGCTCCCCTGGCCTACGGCCGTTGATGAGCTGACGAAGCGGTTTGGCCAGCGCAGCAAAGGCATCGGGATTGCGAAAAAAAGAAGTGACAGAAACCAGAAGATTATGGGCAAGAGCCTGCACCTCACTTGTTTCGTCTGACAAGAGAATCAGGTAGTCATCTACTGAATCACAACCGCTGATGGCCATCCGCCGTTGCAGCTGACGACGCAGAGTAGACTCTTTGTAATTTGTGAAGTCGATGCCTGTTGTGTGCTTAAGCCGCGCAAGAATACTCTCGATGGACATCAGTGAACCCTCTGTATGACCGCTGCGATTCACGCCTTCGGGATGATTGCCTGTCGTATCGCCGCCTCCCAGCCAGGCAGAGAGTCTTAGTGCGAGTGTGCGAGGGTCGGCAACGAGATCTGCGTTACCTAGTGCAATCGCCGCGTTTGGCATGCCTTCAAATCGGGCGGTCTCCGGCCGCTGCACCATGGTGAGGCCTCCGGCCATCGCAATGCTCCGCAGACCCATAGCACCGTCCGAACCGGTGCCGGAAAGCACGATTCCCACCGCGTGGTCCATCCACTGATTGGCAAGCGAATGGAATAACTGGTTAATCGATGGACTCGGGGAGTAACGCGGTTCGGGTGTTTTCAGACGCAGGGTTGTCGCATCAAAGGAGGCATCGCAGTGAGGAGGGAGCACCACGATCTGATCGGCTTCAAGCTTGAGGCCATCGTGACCAATGACGACAGGAAGCCGGGTGACATGTTGTAGGAGTTTGCTGAGCTCACTGTGATGGTCCGGTGCTAAATGTTGGGCAATCACATAGGCCGCACCGCGACCTGTTGACAGTTGGCTGATCAATTCCTGAAGTGCGTCCAAGCCACCTGCGGAGGCCCCGATCGCCACCACATAGCTAGGTCTATGGGCTTGCCCATCGTCAGGTCCGAGAGCAAGTTTGTGGACATCGTCTGATGAGGGTAAAACCATTCGGATCCACAAGGCAAAGTGAGAAGAGTGCCTGGGCCATGGAGGATCTGGCTAGGCTTAGGGATCTGCCGGCTAGTGCCAGATCATCGCATCATCCAAGAAGGCTAAGCGGCCCTTAGCCGCGATTGCAGCCCTGGGCCAGAGACGCGCCTGTAGCTGATGGACGCGAGGTGGCTACATGATCCGGGATGTCAGAAATGTATTCATAAGCCACGTCGCGAGCCAATTGGCATCCAGCCGACTATGTCGCCCATCTGACTGATCACCACTGCATCAGCAAGAAAATGGGGGCTTGCATTAAGGGAAGCGTCTATGTGCAGCTACCATGGAATACCCAATTCAAGACTAAAATACAGCCGCAGCCGATGTGCATGATTTGCAGAATGGTGCAGACTTGGCTGATTGTCGCACTGGTACTGCTGATTTGCTTATCTGGCGGTGCTTCAATGAAATTGCTTCGATTGGTCACTTTCCCGAAATTTGCAAATAACACGCTTGAAAAGCCTTGATCACCAGATCACCTCCGCATCCCGAAAACCTGTTAGAATTAACATCACCGTTTCCCATTCCACTTATAATCAATTGCGGCAGCGTAGCGAACGAGAAGGGCGTTCTTTATCCAATCTTGCCGCCCATCTGCTTGAGTGCGCGCTCCACCAATCCTTCAGATGATGCGCTGTTGCACACCCCGTTGTGATCTGAATTTCAGTGGGTTGTCTCGTTTGCCCGCCTTCTCGCTGAACATCAATCTGTCAATTCTTGAATGCTTGCGTCCTTAGAAGAGACAGTGATGGAAATAGGTTCGCTATGCGCAACCCTTTTGAGAAACAGCTCCGCATTTACCGGTCAGGATCACTGTCTGGTTGGGCTCTGCAATCGCCAATCCCACTAGAGGGTGGTGCTGAGTTGGCTCCTGAGAAGGCTGCAATGAGAATTTTTGACTGTGAGCTCGGAGGCTTGCATATCATTGCTGCTACTGGATCCGGTAGGCGACAGGAGCTGACGGAGAGAGCCTGGATCTCCGTGGTCTACGTGGTCTGGGGCGAGATCGACGTCCTTCAGTCCGGCCGCCAGGTCTGCGGTAGCCCCGGTGGTTGTCTTTTCATCCCACAGTCTCCTGTCCTGTGGCAGAGCGGCGCATTCAGCGTGGTTTGCATCATGCTGCCGCCGCAACGGCTGGCTGCGCTGATGCAAGTCTCCCTCCCCGGAGCCGACAGCGTGCAGTGGAGGCGTCAGGCCTCTCTGGCAGCGTATAGCCACACCGGAGAACCAGGTCTCCGTACCAACGCCATCCTCGACATGCTAGAGGCCAACCTGCGGGTCGTGGCCGCGCTCCACAACGATGATCCACGCCTGATCGAGAGCCTCGCCCTAGCCGATCAGCTGGGCCGCATCATTTCGGTGCTGGCTTCACAAACTCCAGGCGATTGGCACTCGCAGAACCACCAACATCGGCGCAGGACAGGCGGCATGCAGGAAACTCTCGATGATCTGATCGCCTTTATCCAGGCCAATCTCGATCAACCCCTTAATTTAGCGATACTCGAAAACTACACCCATTATTCCAAGCGCGCCTTGCAGTACGCCTTTCGCCAGCGGCTCGGCTGCACGGTCAGCCAGTGGATCCGATCGCAGCGACTCGATCTCGCCTACCAGTGTCTCCAACAGGCCGAAACGAGCGACAGCGTGACCAGTATTGCCCTGCGTTGCGGCTATCGATCAATCAGTCTGTTCAGCATCGACTTTCAGCAACGTTTCCACATCAAACCTTCCCATCTACTGCGCCAGGGGCGCCAACCATCCTGATGGTGACCCGAGTTTCGCAATTTCAGCAGTTCGGCCTGGGCCCCGGAGCCGCGGGCCAGGCAATGCACCGATCGCCGACGAATGAAACACTGCAACAGCAGGCAAGGGCCCGCCACAGCAGTGTGAGCAGCCTGCCAGCCCACAGAGCCCAGTGCACCAGTTCGGCACTCCACTCCACGATCCATCACCAGCTGGTTCGTGTCTGAACCCAGCTCTCAACACAACAGAGCCCGGAGTCTTCCATTAGTGGAGCCTGCCAATCCCGTTGCAGCCACCATGGGTTCGCCCAGCGGAGCGAGGAGGGACAGAAGCACCGTCGACACCGCTCTTCACCGGGGCCAATGGGAGCTCATGAAGGATTCTTCATGGCGCAAGGACAGGCCCTCTTGGCAGCGTTGGCAGGATCCCCAGGGCCCGCAGGCTGGCGCGCCCGAGTTGCTCGCGCTTGGGGGCATCAGCAGCGCCGGCCATGGCGAGATTGAGGGCAAAGGGCGTGATCTGATCCCCCTTCTGCACCCAGCCCACCCACCAGCCCACGCCGGCTCCCGGGGCGTTCTGCCAGCCGGTCTTGGCATGGAGGCTCCAGCCCGGACCGGACTCCACCTGGGTGATCTCGGCCACCTGCTGCTGGGCGCTGCGGGGAAAGGGCAGCTGCTGATGGGCCAGGCCGGAGAGGAAGCGGGTCTGCTCCACGGCGCTGATCGCCAGAGGCCCCCGCAGCCAGAAGGTGGTCACGGTGCTGCCGATCTGTTCGTTGCCGTAGTTCAGGCGGGTTATCGCCTCGCGCATCCGCACCAGGCCGATGCGGCGGGCCAGCTCCTGATACAGCGGCACGTTCGACACCCGCATCGCCCCGCGCAGCCCCATGGGTTCGAGCCACTCGCGCATGAACGGGTTGGCGTCTCCCGTGTAAGGGATCACTTCATCCACGCTCGCCACGGCGCCCAGGGAGAGACCGATGAGGGCATTGGCGATCTTGAAGCTGGAGGCCGGCGAGAAGCGCTGCTCGGCCCGCCTGCGGTTGTGGCCGCGCAGCTCCCCGCGGCGTTCATCCAGCAGCACGAAGGTGCCATCCGCGCCGGCGTCGCGGAACAGGGACGTCACAGCCGGCTCCTCGCGCCAGGGTGTGGCGCCTGCGGTGGTGGGCAGGGCCAGCAGTGCAGCGGCTATCAGGGTGATTGGCTGGCCCATGGACTCCGGCTGGGAATGCAGGCCAGCCTCGCCCAGCCTGGAGGGCAGCACCAACAGCGGCCGTTGGCTCTCCGGATCGAGCAGCCAGGTTTCTGGGCCAGAGGGTTCCTACCGCGGCGGATCCTGCAGGCAGGCAGCGAGGGCAACTGGATCGTCGACAACCAGCACGATCGAGCCGCTCATCCCCACGGCCGCCACCAGGGTCTGGGGGCCTGAACCCCATGACTGCCGTCGCAGAGCGGCTGGCGGCGGGAGCGGCCGCAGCGGCACATCATCACGGTGGTCGGTTCGCTCAACCGCAGTTCGTAGGACACCCGCCCCGTTCCCAGGTGGGCGCCGTCGCAGAACCAACCGTGATGGCTCCGGCCGCAACTGCAGAGCTGATGCACACCCGCCGGTAGCGCAAGTGGCTCAGGGCCAGAGTTGGGGACAGGCGATTCAGGCATCACGATCCAGTCTGGCCGATCCGCTGTGCCGCCACCAGATCGTGGCAGTGCTTCCCCTCACCCGCCCCCGGGCCAGCAGGGTCGCACTCTGCCCGGAAGACCTTGTCTCGGAAACGACCATCCCCTACCCGGTGTCTGAATCTCAGCCGGCGGCGCACCGCGGAGATCACCGCCATGTCCATCCACTCGACCACGGGCAACCAACCTCTGTTGCTGAAAGTCTCTTTAGGGTGTGTCCTGTGTCGGTCGCTACAGGATGCTGAAAAGGCCCTGGCCGTCTGTCTTCGCCGGGCTGGTGCTGTCCCTCCCCCTGCTGCTCGCCGCCTGCCCATCACCCGAGGCCGTGCGTCGGGATGCTTCAAGCGGCCCAACGGACCAGCCCCTGGTGCTCACCACCTTCACCGTGCTGGCCGACATGGCCAGAAACGTGGCGGGCGATCGTTTGCGGGTGGAATCGATCACCAAACAGGGTGCTGAAATCCATGGCTACGAACCAACGCCAAGCGACCTCAAGCGTGCCGCAGACGCGGATCTGATTCTGGAAAACGGACTGGGCCTGGAGCTCTGGGCCCGTAGGTTCACATCCGCTGCCGGCAACGTGCCCACGGTCACCCTCAGTGGGGGCATGAAGCCGTTGCTGATTGAAGAGGATGCCTATGCGGGCAAACCCAATCCACACGCCTGGATGTCTCCCAAACGGGCCATGCAGTATGTGGATCGCATGGTGGACGCCTTCAGCAAGCTCGACCCCGCCGGCGCGTCCATCTTCAAAGCCAACGGCGAAGCCTACAAACAACAGCTGCGCCAGCTCGATTCCGACCTGCGGGCCTCGTTGGCGACGATCCCAGCGCAACGGCGCGTGCTGGTGAGCTGCGAGGGTGCCTTCACCTACCTGGCGAAGGACTACGGCATGGACGAGGCCTACCTGTGGCCGGTGAATGCCGAAAGCCAGGTCACGCCCCAGCGCATGAAACGGTTGATCGCCACCGTGAAGCAGCGCCGGATTCCCGCCATCTTCTGCGAGAGCACCGTGAGCGACAAGGCTCAGCGAGAGGTGGCCCAGGCCAGCGGCTCACGGTTCGGTGGCACGTTCTACGTCGACTCTCTCTCGGCAGCCGACGGGCCAGCCCCCACCTTGCTCGATCTGCAACGCCACAATGTGCAATTGATCCAACAGGGGCTGGGATCCGAACCCAAGGTCAGCCGCTGAATCGTGATCATGCAGACGCCGCAGCGCTCGACCGACCCATCACTCCTGCGCGTGGAGGCCGACCACGTCGGCGTGGACTACAACGGCACGATCGCCCTCTATGACGCCACCCTGGCTTTGCAGGCGGGCTGCATCTGCGGCCTGGTGGGCATGAATGGGGCCGGGAAAACCACCCTGTTCAAGGTGCTCATGGGCTTTCTGCGGCCCTCCAGCGGCACGGTTCGGATCAATGGCATGGCGCTGCGCGATGCCCAGCGGGCGCAGGCTGTGGCCTACGTGCCCCAGAACGAAAGCATCGACCCCGATTTCCCGATCAGCGTGGAAGAGGTGGTGATGATGGGACGCTACGGGGGAATGAACCTGCTGCGCATCCCCCGGCCCTGCGACCGCATGGCGGTGCGCCATGCGCTGGAGCGGGTGGAGCTGAGCGCACTGAAGGACCGTCCGATTGGCTCCCTCTCGGGCGGCCAGCGCAAGCGGGCCTTCCTGGCCCGTGCCATCGCCCAGGGAGCGTCGGTGCTGCTGTTGGATGAGCCGTTCAACGGCGTGGATATCCGCACCGAACAGCTGATGGTGCAACTCTTCGAACAGTTCCGGCGGGAGGGGCACTCGATCCTGATCTCCACCCACGACCTCAGCCAGGTGCGGAATTTCTGTGATCGCGTTGTGCTGATCAACAAGTCGGTTCTGGCCTATGGCGAAACCTCTGAGGTCTTCACCCCGGAGAATCTGGCCCTCGCCTTTGGCGGCTTACCCCCAGACGCCCTCAGCGGGCATGCATCCACGCAACGCGACGCACCATGACCCCACCCTGGCTGGCTTTAGTGGATCCCATCACGCTGGTGATGGAGCCCATCAGCCACGCGTTCATGGTGCGGGCCATTGCCGTGAGTGCTCTGGTGGGCAGCGTATGCGGCCTGTTGTCATGCTTCATGACCCTCAAAGGCTGGGCCCTGATGGGGGATGCGGTCTCCCATGCGGTGCTGCCTGGCGTGGTGATCGCCTATGCCCTGGGGCTGCCCTTTTCGATCGGGGCGTTCGTGTTCGGCGTGGGGTCGGTGGCACTGATCGGCTTCGTGAAGCAGAAATCAAGGGTGAAGGAAGACACCGTGATCGGGTTGGTTTTCACCGGCTTTTTTGCCCTCGGGCTGGTGCTGGTGTCGAAGATTCGCAGCAACATTGATCTGCTGCACATCTTGTTTGGCAACGTGCTTGGAATCTCCAACAGCGACATTGTTCAGACAGCCCTGATCAGCGCGATTGTTTTGCTGGTGCTGCTCGTGCGGCCCAACGATTTCAAGCTGTTGTGCTTTGATCCCACCCACGCCCGCTCGATCGGGATCAACACAGGAGTGCTGCATTACATGCTGCTATCGGTGCTTTCACTGGCAGCCGTAGCTGGCCTGCAGACCGTGGGCATCATCCTGGTGATCGCCATGTTGGTGACTCCCGGAGCCACCGCCTATCTCCTTACAGACCGCTTCGCAACGATGACCTGGCTGGCTGTAGCCAGCGCCGTGCTCTCGAGCGTGCTCGGCGTGTATTTCAGCTACTGGAGCGACAGCTCGCCGGCTGGTTGCATTGTGCTGGTGCAAACTGCCCAATTCCTGGCAGCCTTCTTCTTGGCACCGCGCCACGGAATCCTCAACCGCCGAAGCTGAGCCGTTCGTTAAAGGCCTCTGCTTTGCCAGTCGGCCCCGCAGATCTCCGCAGTGGCCGGGGCTGAGGAAGGCGGTGAGTTCATCGAGCAGCAAGAGTTCGGGCTCGAGCACCATCAGATCGGCCAGAGACAGTTGGTTTTTTCTGCCCCAGGCTGAGCATGGGCACGGCGGTGCCCACCGTGCCAGCGGATCGCTCCGCGATGCGGCTTGAGCAGGCCATGGGCCAGCAGAAACAGGGGTAGGTGAACGCCGCCAGCTGCTGAAGCCCCTGCTGGCTGATGTAGAGGGTGAGGCCCCGCAGCGGCTGGCGCTACCTCTGCCACACGTCACCTTGAAGGGCGGCGGCGCGCGCAGACGGTTGGTCTGGGCCAGGGCGATCAAGCCGGCGGTCAGCAACCAAAAGGCGCCCCATTGCATCGGCCGTTAGCCCTCGGCGATGTGCATCGCCATGGCAAACAGGCTGGCCAGCTGAGCCGGCTTGGTCTTCACTCTGGTCCTCGCAGATCGGACGGTTGAATGAGCGGGAGCGAGGGTTCTGACTGAGGGCAGAGCCCATCACAGTTGCGGGACAGGGACGGACTAGGGGAAACCCTTCACCGTCTTTCCTCGTGATACAGGACGCAGGACCTGGTCTTTCAGTTCAACCGTACCCTGCCTGGCCACATGGGATCCTGCGGGTCTCCAGCACTCAGGGATCGAGTCTGGAGCCCCCGCAGTCCTGCCAGCTGTCGAGCAGACGGGCCAGCTCGTCCTGCATGGTTCGAAGCTCGGAGATCCGTTGGTCAATCGATGCCATCTTGTCTGTAATGCTGCCTTTGAGAAGCGAACAATTGCAGACACCCGATCGACGCACCTCCAGGATTTTCGACAACTCAGGAATCGACACATCCATCGCCCGCAGGGCACGAATGATCGTGAGCTCGGCGAGATTCTCCTGATCAAACAGGCGGTAGCCAGCCTCCGAGCGGCCCTTGGGCTGGAGTAGGCCCTGGTCGCAGTAGAAGCGAATCGTCTTCACCGGCAGACCGGTGCGCCTGGCCACCTCGCCAATGCGCAGGCCCGGCGCGGTCACGGATGCCAGCGGCACGGAAGGAAGCGGCACCGATGGCAGCGATCCCCGCAAGGGCACAACCTGAACCCTCCAGTCCATGGAAGCTTCCCAAGCGTAAGCACCGCCAAGGCACGGCAGCCCAACCAGCAACTGTCCACTTGTTTAGCGCGACTGGAGACTTTCGATAGGCTGCTGGTCCTGCAGGCGTTCTGCGCTCGTCACCCGTCCCATGCCGCACCGTTTCAGTCCGTGGGTCGCCCAGGCGGCCGCTGCCCTTGGTGCCAACCTGCTGCTCTCCGCCGCAGGGCTAGCCGCGCCGGCCCCTGGCACGGGCGGTGTGCCGGCTCTCTACCCAACCCAGGCGGAAGCGGAGAAGGCGGCCAAGCTCCACTTCAACTGCACTGGCGCCCACAAGATGGGGAACCATTGGATGCCCTGTGCCAAGCACGGTGACGTCCACGGGTCCGGGGCCTCCCACTGACGCGCGGTACTGCCATGACGCAATGCGGAGATAAGCCCAAGCGGTACGCCTTCGGTGTGGCTCCCCTGGGCATCATCTCGATCGGCATCGTGCCGATGGGGGTGGTGAGCATCGGCGTGGTGCCGATGGGCGTGATCAGCCTCGGTGTGGTGGGCATGGGGGTGATCAATGCCTGCGTGGTGGGGATGGGGGTGCTGGTGGCGGGCGTGAACGTGATGGGTGTCTGGTGGGCAGGTCTGGAGGGCATGGGCCCGCGGCGCCTGGGGGCTCCTGCCGCTGCCCTGCATCAGCACCACCACGGCTCCCCCAGCCAGCCGCCCCAGAACCTGATGGCCTACCCCAGCCGCGAAGAGGCGCTGGAGCAGGCCCGGAAACTGGGCTGCAGCGGCGTCCACGCCATGGGATCCCTGTGGATGCCTTGCGCCGATCACCCCCAGTAGGGGGAGTCGTCGGTCGTGGGCGGCTGATCGAGGATGGATCGAAACGGCCTGAGATCGATGGCTCGAACCAACTGGCCATGGGCCTCGCTGGTCGGTGTCGCCCTGGCCCTAGCTCCGGCGGCTGCCAGGGCCCATGCCGATGTCCACCCCGGTGGTGGGTTCGTGGCCGGCCTCCTGCATCTGATCTCAGGTCTTGATCACGTCGTGGCGATGGTGGCCGTGGGCCTCTGGGGTGCGGTGCTCGGACCACCGGCCCTGTGGGTGTTGCCGGTGGCTTTCCCGATGGTGATGGCCTTCGGGGGGCTGCTCGGCCTACTGGGGGTGCCCATCCCTGGGGTGGAGATCGGCATCGCCGTTTCAGGTCTGGTGATGGGGCTGATGGTGCTGTTTGAACTCAGGCCACCGCTCGCTCTGGCGGCGCTGATCGTGTCCGCCTTTGCGGTGTTCCACGGCCATGCCCATGGCGCGGAACTGCCCGCCGGCAGCGATGCCCTCCTCTACAGCCTGGCGTTTGTGATCGCCACCGGCCTGCTGCACCTGCTGGGGATCCTGCTGGGCGAGACCCGCCGCTGGCCCATCTGACGCCGACCGGCCTGGGCCCCTGGGCAGACGGGATGGCCCGGCTGCTCCTCGAACCCGCAGACCTGCTGCTCGTGCTCGGCCTGGTGTTGCAGGGCGTGCAGACAGGGCGCCCGTGGAGTGATCGCCTGCCTGTGCTGCTGCCGTTCGCCTGGCTGCTGGGCGGCCTGGTCGGCCTGGCTCTGCCGTCGCCACTGCTGCTGGCCCTTCCCTGCACCGCCCTGGTGGCCGTGGTTGGGCTGCTTGTGGCCCTGGAGGTGCGGCTGCGGCTCCCGGTGTTGTTGCCAATGGCTGCGGTTCTGATCGGGCTGTTCGCCCTGGTGGCGGGCTCGGCGCTGGCCGGCCATCCAGGAGCGCTGGCCGCCCTGCTGGGGGAGAGCGTGGCCATCGCAGGGCTGAGCACCCTGCTGTGCCAGTCGCTGGCGCCGCCCAACCCCCGCTGGCGGGCCATCGGCCTGCGGGTGGGCGGCAGCTGGATCACGGCTGCTTCCCTGCTGATGCTGGGTTGGCTGGTGCGCCATCCCCAGTAGTGCGGGGGCGTCCCGCCGAGTGGTGTAAATCCCGAGGAGCAGCACCGGCGTAGCCGGTGCTGACGGTCTTCTCCTCAAAGCCCCTGCGGGGGAATGGGTGGGCTGGTCTGTGACCCTGGTCGGAGCACTACCACCTTCCTGAGACCAGACCATGCCCATCTCCGATTCTGCCGCCAGCGAGCTGGCGCAGCTGCTACGCAGCGGCACCGCCGGGGAGCTGATTCCTGAACTGGTACGCCAGGGGCTGCAGGCCCTGATTGAGGCCGAGGCTGCTGCTGCCCTTGGGGCTGAGCGTCACGAACGCACAGCCCAGCGGCGCGGCCACCGCAACGGCAGCCGGGATCGGCTGCTGGCCACCCCGGCCGGTGACGTGCAACTGCGCATCCCACGCTTCCGCACCGGCAGCTTCTTCCCCTCGCTGCTGGAACCCCGCCGCCGGGTGGATCGGGCCCTGTGGGCGGTGGTGATGGAGGCCTACGTCTCCGGCGTCTCCACCCGCAAGGTGGACAAGCTGGTGGCCGCCCTGGGGTGTGAGAGCGGGATTTCCAAATCGGAGGTCAGCCGCATCTGCCAGGGCCTCGACACCCAGGTGCAGGCCTTCCTGAACCGTCCCCTGGAGTTCAGCCGTTACCCGTACGTCTACCTCGATGCCACCTACCTCCACGGCCGGGATCCGGCCCGCAGACAGGTGATCTCCAGGGCGGTGATCGTGGCGGTCGGCATCACCGCAACAGGCCAGCGGGAGGTGCTGGGCATTGAGGTGGGCGACAGCGAGGACGAGGCCTTCTGGACCGCCTTCCTGCGGCGCCTGCGCGAACGCGGGCTGACGCGGGTGCAGCTGGTGATCAGCGACGCCCACGCCGGCCTCAAGAAGGCGATCGCCCGGTGCTGCCAGGGCAGCAGCTGGCAGCGCTGCCGCGTGCCCTTTGCCCGCAACCTGCTGGTCAAGGTGCCCAAAGGCAGCCAGGACATGGTGGCCGCCGCCCTGCGCTCGGTGTTTGTTCAGCCCGTGGCCCAGGCGGTGGAGCAGCAGTGGGAGCAGGTGATCACGATGCTCCGCGAGAAATTCCCCGCCGCCGCTGCCTTAATGGAGCAGGCCAAAGAAGACGTGCTGGCCTTTCGCAGCTTCCCGAGTGAGCACTGGCGCAAGATCTGGAGCACCAACCCCCTGGAGCGACTCAATAAGGAGATCAAGCGCCGCACCCGCGTCGTCGGGATCTTCCCCAATGACGCCGCGATCATCCGCCTGGTGGGAGCGCTGCTGTTGGAGCAGCAGGAGGAGTGGCAACTCGATGGCCGCCGCGTGTTCTCTGAACAGTCGATGGCCAAGCTGGACAACAGCAGCGATCAGCTCCAAGATCAACCAACAGCTGCACTTACCGCAGCTGCCTGATCACCACGCTGCGATCAGATCACAGGCCTCGGGATTTACACCACTCCAAGGGACGCGACCTGCCGTCACACACCAGCTGATCGAGATCGGCTGCGCCACCAGGGATCTGGGCGATCCTCCAGTCACGGATCGCGGTGCACAGGGCTGACTGCCCGGCCGATCAAAGCCAAACCCGACAAACTCATTCACCGTCAGGGGGAAACGGCCCTGCAAGGCCAGGGTCTGGGGCAGGTAGGCGATCTGGGAGCGAATCGAGCGGGGAAGCTCTCCGGCAGGTCCGAGTTCCTGGTGCAGGGATCCGCACCGAACCGCCTGAACTGGGCAACAGCCCGAGCGGGGCCGCCACCAGGGTGCTCGTGCCTGCGCCGTTGGGCCCCACCAGGGCGGTGTCGGTCTCTGGGGCCAGGGAGAAGCTGACCCCATCAACCGCCAGTAGGCCGTCGCGCAGAACGCTCAGGTTCTGCACCTGCACCACCGGAGGCGATCCCACCAGCTCTCAACCTCCAAAGGCCTGGATCAGATCGGCCGTGTTGCGCCGCATCACCTGGAGATAGGTTCCAGGGGCCTTGGAGGATTCCATACTGCCGGTCTCCAGCGGGTCAAACACACTGATCTTGACCCCAAGATCCTTGGCCAGGGTGTTGAACGAGCGCTGGCCTTCCTGCGGTTCGCTTAGCAGCGCCTTGAGCTGGGTTGCCTTCACCTCAGCCGCCACCCGCTGCAGATCGGCCGGACTGGGATTCAGTTCCGGCACATCCACCAGGAACTGGGCCTTGAGGCCATAGCGCTGGGCGAAGTAGGGGGCGAAATCGTGGAAGGCGATGAAGGTTTTGCCGCTGTAGGGCTTGAGCTGGCCTGCGATCTCGCTGTTCAGTTGCCGCAGCTGGGTGATGTACGCGGCTGCATTGCGTTTGTACCCCTCAGCGCAGCTGGGGTCAGCCTTGATCAGCCCGTCGCGGATGGTTTCCACCTGCTGCACGGCCCGCAGTGGATCCAGCCAGATGTGGGGATTCACCGCCCCATGGGCATGGCCATGGCCCTCGTCCTCTCCATGCTCATGGCCATCGTCAGAGCCATGCCCATGGCCGTGATCCGCTTCGGCTTCTGGCGAGTCGATGGTGGCAATGCCGCGGCTGGAATCGATCACCGCCAGCTGGCTGTTGCCGGCGGCGGCCACCAGCTTGTCGAGAAAGCCCTCCATCTCCAGCCCGTTTTTCACCAGCACCCGGGCCTGACGCAGAGCCACCAGGTCGCCAGGTTTGGCCTGGAAGTCGTGGGGACCTGTGCTCGGCGGGATCAGGGCGGTGACCGTGGCGCAGTCGCCCGCCACGGCGCGGGTGAACAGGGTGATCGGCAGGAAGGTGGTCACCACTGGCACCTTTGAGCTGCCCGAGGAACTCCCAGCCTTCTGCTGCGGCGCTCCACAGGCCGCCAGCAGCAGCGAGAAGGTGATCGCGCCTGCGCGGATCAACAAGGCGTGGACGGATGCCATCAGGAGAAACAGCGGAGAGAGGGCGGGGCCGCTCGGCGTGCAGCGGGCCACCCAGGATGAGAACCATTCTCACTCTAGCGGTGATGGGCGGGCCTGCCTCTGCATTGCCATCGGCTGCTGTGCGGGGCTTGCGACCTGATCCATCAGGCGCTGGAGAGAGCGTTCACTGAGGGCTGGAACGGATCTTGTTCTGGCCGGCAGAACGGAGTGGCGGTAGCTGAAAGCCAGGCCATGGTGATCGGCGCCATGAGCGGCGCAGCGACGGGAGTGATCCCCGCGGAGGAGCTCGCCACTGGCCCCCGGTCCGCAGCTAGGCGCTCAGAGCAGGATCACCCAGGTGGCAGAACCCCAGATCAACTGCCGATTGTGCGCCAGCACAAGGGCCTGCCCAGCCGGCCTGGCCCGAGCTTTGACCTCCTGCTCAGCCCCTTGGGTGGATCTGCAGGGTCGCGCTCCGCAGCTCAAAAAGATTGAGGCCCGGCCACCAGCGGAACGGCCGCAGCTGGTTGTTCTCCAGCACCAGCCCACTCACCCGCTGGCGGACGCTGTCCCAGCGCCAGTCCACCAGGGCCACTCCGGCTGCGGTATGCAGCGGCAGAACCTGCTTCAGTCGGCGGGCCAGAAAGGAGGGCCGCAGCCGGTCACAGCACTGCCCTCGCAGCACCGGACCCGCGCTTCCCCTGCCCTGCAGCGATCGGCGTCGGCGCCGGGCACGCAGACCGCGCAGTCCCGTGATCAGGATCACCATCGCCTCACCCACCTCAGGCCTGGGTGAGCGGCTGGCCAGCGGCCCCGGCCTCACGCCGGAACAGGCCGTTGAGGTGGTGGCGGCTCACAGCCCGGTCCTTGCAGCCGTGCTGGAACAGAAACCCCGCCACGGCCGCTTGCAGCAGGCGGTACTGGTCCCAGTTGGGATGGCCGCTGATGAACTCCCGCATCGCCTCGTAGAGGTCCTCGGGGAACTCGTTGACGATGCTCACGTGCGCCGGGAGATGGTCGTGGATCGGGCTCATGGGCGCATCGCGTGGACACCCCCATCAATCCACGGCCAGGCCACCGCCGTCAAAAGGGCGGAGCCAGGACGCGATCCGTGTGTCTTGCTATTGGACTTGATTGCTGGTGCTGCTTTGCGGCCGTTGCTGTGACCCTTGCTCTCGCGCAGGCCCGTCCACTGGAGCGCAGTCAAGGGGAGAGTGGTTTTCCCCATCTCCAGCTGCTCTTTTGGCGTCGATGGCTGGATCTCAGAACACCGGACTGTGGAAAAGGGCTTGATTGGCGTGGGAAAACGCTGATTTCCGGGGAAAACAAAATGCCTCAGCACTGTTGATCGGTGCGCCTGTCTGCTGTAGCAATGCCTATCGCCTGCTCCGATGGTGCGCAGATCAACGCATGGCGGCACAAGCGGCTGATTGCCGCACTCCCGGCCGTCAACATGCAGGGCAGAGAACCCGCCGTGGTTGACGCCGTGCGTCTTGCGATTGGCTGCAGGCTGGAGATCCGCTGCCCTACCGCCACACCCCTGATGGCCCTGGTGCACCCCCACGCCAGCCTGCTCCCAGACCTGCGCAGCCCTGAACAGGTGCGGCTGGAGCCGGATCGCACCTACGAGCTGCTCAGCGATGCCGCCGGGAACCGCTGGAGTCGCCTGATCGCCTCTGCCGGCGTGACCACCTTCACCTATGACACCCGGATTGAACGCCCCGACAGTCCCGATCCGGTGGTGGCCAATGCCACGGCCTGCGCGGTGCAGGCGCTGCCGGTGGACACCTATCCCCTGCTCAACCCCAGCCCTTACTGCGATACCCCCGCCCTGATGGCCTTTGCCTGGGAGACCTTCGCGGCGCTGCCCGCCGGCTGGGGTCGGGTGCAGGCGATCTGTGACTGGGTGCATGACCACATCCGCTTCGACTACGGGGCAGTGATGCCGGAGAAGACCGCCAGCGACACCCTGCGTGATCGCGCCGGTGTGTGCCGCGATTTCGCCCACCTCGCCATCACCCTCTGCCGCTGCCTCAACATCCCCGCCCGCTACTGCACCGGCTACCTCGGCTACACCGGCATCCCCGTGGGTGAGGCGCCCGTGGATTTTTCCGCCTGGTTCGAGGTGTTTCTGGAAAGCCGCTGGCATGTGTTTGATGCCCGCCACAACATCCCGCGCTGCGGCCGGGTGCTGATCGCCCGCGGCCGCGATGCCGCCGATGTGCCTTTCCTGCGCTCCTTCGGGGCGCATGAGCTGGTGGGCTTTGCCGTGACCACCGAACCCGTCGTGTAGCAGGCCGTCGCCCGGATTGGATCGGCTCCAGCTGCAGCCCCGACTGCGGTACTGGATGGGCTCCACTTCTCCCATCCAGTCGATCGAGCAGCGGTGCAGGTCGCATTGCGGACGACGAACAGATCCCCGAAACCGCCGTCGAACAGCAGTTCCACCGGCACCCGCGAGTCGGCACAACCGAGCACTGCCGCCAGGGGATGCTGGCCTTCCTCCACGGCCTGCATGCGTTGCCGCGTGCTGTGGGGATGGAGTGACTGTCCGGCCAGAAAGCGCTGATGGCCCTGCTGCAGCCAACGCAGCACCGCCGCAGGGCGCGCCTCTGAAGTGAGAGCAGCCACAGGATCGCTGCGATCGGGCCCGTCGCTGGGGTCACCCATCAAAGTTGCGCGACAGAGATGTGGATGCTTCCCACGGTTCTGACAGCCGGTTGTGCGGCGTTGCTGTCCAGAGCGAACAGATTCGGGTCCCAATCCATGGCGCGGTGTACACACCTTCCCTGCCGGTGCTGAACGCGTTTACGGAGGGGGAGCTGCTCCGTGTGGTTTCTGGGCCCTCAACGTCGGCTAGTGCCCGATCGAGGGGGTGATCAACTCCGATTCGGAGTTTGTGCACCTGCAGGGCGCTGAAGCCCGTGTTGCGTGCGAGCAGATCCGTGCGTTGCTGAACCAGCTGGTCGGCCAGCCCTTGGATCCCTGAGAGGCATGGAGCCCCTTCACCCCCAGCCAGCAGCTTCAGCCGTGCCGGTGCTGTTGGCAAGCCGGCGAGGTCACGACAAGGAGGCGGACGTCCACCGTCCGGATCGATCCATCCCAACTGCTCTGGCTGCCGCGCGGGATGATGCCGGCGTTTCCGGTTCCCGCCCCGGTATGGCCTCTCTGCTGCAGATCGATTTTCCATTTGAAGGACCATTCGGCGAGGCGATGGCCGCGCAACTGGGGGAGCTGGCCAGCTCGATCGCCGAGGAGCCTGGCCTGATCTGGAAAATCTGGACTGAAAACCCCCAGGAGCGCACTGCTGGGGGGATTTATCTGTTTGGCGATGAGACGTCAGCTCGGGCCTACCTCGACAAGCATCTAGAACGTCTCAGGGGCTTCGGGATTGCGGAGATCAGAGCCCGGGTCTTCGCGGTCAACAGTTCCCTTACGAGCACAACCCACGGCCCGCTTCAGGGTTGACGGATCAAGCACCAGCTGGAGCGCAGCAGCTGCTCTCCCATCCTCCGTGAAGCGCCCTTCATGAAGAGCCGTTGCTGCCGGTGAAGAGCGGTGTCGAATGCTCTGCTGGCCTTGCCGCTTCCTGCTGGCCGGCCCATCGTGGTGGCAACGGGATTCGGAGGCTCCATCGATGGACGACACCCCCCCTGAGCACCAGCCAGGAGCGCGCTGACGATCCGGCCCCTGCTCCAACACTCTCGACGGATCTCTGACGTTCCTGGCGTGATCGCCATCCATTGCATCGCTTGAGGTGCCCCGGATTCAACGGAACGTCCCAATCGACACCTGGCCCCAGGTGCCAGCGCCGGCAGCTCCGCCCTCAGCTGAACACAATCCCAAACCAAGATCATCCCAATCCAAGAGCATCCCAGCTCAAGACCAACCCAACTGAAGACCACCACAACTCAAGACCACCTGATCCGACAACGATCAAGCTGTTGCCAGGCACGGCTGAATAGACAAATGCCCGGGGGCCTCGACCCGGGCTTTGTTGTGTCCTGGGCTGGTCTCAGCTCACTGCGGGCCGTCGCTTCTGGGTGGAGTAGATCGCTGCTCCACCGGCCGCCAGCACCAGGCCACCGCTGATGGCAAGGAACACCAGGGTTTGCAGCATCAGCAGGAAGAATCCAAGCGCCGAGAAGGCCGTGATCCGAATCTTGGCCTTGATCAGCAGGGTGAGTAGCAGCAGCACCATGGCCTTGAGGGCCAGCACCTTGGCAGTGCTGAACGGGCAGAAGGGATTGAGAAGCATGGCGCTTGTCCTGGAGTCCCCATGCTGGCGGCGCGGCGACGGGCCGGAGGGCCCATCTCAGGAGGCTCCTGAAAAAGCCGCTACTCGGCTTCCTGGCATCCCAGCCCGGTTGCCAACGCTGAATCGCTGCTGATCAGCTGGTGCAGCCTCTTTCCTGCCTGTGCCTGCCGCGGGCTGAGCTGGTTGGCAAGGCGGATCCGGCCATCGACAGGGAACCTCCGGCGCGCCTGGATGTTCTTCACCCCTTCGGGCGTCGGCCACGACAACCCTGGTGTCGTAGCCCTTGCCGGCTCCGAGAGCCTTCTGGTGAGCGCCAGGCAGGGAGTGGGCCATGGGCACCGATGCGGCCCGCTCGCCACGGCCTTTCGCTGGGTTCCTCAATGGCCACCACCAGAGCATGGCGGTTCTCCAACAGGCATTGGCCCATGGAGCTGATGTGGAAGGCCTCGGTGTGTCCCGATTGGCAGCTTTTGCAGCAGCCTGCTAAAGCACCTTGCCATGGGTCGATGTCATCAATCGTGCCGTCGATCGTTGCGGCAGTCCAGAAGGCCTTTCTATCCGGGGCATGGTTATTCACTGTTGAATCGTTGGACGACACAGCTGTTTTTTTCTTCAGCCTGGATAATGATTGTCTTCTGATCAGGTAAACGCTTGTACCGGTCTTGCCGACACCCTAGGCAGGCAACATGAACGCCTTCTGTATTGGCGATACCCGTCCCAGCTTGCTTTCTGGGCTACCCGTGGAGGTCCGCCTCCAGTTTGGATTCACCCCTGCTCTGGTGACGTCCTCACCATGGCATCTGCAGCTCAGTCGTTAACCCTGGAGCGCTGGTTCTGCAGCCTTGGCCGTTGATCCATCTGCACGGCCCAGGGCTGGGCTGCTGGCGCATCACTTCTGGTCGTTTGCCGGCGATGGCGGTTGCTGAATCCACTCCAGGCTGATCCAGTCCCCCAAAGTCTCCTTGCAGGCATTCTGGAATGGGGCCTGAGCAGAAGTGGTTGGCGGCAGGCTGCATCGACCGCTCACCCTTCGCCTGTAGATCCAGCCCCCGTTCCCAATTGGGGGCTCGCCGCCGTCTGAGCACGCAGGCTCTCCATGCTCCAGCATGTCTTCGACATCGATCCCAATGAGGGCCTGCTTCCATTGGCAATCTTGACTCTCATGCTGCTCACTGGCGTGTTGTTGCTGGTGGTGGCGATCGGCATCGGGCTTCCCCCAGGCTGGCCTTTGCTGTTGCAACGCCGGCCAATCCTTGCCTTCCGAGCCATGGCGGCGATGTTTGTGGGCATGCCTGCGTTTGTGTTGCTGCTGGTGTGGATCCTGCCCCTGCAAAGGCCAGTCAGTGCTGCTCTACTGGGCCTCGCGATTTCGCCCGTGCTTCCGCCCTGGGGGCGAAAAGCGGCTCTGGTTGGCGGTAGCAGCAACGACATCATCGGTTTGCAGCTCCTTTCCTCAGCCACAGCCGTTTTGGTGATTCCATGGATGATCGGGTTGGTCGAGCACCTTTTCAACGTGCAGACCACTTTGGATTCATTGGCTGTGGAGCTCGTGCTGCTTGTCACGGTGGGGGCACCTCTGGCTGTCGGCGTGGGCCTCTCGCACTGGGCACCGCATGCCGCGCCACGGCTGGCCGCTCTTGCTAACCGTGTGGGGGGCGTGCTTCTGCTGCTTGGCGGTGTGGTGCTCACGGTTCTTCGTGGCACTGCAATTCTCGGTGTGATTGGACAGGGCACCCTGGTTGCGATCGCAGCTGTGGTGATCATCGGCTTACTGCTTGGACATCTACTGGGCGGCCCGGATCCACGCACTCGAGGAGTGCTTGCATCGGCCATGGTTTACCGGCATCCGGCTATTGCATTGATTCTGGCGACCGGATCGGGCAAGCAACCGAATGACAGCGTGATTGGCACCGTTCTGCTCTATATGCTTGTTTCGCTGTTGCTCTCGATCCCCTACGAGCGTTGGCGTCAAAGGGTCATCGCATCTTGAAGCGTCATGCTGAAGTTCTTGTGTTAGATCAAGACGTCCGAGTTGCTGGCAATGGCCTATTTCACCTGGGCTGTTGGTGATGCCTGGAAGGTGCCACCATTCACATCGGCCAGGGTTGCTTCCAGTTCCACGGACGAGTAGTCAGAGTATGACTGCAATACGTTGCCTCCAATTCACGCTAGTTGGAGGATCAAGGTTTCTGCGCGGAGACACCCTGATCTGGTGAGGTTGGAGCCCGTTACTCCTTGGCTCGAAACAGAAGCATCGTTCCCCAAGGTTGGGGCCTTGTGAATAGCGGCTTCCTTTCAGGCCAGGTCCCATCTCGCGATGTGGGTTCTGCACTTCTGCTGTGTCCTGGCGTGTATTTGATGCTCATGTGCTTTGGTGCTATGCTAGTTAATAGCAGTTATTGCTAGCTTCGGTATAATTGAAGCAATTGTGAGTGATTGTGTGATGCCCCGCGTGACGTTGTCGGTCGCTGACCGTGAGCACATGGCGCTAAAACTTCTGGCGCTCCAGCAGAATCAAAAGATGGTGGGCATCATTGACCTCGCTATAAAGAAATATCTCAAAGATCAAGGGGCTTATGACTTGACCATTCAAACAAAGGCGATTTCGGAGGAAGAGTAGGGCGGAGGGGCCTGATTAATGGCATGCCGGTTCTGCGGGGAGTCTATGCGTTTGAGTGGTTGCTTACCATGCCACTGGATTAACGCCTGGATCTGCTGAGTGCCATCACTGGAACGTTTGCGCTTAGATCCACGTGCCAGCTTCATGCTGCAGTTTTCGATTCAGGGCTCCTCACGGCGTGAGCGAGAATATGAGATCTACCTAAGCCTCTTCAGAGGTGGATCTGGGACGAAGAAGATGGTCTACAAAGCTATCGGCTGACATTGGCTGACCAAACAGATAGCCCTGGAACAGGTCGCAGCCCAGCTCACGCAGGTGTTGCCAATGCGATTCGGTTTCCACTCCTTCTGCCAGGGCCTGCAAATTCAGCTCATGGGCTAAGAGAATTGTGCTGCGCACAATGGAGAGGGCCACGGGATCGTGCTCCATCCGCTGCACAAAGCTGATGTCGATCTTGATCTTGTGCAACGGCAATGTGTGCAGGCACACCAGAGAAGCGAAACCAGTGCCGAAGTCATCGATGGCGATTTTGAATCCTGCTTGGCTGAGGGCGTCCGTTTCAGCCTGGCTGCCTTCAGGATTGCGCAACAGGGCGGTTTCCATGATCTCCAACTCCAGGTCTTGACTGCTGAGCTGATGGCGTTCCAGGCAGGTCATGAGTGCCTGCATCAGGGGCTGATTGGCCATCCCGATCTCAACGGCGGACAGGTTGATGGCTAGACGCGGCCCCTGCACACCGCTTTGGCGCCAGCGTTGCAGCTGTTGGCAGGTCTGCTCGCACACCCAGAGGGTGATGGCGTGGATTTGCCCCGTGGTCTCAGCAAGGGGGATGAACACATCCGCCGGAACGGCCTGTCCCTTGCTGGTGTAGAAGCGCAGCAGCACTTCCGCTCCGACGATCGAGCCCTGTTGGTCGACCTGGGGTTGGAATGCCAACTCAAAGCCCTGCCCATCCCCCGCCAGCGCTCGTTGCAGCTCAGCCTCAAGGGCTACTCGCTGCTTGATCTCTTCGCTGATCGCGCTGTTGTAGGAGCAGAAGCTGGCGCGGCCCTGTTTTTTGGCTTCCATCAGGGCCGTATTCGCTGCCTGCATCAGGCTGAGGGGAGTGTCCCCATGGCTGGGGGCATGGGACGCACCTACCGAGACCCGTGGTGTCATGGGCAAGTGGGGATGGTCGTGATCGGCCCTCAGGAGGAGTTGCTGAAGAGCCCGGGCATGCTGCTCCAGTTGGTTGGCTCTGCAGGGCAACACAACCAGGAATTCATCACTCTCCAGCCGGGCGAGTTGAGCTTGGGGCTGCAGGTTTTGGGCCTGTCAAGCGACATCCGCTTTTGGTCCTCCGGCGACACGAAAACTGGTCCACCTGTTGGCCTGCTGATGGGGGCCTGACGGCGGCCCTTGGATCGGTGTTTCATCGGTGGGTGTCGTGTCGTTGG
>JBILNZ010000045.1:0-25576 GCA_044374745.1 Prochlorococcaceae cyanobacterium | reverse complement strand
CGAAAGGTCTTGCGCTTCTGCATGCCCAAGTTTATTGCCCAGATCCATTGCAGTCACTGGGATCTGGGCAGATTCATGGGCGTCTGTGGAGAGCGTTCGTTGGATCTATGCGCGACAGGCTCCTAGAGCGGCCGGGGGGTGCGCACCTGCCGGGCCAGCAGCATATAGAGGTAATCGGGGTCTCGGTATTGACCGGGCAGGCAGTGATGCAGCGTGGCTAGCCGCTGCCAGCACACCGTGCGTCGCACCTTGGCCACCGTCTTTCCTTCTTGAATCAAAAGGCGAAGAGCCTTGCAATACAGCGGGTAATTGGCTTCGAGCTCGGCAATTGTGAGGCTCGGGGCCTCCACTGAACGGCTGCTGGTCATAGCGCGGATTCCTGAGCTGAGGCATGCGCGGGCGGGCTGGACTGGAGCCCCCGCCACTTTCGGCCGACAGGGGGGGCAGGCGATCCCCCCGTCTGGGGACATTTCCGCTGGCGGGAGGGATGCGGACCAGCAGCCGGGACAAGGCGAGCACAAAACGGAAGGAATCCTTGAATTGGGCCAAAAGCGGCATCAATTCGAAGTCGAAGAAAATAAGAATGGGCCAATGGCACCTCGTAAGCGGCGGACTGTCAACAACAGCAACCAGGCGCAATCCTTAGCAATTGGAGCAACGTCCACAGCCAGGCCCCGCGCGCTGGAACGATCCGCTCCAGCCAACCCATCTGCCGACACTATTGATTACAAAAAAGCCACGATCGGTGCCCGGAAGCATCAGGATGTGCTGTGGAGCCAGGTTATCCAGGCTGCCGCGATCGGCATCGGGTTGGTCAAGGCTGAGAGTGGCCGTTTCACGCTGGCCAATCCCGCGCTATGCCGCGCTCTTGGCCAGAGCGAATCAGAGCTGCAAACCTGCAGCTGGCGAGACCTGTTCAGTGAACTTAGCATCCAGCCCGAGGGCACGGCGCCCGGGCAGGTGACCTCGGTGGTCCGCCGGGATCACAGCCAGGTGTGGTTGCGCTGTTCGCTCACTCCCCTGCCTGAAAGCGGGGGAGTGAGAGGCCTGCTGCTCCTTCAGGCCGAGGACATCACTGAACAGCGTCAGGCCGCTGCCCTGGCCGGACAGGAGCACGAGCTGTTAAACACCCTGCTCGTGCACATTGACGCTGCGATCTATATCAAAGATCGGCAAGGTCGCTATCTCTATGCCAATCCGGCCACCCTGGTGAATCTTGGCGTGGAGTCCCATGATGCAGCCAGCATCCTTGGCCATACGGATTTTGATCTCCTACCCGTAGATATTGCCGAGGAACTCTCAAAGTTCGATCGCCAAGTTCTGGAAGAGGGCGGTCCGCTGCGGCGCGAAGAACGGCTGCCTCGGTCCGATGGAACGGAAGGAATCTATCTCTCCGAAAAACTGGTGTGTGGCCAGCAGGATGGGGGGACAGGGTTTTTGCTGGGATTCTCTTCCGATATCACCGAATTACGCCAAGCCACGGAGCAGCTGGAAACCTCGGAGCAGCAATTCCGGCTGCTCGCTGAAAACTCTGGCGAGGTCATTGTGCAGCTCAGTCCCGAGGGCACGATCCGCTGGGTCTCCCCCTCCCTCACGCCAACCCTGGGCTGGCAGCCCCAGGAGTGGATCGGCCAACAGGGCAGCGACTTCCTGGTGCATCGCGGCGAGACGGAGGAGTACAAGCGCAATCTGGAGTGCATGCTTCAGGGCCAGTCCCTGGTGATCGCCAGGGACCAGGTGCTGGCCAGGGATGGATCGGTTCACTGGGTGGAAACGGCTGCCAGCCCGTTCATCAACGCCGCCGGTGACGCGGACGGCACGGTGGCGCGCCTGCGCCTGGTGGATGACCAGGTGGAAGCCGAAACCAAACTCCGCCATAGCGAGGAGCGCTATCGCCTGCTGGCGGAGAATGCCCGCGATGTGATCTGGATGATCGCCGCCGATGGCGAGATCAGCTACGTCAGCCCTTCGGTGCAGTGGCTGCGGGGGATCAGCCCGGAAGAGGCGATGGTGCAATCGCTTGAGCAGATCCATCCGGCTGAATCCCGCCACCAGGTGGAGAACTATCTGCGCCAGGTGGCCCAGGACTGCCTGCAAAGACGAAAACCCCAGCCATTCCGTGGGGAGCTGGAGTACCTGTGTGCGGATGGCGGCACGATCTGGTGCGACGTGCTGGCCCTGCCGGTGCTCAACGACGACGGCAGCCTGCGTTATCTCCTGGGAACCAGCCGGGACATCACCGAGCGCAAGCGCTATGCGCAGGCGCTGGATCTCAGCAACCAGCAGCTCAACACCCTGGCCAGCACCGACAGCCTCACCGGCGTGTGGAACAGACACCACCTGCAGCGGATGCTTGAGCAGCAGATCAGCGCCAACTCGATCAGCGGGGAACCCCTGGCGATGATCCTCTGTGACATTGACCACTTCAAGCAGGTCAATGACCGCCACGGCCACAGCGTGGGCGACCAGGTGCTGGTGGAGTTTTGCCAACGGGTGCAACGCTGCCTGCGCGGCAGCGATCAGCTCGGACGCTGGGGCGGGGAAGAGTTCCTGATCCTGGTTCCCCAGAGCACAGCTGGCGGGGCGGCCGTGCTCGCCGAGAAGCTGCGGACAGCGCTTGCCGATCAGCCGATCGAGCCGGTGGGGCGGGTGACGGCGAGCTTCGGGGTTGCCCAGCGTCGGCCCAACGAACCGTTCAGCGCCTGGTTCCTACGACTGGACAAGCTGCTCTACGCGGCCAAGGCCGCCGGCCGCGACCTGGTGATGGTGGAACAGGGCTAAAGCTGCACCATGCCGCAGCGCATGCCCTTGAGCACCGCCTGCAGGCGATTGTTCACGTCGAGGGTTTTGAGGAGTCGCTTGGTGTAGGTGCGGGCGGTTTCCTCACTCACCACCAGCTGTTCGGCGATCTCCCGGTCGCTGAGGCCACTGGCGAGCAGGTCGAGCACCTCGTATTCGCGGCGGGTGAGTCGCGGACAGCTCAGGTAGGGCAGGTTGCCGGAGCGCAGCGATGGGCTGCGGTAGCTGTGGTGTCCCATCACCGCCATCACTGCCGCCTGCAGGGGCCGCTGGTCGCCGATGAAGTCGGCCTCCGCCACCACTGCTTCCAGCCAGGGGGCCTCCACGTACTGCGCCGGGATCACATCCCCCAGGGCCAGCACCACCACCTTCAGGGCCGGCTGCGACTCACGGGCCTTGCGGGCCAGCTCAAAACCGCTGCCGCTCTCCAGGTAATCGGTGCAGATCAGCAGTTCGTAGGGCTCCTGGGCCAGGTAGGCCAGGCAGGTGGGCTCATCCGTCACGGCACAGCCGATGCGGGTGCGGTCCTGGAAGCTCTCACACACCGAGCGCAACAAAAAGCGGCCTTTCATGGCGATTGCCACCTTGCCGCTGATGGCAACCGACAGCAGCACCTGGTCGAGGGTGGTGCCCTCCAGGCTGCTGAGAAAGGGAGTGAGGTCCACTGAACCGCCTCCTGCCATGCAGGGGTCTGCCCTGGATCCTGCTCCAGCACCCGGCCAGACCGGGAGCTTGCCGCCCAATTACCCCCATTTGGGGACATTTTCCGGCCCGGCTCAGCAGATGCGCGGCAACAGTTCACCACTGGTGGGCAGCAACAGCCGCTCCGTGCCCAGCGCGGTGGCCAGCAGCACCCGGGGCGCCAGGCCAGCGGGCAGTTCGGCGACCGTGCCGATCCAGGCCCCACCAACGGGGGCCAGCACCGCCAGGGCGGCCTGCAGCTGCTGGGGCGGCACCACCGCCAGAAACCGCCCCTCATTGGCCAGGTGGAGGGGTTCAAGGCCCAGCAGGTCGCACACCCGGGCCACAGGCTCAAGCACCGGCACTGCGCCCTCCTCCACATGCAACTCCAGGCCCGCCCCCTCCGCCAGCTCCTGCAGGGCACTGGCCAAGCCGCCGCGGGTGAGGTCGCGCAGGCAGTGGGGCGTCACCCCCGCCCGCAGCAGGGCCTCCACCTGGGGCCAGAGCGGTGCGCAGTCGCTCAACACCGGCGGCTGCAGATCCAGGCCGTGACGGGCGGCCAGGATCGCCACCCCATGGCGGCCGAGGTCGCCGCTGAGCAGCAGCTGATCGCCGGGGCGGATCGCTGAAGGCTGCACGGGCTGGGCCTGCTCCACCGTGCCCACGCCGCTGGTGCTGATGAACAGGCCATCGGCCTTGCCCCGCTCCACCACCTTGGTGTCGCCCGTCACGATCCGCACCGCGCAGCGCTCGGCAGCCGCGGCCATCGAGGCCACCACCCGGCGCAGCAGCGCCAGCGGCAGCCCCTCCTCCAGGATCAGCGACACGCTCAGATGCCGCGGCCGGGCCGCCGCCATCGCCAGGTCGTTGGCGGTGCCGATCACGGCCAGTGAGCCGATGTCGCCCCCCGGAAACTCCAGGGGCTGCACCACGTAGCCGTCGCAGGTGAAGGCCAGGCGAACGGCATCGGCCGGCAGCTCCAGCAGGGCGGCGTCGTGCAGCACCGGCTCCTGCTCACCGGGGTGGAGGCCGTAGAGCGGCAGCAGCTCCTGGCGGATCAACCGCTGCATCAAGCTGCCACCACCACCATGGGCCAACAGGATCTGATCGCTCATCGCACCAGGGGGCTGCGCAGTGCCCCAGGCCCCGGAGGCCGGTAGCGGTGGTAAGCGGCGCAGGCCCCCTCACTGGACACCATCGGCGCCCCGAGCGGATGCTCGGGCCTGCAGGCACCGCCGAAGGCTGGACAGTCGGGCGGACTGGCCAGGCCCCGCAGGATTCGGCCACTGATGCAGGGATTGGAATCCGCGCCAGCAGCGGGGCCGGAATCCACAGGCGGAAGGGCTGCGGCGGGCGCCTCCAGCACAAACCGCTCGTGGGCATCGAGCCGGCGGTAGGGCCCCCGCAGGGCCAGGCCACTGGCGGGCAAAACCCCCAGCCCTCGCCAGGGTTGGTCCACCACCGCGAACACCTCGGCCATCACGGCTTGGGCGGTCCGGTTGCCCTCCGGACGCACCATGCGGCCGTAGGCGTTCTCCACCGCAGCCCGCCCCGCCTCCAGCTGGCGTACACAGGCCAGCAGGCCCGCCATCAGATCTTGGGGTTCAAAGCCCGTCACCACCACCGGCACCCGATAACGGGCGCTGATGGCCTCCAGCTCCGGCAGCCCCATCACCGAGCCCACGTGGCCCGCCGCCAGAAAGCCCTGCACCCGATTGGCCGGATCGGCCAGGATCGCCGCCATCGCCGGGGCGACGCGCACGTGCGCCACCAGCAGTGACAGGTTGGCGAGCCCCAGCGCCAGCGCCTGGCGGGCCAGCAGGGCCGTGGCCGGAGCGGTGGTCTCAAACCCCACCGCCAGGAACACCACCTGGCGCTCGGGATGGGCGAGGGCAAGCTCGATCGCCTGCAGGGGGGAGGTGAGCAGGCGCACGTCGCCTCCGCCAGCCCGCACGCCCAGCAGGTCATCGCCACTGGCGCTGCCGGGCACCCGCAGCATGTCGCCGTAGGAGCAGAGGATCACCTCCGGCCGGCGCGCCAGCTGCAGGGCCGCATCGATCGTGGCGGCGGGCGTCACGCACACCGGACAACCGGGCCCGTGGATCAGCCGCATCCCCGGCGGCAGCAGCTGATCCAGCCCCCAGCGCACGATCGCGTGGGTCTGGCCGCCACACACCTCCATCAGCGTCCAGGGGCGGGTGGTGATCGCCGCCAGTTCCGCCGCCAGGGGCCGCACCGCCGGGACAGCTTGATTCATGGGAACAGTCCGGGCCAGGGTCCCCGCACGGCCCGCAGGTACTGGGCCCGCTCGTACTCGCCCGGATTGGCGCAGCGCAGCTGGCTCATGCAGCCCTGCAGCTCGCGCACGGAGGCGTAGCCGTGCTCCATCAGCCAGGTGCTGAGTTCATCCTCGATCCCCCGCAGCCGCTCCGGCCCGTGGCGCAGCAGGGCGGCCACCATCTGGGTGACGCTGGCACCGGCCATCAGCAGCCGCACCACGTCGGTGCCGCGGTGCACGCCGCTGCTGGCGGCCAGGTCGAGGGGCTCGCGGCCATGCAGCAGGGCGATCCAGCGCAGGGGCAGGCGCAGGTCGTGGGGGGTGGAGAGCAGCAGGTTGGGGCGCAGCTCCAGCTCCTCGATGTCGATGTCCGGCTGATAAAAGCGGTTGAACAGCACCAGGGCATCGGCACCGGCGACGGCCAGGCGGCGGGCCAGCGCCCTGAAGTTGGTGAAGAAGGGGCCGAGCTTCACCGCTAGGGGCAGGCGCACCTGGGCGCGCACCTGGCGCACGATCTCCTCCACCTGGGTTTCGATCGCGGCGCTGCTGAGCTCGGGGTCGGTGGGCAGCGAATAGATGTTCAGCTCCAGGGCCGAGGCACCGGCGGCCTCGATGCGGCGGGCCGTCTCCACCCAGCGGCCGGGATGGCTGCCGTTGAGGCTGGCGATCACGGGAATCGAGAGCTGGGCTCGGGCCCGCTCAATCAGGCGCAGGTAGATGTCGGGCCCCTCGTGCACCACCGCCCCCTGGGGCAGGTAGCTGAGGGCCTCGCCATAGCTCTCCTCGCCCTGGCTGGCGTGCCAGTGCAGGGCCAGCTGCTCCTGCTCGATCTGCTCCTCAAACAACGAGTGCAGCACCACGGCCGCGGCACCACAGGCCTCCAGCTCGAGCAGCTGTTCCACGTGCTCACTGAGGGGCAGGGCCGCACCCACCACCAGGGGTGAGCGCAGGGGCAGGCCGAGGTAGGTGGTGGTGAGATCCGGAGGGGTGAGCGAGAGGGTCATGGCTGGCCCTCCTGCTCCTGGCCCGCTGACGGGGGAGCGCTGGTGGGGGGAGCGCTGGTGGGCGGTGCGGCCATGGCCCGGTAGGTGGCCCAGCGGCGGTCGATGTCGGCCTGGGCGGCCCGGGCCAGCTCCCGGGCCCGCTCCGGCTGGCTGAAGCGCAGCATGCGGAAGCGGTTTTCCGCCTCCATGCCCTCGGCCAGGGGGCGGCGGGGCCCGGGACTGTCGAGCTGGAGCGGGTTCTCGCCCCGCTCGGCGCGGCGCGGGTCGAAGCGGTAGAGGGGCCAGCGGCCTGTGTCCACCGCCAACTTCTGGTGGGCCATGCCCTCGGCCATGGCGATGCCGTGGGCGATGCAGTGGGAGTAGGCCAGGATCAGCGACGGCCCCGGATAGCTCTCGGCCTCCAGGAAGGCGCGGATCGTGTGCTCGTCGCGGGCACCCATCGCCACGCTGGCCACGTAGATGGTGCCGTAGCTCATCGCCATCAGGCCCAGATCCTTCTTGCCCGCCGGCTTGCCGCCGGCGGCAAACTTGGCCACCGCCCCCAGCGGCGTGGCCTTGGAGGCCTGGCCGCCGGTGTTGGAGTACACCTCGGTGTCGAGCACCAGGGCGTTCACGTCGCGGCCGGCCGCCAGCACGTGGTCGAGCCCGCCGAAGCCGATGTCGTAGGCCCAGCCGTCGCCGCCCACCAGCCACACGCTGGTCTTCACCAGGGCGTCGGCCAGCTCCAGGAGGTGGTGGGCCTGGGAGCGGATGTCAGGGGCGCTCAGGTCGTCGCCGGGAGCGCAGGCTGGGGCCGGGTGCTCGCCATCGGCCCCATCCCCTTCCAGCAGCCGTTGCAGCCGCGCCTTGAGCTCCGCCACCCGCTCCCTCTGCTCCACGATGGCGGCCTCATCGCCCTGGTCGGCATGGGCGAGGGCCGCCACCAGGGCGGGCGGGAGTTGTTCCGGCGCCACCCGGCCTGCCAACCGCCCCAGCAGATCGAGGGCCATCTGGCGCTGCTGGTCGAGCGCCACCCGCATGCCGTAGCCGAATTCGGCGTTGTCTTCAAACAGGGAATTGCTCCAGGCCGGCCCGCGGCCCGCGGCGTTCACGGTCCAGGGGGTGGTGGGCAGGTTGCCGCCATAGATCGAGCTGCAGCCGGTGGCGTTGGCGATCAGCATCCGATCGCCGAACAGCTGGGAGGCGAGCTTGAGGTAGGGCGTTTCGCCGCAGCCGGCGCAGGCGCCGGAAAACTCAAACAGCGGCTGCTGCAGTTGCTGCTGGCCGATCTTGTGCAGGTTGAGATCGGCGCGGGGCGCCTCGGGCAACTGCAGGAAGAAATCCCAGTTGGCGCGGGCCTGCTCGCGCAACGGCCGCTGCGGCGCCATGTTGATCGCCTTGCGCCTGGGCTCGCTGCGGTCGCGGGCCGGGCACACCGCCACGCAGAGGGCGCAGCCGGTGCAGTCTTCGGCGGCCACCTGGATGGTGAAGGTCTGCCCCTCAAACGCATGGTCGCGGGCGGGGGCGGTGCGGAAGCCCTCCGGCGCCTGCGCAAAGGCCTCGGGTTCGGCCACCTTGGCGCGGATCACGGCGTGGGGGCACACGAGCACGCACTTGCCGCACTGCACGCACAGGTCGCTCTCCCACACCGGCACCTCGGCGGCGATGTTGCGCTTCTCCCACTGGGACGTGCCCACCGGCCAGGTGCCGTCGCAGGGCAGGGCGCTCACGGGCAGGTCGTCACCACGGCGCTCGAGCATCGGCGCGATCACCTCGCGCACGAAGACCGGGGCCGGGGCCAGGCGCTCGGCCAGGGAGGGATCGCCGGACCGATCAGCGGTAGCGGCCAGGCCACCGGCGGCACTGCCGGCGGCATCCAGCGCCTGCCAGTTGAGCTCCTCCAGGTGGTCGAGGCTGGCGTCGAGGGCGGCCAGGTTGCGGGCCACCACCGCCTCCCCCTTGCGGCCATAGGTCTTGTGAATCGAAGCGCGGATGCGCTCGATCGCTTCGTCGCGGGGCAGCACGCCGCTCACCGCGAAAAAGCAGGCCTGCATCACCGTGTTGATGTGGGGGCCCATGCCGGCCTCCCGCGCCACCCGGGCCGCGTCGATCACAAACACCCGCAGCCCCTGGCCGCGGACCGTGGCGCGCAGGCGCTCGGGCAAGCGGTCCCAGCTCCCTTCCGGGCCGTGGGGGCTGTTGAGCAGGAACACCCCGCCCGGCTCGATGCCGGCCAGCAGGTCGAAGCGCTCCACGAAGTCCCACTGGTGGCAGGCCACGAAGCTGGGCCGCTGGATCAGGTAGGTGGCGCGGATCGGCCGCGGCCCGAAGCGCAAATGCGACACCGTGACCGAACCCGATTTCTTCGAGTCGTACACGAAATAGCCCTGGGCATAGAGGTCGGTGCCCTCGCCGATGATCTTGATCGCCGCCTTGTTGGCGCCCACCGTGCCGTCGGAGCCCAGGCCGTAGAACACCGCCCGCACGCTTTCGGGGTCTTCGATCACAAAGCCGGATTCCACCGGCAGCGACCGATGGGTGAGGTCGTCGGTGATGCCCACCGTGAAGTGGTTGATGGGCGCCGGCTCACCCGCGGTAAGCGGCGGTTTGAGGTGATCGAGCACCGCCTTCACCATCGCCGGCGTGAACTCCTTCGACGACAGCCCGTAGCGCCCGCCCCAAACCCGCGGCAACGGCCCAGCGCCATGCACCGCCGCCCACTGCTCGGCGATGGCGGCCACCACGTCGAGGTAGAGGGGCTCGCCGGGGGCACCGGGATCCTTGCAGCGATCCAACACGGCGATCGCCCGGGTGCTGGCCGGCAGGGCCTCCACCAGCAGTCGGGCCGCAAACGGCCGCAGCAGGCGCACCTTGAGCAGCCCCACCCGCTCGCCATCGCGCTGGAGCCGCTCCACCGTGTCGGCCGCCGTCTCGCAGGCCGAACCCATCAGCACCACCACCCGCTCGGCATCGGCGGGGCCGAGGTACTCGTAGGGCCGGTAGGCGCGGCCACTGAGGGCCGCAAAGCGCTCCATCGCCTCCAGCACATGGCCGGGGGCGTCGTCGTAATACCGGTTCACCGACTCCCGCGCCTGGAAGTACACATCCGGGTTCTGGGCGGTGCCGCGGATCACCGGCCGGTTGGGGCTGAGGGCGCGGGCGCGGTGGGCGCTGATCTCGGCGGCTGGGATCAGCGCCTGCAGCAGGGCGTCGCTGATCGGCGCCAGCTTCTGGATCTCATGGGAGGTGCGGAAACCGTCGAAGCCGTGCAGCACCGGCAGACGGCTGCGCAGGCTGGCGCGGGTGGCAATGGCCGCGAAATCGGCCGCCTCCTGCACCGAGGCGGACACGAGCACGGCACAGCCCGTGCCGCGGGTGGCCATCAGGTCGCTGTGGTCGCCGAAGATCGACAGCCCCTGGGCCGCCAGGGAGCGGGCCGCCACGTGCAGCACCACCGGCGTGAGTTCCCCGGCCCACTTGTAGAGGTTGGGGATCATCAGCAGCAGCCCCTGGCTGGCCGTGAAGGTGGTGGTGAGCGCCCCGGCCTGCAGGGCGCCATGCACCGTGCCGGCCGCCCCCGCCTCGCTCTGCAGCTCCACCACCGCCGGCACCGAGCCCCAGAGGTTGGGCCGGCCGCCTGAGGCCCAGGCGTCGGCCCACTCGCCCATCGGCGAAGCGGGGGTGATCGGGTAGATGGCGATCACCTCGTTGAGGCGGTAGGCCACCAGGGCCACCGCCTCGTTGCCATCCACGGTGATGGTGGTGGTCATGGGTCGTCGTGCACCAGGCTCAGGGCCACCCCCACGTGCACCAGCACCCGATCGCCCACCCGGGCCTCGGGCAGGCAGGCCAGGCTCACCTGCTGGTGCACGCCGCCGAAATCCACCTCGGCGCTGCGCCAGAGGCTGTCGGCCGCCGCATCCGGTTGGGCTGTGCCGGCGGGGCCAGCCGTGGTGATCGCCAGGATCACCCCAGGGGTGGCGAGGCACATGGCGCGGCGGGGCCGTTCGTTTTCGTTATAGAGCGGGCACGCAGGGCTGCCCACAGCTGGCCCAGGGCCAGGCCTCCGTCGTTACACGGCACGTGCTGGTTCCAGAACACGGCCAGGCCTGCCGCCCGCAGCCCGGCGATGCAGCCCTCCAGCAGCAGGGCGTTCTGGAAGCAGCCGCCCGCCAGCGCCACCTGGCTGCAGCCGCGCTGGCGGGCCGCCCCCAGCGCCAGGGCCACTAGCGACTCACAGAGCTGCTGGTGCCAGAGCGCCGCCAGCTGGGCCGGCGGGAGGCCCGCCGCCAGCCCCTCCAGCAGCGCCTGGATCAGCGGCGCCCAATCCAGCCAGCCCAGGGGTAAGCCCGGGGATAGCAGCGTCAGCGCGGTGGACGCGGAGAGGGCTGGGCCCACAGCCGGCTGCGGCCAGGGCAGCTGGCGGGCCAGTCCCTCCAGCAGCAGGCCCGCCTGGCCCTCGAAACTGAGCTCCTGCACCAGATCGAGCAGGCTGGCCGCCCCATCGAACAGCCGGCCCAGGGCCGAGGTGCGCGGGGCATGGCAGCCGCTGGCCAGGGCCTGGCGCAGCAGGCTGAGCTCCTGGGGCGCAAAGGCGGCCCGCCAGGCGGCGGCCCCCGGGTGCTCCAGCCAGCCGGCTTCGCCCAAAAGCCCCAGGGCCACCCGCCGGGGCTCCAGCATCGCCCGCTCCCCGCCGGGCAGGGGCCAGGGCCGCAGGCAGGCCAGCCGCTCGATCGCCAGCTCCCCGCCGGCGGCAACCGGGGCCTCGGCCCGCTCCAGCCAAAGCAGCTCCCCGCCCCAGAGCTGGTGCCCGCCGGCCGCGGCCACGGCGGGCCCGTAGCCCAGGCCATCGGCGGCCCACACCAGCAGGGGCCCCTCCAGGCCGTGTTCGGCCGCCACCGCCAGGCCATGGGCCTGGTGGTGCTGCACGCGCAGCAGCGGCAGACGGCGACGCGCCGCCAGGCGCTCGGCCAGCTGCACGCTCATGTAGCCGGGATGGCCATCGGCCACCAGCACGGGGCCGGCACCGAGATCCTGGTTTTGGCCTTGCCGCTGCAGCAGCGCCTCCAGGCCCTCCTGCAGACGCTGCTGCAACCGGGCCGAGGCCAGATCGCCCTGGTAAGGAGCCAGCCACACCCGGCCGCCGATCGCCAGGGCCGGCGCCGCCTTGAGATCGCCGCCCAGGGCCAGGACAGCGCAGGCAGGAGCCCCAGCGGGTGCCGGAGGCCAAGGCACAGGCAGGGCAGCCGGGGCGTAACCGCGGGCGCGGCGCAGCAGGGCGGGCTGGCCGTCGATCACCTGCAGGAGGGAGTCGTCGAGGGGGCGGGCGATCGGCCGGTTGTGTACCAGGAAGGCATCGGCGATGCCGCCCAGCCGCTCCAGGGCCTCGGCCAGCTCAATGCAGAGGGGCTCCCCGCTGGGGTTGCCGCTGGTGGCCACCAGCGGCCGGCCCACCGCCGCCGCCAGCAGCCGGTGCAAGGGCGAGGCCGGCAGCATCACCCCCAGGCAGGGGCTGCCGGGAGCCACCTCCGCGGCCAGGCCAGCAACCGGCACGGCAAGCCGGCGCAGCAGCACGATCGGCGCCGCAGCCCCCTCCAGAGCGCGGCGCTCCGCCGGCGTGATCCGCACCTGGCCCGCCAGCGGTGCCAGGTCGACCACCAGCAGGGCAAAGGGCTTGTGGGGCCGGCGCTTGCGCTGGCGCAGCCGGGCCACGGCCGCCGCGTTGGTGGCATCCACCAGCAGCTGGAAGCCGCCCACCCCCTGCAGGGCCAGGATGCCGCCGCCGCGCAGGAGGTCGGCCGCTGAGACCAAAGGGTCAGCGTTGCGATCCTGGTCCCTGCCGCGCCCATCCGCCGGCCAGGGCTGCCCATCGGGCGCCAGCAGCCGCAGCCGGGGCCCACAGGCCGGGCAGCCGATCGTTTCGGCGTGGAAGCGGCGATTGCTGGGGTCGTCGAATTCCGCCTGGCAGGCCTGGCAGAGGGGGAAAGCCGCCAGGGTGGTGTGGGCGCGGGCGTAGGGCTCGGCGGTGGCGATCGAATAGCGGGGCCCGCAGCGGCTGCAGCTGATGAACGGGTAGCGGTACCGGCGATTGGCGGGATCGGCCAGCTCGGCCAGGCAGGCGGGGCAGGGGGCCAGATCGGCGGCGAGGGCCGGGGCGATCAGGCCGGGGCCCAGGGGTTGGGCGGCGGCGGCGGCGATGCGCAGGCCGCGGGGCGCCGGAACGAGGGGCGGGAGCCACGTGGGCTCCAGTGGCTCCAGGGAGCCGGGGGGCTGCAGCGCCTCGGGCAGCCGCCGCACCAGCTGCTCCAGCGACCGGCGCTCCCCCTGCAACTCCAGCCGCACGGCGCCGGCGATGTTCTTCAGCTCCCCTGCCAGGGCCAGCTCCCTGGCCAGGCGGTGCACCAACGGCCGGAAGCCCACCCCCTGCACCACCCCGCGGCAGAGCAGGCGCAGGCGGGCCTCAGCGTTCATGGCACGAGGGCGGGAACGGTGGCAGGGGCCAGGCCGAGCAGGGCGATCAGGGCATCGAGGCCCGCCCCGCTGCGGGCCGACGTTTCCAGCACCCGGGCCTGGGGGGCGACGCGGGCGATGGCGGCGTGGGCGGCGGCGCGGTCGAACTCCACCGCCGCGGCCAGGTCGATCTTGGTGATCAGCACCAGGTGGGCGCCGTGGAAGATCGGTGCGTACTTGAGCGGCTTGTCCTCGCCCTCCGTGGTGGACACCAGCACCACCCGCAGGCTCTCGCCCAGGTCGTAGGCGCCGGGGCACACCAGGTTGCCCACGTTCTCGATCACCAGCAGCTCCAGCTGCTCCAGCGCCACCCCCTGGTGGTGCAGGCGGTGCAGCCCCTCGGCCACCATCGCCGCCTCCAGGTGGCAGGCCTGGCCGGTGGTGATGGCGGCGGCGGCCAGCCCAGCGGCCTGGAGGCGGCGGGCGTCGTTGTCGGTGGCCAGATCGCCCACCACCACGGCCAGCCGATCAGGGTTGCCCCCCAGCTGCGCCAGGCGCCGGGCCAGGGCTTCCAGCAGGGCGGTCTTGCCCGAGCCGGGGGAGGAGAGCAGGTTCACCGCGCGCACGCCGGCGGCCGCGAAGCGCTGGCGCAGGGCTGAAGCCTGGGCATCGTTGCGCTGCAGCAGGGCGGTGTGCAGCGGCAGGGTGCGGGTGGTGCCAGCGGGCTCAGGGGCTGGCTGTCCGCAGGCGCAATCGCGGCACATGGCAGCTCGAGTGGGGGCCAATACAGAGGCTAGGCAGCCTCGCTGGTGCGGTCAGCCAGGGCGCTGCAGCCGCTGCAAGCGCAGCCGACTCACTGACGCCACGGCCTCAAAGTCAGCATCAAAACTCACCAGCACGGCGTTGTGGTGGAGCGCCACGGCAGCCACCAGCAGGTCGAGACTCAACACCGTGCGGCCGATGGCACGGCAGGCCTGGCCCAGGGCAATGGCCTGCTCCCACAGATCTGGCGGCGTGGCCAAAGCGGGCAACGTGGCGAATTGGGCCTCCAGCAACCTGGCCTCCTCCGGCCGGGCTGAGCGCAGCAGCTCAAAGCGCACCGGTTCAGCGAGATGGGCCGCTGGATCGAGCACAAACGGGGCGATGTACTGCTTCAACGCCAGCGGGCTCCGGGCCCGGGTGAAGTCGATCCAGAGACTGCTGTCGAGCAACAGCGTCATCGGGCCAGCGCCTGATCCCGCTCCTGGTCGCGGCGTCGTTCAGCCTCGAAACGCTCCAGCTCCACCCCCCACTCACCGCTGAGGAAACGCTGGGCGATGCGGGCGCGTCGACGCTGCTGCAGAGCCTCCTCCATCAGGCGCCGAATGGCAGGCCCCTTCTTGCGCTCGCCCGTGAGCTCGAGGACTTCAACCATCTCCTCCTCGGAAAGCTCAACCGTCACTTTCATGCTTTAACGCCGCAATAGTCAGACTTTGCCACGGGCCTGACAGGGGATCAAGCGCCCCTCACTCCACCTCCAGGGAGAGCAGGCGTAGGTCGCGGCCGCGCAGCAGCCGGCGGCTGATCGTGCCGCAACGGGGGCAGTCGCAGCAGCCATCGGGGGCGGGGAAAGGGGCGTCGCAGACGGCGCAATGGCATGTGGCCGGCTCCAGCTCGATGGCCAGCTCGGCGGCGGCGGCGATCGTGCCGGCCATCACCACCGGGAAAGCGAAGCGCAGCGCCTCCACCTCCACCCCCGCCAGTTCCCCCACCCGCAGGCGGATCAGCGCGATCCGCCGCGCCCCCTCGGCCCGGGCCGCCGCCAGGGCCTGATCGCGCAGGGCCTCCATCAGGCTGAGTTCATGCATGGCCGGTCAACCACTGGCGCAGCAACGCTCGGGCCGCAGGCAACACGGCCTGCAGCTGTGGGCTGAGGGCCGTGCCGTGCTCGAAGGTGTACGCCGGCACCAAAAGCACCTGGGCCTCAGGCATGCGGCCATAGAGCACCTGGCACACCGCCAGGAGAGCGGCAGGGTCGAGGAGGTGACTGTCAGCGCTCGACGCCCGTGCAGGGGCGAGCGGCTGCAGCAGGGGCAGCGCGCCCGCCGGTGCCGCCCAGGCATCGATGAACAGCACAGCATCGAGGCGGGCCAGCTCCTCGGCCAACTCGGGGGTGAGCTGCTGAACGCTGCGCACCGCCACCGGGCCGCCGGGCTCCGCCACGGTGAGCACGGCCGCCTGCTCCGCCAGCAGGGCCCCCACGCCGTCGTCGCCGCGCAGGGGGTTGCCGATGCCGATCACCAGGCGCTTGGGGTGGAGTGGCCGCTCCATCGGTTGCGAGGGGCCGGGAGTCCCAGTGTGCCCTGGTCTTTCAACCTATGGTGTATGCACTAGGCGTTACCTGCCCATGCAGCGCACGCAGATTTATCTCTCGGATGCCGAGCGCAGCGGACTGCAGGCCATGGCGCTGCGCAGTGGTCGCAGCCAGAGCGCCCTGATCCGTGACGCCATCGATGCCTTTCTGCAGCAGCACGAGCCCCAGGGGCGACTGGCCCGACTGAGGCAGGCACGGGGCCTCTGGGCCAGGCGCAGTGACCTGCCCGATTGGCCTGCCCTGCGGCAGGAGTTCGATCGCCAACCCCTGGTGGATTGATGGCCTCTGCTGCCGCGCTGCTGGTGGTCGACACGGATGTGCTGATCGACTACCTGCGTGGCCGGGATCAGGCCGTTGACTTTCTGGAGAGATGTGAACAGCCATTGGCGATCTCCGTGATCACCATCGCCGAGCTGTATGCCGGCGTGCGCGATGGAGCTGAACGCCAGCAGCTTGATACCTTCGTTGAGGCCTTTGAGGTCTTGTCCATACCAAACGCTGTTGCTGTTGTCGCTGGGCTGTGGAGGCGTCAATACGGACGCAGCCATGGCACGGGCCTGGCCGATGCCCTGATCGCTGCCAGCGTGGATGCGATGAAGGCGACTCTGGTCACATTGAACCGACGCCACTTCCCCATGCTCGCGGATGTGTTGGTGCCTTACGACAAGCAGAGCGGAAGCTGAGTGGCGCCGCGTTGATCCCGCCGGCTTAACGGCTCAGCTGATCTTGGCCGGTTCATAGAGATACCGCTGAAAACCTGCGAACAGCTGGCTGATGTCTTCGGGTTTGCCCAGATCGGCAACTGCATCGGCGATGGAGTTCTGGTAGCGCAGGCGCAACAAGGGCGTGAGTTTCTCTTGGGCCAGCTCCTGCACGCCGGTGCTCACGTAGTGCTGCAGTACGAAATCAAGAAACAGCTGCTGTTTGCTGGTGAAGCGAGAGTGGATGTAGAGACGAGCCTGCTGGGCGCGCTGCTCGCGAGGTATGGGCGGTAGGGCATAGGCCACATGGGCCAAAACGTCGAACAGGTCGCTGTTTTCGGCGGAGATGATGGCCTGCATTTCAGACAGCTGATTAGCCCCAAAGCCTTTCTCAGCCAGGCCCTCAAGCAATTTGGTGCGGGTGTCTGGCGCGCTCCAAAGCGCACGCAACTGGGCTTCATCCTTCACAAATTCCGGTAGCTGACCGTAAAGCGACTCAATGAATTGCTAGGAGCTCATCGGCTTGCCATCGGGATGCCAGAAGCTGGTGACCAGCATGTGCTGGAGCGAACGCTCCTTGCCGTCGCCCAGCTTGATGCGCAGCTTGGTGCGACGCAGCGGCTCGGCTGCATCGTAGGCGTCGCTGGGGTCGTCCTGGCGTGCGGCGGGTTCCTGCCTGGCCCTGGGAGCGCGCTCAGGCCCTTCCGGTTCGATCGGCTCGCCGTCCCACTCCGGATCACTGAAGTGGTGGTGAGCCTTCACGAAGTCGAGGATCGTGAAGTAGTCCTTGCCGTCGTAGAGGCGGGTGCCGCGGCCGATGATCTGCTTGAACTCGATCATCGAATTCACGGGTCGCAACAGCACGATGTTGCGCACGTTGCGGGCATCCACGCCGGTGGAGAGTTTCTGGGAGGTGGTGAGGATGGTGGGAATTGATTTCTCGTTGTTCTGGAAGGCGCGCAGCCAGGTGTTGCCCAGCTCGCCGTCGTCCGCGGTCACGCGGTGGCAATAGTTGGGATCGCTGCTGCTCTTGAGCTGGTTGATCAGGTCGCGGATCGCCAGGGCATGGTCCTGAGTGGCGCAGAACACGAGTGTTTTCTCGCGTGGGTTGATCTGGCTGAGCAGGATCTCCACCCGCTGCCGTTCGCGCCGTTCGATCTCGATGATGCGGTTGAACTCCGCTTCGGTGTAGCGCTTGCCCTCCTGCACCTCGCCTTCCACCACCGTGTCGTCTGCGGTGTAGACGTAGTCGTCGAGGCTGGTGGTGATCTGCTTGACGCGGAAGGGCGTGAGGAAGCCGTCGTTGATGCCCTCCTTGAGGGAGTAGGTGAACACCGGCTCACCGAAGTAGGCGTAGGTGTCGGCGTTATCGGTGCGGCGAGGGGTGGCCGTGAGACCCAGTTGCACGGCGGGGGCGAAGTACTCAAGGATGCCGCGCCAGCTGGATTCGTTGTTGGCGCCGCCGCGGTGGCACTCATCGATCACGATGAAGTCGAAGAAGTCGGGCGGGTACTGGCCGAACCAGGGCGAGGGTTTGCCATCGGGCGCCGACCCGCTCATGAAGGTCTGGAAGATGGTGATGAACACGCTGGCGTTGGTGGGCACGCGGCCCTTTTTGCGCAGGGCATCGGGTTCCAGGCGGGCCAGGGCGTTGTCTTCGAAGGCGGCGAAACCGGTGAAGTCGTTGAAGGCCTGATCGGCGAGGGTGTTGCGATCGGCGAGAAAGAGAATGCGAGGGCGGCGGTTGGGTTGGCCGGAGAGGTTCCAGCGGGCCTGGAACAGCTTCCAGAGGATCTGGAAGGCGATGGAGGTTTTGCCGGTGCCGGTGGCGAGGGTGAGCAGGATGCGGTCACGTCCTGAGGCGATGGCCTCCAGCGCCCGCGACACGGCGATGTCCTGGTAGAAGCGGATCTGCCAGCTGCCGCCCTTGTCGGCGTAGGGGATGGCGGCGAAGCGATCACGCCAGGCGTTCTCTTCGGCAAAGGTGCGGGCCCAGAGCTCCTCAGGGCTGGGGAAGGCGGCCACCGGCCCTTCCTCACCGCTGGCCATGTCGATGGCGTAAACGCCGATGCCGTTGCTGGCGTAGGTGAAGCGCAGCTGCAGCTTGCTGGCGTAATCCTTGGCCTGGGCCACACCTTCGCTGAGCGGGGCGGTGTCGGGCTTGGCCTCCACCACCGCCAGCTGGGTGTTGCGGTAGGTGAGCACGTAGTCGGCGGTGAGCGGCTTGCCGCGGCGGCCGCCGCCCTCGATCCGGCCGGGGGTGATCGAAAACTCGCGCCGGATGCGGCTGCCCTCCACCACGCCCCAGCCGGCGGCGGCGAGCAGCGGATCGATCAACTCAGCCCGGGTTTCGGCCTCATTCATGGGGTCAGCGAGGTCACATGGGCGAGCAGATCAGCGCAGAGCAGGTTCCAGGCGGCGCGGTCGAGATCCTCAAGATCCGGTTGTTCGTCGTATCGCCTGAGAACGGCAAACTCTGTAAATCGACTCAACCCGGTGAAGGGGTCAATGGGGGCACCGAGATCGCGCAGCATCTGAAACAACAGCCTGAGGTTGTGGCTGAACGGTGGCTGCTCTGGCTGGAGAAGGAGTAGCCAGGCTTTGAGCGCCTTCTCGGTGGCTTGCTGGATCTGAAAACCCCAGTGCTCTTCGTAGAAGAGAGTGGCATCCACCATTCCGTTGGCCGCGCGCAGATCGCGCTGGGCGATGCGGAGAAAACCGCTGGGGGTTTCAGCGGGGGCCATCCAGGCACTCCGCTGGATTGATCCGCCGCCCATAGCGGAAGGCCTCGGCGATCACATTGCTGCTGCCATGACGGCGCTGTGCCACTTCGCTGGCGGAGAAGAGCAGCAGCTCGATCGGCAGGCGGTGGTAGGCCAGCTTCCAGCCCAGGGCATCGGTCTGCTCCAACCGCGAATGGCTCGCCAGCCAGGCGTCGGGCACGATCACCAGCAGGTCGAGATCCGAGTCGGGCCGAGCGGTGCCGCGGGCGCGGGAGCCGAACAGACGCACCTCAGCGCCGGGAATGGCCGCCTGGATCTCCGCCGTGATCTTGCGCAGCAATGGCTCGTCCACCACGTAGTGATAGCTGGAGGGGCGAGAGATGGCGCTCATGGAGCCAGTTTGGCGTGGGTGGCCTGGTTTTGGCCGCTGCCTGAATCAAGGCCGCAGTGCCCCCACCGGCACCACGGCGACGCCATCGGCGCGCTGGTAGCCGTATCCGCTGCCGCACACCACCGCCAGGAAGGCGGGCTCCCCGGTGCGGCGGGTATCGATCTGCTGGTGGAAGCGCAGCAGGTTGGCGGCGGCGGCGTCCACCTGTCCGGCCCCCAGCTTGATTTCGATCGCTCCCCAGCGCCCGTCGCGCAGCTGCACGATCGCGTCCACCTCCAGGCCGTAGTTATCGCGGTAGTGGAACACCTCGCCATCCAGCGCCTGGGCCAGCACGCGCAGATCCCGCACCACCAGCGATTCAAACAGCTGCCCCAGCCACTCCAGGTTGTTGAGCAGACGCTGGGGACTGCCACCCAGGGCCGCCACGGCCAGGGAGGGATCGCAGAAGTGGCGCCGGGGAGCCTGGCGCAGAGCAGCCTTGGAGCGCAGGTGAGGCCGCCAGGGTCGACACGCTCACCTCCGTGGCCACATTGCGGGCCAGGGAGCGCAGCAGGGCGCCAAGACGCTGAGGATCGCGGCGGCGCCCATCCACCCGTTGCACATCCACCTGACGCACCTGCTCCAGGTAGTCGCGGGCGGCGCGGCAAGCAGCCGCCAACGGCCGATCCACCTGGGCGGGCCAGCCGCCTCGGCACACCAGCTCGGCGAGATCCGCCACCGCCAGCCCCGGATCAGCGCAGCTGGGAGGCTGCCCCTCCAGCAGCGCCGCCAGCGACACCCCGCCCTGGCCAGCACCGCTCTCGCCAAGGGTCATGGGCCGCAGGCGCAGAAAGGAGAAACGGCCGGCACCGGTATGGCGATCGGCCTCATCGGCCGGCACGGCCGAGCCGGTGAGCAGGAACTGGCCAGGTTGCGCAGCCGCATCCACAGCCCGGCGCACCTGGTTCCAGAGGGAGGGCGCCACCTGCCATTCATCCAGCAGACGCGGCCGGGGTCCCGCCAGCACAAGGGCCGGATCCACCGCCAGCGCCTGGCGGGCGGCGGTGTCCACATCCAGCAGCACGGTGGAGGCGGCCAGTTGCTGGGCCATGCGGGTCTTGCCGCAGGCCTTGGGCCCCTCGATCACCACCGCGCCGGCGGCAGCCAGGCACACCCGCAGCTCTGCATCGGCGATACGGGGGCGGTAGGCAGTGCCCGCGCTGGAGGCCATGGGAGGCGCCGCGCTCAGCGGCCTGATGCAGGAAATATCGGGGACCTAATGCCGAAAAAGTCGGCGCTCCAATGCAGGAAAAGTCGGCCGGCTGATGCAGGAAAAAACGAGCTCGCACCACGGGCCAGCACCAGCTCACTTCAGTGCGGGGGTTCGGCAGCCGATGGCCCCTGCGGCACCACGATCAGCCCCGTGTCCGCCTCGCCATAGGCCCGGCAAGGACGGCCGCTGGCCAGCTGGTGAGCCGCGAGGGCGCAGAGGGCGGCATCGATCCAATCGATGCTGGTGAGCGCTGCGGTGTTGATGCCGGCCTGCTCGAGCAGGGCGCGGCGCTGCGGCCGCTTCTGGCGAGCAGCGGCGTTGCCGCCGCGCAGGTGCCAGGCGATGGCGTGGGGGAAGGTTTCGAAGCAGGCCGGAGCGCTGGCCGGCAGAGCGGCAAGCAGCGGATGGCTGAGCTCCAGCTGCCGGTAGAGCAGTTCGCCCTGGAGCATCCAGCCGTAGTAGTTGCTGGGGTGGCTGAGGGCCGCCTGGCGAGTGGGCGAGGCGAAGCAGCGGATGCCGGCAGCGTTGAGCTCGCGCTCGCAGGGCCGGGCCCGGCCACCTGAGCTCCAGCGGCAGGGCGCATCGATGGCGATCAGCTGGGCGCCGATCACCGAGCGGCACCAGTGGGCCAGCTCCTGCACCTCAGCCGTAGCCAGCCTGTCGGCGTAGGCACCACCGGTGAGCGCCACGGCGTGGAAGCCCTTGCGGGAGCCGCCCACGTCGATGCCGATCACGGTGGGCACGCTCTCCATCCACCCATGCTGATGGACAGGACGCTGGACAACGCCATGCAGGTGATCAGCTGTTCAGAAGCACGCCAAGGGGGCGGTGGTGATGTCGCTCGACACGACCAACAGCCTGATGGAAACCGTGCACCTTCTGCGTTCCCCGGCCAATGCGGCCCATCTGCAGCGGTCGCTGGAGCAGGCCGGGCGTGGGGAACTCCTCTCCCATGGGCTGATCGATCCGGATCCGGCCGGTGCCGTTGATTGAGCGGCTGGCCTGGACCCCTGCGGCCTGGGAGGACTATCTCCACTGGCAGAGTCAGGACCGCCGGCAGCTGCGGCGCATCAACCAGCTGATCCAGGCCTGCCTACGCGATCCCTTCAATGGCATCGGCAAACCCGAGCCCCTGCGGGAAAACCTGGCAGGCTGCTGGTTGCGCCGCATCGATGAGGGCCATCGCCTGTGGTACCGGTTGGATGGCGAGCTGCTTGTGATCCTGGCCTGCCGGTATCACTACCGGTAAAGCAGCACGGCGAGGTGCAAGCAGGTCGACCGTGCGTCCGGGAAGAGCGGAGACACGACAGCCGTCATGGCAGCGTCTGGACTGGTTGGCTGGCTGGTGGCGCGATGATCTGGAGGCCAAAGCCTGGGGATCACAGCTCGCCGTTGAATGCCCGGTGCAGAAGGGACTTCTTCAGTTCCTTCAGGGCGGCGAGTTTGCGTTCGTAGAGGCGGGTGAGGAGCTGGGTTTCGGCTGCCAGCTGATCGAGCATTTCAACATATTCTTTCTGCTTAGAAACCGAAGGAAAAGGAAAGCGCTGATCCTCGAACGTAGCAAGATTGATATTAGCCTGAGCACTGCCCTTTCCCATAGCCTGGATGCGTGCCTTGAAAGACTGAAGCAAATACTCGATAAATCCAGTTTCGGCCTCATCGGGATTTGCAACAACTCCGATAACACTGTCTGGAAAACAAGCGTCAAATCCCAGGATCGCAGTCTCTGCAATGTTTGCCGCAATCGTAATGCAGATCGTCCCCTTCGGCCAGAGCTTGCTCTGAGACAGACCGACTTCATTGTAGGTCTGGAAATAAGCGACTATGAAGTGATCAGCATTTCGGATATCGCCAGTCTGGATGAACGGATACTTACCCCCATAAAGCCCCGGATCATTACGCGGGCGATGCTTCGACTTGCCTCGACCAAAGTAAATGGATACATCCTCCAAAGTCTTTTGCTCCCACCCCTCCCCCCGCTGACTGAACACGGATTGAAGGTGATTCTCAAAAGTTGCACGGGCGTTCTGGAGGTTCCGTTCGGCGTTGGCTTTGGCGGTGGCGAGGCCCGCAAACGCTTCGTCGAGCAGGGCGACAATTCGCTGCTGTTCGGGGAGTGGGGGTATTGGAAATTCGATCTCAAGAATCTGCTTCGATGAGATGTGTTTTACTGTTGTGAAGCCTGTGTTGTCTTCAATTTTCTTCAGATATCATTTACCCCGTAGAGCAGGAACCGTGGAATAAGCTCACCGGAAAAGCCCTGCAGCCTGCACACTCGTTGGTTGAGTAATGATGGCTCTCCTTTCCATTCGTAGCATCCAAACTCACCATCCATCCCAATTAGAAGATCGCCAGCAATAACGACGTATTTCTCTTCGTAGTCGCCATTAAATCGCGTCTCAGTTTCTGTGCCTGCTTTTAGGCTGCGGATGCGAATAAGCGGCAACCCATCCGTGGCATTAAAGCCCTTTGAATCGAAGGCGTAGCCATTTTGCAGCTCAAGTACTTCGGCGAGTTTTTTTATTGCCCACCTCTTTTTCATAACAACCCCCTAATCCTCCCCAAAACCTCCGCACTCTCCGCATCCAGCGCCGCAATTTCCGCCATGATCTCCTGGGGGCTGCGGTGCACGATGGCCTCACCGCCGTTCAAGTTTTTCACCGAAAGATCGAAGCTCTGCGGATCCAGGTCTGCCACATCCACGCTCCAACTCTTGGGCGAATCCGCAAACGTCTTCTGCAACTCCACGAACTCCACCAAATCGCGGTCGTTGAGCGGGTTGGTCTTGCCAAGGTTGCGGCCGGGATCGAGCTGGTAGAACCACACCTTGCGGGTGGGCGCGCCCTTCTCAAAGAACAGCACCACCGTTTTCACGCCGGCCCCCTGGAAAGTGCCGCCGGGGCAGTCGAGAACCGTGTGCAAGTTGCACTCCTCCAGCAGCTTCTGGCGCAGGGCCACCGAGGCGTTGTCTGTGTAGGAGAGAAACGTGTTTTTGATCACCATGCCGGCGCGGCCGCCAGCGCGCAGCAGGCGGATGAAGTGCTGCAGAAACAGAAAGGCGGTTTCGCCGCTGCGGATCTCGAAGTTCTGCTGCACCTCCTTTCGTTCGCTACCGCCGAAGGGTGGATTGGCCAGGATCACATCGAAGCGGTCGCGCTCCTGCACATCTCTGAGGTTTTCGGTGAGTGTGTTGGCATGAATGATCTTGGGCGCTTCGATCCCATGCAGGATCATGTTCATGATCGCGATCACATAGGCGAGGCTCTTTTTCTCCTTGCCGGTGAAGGTGCGGGTCTGCAACGTGTCGAGATCCTCGGTCGTCAGCTCCTTGCCTGAAGCCCCACCTTTGCGCATGAACTCGAACGCCTCGCAGAGGAAGCCGGCGGATCCCACGGCTGGGTCGTAGACCGTTTCGCCGATCTGCGGATTCACCACCTGCACAATCGCCCGGATCAGCGGCCTGGGGGTGTAATACTCACCGCCGTTGCGGCCGGCGTTGCCCATCCGCTTGATCTTTTCCTCGTAGAGCATCGAGAGCTCATGCTTCTCGGCCTGGGAGCGGAAGCGCAGGCCATCGATCACATCGATGATTTCGCGCAGGTTGTAGCCGCTGGAGATCTTATTGCGGATCTCGCCGAAGATCTCGCCAATCTTGTATTCGATCGTGTTCGGCCCGCTGGCGCGCTGCTTGAACTGCTCCAGGTAGGGGAACAGCTGCTGATTCACGAAATCGCGCAGGTCGTCGCCCGTGAGCGCCGCGTTGTGATCGAGCTGGCCACTCGCATCCTTCGGTGCGGCCCAGCTGTTCCAGCGGTAGACCTCCTCCAGGATCGGAGTGTGGCTGCGGCCTTCAAGCAGGGCCATCGCGGCACGGTCGTCCTCCAGGCCGTCGAGGTATTTGAGAAACAGCAGCCAGGAGGTCTGCTCCGTGTAGTCGAGCTCGGTGCCGCAGCCGGCCTCCTTGCGCAGGCAGTCGTCGATGGCGCGGAACGCCTGATCGAAGGAGCTGGCGGCCGACGCGGCGCGGGAACCGTTTGGAGCGCGGGTGCGGGGAGCGCGGCTGGCGGCTTGACCATTGCCAGAGTGCTCCCCCGCAGACCCATCCGCCAGGGCCACCGAACCACCCCGGCCACGGCCGGGCACGATCAGCCTGCGGCTCAGCAGATCGCCCTTCACCGCTTCGTAGCTGGCTTCGTCCCACTCCAGGGTTTCCCGCAGGCGACCGTTGCCCGCGGATCCGCCCAGGGCAGCAAGAGCACCGAGGAACTCGTCGGCGAGATCGTCGTTGCTTCCGGCGTCGCTCAGTGGGTTCTCAGCGGCGTACGTCAACGGATAGAGCAATTCTGAAGACTCAGCATGCCAGATAGATTACGACTGGGGCAAGGGTTGCCGGAGGTGGGCCTATCCAAGCCTGAAGGAGGCATCGTGATGTAACCAGACGACTGTTGCTCGGAGGTGATAGAAAGCCTGGGCAAAAGGTTTTTGATATTCGCTTGACGCTCGCCATAACCTAGACGCACAGATTATTGCGGCTTAACAGATCCTCATGGTGGCGGCCTAGGTGGATTATGAAGTTAGGCAAGCCAGCCAGACTCACCGGCTATACTATAAACTACAGAATTATATATTTTGCTATCCTAGCCTCATCACAACAGAGGCGAGAAGGCAGGCATTCAAAACGCAGCTGAAGAACTATTAATTCTTGATGCACCACTCTGCCCCCTCCCCAACATCTTTATACGCTTCTGCCCAGAGATCTTCCCTTGCGCCAAGAACGAGTGGAAGACCTTGCTCCGACAGAATTCTGAGAAGTGCTTCATTGGCCCTTTGATTACTTAGGGACTCCTGAAAAAACCAGATCAACTGCGGCGCAACTGGTTTCAGCGATCGAGACCCGATAGACTGGCCTGGTACTGGGCAATCAACGATTGCTGCAATTGCTGAACGCTGCAGATGTACCGGAAC
>JBILNZ010000044.1:0-26694 GCA_044374745.1 Prochlorococcaceae cyanobacterium | reverse complement strand
AGGAGGCGTGCTCATCACAGGCGGTCTCTGCCTGAGATGCAACCGGGAATCAAGCTGCCGTCAAGGGTTCAACATGGCCGAGTTCGCAATGAGCCGTCCCGACCCCTGAACAGGTACGCCAGCCTTTCTTATCTCGCATTTCGTGGAGCCTATTGGGGAAACAAACTGAGCCAAACCATTTCCGGCAGCTCCTTTACGATTCCAGCCGGCTCGATTGACCAGGTCGTCGACTCCTTCCCCAGCTGGCCCCGAGCCGCCCTTGATCTCGAGCAGGATTATGTGGCGCGGCAGGTGATCCGCGTCGGCACCTTCAACCCCAACTGAGGATTGCTGTTGTGACGCCACACTTTCTCACCTCTCAGCGCCGCCCCCTGGCTCTTGAGGGATTCACGTTGGTGGAGGTGCTCGTGGTGGTGGTGGCCCTGGCCGCTGGCCTCGCCGGCATCGCCAGCCTGGTGGCGATCGGTGGGCGCAACCAGCAGGCGCTCAACACCAGCAACAAGCGTGCCGATGCGATAGCCGCCGATATCGCTGAGGTGCGTCGCATCAACGACCGCTACACCTGCGCTGGTCTCACCGCTGCCTCGGGCGGCAACTGCGTGATCAGCACCAACGACCCCTCCCAGGACGACTACTACCCCACTACCGTGAACGGCCGCACGAACTTCGACGCTCGCTGCAATTACGAAGGGGCCACAGATCTGGTCACCCCCCTGGCCGCCCTCATCCCCACCAACAGCAACGCCTCCGCCGCACTCACCGCCACCGGGGTCACCCGCACCATCGACACCGCCAACCAGGGCAGCGCCCACCGCTACACGGTGACCTACACCGCCGGCGGCCAAACCCTGGCCACCGCCACCTACGTGCCCACCGCCGCCGCCTGGTGCCCCTGATGCCTCCCCGCCGCAGCGGCTTCGCCCTGCCCGAGCTGATGATCATCGTGGTGCTGATCGGCATCGTGTCGGCCACTGCCACAATCCCGGTGCAACGCATGCAGTTCGAGCGCCAGCGCACCGCCCTCAACAGCACCGTGCGCGACCTGGGCCTCTGGCTCGATCAGGTGCGCAGCATCGCCGCCAACGGCACCGTGTGCACCGTGACCCTCACCAACAACGGCTCCCTCGCCGGCGGCGCCACCCTCGCGAGCGTCAGCCCCGCCGCCTGCGCCGTGCTCGGCAGCTCCACCCTCACGATCGATGGCGCTGCCGCCGCCGCCGCCGGCCCGATCGGCGCCTCCCCCACCCCCAGCGGCACCCTCGTGATCTCCGACAGCGGCGTGGTGCTCCCCGCCAGCACCACATCCCTCAATGGCTTCAATGCCCTGGAGATGCGCCTGAGCTCCACCGCCGCCAACCTGCGCCGCTGCGTTGCCATCAGCGACCGCACCGGCAGCCTTCGCTTCGGGGCGGCCAACACCAGCGGCGGCACCTGTTCCTACACCGCCCCGCTCTAGATGGCTGTTCGCCCGTTGCGCCCCCTGCCTCCCGCCAGCGCCGGCTTCACCCTGGTGGAGTTGCTGATCACCGCCGTGTTCGGAGCTGTGGTGATCGGCAGCGTGGCGCAATACCAGATCAGCCAGATGCGCAGCGATGCCACCCAGGAGCTCAACCTGCAGCTCCGCGAAGAGGCCAACAGGGCCGCCGCCTGGATCGATTCGGAAATCAGCCGGGCTTCTGGTTTCGACAACACCGTGGCGGCCAACTGCACCGCGCCAAGCGGCACCTCGCTGCGCTTCAGCGTGCGCACCCAAAGCAATGCCGGCACCGTTCGGGAGGTGAGTTACTTCTCCCCCACCGGTACTGCCGTAGTCAACGTGGTGCGCTGCGGACCGCCAGTGGTGTGCACCTCCAATTCGGCCTGCGGCCTGGATCTCACCGCCGCCAACGCCACTTATCTGGTGGCCAGCAACGCGCGCCTCGGGTTCACCACCACGTTGGATGGCACCGCAAGACGAGCCCTCTCTTACACCCTCACCACCCAGAGCGGCGCCGTGGAGCACACCATCACGCGCCAGGCCTTTGCTGGTGCACCCGGCAGCGACAGCGACAGCGGGCAGTACTGAAAAGCGGCCAATTGATCGCTCAACAGCGAACAACAATGGTCACCGGGGTTAGACCAGCGATGCAAACTTGAGAGGCAGCCAACAAAGTTGTGCTGCTGGCACGTGGGTTCTGGGAGGTTTTTGTGTTGGCCCATGTGCTGATCCGTCAGCTCAAAGGTCAGGGGTACTAGCGCAGCGCTCTCGCAGCTCCAACAGGCGGAAGGGTGTTCAGAACGCTGGCGGATCAACGAACTCCTGTTCAGCCCGGTTTCCACCTGCTGGTGCTTCAGGAAGCGCTCCGTTTTAGATTCCAGCCGAACCGTGAGAGACTTGGCTTAAGGCAGATCCCTGAATTCCGCCACGATCCGCTCGAGCGCGGCCCTCGCCCGAGCCCCCAGGACAAGCCGCGAAGGGCTTGCTAGCATGAGTGCTATCTGCGGGCGACGCCGTGGCCCAGGTGCTGATCCGCCAACTGGATGATCACGTGGTGGCAGCACTCAGGGCCCGGGCCCAGGCCCAGGGGCTCTCCCTGGAGCAGAGCCTGCGCGATCTGCTCACCGCCACGGCCCGCCAGGGCCATGCCCTCGGCGCCGAACTCGCCCAGTTGCGCGCCACCACGCCCAGCGCCGGCCGCTCTCTCAACGTAGCCGCCCTGATCCGCGACGACCGCGATGGCCGCTGAACCGCTTGCCTGGGTGGTGGATGCCTCCGTGGCCTTTGCCTGGTTTGTGGCCGTGCCCGGTTCCGAGCACGCTGCCCTGCTGTTGGATCACCCCGCCAATCCGCTGCTGCTGGCCCCGGATCTGGTGCTGGTGGAACTGCTCAATGCCGCCTGGAAGAGCCTCCGGCTGGGGGCGATCACCAACGAGCAGTTCAACTGGCTGGCCCACCGCGCCAGCGAACCCTTCAGTGCCCTGTTTCCCGCCCAAGCCCTGCTCGCCCGGGCCCGCCACTGGTGCAGCCTGCTCGATCACCCCGCCTACGACTGCCTGTACATCGCCCTGGCCGAACAGCAGAACGCCACGCTGATCACGGCCGACCAACGGCTGCTGCGCAAGCTCCAGGAGCCCCATCCCGACCTGCCCGCCAGCCTCGATCTTGCCCAGCTCAGCTAAGCGGCACCCGGCAGAAGGGTTCCCGCCGAAAGCGCCGGTACACATCAAAATCGCTGTCAAGCGTAAGGATCTCAGCAAGGTCGAGTCGCTCTGAGAGGGCCACGAGGGTGAGATCGGCGAAATCACCGGGCAGATCCACATAGCGGTCATTGAGCTCGGCGATGCGGGCATAGTCCTCCGGCAGCAGATCCATCACCTGGATGCCCCCAGCAGCCACGGCTTTGAGCAGATGGTTCTGGGCAGCACGCACCCGGGAATCCCCGGGATCACCCAGCAGCCACAGCACCTCGGCAATGCAGATGGGAGAGGTGATCAACTGGGCAGCCCTTGTGTCAAAGAATGCCACCACCGCCTGATGCAGGGGTTCCTGCTGCTGGTAATAGCTGAGCAGGATGCCCGAATCGATCAGGATGCGCCGCATCAGTGCCGCTGCCTGCGTCGCGCCTTGAGCTGCTGATCGAGCAGGTGGCGGCGCTGGGCCCTCTCCGCACTGCCGGGCGGCAGGGTGGTGAGAAAGCTGGCGGGATGGCCGCCCAGCTGCTCGGTGATCGACGGGGGCGGTACACGCCGCTGCCAGCGCTCCTGGATGAGCTGGCGGATGAACGAGCTCTTGTCCTGCCCCGTCTCATCCAGCAACTCCCTCAGGCAGCGCTCGGTTTCAGAATCCAGCCGAACCGTGAGTGGCATGGCCCGGGATCGCCTCGTGTTACAAGGAGTCCCACTGTAGTACGGGCATTGGGATTCCGGTGGGCCGGCGGCTCAGGGCAGATCCCTGAAGTCCGCCACGATCCGCTCGAGCGCAGGCCGCTGGGCCTCCAGGGCCGCCACGCACAGGGGGTCGAGCTGGCCTTCTTCGGCCTGCTGGCGCACCATCGCCAGCCCTTCGTCCACGCTCAGGCTCTGGCGGTAGGGCCGGGTGTGGGTGAGGGCGTCGAACACATCCGCCACCGCCACGATCCGCCCCTCCACCGGGATCGCCTCGCCCCGCAACCCCGCCGGGTAGCCGCTGCCATCCAGCCGCTCGTGGTGGGTGGCCACCAGGTTGGTCATCACCCGGGTGGCCTCCTGGTCGGCCACCCCCTGGGCCGCCAGCACCCGCTGAAGAATCTCCAGCCCCTTCTCCACATGGGTGCGCATCACCGCCATCTCGGCATCATCCAGGCGGCCCGGCTTGAGCAGGATGGCGTCCGGAATGCCGATCTTGCCGATGTCATGCAGGCGGGCGAAGCTGCTCACCTGCTCCACAAAGGCCTCGCTGAGCCCGTAGTGGGGCGCCACCTCGTTGGCGATCAACCGGGTGATCCGGTTCACCCGCTCCAGGTGACTGCCGGTTTCGCCATCGCGCATCACGGCCGAGGCGTGGGCCACGTCCGCCGCCAGCCGCAGCGGGTTGAGGGGCCCACGGGCACGCACGCCGCAGGCCAGGGACTGGGCCACCAGCGCCAGGGTCTGGCGGTCGCCGGCATCAAAGGCCGCGCCCTCCCGCGCCCGGAAGGCGACCAGGCAGCCCGGCGCCTGCTCGGCATGGATGCCGCCATCGGCCCCATCCAGGGGGGGGCGGGGGTTCCTGGCGCGGGGCCGTGGCCGCAGCCGTGGCGCTGTCGTGCAGCAGCAGATGGGCACCGCCCGCGGCCGGCGGCAGGGCAAAACACTGCACCCTCTCCAGCTGAGGCACCAGGGCCTGGGCGCGCTGCACGGTGGCCTGGAACGTGGTGTCCAAGCCGGCCTGGAGCTGCTGGTGCAAGGCCGTCAACCGCTCGCCAACAAACCGCTTTTTACTTTAATCCGGTTGCCAGCAAAACGCTTTGCTCCAGGTGCTGCCCTGGCGCCAGATCCCTGCGCAGGGTTAGTTCCAGCAGCCCGGATTCAGCCGCTCCCTGGGCACGCAAACCCTCCACCGCCAGGGCATCGAGCAGCACCCGCTGCTGGGGCTGCCCGGCCACCAGGGCGCCATCCAGGCCATAGGCCGGCCCGCAGCGCAGCAGCACCCGCCCCCGCCAGATCCCGTCCGGCGCCGGCCCCTGGGAGTAGGTGATCAGGCCGCTGCCGGTTCCCAGCTGCAGCACCACCTGCCGCCCCGCCAGCGAGCACGACGGCCCGGGGGGATGGGGCGGCTGATCACCCGTGCGCACCCACAGCGCCTGCTGCAGCTCCTGGCGCAGCAGCTCCAGCGCCCGCTGCCCCTGCTGACGCTCGCGGAGCAGCCGCCCCAGCCGCTGCGAGGCCTGGCTGTCCAGCAGCAGCGCCTGCAGCAGGGCCCCGCTTACCACGCCCGCCAGCAGCAGGCTCACCAGCAGCTCCACCAGGCTGAAACCGGCCTGGGGGCCACGCATCACCCAGCGTGTTGGCCCCATCGGCGGCCTCACAGCGTGGGGTCGGGTCGGCACTGGCCGGCCTGGGGCGATGCCGCCGGGTCGGCGCCGTACTGCCCCAGTCGCAGCACCCCCAGCGGCAGCGACCACACCACGCAGCGGCGCAGCGGGGTGCCGGCCGCCGCCACCACCACCGTGCCACCGTCGATCAGCAGGCCGTTGGCGCTGAAGCGCAGCTGGGCCGGCAGGTTGTGGCGCAGCTCCACGCCAGCGTGCTCCGCCGCCAGCTGCTCCACCAGCCCGCCGGCCCCCTCCACCGCCAGGCTGGCGGCGCGCCCCTGGCGCAGGGCCCGGTCGCGCTCGCGCTCGATCGCCAGCACCACCTCCCGGCTGGCCGCCTCCACCCGCATCCGCGCCAGCGCCCCCTGGCCGCTGGGCAGGGCGATCGCCGCCAGGATCGCCAGCAGCGCCACGGCCACCAGCAACTCCGGCAGGCTGAAACCACCGCTGGGCCGCCCACGCCCGGGGCTTGGCAGCACACACCTGTTGGGCACCATCGCCACTCCACGGGGAACTCCCTCAGGGTTGCCACCGCCGGCTGGTTCAGCCGAACACCGAGGCTGGATCGATGGCCCCCACGGCCGGCAGGCGGCCGGAGAAGCCTGTGAGCCTCACCATCAGGTCGTCTGCTGGATCAAGCCGCCGGTTGCCGTTGTTCACCAGCAGGTAGGTGCCGCGGATCTCGGCGCCGGTGGCACGCACCAGCGCCGCAGCCCCCCGCCGCAAGGCCTGGTTGCCCGCCTGCAGCCCATCGGCGTCGGCGAACACCGCGGCGGCCAGCTCCTCCAGGCTGGTGGCCGTGCTGTTGTTGGCAGCCCGGCTAAAGGAGCGAAAGTCGCGGATTCGTTCCGGAGCAAGGATCGACGCAGCGCCCACGCGCACGGTGACCTGAACCCGCCCAGCGCCACCGGTGACCCGATCCACACCCCCGCCCCCCGCTCCGCTGGTGACGCTGCTGCTGGTCTGGTTGGTGCTGCTGGTGACAACCTTCACCGGGGCGGCCCCGGGGGGTGCTGTCGCCACCGAGCTCTCCACCTTGGTGACGGCAGTGGTCTGGGTGATCGACTCCCGCTCGGCGTGCTCCAGCGCGGCGCTGAGGGCCGTGGGCGTGAGCGGGGGCTCGTTGGGGATGGCCGGCAGGCCGATCTCGCCGATCTCAACGTCAGCGACCGCCCCAACAGCAGCGTCCACTGTGGCTTTGATGTCTGGAACCACTGGTGCGAGCAACCGGTCCACCGAGCCGTGCTGAAAACCGGTGATCAAGGGCGTGGACACCACTTGTTTGGCCTGAAGGATCACCTTCAGACTGATCACGGCTTGCCGTGGTTCATCAGCTCAGATCCGGGGCAGATGGACTGCAGAGGCCGTAGGCCGCGGGGTCGTACCAGCGCTGGCGCTCGCCGCCAGCCGGGCCGCTGAGCCGCAACAGCAAACCGTTGCCGTGCCGTTGCAGCTGCGGCAGATGCAACACCAGCCATTCGGCAGCCTGATCGCAATCGCCGCTGATCGGCGTGCCGGCCAGTTGCTGCAGCCGCACCTGCACCGCCAGCAGCTCCGCCTCCACCTCCTGCTGCTGCCCCAGCAACTGCTCGCTGCGCTGGCTCCAGCGGCTGCCCGAGGCCCACACCTGCAGCGAGGCGCTGGCACTGATCAGCAGCATCGAGGCCGCCACCAGAATCTCGGTGAGGTTCATGGCTGCAGCTCACGCAGGCCCAGCTCACGCACGTCCAGCACCTGGGGTGGAGCATCCGGAGTCGGCCGCCGCCAGTGCAGGGCAAAGGCGGCGGCCGCCTCATCCCCCAGCTGCAGCAGCAGCTGCCCCCGGCCGTCCAGCTCCTGCCCGCCCACTTGCCCACTCGGCTCGATGGAATAGCGCAACAGCCGCCACGGCGGGGCCACCCCGGGTGCGGGCCCCTGCCCCTGCCGCAACGCCGCCAACTCCCCGGCCGTGGCGCAGCCCGCCCCCGCCCAGCCCGCGTCGTTCACAGCCAGCAGGCAGCGATGACGGCGCTGCAACCGACCGGCCAGCTGCTGGGCCGCCGCCATCAGCTGGTCTTCCTGCTGGCGCCGGCGCTGCTGCACCGCCTGGAGGCTGCCCCCCTGGAGCGCCAGCGCCTGCAGCGAGAGGCTGCTGAGCAACAACAGCAGGGACACAGCCATCGCCAGAGGCAACATGATTCCGTTCAGCAACCGGGCTCAGGGTTGCCACCGCCGAAACACCAGTAATTTGGCGGGAATACAACGCTTCGATGCCCCGCGCGCTGCCCAGCCAACGCAACCGCCACTTGCTGCTGCTGGGTGTGACGGGGTGTGCCGCGCTGGCCATCCTGCGGATCGAGCCCCCTGGCCTGCAGCTGCTGGCCCTGGCCCTGTTGCTGATCCTCGTGCTGCTGCTCCTGCAGCAACAACGCCAGCAACACCTGCTGCAGGCGTCCGCCCACGCCCTCAGCCAGATCGATGAGCTCACCGAACTGCCCAACCGGCGCCACTTCCTGGAGCAGATCGAGAGGGAGTCCACCCGGGCACGCCGCTCCGGCAAGCCGTTTGCGGTGCTGTTCGTGGACATCGACCAGTTCCGCAGCCTCAACGACACCTACGGCCACGCCACCGGCGACCAGGTGCTGGTGGCCGTGGCCCAACGCCTGCGCCAGACCCTGCGCCTGGGCGACGGCCTGGCCCGCTACGGCGACGATGAATTCGCCGTGTTGATGGACCTCTCCAGCATCGGCGGCAGCGATGAGCAGCTGCTCAAGGCCCACGCCTACCAGTTCGCCTCCCGGCTGGTGGCCCAGTTCCGGCCTGCCCTCAGCCTGGGCAACACCAGCCTCGATGTGGGCGTGAGCGTGGGCGTGAGCGTGATGCGGCCGGAAACCACCGACGCCGCCACGATCCTGCGCCAGCTCGATGGCGCCATCCTGCAGGCCAAGGCCCAGCGCCACGAGCGGGTGGCCGTGTTTGATCTCAGTGCCGGCAACGACACCAGCCTCGACGACTACCAGCTGTTCATCGACCTCAAGGAGGCGATGCGCGAGGGCACGTTGGCCATGGCCTTCCAGCCGCTGGTGAACGCCAATGGCCAGTGGCGCAGCCTGGAGGCCCTGGCCCGCTGGCAGCATCCCAACCGCGGCTTCATCCCCCCCGATCGCTTCATCGCCGTGGCCGAGCGCTACCGGCTGATGCGCGAGCTGGGCGATCAGATCTTCGCCCTCTCCCTCCAGGGGTACGCCGCCATCCGCACGGCGCTGCAGCTGCCCGATCTGCGCCTGTCCGCCAACATCAGCCCCAGCCAGCTCAGCGATCCAGAGCTGCACGGACGCCTGGCCAGCATGTTGCGCCAGGCCGACCTCACCCCCCAGCAGATCACCCTGGAGATCACCGAGGCCTCGATCCTGGAGCGCAATCCAGCCACCGAGGCCAACCTCGAGCAGTTCCGCCGCCAGGGCTATCGGCTCTCCCTCGACGACTTCGGCACCGGCTATTCCTCCCTTAGCCTGCTCGGCACCCTGCGGCCCGATGAGATGAAGATCGACAAGTCGTTTGTGATGGCCCTGGGCAGCGATGGCCTCGCCGGGCCGATCGTGGCGGTGGTGGCCAGCATCGCCCGCCAGATGAACCTGGAGCTGGTGGCCGAAGGGGTGGAAAACGCCGCGGTGCTGGCGGCCCTGCAGGCCCATGGCATCGGCCTGTTCCAGGGCTACCACTTCGCTCGCCCCCAGTCGGCCGAGGCCCTGATCGCCGCCGGCACCCAACCCCAGCAACCCTGACCATAGAGGCACGGTTGCCCTCAACGTGACCAGCAACCACGCACGACAGCGCAGCAAGGCAAAGAGCCTCGCTTAAACCCAACTCAGAAGATTCACACCTAGCATCCTCGCCACCTTTTCGCTACAACGCAGCCATGCTCCCAAACAAGATGCCAGATTCAGCCATCAAATCCTGCCAACGCATCGCCCTGGGAGCGGGCACGCTGCTGTGCATGATGCTGAGCTCGCATCCTGTCCAGGCCTTCTCCTGGTCGGAAATTTCCGATGCCGGCGAACTTCCTACCAGCAGTCAGGGCGTTTTTGGCCTGGGAAAACTTTCCTCAATCTCAGGCACCTTGATCAACCGAGGCAACCGCAAAGACGATATTGATCTCTATCGCTTCATCATCAATCAGCCCAAATCTTTCTCCACTTCCCTGTCAGCCGATTTCTCCGGAGATAACGACGCTAGCCTCTTTCTTTTTGATGAATTAGGCAGCCTGGTTCTCTATGACGACGACGCGGGGCCTGGCTTTCTGCCCGAATTCAGCCACGGGCAATTCAAGGGCGCGGCAGGGGTTTACATCCTGGGCGTCAGCCTCTTCGCCACCCAACCCCTGCTCACGCCCACACTCACGGGCTGGAATCGGTTCCCCTTCCCCTTCCAGACCGGCCCTTACACCCTCTCGATCACCGGCGCCGTCGGCGTTCCCGGGCCGCTGCCCATCCTGGGTGTGGGCGCGGCGTTCACCTACAGCCGCAAGCTGCGCAAACGGATCCAGTCCGCCGCGCGCTGAGCCGGGCAGCCCGCCCCTCGCCTAGCCGCCGCGGCGCTCGTACAGCTGGAATGGCTGGAAGCTGGCGGAGATGCCGAATTCCTGGGCGAACTCCAACACCAGGCACCAGGCCCGCTGGTCGCGCAGGATGCCGCGCAGGATCACCGGCGCGCCGGCCCGCTCCACTTGAGCTCCACCAGCGGCCAGCCCACCGAAACCTGCAGGCCATCGTCCTGGTAGAGGGGCACCACGTCCAGGGCGCCCACGAGGATGCGCTGGCGGCTGGCCTCCCACTGGTAGGGAAGCTCGTAGCGCTCCAGCAGATCGGCCGCCAGAGCCCAGCTGCGGCCGTGCTCGTCGATCTGGGTGGCCAGGGGCAGGCCGCGGGCCTCGATGCTGCTGGCCCGGAGAAACTGCAGTGGCGTCGGCGCCGGCGGCTGCGCCTCCAGCAGGATCTGGCGCACCCGCTCCCGCAACTGCTCACCGCCGGTGGGCGGGCCGCCCTTCTCCAGCTGCATCAGGTCCCAGCGCTCACCCGTGCCGCCCCAGGCCACCGGCCCGTAGTTGTCGTGCATCACCCGGCCGTCGCGGTTGGCCGCCGCCTCGGCGTGGGTCATCAGCCGCTGGATCGTGATCTGCTCAGCGTCCCAGCCCCAGCTGCGGGCCACGGCGGCAGCCTCCTGGCAGAGCGCCTCCAGCTGGGGCTCGGTGGGCGGAATCGACCAGGGGTCGGGTTGGCCGCCCATGCAGGCGCAGCTGATGGCGATGCTGTTGGCATTGCGCCGCCAGGTGTGGGAAGGCAGGTCGGATGCGTAGCTGTGCAGGCGATGCACGGTGCCTTCGCCGTTGATGATCGAGTGATACAAACCGCTGCGCACCCAGTTGTACGGGGTAGCGGTCCAGTGCAGATAGATGGTGGCGGGCATCGCCGGTGGAGAGAGGCGGGGTGGCGGGCACGCCCTCCGGCTTAGCCACAGCGCCCGCGGCTGGCAAGCCAGCAGCTCCTCCGCCGCCCTACTGGTTCAGCTTGAGCACGGCCATGAAGGCCTCCTGGGGCACGTCCACCTTGCCCATCGCTTTCATCCGCTTCTTGCCCTTGGCCTGCTTCTGCAGCAGTTTTTTCTTGCGGCTGATGTCGCCGCCGTAGCACTTGGCGAGCACGTCCTTGCGCATGGCGCTGATGCTCTCGGAGGCGATCACGCGGCTGCCGATCGCCGCCTGGATCGGAATCTTGAACTGCTGGCGGGGGATCAGCTCCTTGAGCTTTTCCACCAGCCCCTTGCCCACGTTGTAGGCCTTGTCGCGGTGCACGATCGTGGTGAGCGGGTCGGCCTTCTCGGCATTGATCAACACATCGAGGCGCACCAGATCATTCTTGCGATAGCCGATCAGGTGGTATTCCATCGAGGCATAGCCCTTGGTGCGGCTCTTCATCTGGTCGAAGAAGTCGGTCACCACCTCCGCCAGGGGCACCTCGTAGTGGAGCGTCACCCGATCGGTGGTGATGTATTTCATGTCGATGAATTCACCGCGCCGCTCCTGGCACAGCTCCATCAGGGTGCCGTTGTAGGTGTTGGGCGTGTAAATCTCCAGCTTCACATAGGGTTCCTCGATTGATTCGCGCTTCTGCGGATCGGGCAGGGTGGCTGGGTTGTCCACCATCAAGGTGCTGCCATCGAGCATGTTCACCTGATAGATCACCGAAGGGGCGGTGACGATCAGATCGAGGTTGTATTCGCGCTCCAGCCGCTCCTGCACGATCTCCATGTGCAGCAGGCCGAGGAAGCCGCAGCGGAAGCCGAAGCCCATGGCGCTGCTGGTTTCCGGCTCGTATTTCAGGGCCGCGTCACTGAGCTGGAGCTTGTCGAGGGCGTCGCGCAGGTCGGGGTACTGGTCGGCGTCGGTGGGGAACAGGCCGCAGAACACCATCGGCTTGGCCTCGGTGTAGCCCGGCAGCGGCTCGGCCGCCGGGGCGTTCATCAACGTGATCGTGTCGCCCACGCGGGCATCGGCCACCGCCTTGATGGACGCGGCCAGGTAGCCCACCTCGCCGGCGTGCAGCGAATCCACCTGGCGCTGGTCGGGCGCCATCACACCCACCTCGTCGAGTTCGTAGGTCTTGCCACTGGCCATCAGCAGCACCTTGTCCTTGCGGCTGATCGTGCCGCTGATCACCCGGAAATACACGATCACCCCCCGGTAGGGGTCGTAGTACGAGTCGAAGATCAGCGCCTTGAGCGGCTCGCTCACCAGGTCGGCCGGCGGCGGCACCCGGTCCACCACCGCCTGCAGGATCTCCGGCACGCCCAGGCCGGTCTTGGCGGAGCAGGCGATCGCCCTGGAGCAATCCAGGCCGATGATCGCCTCGATCTCCTCCTTGATCCGCTCGGGATCGGCCCCAGGCAGGTCGATCTTGTTGAGCACCGGAATGATCTCCAGATCGTTCTCCAGCGCCAGATACACATTGGCCAGTGTCTGCGCTTCCACCCCCTGGCTGGCATCCACCACCAGCAGCGCCCCCTCACAGGCCTGCAGCGAGCGGCTCACCTCGTAGGAGAAGTCCACATGGCCGGGGGTGTCGATCAGGTTGAGCACATAGCTCTCACCATCGGCCGCCTGGTACTCCATGCGCGCGGCCTGCAGCTTGATCGTGATGCCCCGCTCCCGCTCCAGATCCATGTTGTCGAGAAACTGCTCCTGCATGTCGCGGGCCGCCACCGTGCCCGTGTCCTGCAGCAGCCGGTCGGCCAGGGTGGATTTGCCGTGGTCGATATGGGCGATGATGCAGAAGTTGCGGATCCGGGATACGGGTGCGTCGGTCATGCGCTGGGGGAGGCCGCTGCCGCGGAAAGGGGCCGCTGGCAGCCGGAGCCTGAATCCTAGGCAGCAGGCATAATGGTCTCTGCGCAGTTTTGCCTGGTTCGCTGTGCCCATCCGTCAAGCAGGCAAAACAGGCCCCGACCGCAGACGCCTGGCGGACAGATAAGAGGGCCAACGGCTGGTGTTCGCCGGCGCCCAGGACTACGCCCGCCGCGCCGGCAAGATCCGCGAGGGCCGCAATGCCTCCTATGAGCAGTCGGTGATCGGCCGCGGCGGCTACACCCTGCGCACCGACGAGGGCGGGCTGATCATGCGCGTACCCCTGGTGCAGGCCCGCGAGATGCTGCGCTTCCGCCGCGCCCTGGCCCGCGACCTTCTCAAGGGCCTCAAGGAGGACGTGCTCAAGGAGAGCACCCTCGATGTGGAGCGCCGCCAGATCCGCGTGCAGCCCGAGCGCCTGCGGGCCCTGGCCTGGGCGATCGGCACCGGACGCCGCTTCCCCTACGAGGAGAACGTGAGGCGACGCAAGTGGGTGCTGGTGGGCCTGCTGCTCTGCGGGGTGGTGCCCGGGGTGATCTATTACTTCAAACGGCTGCGGCCCCTCCGGCGCCAATACCAGGCCGACCTCAAAGCCCTGGTGGAGCGCTGGCACCTGGCGGGCAAACCGGATCCGCCCCACAGCTTCTTCATCCTCTTCGACCTGGATTAGCGCCGATGCCGTGCCCCGGTTCCCGATCGCTGCCACGGGGAGCCAGCGCCTTTTCCCTGCCGGAGCTGATGATCGGCCTGGTGCTGGTGGCCAGCGTGCTGGCCGTGGCGGCCCCCCAGCTGCAGGCCCTGCAGCGCCGCCAGCAGTTGCGCCAGGCCGCCGTGGCCCTGGCCGCCCAGTTGGAGGCCGGCCGGGCCGCCGCCCTGGCCAGCAACCGCCCCTGTGAACAGCGCGCCGAAGGCGGCCAGCTGCGGCCCAGCCCCGGCAGCTGTGGCGAACCGCCCCTGCCCCCCCTGCAGCTGGGGCCAGCCATCCGCCTGGAGGGGGCGGCCACCAGCCTGCGCTTCTCCGCCAGCGGCATGCTCACCGGCGGCCCCGCCCAGCAGGAGCTGCTGCTCACCACGGCCGGCGTGCCGCAGCGCCAGTGTGTGAGCGTGGAGCGGCCCTCAGCCCTGGTGCGCATCGGCCAGGCCGCTGCCGCCGGCAGCCCCTGCCGCTACGCAGGCTGAGCCCACCATCGCCATGGCCAGCCCTCCCCCGTCCCGCCCCACCTCCAGCACCGTCGCCGGCTTCACCCTGGTGGAACTGCTGCTGATCGGCGCCGTGATGGCCGGCCTCCTGGGCGGCGGCGGGGCCGCCCTGCTGCGCCAGCAACGCGCCAGCAGCAGCGCGCAGCTCAGCGACACCGCCGAGCTGCGCCGCGCCCGCCAGCTGCTGCAGCACGAGATCACCCTGGCCGAGCGGCTCTCCACCGCTGCCGAGGCGCTGCCCCTGGCCTGCGCCGGCCTGGCCAGCCCCCTGGTGCTGATCGGTCCCGGGGCCGCCTGGCGCATCGTGTACGGCCTGGGCCGCCAGGGCCCGGAGGCGGGCTGGCGTGGCCCGGCCCAGCTGCAACGCTGCGGCCCGCCCCATGGCGACACCGGCATGGCCAGCGCCGAGCCGCCACTGCGCTCGGTGGTGGTCGATCGACTGGCCGCCGACAACGGCTTCCGCGCCACCCGCAACGGCTCCGGTGTGGCGATCAGCCTGCAGCCCCAGAGCAGCACCGGGGCCATCCCCGCCAGCACGATCAACGCCCGGCCGGCCGGGGCCGAGCGCTTTCCCGGCTGCAGGGGGCTGTGCGAGGAAACCGACACCACCAACCACTGGCGCCCCAGCGGCGGCGACATTGCCGGCGATGCCCGCAAGCGCGACGTGGTTCACTTCCCCTTCGATCGCGCCAGCTACGAGCTCTCCTCCCCCTGCGACCGCACGCTCTGCACAGTGAGCGGCATCCCCTCCGCCGCGATCGTGAACGGCGACCAGCTGGTGTTCAGCGACCAGGAGCTGAACCTGCCCTGAGACCCGGATTAAATTGCGAACGGGTTTACACGCGCAGGCCCCTCCACCCCCTGGCCCTCCCCGTTCTTTCCCTTCACTGTTGATGAGAGCATCTACCCCTGGCGAGCAGGAGCCGCAACTGGATTCAGGGGAGGAGCACCAGGAGGAGCGCCGCCGGATCAACCGGGACGATGGCCTCAGGCTGCTGTTCGGCGCCGCCCAGGACTTCGCCCGCCAGGACGGCAGCCTGGCCGAGGGCGACCGGGCCTCGTTCGAGTGTTCCGTGCTGGGACGCCACAGCTACACCCTGCGCGACGAGAACGACGACCTGATCGCCCGGGTGCCCCTGCGCGAGGCCCGGGCGATGCTCAGCTACCGGCGTGAGCTGGCCCGCCAGATGATGGTGGAGGCCAAGGTGCAGGCCAGGGGCGAGAAGGGCCAACCCCTGGAACGGCGCAAGGTGCGGCTGCAGAAGGCCGAGGTCCGCGCCCTGAGCTGGGCGATCGGCTCAGGCCGCCGCTTCCCCTACCCGCCCGATGAAAACCGCGAAGGGCTGATCACCCTGGCCCTGCTGCTCTGCTGCCTGGTGCCGGGACTGGTGTACTACTTCCGCGTGGTGCTCAGCAACCGCAACCAATATCAGACCAACCTCAACGAGCTGGTGAACCGCTGGCGGCTGGTGGGCCAGCCCGATCCACCGCCCAGCTTCTTCGCCCACTACGACCTCACCTGAGGACGGGGTTTCTAGGATCGGCTCCATCCGCGAGCGCCATCCATGACCACCGACACCGCCACCCCCACCCCCGGCAGCGAGACCAGCCCCGCCGACCCCCGCGCCCTCACCCTCGAGAACGTGGAGCGCACCCTTGATGAGCTGCGCCCCTACCTGATGGCCGACGGCGGCAACGTGGAGGTGGTGGAGATCGATGGCCCGATCGTGAAGGTGCGCCTGCAGGGCGCCTGCGGTTCCTGCCCCAGCAGCACCATGACCCTGAAGATGGGCATCGAGCGCAAGCTGCGCGAGGCCATCCCCGAGGTAGCCGAGGTGGTGCAGGTGCTCTGAGGTCCGCTCAGCGGATGAAAACCGTGCGGGCCCGGGCGATCGAGCATTCCGGCTGGTAGCCGCTGGGATACACCAGCCGGTACACCAGCTGGCTGCTGGTGGTGGCCTGCCCCTGGCAGCTCACCAGCTCGATTCGGGCATCGCGCACCGCCACGCCGTCGTGCAGCCCGAGCCCCGCCGCATGGTTCAACACGCCATTGCGCTGCACCGGCGGCCCGCAGCGGCGCACATGACCTTGGTGGTTGTAGTAGTAAATGAACGACACATTGCCCACCGTGTCGAGATAGTTGCCGCTGTCACGCGGCACGCGGAACGCCGCAAGCGAGGCCCCACCGGCACCCTCACAGTCGGCGGGCAGCACCCGGCCCTGCTCCACCAGAGCCGCTTCGCTCGCTTCCACCTGGATCAGGTAGTCGAGCCGGCCGGCATTGTCGCGCTGGCGCTGGGCCAGCTCCAGCTGGGAGCTGCTGCGGATGTGGGAGAGCAGCACCGAGCCGGCAGCGGCAAACACCGCCACTCCGGCCACCATCGCCACCAGCAGCTCCACCAGGGTGAAGCCCCGGTCCACCAGCTGGCCGTGGCTAGATCCGGGCATAGGTGTCACAGCCAGTGGCCCCCCCGCCGCCGCTGGCCGAGCCGATGTCGATCGAGCCCAGAATGCTGGAGAGGCGCACGCAGCGCCGCGGGCCGGCCCCATCGGCCGGAGCAATGCGGATCTCCAGATCATCCCTGAAGTTGGCCACCGAATCCGACGACCACATCCCCCGCGGGGTGAAGAACAGGCGCACGCTGCCCGCACACAGGCCGCTGGGAATGCCGCTGGCGCTGCAGTCGCCGGCGGTGGGGGCATTGCTGATGCTGGCCGTGGCAATGCTGTGGCCGATCTGGAAACGGCCGCCCCAGGTATCCGTGACCCGCAGCTGCAGCTCCCGCGCAGCGCAGCCGCTGATGCCGGCAATCGGATCGCCGGCCTGGGCGTCAAGCTGCCGGGCGGCAATCACGATTGCGCAGCCACCGGCCGCGGCATTCGGGTTCACTTCGCGGGAGGCGATCGAGCGGATCTCCTCCAGCCAGCCGGCGGTCTCGAAGGCCAGGGCATTCACCCGTTCGCGACGCAACACAAACAGGAACGAGGGCACCACGATCGCCGCCAGGATGCCGATCACGGCCACGATAATCAGCTGCTCCACCAGGGTGTAGCCCTGCTCCGGCCCCCGAACGCCGCCCATCAGTTGCACCAGGCCGACACCACCGGCGCCACCTTGATTATGCGCTGCATCGGGCTGTTGGGGGCGGTGTAACGCACGATCACATTGTGGTTCTTGGCGTCGCCGGGCGCCTCCCGCGCCACGCTGCTGCGGCTCACGCCGGCGCCCACCGCCGGCAGCTGGCCGATCGCCGTGATGAAGTCCTGGGTGATGTGGCTGGAGGCGCTGGTGGCGTTGCAGGCGGCGAAGAAGGCCGTGATGTTGGCCTCGTTCACACCTGGATCCACCGGGAAGTAGTAAGCCGCCTGGTCGGGCGTGATGCCCGCTCCGCAGCTCTGGCCCTCGGCCGGCACACTGCCACTGGGCACCAGGCAGGCGGTGTAGAGGCTGGCCAGGCGCATGATCTCGGAGATGTCGTTGTCGATCGCCAAGTTCACGGCGTTGATCTGGCCGCTGCGCCCCAGCAGGTCGCTGATGCCGCGCAGGGCGCCGCTGGAGCCCACCAGGGCGATGGCCAGCACCACAACCGCCACCAGCGCCTCTGTAAGGCTGAAGCCGGCACTGGCCGGCGTAAGGCTGAAGCCGGCACTGGCCGTGCGTCGCCTAGAAGCCGGAGGCATGGCTGAAGCTCCTGGCGATCATGTCGTAGAGCGGGATCTTCGCCGGCGGCGGACAGCGGTGGTTGGCACAGAAGGATGGGCGGCTCTGGGGTGTGCGAATGGTGGTGTTGCCCACCAGGGTGATGTTGTTGGTCCAAATCCGGCCCATGAAGTTGGGGTTGGCGTTGCCGCCGCCACGCATGGTGACCGAGGCCCGTGGGGCATACACGTTCAGGCCCACAGTGGCACTGGTGCCCTTGAGATCGAACGATCCGGGGCCATGCCCATAGGCATTGAACAGCTCGGAGTGGTGATAGGCGTCGTTGCGTGTTGTGCAGTTGGGATCGGCCAGGAATCCGGCGGCCGGGTTGCACTTGCGCTGAAACTCGGCCCAGGTCACATCCTGGTTGCAGCCTGCGGCGCTCCAGCTAGCACGGCTGCAGTGCACCCGCCGGATCGTGGTGTTGCCGCCGCCGCCCATGTACTCACCAGTGAAGGTGGCGTCGTCGAAGTGAAAGTTCACCATCGCGTAGGTGGTGTCCACCGTGAGCGTGTCGTTGCCGGAGGCGATGTTGCGGAAGCGGCAGTCGGCCACGGCGTAGGCCGCGGCGGGATCCTTGGTCACAATGCAGTTGGTCATCGTGACGCCATCACGCTCCATCGTGAGCGTGGCGGGATTGAGGTAGAAGCGCGTGTCGCCTGAGAGTGTGAGCGCGGGCCGGGGGAAGGCGGCGTTCCACTGGTTGAAGGGCTGGCTGTCGGCCTTCGGATAGGGCGGGCTGCCCAGGAAGGGTTCAGTGCGGCAGAGACCGAGATCGGTTGCGGCACTGCCGCAGCTGGTGAAGGCGGGCGCGCTGGACAGCTTGGTGTCGAACAACCGCCAGGTTCCGAAAGTTTTCAGCCAGGTCTTGCCGGCATTGGTCGACACCCAGTTGCCGAAGCTGGCAACCGGATAGGAGGCGGTCACTTCAGCCAAGGTCTGCACCCCGCTCTGCTGGGCGATCCAGCCCCCATCCGGGCCGCTGCCGCTGCCGGGTGCATCACCGAAGCGCGGTCGCGGCAGCACCAGATCGAAGGGCAGCGGCACGAATGTGAGGCCGGGATGGCTCTTCGATGCCTTGCCCAGGGCCTGATTGCCGCTCAGACAATCCGGGTTGGGGGTGCCGCCCAGATCGGAGGAGGCCGTCTCGTTGCCGCTCCAGCACAGGGCACGGGTCACGAGGTTGTTGTTCTCATCCACGATGTCCAGGGTGTTGTTGCTGCCATCCGGTTCACCGCCATAGAGGCTCACGATCACGCCCCTGCCCACGCCGTCATCGGTGAACAGCGGACACTCATCCACCGGGTCGGTGCCCCAGGCCGGATCCGATTCGCCCACCCCCAGGCCGGAGTGCTTGCCGAAGGAGCGCTTGCAACACTTGGGCACCACCTCGAACTCCCGGGTCACCCGCGCCTGGCTGGTCTGGCCGTTGCGCTGCACCCGCCCCTGGATCGTCACCCGCAGCAGGGTGCGGGTGCCGCCCTGCAGGGCCGCTCTGCGCACGGTGTGCGTAGGAATGTTGGCGTTCACCGTGTCCAGGTTGAAGTCGGCCCGCTCCGAGCCGGCGGTGCGGTCCTCGTAGCGGTAGCGCACGTCCTCCACCAGGAACTGGCGGCTGGCGTCGCCCGTGATCAGGTTCTGCCAGCTGTCACTGCGCACGAAGCGGTTGGCCGTCGTTGCCACGGCCGTATTGGCCACATATTTCCCATTCACGAAGTTGCCCGTGCACAGGTTGCGGTGCACGGCGTTCGTGCTCCACTGGCCGAGCTGGTCGTTCCCCGCCACCAGCAGCCAGCGGTTCTCCTCCCGGTTGAGCGTCACGGCGAAGTCGGTGATGGCACTCTCGGCCACATCGCGGGCCTCGCGGTTCACCCCCTGGAACACACTCGCCAGAAACCCCTGGGTGCTGCGGGTGCCGAGGGCAGCCAGGCCGATCAGCAGCATCAGGGCGACCACCACCGCAATCGGCAGGGAGAAACCATCCGGTGCGGGCCCTGGCGCGGACCCAGCCCGGGATCGCCGGACCTGCCTGGCCCGCACCGCTGGCTGCCCTGACCCGCCCATCGGCGCCTCAGTTCTGCCTTCACGTTATGCGGCCTGGGGCGTGGCGCCATGAACAGCGCCATCTCCGGCTTTTAGGCTCGTGCCAGCCGCCCCCGCCCCGTGCTCGACCAGCGCCTGCTGCGCGACGATCCCGACCACATCGCCAACCAGCTGGCCCGCCGCGGCCTCACGATCGACCTCACCGGCCTGCAGGCGATCGCCCGGCTGGAGCGCGACCTGGAAGACCAACGCAGCCAGCTGCAAGCCGAGGGCAACCAGATCGGCAAGCAGGTGGGCCAGCTGATCCAGGGCGGCGCCGACGCCAAGGGCCCGGAGGTGCAGGCCCTGCGCCAGCGCGGCAACGCCATCAAGCAGGAGGTGGCCGGCATCGAGGAGCAGGAGAAGGCCCTCGAGCAGCAGCTGCGCGACGCCCTGCTCGCCCTGCCCAACCTGCCCGGGCCCGAGGTGCCCGAAGGGGCCAGCGAGGCCGACAACGTGGAGGTGAAGCGCTGGGGCAGCCCGCGCCTGGAGGCCGGGCTGGAGGAGCACTGGCAGATCGGCGAGCGGCTGGGGCTGTGGGAGGCCGAGCGCTCGGTGCGCATCGCCCAGAGCCGCTTCATCACCCTGATGGGCGCCGGCGCCCGCCTGGAGCGGGCCCTGATCAGCTTCATGCTCGACCGCCACACCGCCCGGGGCTACACCGAGGTGCTGCCGCCGATCCTGGTGAACTCCGCCAGCCTCACGGGTTCGGGCCAGCTGCCCAAATTCGCCGAGGAGAGCTTCCGCTGCGCCGAGGACGACCTCTGGCTCACCCCCACCGCCGAGGTGCCGCTCACCTCCCTGCACCGCGATGAGGTGCTCCCGGCCGAGCAGCTGCCCCTGCGCTACTGCGCCTACACCCCCTGCTTCCGCCGCGAGGCCGGCTCCTACGGCCGCGACACCCGCGGCCTGATCCGCCTGCACCAGTTCAACAAGGTAGAGCTCTACTGGTTCTGCCTGCCGGAGCAGTCGGCCGAGGCCCACGAAGCGATCACCCGCCACGCCGAGGGCATCCTGGAAACCCTCGAGCTGCCCTACCGCCGCATCGAGCTGTGCAGCGGTGATCTGGGCTTCTCCGCCGCCCGCACCTTCGATCTGGAGGTGTGGCTGCCCGGCGCCGGCGCCTACCGCGAGATCTCCAGCTGCTCGGTGTGCGGCGACTTCCAGGCCCGCCGCGCCGCCATCCGCTGCAAACCGGCCGACGGTAAGGGCACCCAGCTGGTGCACACCCTCAACGGCTCCGGCCTGGCAGTGGGCCGCACCATGGCCGCCCTGCTGGAAAACGGCCAGCAGGCCGATGGCTCGGTGCGCCTGCCCGCCGCCCTGGCCCCTTACTTCGGCAGCGACACGATCGCGGGGCGCTGAGCCGCGTCAGTCCAGGTCGAGCAACGACACCCCCGGCGCCGCCTCCCGCAGGGCACTCGCCTCATCCATCAGCACCTGCAGGATCTCGCGGCTGAACTGGGGGTGCTCCCGCATGGCCCGCACCACGTTGCGCACGGTGTCGGGGGTGAGGCCGCCGTGGAGGCTGAGCTCATGCACCCGCTGGCGAAAGTGCTCCAGCGCCGCCTGCTGCTCGGGCGTGAGTTCGGGGCTGGCGGGTCGGTTGATCTCCATGGCGGCTGCTTTGCACGATGACCCTGGATAACGAAAGAACATCCAGCTCAGCCGAACGATACGACGTCGCGAATGAACGGGTCGAAGCCCTTCTTGCCACCAAAGTCACTGTCACCCCAACTGATTAAACGCCCATCGCTCTTGATGGCAGCAATGGCTCCATAATTAGCCTGCAAGGCCAACACACCGCTCTTCAAGAGATTGCTGGCAACCTCATTGGGGCGACCACCAAAGTCATCCTTTCCCCAGGTTAAAACCTGGCCTTGATCAGTCAAAGCCGCAAAGGCCTCTGAACTGGCGACAACATCAACAACTTTTGCACCCTCAGGAAGTTTCACCACTCCCTCTGCATAGCGAGATCCCCAGCTGATAATGCGGTCTTTTGCAACAGCTGCAAACGTTCCATTACTGGCATAGATTGTACTTACGTTACTCAAAACACCGGTTAGATGGTCCGGCACTTTTCCGCCGGCTGAGGGATCTCCCCAGGCAATAACACCGCCTGTCCTGGTGATAGCAGCGAAGGCTGATTCCGTTGCGTGCACCGACTTCACGCCGCCTGCAATCCGACTCTGGATCGTCTTGCCAGGATCACCCCCTGAACCCTCCCCACCCCAGGCAATCACAGCGCCATTGCCCTTTAGAGCGGCAAAAGCCGAGCCGGTAGCGACGATCTTTTTCACTCCACCAGAAAGACTTTTCTTCGCAGCACTTGAGAGCTCACCGCCGAAGTCGCGACTCCCCCACACTTCGACCCCACCGGACTCCGTGATCCCAGCAAAGGCGTAGCGGTTTGAGGCGAGTGCTACGAATGAGCCGGAAATCTTCCGAGAGTCTCCCCCGAAGGAGTCTGTTGGCCAAGAGATCACGCTTCCATCGCGACGGAGGGCAGTAAAAGCATTATCTGAAGCTACAATCGTCTTGACATTCGTACCAATCTTTTTCTGAATATCTTCGGGATTCTTCTCACGAGTCTTGTCGAGCTGGCCACCTGAAAGATCTCGCCCCCACGCAATCACGGAGCCATCAGCGCGGATAGCAGCAAAAGCATTAGATGTTGAAAAAATCTCGATCACCTTTGGACTACTGAGCGAAGGAATATAACTAAAATCACCCCCCGCATCGCGGCTACCCCACGCCCTTATGGAGCCATCTCGATTCAGAGCGGCAAACGCAAGATTATTGGCCACAATCCGCTCTGGTGCTGACTGAATGCCTGAGGTAAAATAACTGCCGCCATAAAACGGATGGCCAATGGCACCCACCGAACCATCTTTTCTGATGAACGCGAAGGCGAAAAGATTCGACGCGCTTTCATGATTTTGCTGACGATTCAGGAAAAATGTCATAACTAAAATTTTGATAAATTTGAACCTATCAAATTCAATGGGCTATCCAGCGGCCTGAATTAAAGCTTCACGCCCGAGCCTGCTCGCCACCCAAGGATTGTCCCATGGGCATTTCTGGACGCTTGCCGCACTCCTTACTTCAGTCGATCGTGATGAGAGATGTCCGCGACACACTGTAAGCCGCCAGGTAGATCATCAGATCGCTCTTGGCCGGAAAGTCATCGCGACGATCATTACGCCAGCCAGGTGCCGGTCTCACCCCTCACGGTGAACGCTACGGCTTCGAACACAACGTATAGCGGCAGGGAGGAAATACCAAAACCTCCGCCGCTGCCGTGCCGCTCAGCACACCCTGCTTCACTGTTGCGTCAATGCGATTCCCTGGCCCCCAGGAGATCCGTCCCCAGCCTCCACAGCCGACCCCTGAATGCCGCCCGTTTCGGAACGGCGATCCGGACATGCCGCTGAGGCTCGGGGGAGAGATCGGGACTGTCGGGTCGAAGGATCTCCATGGCACCAAGGCTCCTCGCGCCCATCGGGTAGGAGCCGTTGCCGAACACCGCCCCTAAGCTCCTCTCTTCGCCTGGCGCAGGAGATGGAGCGGGAGATGCAACGGCAGCTGGCGCTTGTTCCAGAGGCCCGGCACCAGCTCACCTCCACGCCATGAAACGGAAACCAGCCACCACCTGGTATGAGAACCAGAAGCGCCGCCGCAGCTCGCCGTTCTTCCGCCGGCTGGACCGCTCCTTCAAGTTCCGGGTGCTGATCGCCGCGGCCTGCTCGTTCGCGCTGCTCTCGGCGGTGAACCGTTTCGAGAACTGCCACAGCTCCCGCCTGGCGCCGGACTGCCTCACCAGCGACTACCTCGACATCATCAGCATCGACAACGTGGAGGCGTTCAGCATCGTGGCCGCCGCCTTCGTGTACATCTTTGAAGCGGGCAAGCGCAGGGAAAAGGAACACCACGAGATGCTCGACCAGCTGCTCTCCCTGCGACAGGCCGGCGCCATCAACAGTCTTGGTCGGATCCGCACCCTTGAGGATCTGGCCGCCGACGGCCTCTGGCAGGACGACTTCGACCTGCAGGGCGCCAATCTGGAAGGCCTGCGCATTCCCTTCAGCCGCTGGCGGGGGGCCAACTTCTCCGCCACGGTGCTGCGCGATGCCGACCTGCACGGCGTGGATCTGCAGGGGGCCGACTTCACCAACGCCGATCTCACCGGTGCCGATCTCGCCGGCGCCGATCTGAGCGGCGCCCGCTTCCAGGGGGCCTGCCTGCACCGGGCCGATCTGCGCGGCGCCCGTCTCACCGGCACCGACTTCCACAACAGCGACCTCAGCCAGGTCCGCTCCGACCAGCCCCTACCAACCACAATGGACGTCCAACGCGACGCGAGCTGAATGGGTGTTCTCACGGCCCTGGCGATCCTGGCGGGCCTGATCGTGGTGCACGAGGCCGGCCACTTCCTGGCCGCCACCTGGCAGGGCATCCGCGTCAGCGGCTTCTCGATCGGCTTCGGGCCGGTGCTGCTGCAGCGCCAGCGCCGCGGCGTGCAGTTCGCCCTGCGCGCCATCCCGCTTGGCGGCTTCGTGGCCTTCCCCGACGACGACGAGGAGAGCGCCATCCCCAAAACCGACCCCAACCTGCTCAGCAACCGGCCCCTGCCCCAGCGCGCCCTGGTGATCGCCGCCGGCGTGCTGGCCAACCTGCTGCTGGCCTGGCTGGTGCTGGTGGCCCAGGGCGTGGTGGTGGGCATTCCCGCCGGCTTCAGCGCCACCCCTGGCGTGCTGGTGAGCGGCGTGCAGGCCGGCCAGCCGGCGGCCCTCGCGGGCCTGCAACCGGGGGATCGCATCCTGCGCATCAATGGCACCGCCATCGCCGGCGGCCAGGAGGCCGTGGCGGCCCTGGTCGACCAGGTGAAGGCCTCCCCCGGCACCCCGCTGGCAGTGGTGGCCGAGCGGGGCCAGCGCCAGCTCGAGCTGCAGCTCACCCCCAGCGACCTGGGCGGCAGCGGTCGCATCGGCGCCCAGCTCCAGCCCTACGGCAACGAGGCCTACCGGCCGGCCCGTGGCCCCCTGGAGCCGATCCGCCAGGCCAACAGCGACTTCAGCGCCCTGCTGCGCCGCACTGCGGGGGGCTTCCTCACCCTGGTGACCCACTTTGGCGAAACGGCCGGCCAGGTGAGCGGACCGGTGAAGATCGTGGAGATGGGCGCCAACCTGGCCCAGCAGGGAGGCGGCAGCCTGTTCCTGTTCACCGCCCTGATCTCGATCAACCTGGCGGTGCTCAACGCCCTGCCCCTGCCCTTGCTGGATGGCGGCCAGTTCGCCCTGCTGCTGATCGAGGGGCTGCGCGGTCGCCCCCTGCCGGAGAAGTTCCAGATGGCCTTCATGCAATCGGGCTTCGTGTTTCTGGTGGGCCTGAGCCTGGTGCTGATCGTGAAGGACACCTCCCAGCTGCCGGCGGTGCAACAGCTGCTCGGCCGCTAGTGCCCCGCTTTCCCTCCGCCAAGCAGCGGGCGCCCGAACTGCTCCAGCGCCTGGGCGAGCTCTACCCCGATGCCACCTGCTCCCTGGATTGGCGCACTCCCTATGAGCTGTTGATCGCCACCATGCTCTCGGCCCAGTGCACCGACGAGCGGGTGAACCGGATCACCCCGCAACTGTTCGCCCGCTTCCCCGACGCCGCCGCCGCCGCCGCCGTGGAGCCGGAGGAGATGGAGCCCTATGTGAAGTCGGCCGGCTTTTTCCGCAACAAGGCCAAAAACATCGTGGCCAGCTCGCGGCTGCTGATGGAACGCCACGGTGGCACCGTGCCGCAGACGATGGAGGAGCTGCTGGAGCTGCCCGGCGTGGCCCGCAAGACCGCCTCGGTGGTGCTGGCCTGGTGTTTTGGCATCAACGCCGGCGTCACCGTGGACACCCACGTGAGTCGCCTGGCCCAGCGGCTGCGGCTCAGTCGCAAAACCGAGCCGCGCCAGATCGAACCCGACCTGATGAAGCTCGTGCCCCAGGCCGACTGGCAAAACCTCTCGATCCGGCTGATCTTCCACGGCCGCGCCGTGTGCACCGCCCGCAAGCCCAACTGCCCCCACTGCCCGATCGCCGACCTCTGTCCGATGGGTGGGCAGGTGGGAGGGGAGGCCAGCGGGTAAGCTCATTCATTCCGTACCGATCGCACTCCAGCCCGCATGGCGAAGAAGTCGATGATTGCGCGCGACGTGAAGCGCAAAAAAATTGTGGATCGCTTCGCCGCCAAGCGGGCTGCCCTCAAGGCCGCTTTTGAGGCTGCCGCCGATCCCATGGAGCGGCTGGAGATCCACCGCAAAATCCAGGCCCTGCCCCGCAACAGCGCTCCCACCCGGGTGCGCAACCGCTGCTGGGCCACCGGCAAGCCCCGCGGCGTGTATCGCGACTTCGGCCTCTGCCGCAACCAGCTGCGCGAGCGCGCCCACAAGGGCGAGCTGCCTGGTGTGGTGAAGTCCAGCTGGTGAGCCCTCGCCAGCCAGGCTGGCCACCCCCACCCGCCGGGGCGCCCAAGGGCGCCCTTTTTTGTTGAGCTGCTTGCTGCCCTTCACCCCGGGGAGGGTTGCTGCCTGCCAGGCCAAACCCGGCATCAGGCAACAAAAACAGCAGAATTACCGCACTACGGCAGCATCGGCTGCAGTCCGGATGCGAGAATAAGGCTTGACAAAAAGAGATAAAGCCCTGTGCAAGGACAAACTCAGTCGATCTCCTTCGATGGTCGGGAGATCCGGCTGACCACCGGTCGGTTCGCCCCCCAGGCCGGGGGCTCGGTGATGGTCGAGTGCGGTGACACCGCGGTGCTGGTCACCG
>JBILNZ010000043.1:0-26824 GCA_044374745.1 Prochlorococcaceae cyanobacterium | reverse complement strand
GCGGGCGGACTCATCCGCTTCCTGATATCAGCTTTGACAGCCTCGCTGTAACGCCGCACTGGTCATCTCCGTAAGCCCCCGCGTGGTCAAAAGCACGGGCGACAACTTTCCTGACGGCGGGGGCCTCTTCGAATCCAGCCGAAACCAGGATTGTATTGAATGTTGAAGGGAAGACGATCAGAAGAAGCCCTAACAGGAGCAGGCCGGCATCACGAGCAGTCGCAGTTATGTCCTTTGCGACAGTGACCCGGGCTTGAAGGTTATTTGTCTGCTGATCAGATGTCATGGCTGTGGTCAATAATGGTCTTTCTAACGCTCCAGATCAGAAGCGGGCTGATCCCTCGGAGAAGAAGATAACCCCTGCACCCGTCTTCTGCATCTGGATGTTATGCGACAGAAATCCGCGAACAAACTATACAAACAACACCTTCCAATACGACACAAAGAAAATGGCGATGCGAAGCAACGAGCTCCAAAAGAACGACCAAAGAATCACATAGTCTAGTTTAGCAATGAATGAAATGAAGCCGCCACCAGCAGCATGAGTCTCAAAATCGATATATGTATTGACTACTATTCTAATCAGCAGGCATAGGATGCAAATAAACATTAGGAACAGTGCCCATGACATTAGCATCATAATTTGGCGAAGCTTGGGTCTGCTTTTAACAAAACCTGATTGTGCATAACGGTCGCGCAGGCCATTAAGCATTCCTACATAGCTCAAAGTGATTGTCGATATCAAGGTTAGTATGACCCATGAAATCTCATAATCCACTCGGATTGGACTCTGAAGTGAAAGCCAACGGTATGGCAATATGAGGACAAGACAGAGTAAAATGAGGACTAGAACAGGTGAGAGTATATATTTGTGTTCTTCAAGATAAATTCTCTTTGCTCGCGACCATATTTCTTCGTCACGCCCAGTTGGCCGTCCCTCAACTATCCATAGGTGCTCGGCAATCTTTTTTATGGCGACGTTTTCCTGTTTGTGCTGAATAACCGGGCCACTCGAAACTGCTCTTCGACTTGATCCTTCCTGAATCACGAGACTGTTTGAACATCTTATTGGCCGACTTGAAAACCAGTAAAATGCACATAATGAGAAGAATATCATAATTAATAGGTAGTACAGCCCAGGCGCCTCCCATTCACCTGCCACTGAAGTAGTCCCTAAGCGGTCAAGGAAGATTGGAGAGAGGCCCATGGCATAGCGATAAACTCCTTGAGCTATATAACCAGTCGCCGACATCAATGTAAAACCCCAAATACTCGCCAATGAAACCTTCTCGACCCCACTGAGGGTGTGCCTTTGGCTAAAGACGGCCAGGATTAGCAATAGAGGTATTCCAATAATAATATTCCAAATAGTAAATGGCCCTGGAGATGTAGATACTTGGACGACACCTGCAAGCGCAACGCTGGCAACTCCAATCAGTTCTTGTGTCTTTGCATTCTTTTCGTTCATGGCATTCTCTTTTTAACTGCTAGTGGTCGAGAGTCTCTATTCATTCTATTGTCTTCATACACGAGATGTCCCACAGCGTCAACTGATCGCATAACGCTATATGGACGGATCCTCGTATGAAGTGCTGCTACGCCGTTGTTGCCGCCTATGCAAGTCTGTCGTCAGACTGGCGCACTTGGGATCGTCTGCGCCACTTGGTAACTTACCCAAGCCGGAGGCTTTCCGTCTTTGATGGGCGGATCCGCCTATAACAGTTTGGGCTGTTACAAAAGGTCGGCGGGGCTGGCCACCCCCAATGGGCCTCGGTTCAGCACGTGCGTGTAAATCATGGTGGTGTTGACGTCGTTGTGGCCCATCAGTTCCTGAATCGTGCGGATGTCCTGCCCCCGCTCCAGCAGGTGGGTGGCGAACGAGTGCCGGAAGGTATGACAGGTGGCAGGTGTCACGATTCCTGATGCGAGGACTGCCCGTCGCACCGCTTTCTGGATCAGGCTGGGATCCAGGTGGTGCCGCCCCTGCTCTCCGCTGTCGGCATTGGTCCAGCGGTGGTGTTGCGGGAACACCCATTGCCAGCCCCACTCCACTGGCGCATGGGGATATTTTCTCGACAACGCGTGGGGCAGCTCCACCCTTCCATACCCCTCGGCAAGGTCCTGGCGGTGCAGCCTGCGCACCCCCTCCAGATGCACACGCAGCTTCTCTCCCACCGTTGCAGGCAACATCGTGCGCCGATCCTTGCCGCCTTTGCCCTGCCGCACCGTGATCTGCCGGCGCTGAAAATCCAGGTCATGCACCCGTAACCGCAGTGCCTCCATCAACCGCAGTCCGCCCCCGTACAACACGCCAGCCACCAGCGCCTCCACGCCATCCAGCTGCTCCAGCACTGCTCTCACTTCTTCAACGGTCATCACCACCGGCAAGCGCCGCTTTGTTCTCGCCCTCACCAGCCCATCCAGATCCAGATCCCGCTCCAGCAACTCCCGATACAGAAACAGCAGTGCCGAGAGGGCCTGGTTCTGGGTTGAAGGGCTCACCTGCAGATCCACCGCCAGATGGGTGAGAAAGGCATTTACCTCCCCGCTGCCCATCTCCCGCGGATGGCGCATGCCATGGAACCGCAGGAACCGCCGCAGCCACTGCTCATAGGTCGCCACGGTGCGCCTCGCGTAGTGGCGTGTCTGTAGCTCTTCGCGGTAGCGCTGGATCAGCCCCTGCGGGCGTGGAGTGTTCGCCATCCCTTGGCTCTGGCCCACCACACCAGGATTGCCACCTCAGCCATGGACAGGCCTTCGCCAACACCATGACCATGCGCAGTGGTTGGTGCCCTTACTGCTCACGGAGCTCCACAGTCTTCCACCTCACCCCATTGGCCCCCAGTCTGCGGAACGATGACGACTTCCCTGAACCAGCTTTTGCCGCTTCTATCCTGCGCCCCCTAATGAAGGCAAGTTTGCAAGAGTTGCACCGCTCTATTTCATCCTTACTCCATCATTCGGTCTTGCCGCATAGCTTGTCGAAATATGGCCCTATTTGGCCCTGGTTTTTGCTGGCGATAGGCACCGGGCCATAGGCAGAATGCCGGTTCTGATCACGCCCTGCCTTGAACCTTCGCGCGCTGCGTGGGGATCTCTGGGCATGGCAACTCAGCCCCTGAACCACTCCGGGATGGCCTCGTAGCAGGCGGCGTTCTTCTCGTTCTCACGGGCTTCGGTTTTCCAGCAGCAGGCGCGGCCGCCCTCGCGGGCCTGCAGGAGTTCGTTGGCCCAGTGCCACACCAGTTCGGCGCTGGCCTCCATCCCCACGTTGGCCATCACCCGCAGATCCAGGGCGCCCTGCCCATGCAGCTGCTGCCAGGTGGCGAGCAGGGGGTCGTCGGCGCTGGCCAGGAAGGTGTGGTCGAACTGGGCCGCCAGCCGGGCTTCCAGCTCCCTGAGGCTGGAGAAGTCCACCACAAAGCCGCAGCCATCCAGCTCGCGCGCCCGGAACCAGAAGCTGAAGCTGCGGCTGTAGCCGTGCACGAAGCGGCAGCGGCCGTCGTGGCGCCATTGGCGATGGGTGCAGGGGTAGCCGCTGAAGGTCTTGCTGCAGCTGTGGGCCGGTGTGGGCATGGGAGAGGATCGGGGCAGCAGCAGCGCAGGGGCCTTGGCTTCATCATTTCAGCCGCCTGATCCGGCTTTCATCGCCAGCCTGCGCTTCAACGAGGCCGGCCTGATCCCGGCCATCGCCCAGGACTGGCTCGATGGCGCCGTGCTGATGGTGGCCTGGATGAACCGTGAGGCGCTGGAGCGCACCCTCGCCAGCGGCGAGGTGCACTACTGGAGCCGCTCCCGCGCCGAGCTATGGCACAAGGGGGCCACCAGCGGCCACACCCAGGCGCTACGCGGCCTCCGCTACGACTGCGACGCCGACGTGCTGCTGCTCACGGTCGAGCAGCGGGGCGACGTGGCCTGCCATACCGGTGCCCGCAGCTGCTTCTATGACGACGGCCCAGCCCCCACGGCCGGCGGGCCCCTGGCGGCGCCGCCCCCGGCTGATGCCTGCACCGAGCTGATGCGGGTGATCGAGAGTCGCCGCGACCAGCCCGAACCCGGCAGCTACACCAACAAGCTGCTGGAGGGGGGCGACAACCGCATCCTCAAGAAGATCGGCGAGGAGAGCGCCGAATTCGTGATGGCCTGCAAGGACGGCGACCCCACCGGGATCGCCGGTGAGGCCGCCGACATCCTCTTTCACCTCCAGGTGGCCCTGGCCCACCACGGCGTGAGCTGGCGCCAGGTGCAGCAGGTGCTGGCCGCCCGCCGCGGCGCACCGCGGCGGGGGTGAGCGGGCTGGGCGCGGCGAACCCACTCAGCCCTGGGCGCCGGTGCTGAGCATGGCGAGGGCCGTCCAGATCACGAAGCCGGTGAGCACGAAGCCGCCGGTGGCCACGAACCAGCGCCAGGCGTTCTGCAGCGCCGGGGTGGGCTGGTTGGCCAGCCAGGCCGGCCGCGGCCAGCCAGCCGCCGGACTCCAGCCGCTGCCGCTGCCGGCGGGGGCGCGGCGCGCCATCGTGTCGCGCCAATAGGCGTTGTAGCGGGGGGCCTGCTGGTTGAAGGGCATCGTGCCCACCGCCTGTCCCGCCAGCACCCGCGAGCGCTGGTAGGGCACCTGGTCTTCGCCGAAGGCCTCCAGGTACTCCGGCGAGTCGATCAGGGCGTCGATGAAGGCCGGCAGTCCCTGTTCGGCGATCACGATCGACCAGGCGATGCGCTCCTGCTCGCCGTGCACCGGCCGGCCCAGTACCCGGCCCACCACCTGCTCCACCACCTGGTAGTTGCTGTTGCAGCGGTAGAAGTCGTTGCGGAATTTCTCCGAGCGCAGCAGCTGGCGCACGAACTCGCGGGTGCTGATCTGGCCGGAGCGCAACTGCGACTCCAGCACCGCGTCCCGATCGGCCTTGAAGGCGTGGAAGAAGATCTGGCGGTAGGCCTGCTCGATCAGGGCATCCGTGGCGGCCCGGTCACGCTGCTGCCCAACCGCGCTGCTCTGGCGTGGGGATTCCTCATTGGCGTCGAGAAAGCTGCTCACCCGGGCGTTGCTGGTGAGGGGTTTGGTGGCCAGAACGGGCAGGGCCATTGGGCAGGGAGGGCAAAACGCGCAAGGTATGGGCACGGCTGTCCGTTCTGTCGGCTTGCGCGGCAATTCACAAACAAGTTCATGCTGCGCAATACCCCGCAATGCAGTGCGCCCCGGCAGCGAGGTGGCACTTAGGGGGGAGGGGCCAGTTCGAGCCCTGGCTGTTGCTGCAGCCAGAGAAAGGTGGCCCGGTCGCGGGGACTGAGCTCCAGCACCGGGTGGGCCCCGGGCACCGCAGCCATGGCATCGCCCGCCACCTCGCTGTGGCCCCAGAGCCCGAACGCGTGGCCCAGTTCATGCAAGGCCGTGGCCTGCATGGCGGTGGGGCGCTGGCCGGGGCTGATGGACACCACCACCTGGGGTTCCAGCTGGCGCTGCCCCTGCCGCTGCACGACCACCAGCTGCAGCTCGGCCCGGCCATGGCTGGCCCTGCCGCCGCGCAATGGCGGCCTGCGCCGCAGCAGGCGCACCTGGGCATGATCTGGCTGGCTCACCCGCTGGATCGGCACCAACTCGCCCCAGCTGGCCAGGGCGGCGTCCACGGCATCCAGCCAGGCCCGGTCCCAGCGGGCAGCCGCAGCTTCCCCACTCGCCGGCTCCACCCACACGCACCAGCGATCCAGCCGGGGCCAGCCATAGGCCGTGCCCCTGAGCTGCCAGCGGTAATCGTTCCCCGTGGGGGGATCGCCGGCCGTAGGGGGGGGAGGCACCGGGGAAACCGCTGCTGGCCGCGCTGCGGTGGGCCGGAGCACCTCCTGCACGCTTGCAGGACCGCACGTTGAAGTGTCTGGCGGCTGGGCGGCCAAAGGCAGCGTGCCCAGGCCAAGGCCCAGGGCCATCAGCCGGCTGGCCAGACGCAGGGGCATGGGCCTGGAACCATCAGGCGCCGATGCCACCGGGCAGACCCACGCCACGGGCCATCAGGGTGGCGAGCAGGGGGATCAGGGCAAAGCCCACCAATTCGATGTTCAGAATCCAGGCCAGACGGTTGGCCAGGGCCTCGCTCACCTTGGGCAGTTCACCCTTGCGCAGCGGAATCGCCCAGAGGATGTAGGTCACGGTGGGATATAGCGACAGGCCGCCCACTCCCAGATACAGGCCAACTTTCCACCAGAAGAGCGGATTTTCGGTGTAGAAGCTGCTGCCCTGGCCGAAGTAGAGCACCCGCAGGATGCCGCTCACCAGCAGGGCCAGGGCCGCCATCCCGTACACCACGTCGGTGATCACCATCAAGGTGGCATCGGCCTTGTTGGGATTGGCCTTGATCAGCCGCCGCTCCAGCACCAGGGCGCCGAAGCAGAGCATGAAGCTCAGGTAATGGACGTAGGCCACGCCCGCGCGGCTGAGAATCTCGGGAGGAATGGCCGCCAGCCCGTCCATGCAGTGGATTGCAGAGGGTGGAACCGTAGCGGGCCCGCGGCTGGGGTCGTGAATGCGCCCCCAGGAGCCGCGACTGCGATAGCTCCCTTGGTGAGCAATCAGAGACGGGCCGCTTCGTGCTTTGTGATCGAAATCGAAAGCTGAAGTGAAGGCTGTTTCGGCTCAGTGCTGGTGGGCGGATTTGTGGGGTGAAAAAATGATTAAGTTGGGAAGCAATGATTAAGTTGGAAGCCTTTATGGTGATTCTGCTTTTAATCCCAGAACTTCTTAGGTTCATCAGAGTGCGACCTTGACCAATGGCCAGCTCTCTGAGCAGTTATCTCGGTGAAATTGGTCGCCATCAGTTGCTCACCCCCGAACAGGAGCTCACCCTGGGCCGCAAGGTGCAGGCGATGGCAGCGTTGCAGGAGCGCTGTCGCCAGGCCGGTGGCGAGGGGCCTGCCTGTGAGTACAGCGACCTGGAGCGACGCACGCTTCGGCTTGGCGAGCGGGCCAAAAACCAGATGATCACCGCCAACCTGCGACTGGTGGTGAATCTGGCCAAGCGCTACCAGAACAAGGGCCTCGACCTGCTCGACCTGATCCAGGAGGGCACCCTCGGGCTCACCCGGGCCGTGGAGAAATACGACCCCACCCGTGGCCATCGCTTCAGCACCTATGCCTACTGGTGGATTCGCCAGGGGTTGAACCGGGCCCTCTCCACCCAGAGCCGCACCATTCGCATCCCGGTGAATGTGAATGAAAAGCTCACCCGCCTGCGGGCTGCGAAGGCCCGCTACCTGCAGATGCATGGCGTGAACCCCAGCCCCCGCCAGCTGGCCACGCTGCTCGATCTCCCCCAGGCGGATGTGGACGATCTGTTGAGCTGCGAATTGCGCAGTGTCACGGTGAGTTTGCAGGGGTTGGTGAAGGCCAAGGCCGACCCCTCCGAACTGGTGGACGTGCTGCCCAGTCCGGAACCTGCACCGATGGAGAGGGCCGAGTTGGCCGAACGTTCCGCCACCGTGTGGACCCTGCTCGATCGGGCCAATCTCACCCCCAAGGAGCGCACGGTGGTGATGTTGCGCTTCGGCCTCGACGGCAGCCACGAGTGGCGCACCCTGGCGGAGGTCGCTCGCCAGCTCGAGTGCAGTCGTGAATACTGCCGGCAGGTGGTGCAGCGAGCCCTGCGCAAGCTGCGGAAAACCGGAATCGAGTGCGGTTTGGTCGAGGCCTGATGGTTGCACAATGAGGGCCGTTGACTGACTGACCAGTCATGGCCCCGGGGACCGAAGCAGAGCCTGATGCTGACATCGAGGCCGAAGTGCTCGAGAGCAGCGTCGTTGACGAGGCCCTCTTGCTGCGCCTGCTGCGGCGGACCGGCCGCGCGGTGGCGTTGCCCGCCTTGGAGTGCCTGGAAATCCTGCTGGATGCGGAGACGCCCTACCCCGCCAAGCTCACGGTGCTCGCTGCCCTCACCTACCTGATGGTGCCGCTGGACCTGATTCCGGACTTCATCCCGGTGGCAGGTTTCAGTGATGACCTGGTGGCCATCACTGCCCTGCTCGGCATCTGCGGTCGCCACCGCAGCGAGGCCGTGCGTCTGCGGGCCCGCCGCAGACTGGACCGCTGGTTTCCCCTGGGGCGCTGATGGCCATGGCAACCCTCTCAGCTGAGCAATTGGAGGATCTCCAGGCCTTCCTCAAGGACTGGCTGCGCCACAGGGGCCGTACCCAGGCCGATCTCCGTCGGGCCCTGCACGCCAGTTCGATTCGCATGCCGGTGCTGCTCGAAGCCCTGCAGATCACCTACGCACGCCAGGGGGTGGCGGGCCTCGCTGAACAGCTGTGCGCAGTTGAGGACGGCTGGCAACGGGATGGAGGGGCTCCGGCTCCCCTGGATGCTGCCGATGAACTGGGCCAGCTCGATCTGTTGCTCCAGGAAATCAGGGCCGAGCTGCCGGAGTAGGCCAACTCCAAGGCCGGCGGGAGCCGCCGTTGCCAGGCAAAGTGGGTGTCCTCGCGTCTGGGTCTGGATTGATGTCCACCGTTGCCCGTTGCCCGTTGCGCTTGCTGTTAACGCTCGCCGCCGGCGTCACATTGGCGAATCCCTCGCTCGCCCAGACCGAACGGTTTTTGTTGGGGCCCGGCAGTCAGGTGGGGCCCGCCACGGAGGTGAAGCCGAAAAACTGTGTCACGGCGCCTGATGGCACCGTGACCTGTGACACCGAGCTGGTCAATCCCACTGGCGATACCCGCGCCCAGCCCCAGTTCGAACTGTTTCGCAATTGAGCGGGTCGATGGGGAAGGGCATGGGCAACCTCCGGATGAAGCGCTGGCGGCGCCTGTTCGATGACGCCAACTACCTCCATGTGATCGACCGCACCGAACAGCAGCTGGCCAAGCTGCTCGGACTGGTGTTGGTGGTGGTGATGCTGGCAGCCACAATTCAGCTCCTGTCCCAGGTGGTGCTGGCGCTGATGGTGCCCGGCACTCCCTGGCTGGGCGAGAAGCTCAACAAGGTGCTGGGCGACCTGCTCAACCTGTTGATCGCCGTTGAGGTGCTGCAGAACATCACCTCCTACCTGCGCCGTCACGTGGTGCAGATTGAGTTGGTGCTGCTCACCGCGATGACAGCGGTGGCCCGCAAGGTGATCGTGCTGCCGGCAGGGGCGGAGAGCAAGCCCCAGCTGCTGGCGGGCCTGGGGGTGGCGGTGCTGGCCCTGGCCGGGGCTTTCTGGCTGGTGCGCTCGCTCACGATGCACAAGCCTCCCGCCAGAACAGGGCCAGCCATACGGATCCGGGGGCCGGGTCTGTCCCCTCAAGCCGATGACGGCGATGGGGTCTGATCAGCAGGCTGTCTCCCCGGCAGAGTTCACGGGCGCACGGCTCATCGGCAAAGCGCAGGCGGGCGCTGCCCTGCAGCAGAGTCACCCACTCGGTTTCCTCCTGGTCATACCAGAACCCCTCCGGGCTGGAGGCCTGGCAGGAGTGGATCCGCTCCAGGCGCCAATGGCCCGAGCAGGCCAGCACGCAGCTGGTCTCCGTGCCGGCAGGCGGGCAGGGCCCGGCCAGCAGGTTGTCTGGATGGGCTGAGCTTGCCTCGCCTTCCCCCCAGCGGCGGCCGATCTCGAAGCCGTGCTGCCGGGCCAGCTCCACCACGGCATGGTGGTGGCTGCAGTCACGCAGGGCGGTTCGCACGGCCGGATCGGCCTCCGTGAGGGCCACGAAGGCATTGAGCTGACGTACTTTCTCCAGAAACTGCTTCAGCTGGGCTTCGGCCAAGGGAGTCGCGGGGCTACGGATGGGCCAGATCCCTGATCATCCGCCAGCGCCGGAACCATTCCCCGGCGAACAGCACCCGTTCCTCTTCGGCTACCTGCCAGCCATGGCGCAGCAGCAGGGGGCGCGACAGCTGGCTGGCCTCAGTGCGCAGCCGGGGGATGCCCTGCCCGGCAGCGTGCTGCTCCAGCGCCAGCAGAATCGCGCTTGCGCGTCCCTGCCGGCAGGAACGGCCGCGGCAATAGAGGAGGGCCAGGCGATCGGGCGGGTGCAGGATGCCGAAGGCCTCGATGGCCGGTTGGCCTACCGCCACGCTGGCCAGGCCGAAGCCCTCGCGCAGGGGGTGGTGCAGGGCCGTGGAGCGGGCGGGGTGGTGGGCCCAGGCCTCGATTTGGTCCTGGCTGTAAAGCCCCTGGGTCTGGCTCAGCACCGCGTCCCGATACACCTCCACCAGGGCGTCATGGTCGGCTGGGGTGAGCGGACGCAGGACTGGCACGGGCTGCGGGACAGACTGGATCCAGATTGCCCCCGGCCCCGTGTTTCTGCGATCACTCTGCGCACTGCTCGCGGCCCTGCTGGTGGGCCTGGCCATGCCGGCGCCCCTGCAGGCCGCCCCTGATGGAGAACGGCTGTTCGAGACCAACTGCGCCGGCTGCCACCTCAACGGCGGCAACATCATCCGCCGTGGCAAAACCCTGCGCATGGCCGCCCTCACGCGCCAGGGTGTGGCCTCCGAGGCGGCCATCGCCGCGATTGCCGCCAACGGCGTGGGCCAGATGTCGGGCTACGCCGGAGTGCTGGGTGAGGACGGTGTGGAGGCGGTGGCCGCCTGGGTGTGGCAGCAGGCCCGGGCAGACTGGCCGCGCGGGTGATCGGACGCCGCGTCAGAAGGCCTGAATCCAGGGATAGATCTCCACCGCCGTCCAGATGCCCTCGCGCCAGTAGGTATCCCCCTTCACCAGGGTCTCCACCTGCTCGCGGCTGTCGGCCTCGTAAATCCCGAACACATGGGTGCTGCCCTCCGTGGGCCCCAGAGTGATCAGGATGCCGGCGTCCTTCAGGCGTTGCAGCCCTGCCAGGTGCTCCTCCCGAAAGGGCGTGCGCTTCTCCAGGGCTTCGTCGCAGTAGGTGCCCCAGAGCACGTAGCGGGCCATGGCGGGATGGAATGGAAGGGACGGTTTGAACCCTACGGCTTTGGCTTTTGGTGGTAGGACAGGGGGCATTCGTGCAACCAGGCGTCCATGCTCCGCCCATCCGTGTTCCGTTCCGCCGCCGCAGTTCCCATGGCTCTGGCGGGCGTGGTGCTGATGCTGGCCCAACCGGCCCAGGCCCAGAACATGATGGACAACATGATCCGCAAGTACTGCCTGCAGGCGGTCAATAAGGAAATCAAGGAGTCTGGCAAGCCAGCGCCTGCCGGTATGCAGGACTACACCTGCAACTGTGTGGTGCAGGAGATGAAGAAGGGCCAGTCCCAGAAGCAGGCTGCTGCCACCTGTAAGGCCTCTGCCACCAAGAAGTACAACCTCTGAGCCCGTCGGGGTGCGGCGCCAAGGTCCCAGCCCCCGACCCTGCTCATCCAGAGGTTCCCGCCCGTGGCCCGCCTGATCGTTCCCGCTTCCAGGCTTGATTGCGTGCTGAGGCCCGTGATTCCCGAACTGGGGGCTCTGGTGCGGGCCACGCCGGGCACGCTGTCGCTGGCGCAGGGCATGGTGGCCTGGGGGCCGCCCCGGTCAGTGCTCACCGCCGTGGTGTCAGCCGCCTCCGGTGCAGCGGGTGAGGATGGCTCTGCAGCGGATTCCAGCCGGGACACCTATGGGCCGGTGCAGGGGGATTCGGAGCTGCTGGAGGCCCTGGCCAGCAGCCTGCGCCAGCACGACCAGCTCGATCTCGATGGGGCTGCTCTTTGGGTGACAGCCGGCAGCAACATGGCCTTCAACGCCATCGCCCAGGTGCTGTGTGCCGGCCCGCCGGCCGAGCCGAGTGAGGTGATCCTGCCGCTCCCCTACTACTTCAACCACGTGATGGCCGTGCAGCTCGCTGGCGGCCGGCCCGTGCCGGTGGATGCCGGCCTGGTGCCCGATCCGCAGCGGCTGGCCGCGGCAATCACCCCCCGCACCCGGGCGATCGTGACGGTGTCGCCCAACAACCCCAGCGGTGTGGTGATCCCGAGGGGCGTGCTGGAGGCGATCAGCCGGCTCTGCGCCAGCCATGGCTTGCTGCACATCAGCGACGAGGCCTATGGCCAGTTCGTGTACGGGAGCGAGCCCCACTGGAGCCCCGCTTCGCTGCCGGGGGCCGCAGCCCATACCGTGACCCTGCAATCGCTCTCCAAGGCCTACGGCATGGCGGGCTGGCGGGTGGGATTCATGGCAGCTCCGGCCGCCCTCACGGCGGCCCTGGCCAAGGTGCAGGACACGGTGCTGATCGCTCCGCCGCGCCTGATCCAGCGGGCGGCCCTGGCGGCCCTGGCGGCGGGGCCGGCCTGGTGCCGCCCCCGCATTGCCGCCCTGGCGAAACGGCGGGATCAGCTGTTGGCAGGGGTGGCAGGCGCCCAGGCCCAGGGACTGCCGGTGCGGCTTCTGGCCGAGCCTGATGGTGCGTTCTATGGTCTCCTGGCCCTCGATCCCCGCGCAGCAGGTGCGCTCACGGGAGACCTGCTGATGCGGCGGTTGGTGCTGGAACACCGGGTGGCGGCGGTGGCAGGCGAGAGCTTCGGCTATCCGGCAGGCGAGCCCGTGTTGCGCCTGAGCTATGGCCTGCTCGGCCCCGCCGAACTGGAGCGGGCGCTGGACAGGTTGTTCGCCGGCATCAGGGCCCTGCTGGTCGCACCACCGTGCCCCAGCGCCCCATGAACGGCCAGCGCACCTGCAGGGTCCCAGCGCCCTGATCGGGCCACAGCGGGGTGAGTTCGGCGGCCAGGCTGGGCAGGGAATCGGCGCCGGCCTCGCGGCTGCGTTGCACCGCCGACCACGTGCCGATGTGGGCCAGCAGCTCGGCAAGGGTCCAGCGGCGGCTGATCCAGAGCCCCGCGGGAAAGGGCCACTCCTCTCCAGGAAAGTCCAGGCCGGCGTAGCTCTGCTCCACCCAGCGACGCTCCGCCGGCCACCAGGCGCTCAAGGTGCGGTTGTGAAAGGTGTCCATCACGCTCTGGATGCTGGAGTCTGGCAACCGCATGGGCAGGTAGCCGATCCAGGCCATCACCGCTGCCGGTTTGCAGACCCGCCGCACCTCCGTGTTGAAGGCCCTGCCGGCAAACCAGTGCACCGCTGCCGCGACCAGCACCCCATCCACGCAGGCGTCCGGCAGGCCGCTGACCTCAGCGGTTGCCTGGCGGTAGGTGATCCGGGGGTGGGGCCTGGCGGCGGCAAGCTGGGCTGCGCTGGCATCGGTGGCGATCACCTGGGCGCCCCGCTCAGCCAGATCGTGGCTGGCCTGGCCGCTGCCGCAGCCACAGTCCCACACCAGGGGAGAGGCGGGCAGCCGCTGCAGCAGCAGGTCGAAGAAGGCGCTCGGGTAGGTGAGTCGGTGCCGGGCATAGGCGGCCGCCACCGCGCCAAACAGGGCGCTAGCCCCGGTGCCGCTCCCCTGCCCGTTGCTGGTTTCGTTCATCGCCGCCGCTCCAGCACCAGCATGCGGTTGTTGGCTGGCATGGCCACATCAGCGATGGGGTCGAGACCCAGCCCTCTCGCCTGCTCCTGCAGGTCCAGCGCATCGCGCACGCCCATGGCCGGATCGAGACTGCGCAGCTGGGCGTCGAAGGCGGCGTTGCTGGCTGCGGTGTGCAGGCCGCCATCGTGGAAGGGGCCGTAAAGGAGAAGCAATCCGCCCGGGCGCAGCACCTGGGTCGCTCCCGCCAGCAGCCGGGGGAGGGCCAACGCCGGCATGATGTGGCAGGTATTGGCGCTGAACAGCGCATCAAAAGCACCCCCGCCAGGGGTGGGCGGCCACTGCTCGGTGGCCATCACGTCCAGGGCCACGGCCCGCAGCAGCTGCGCCCCCGGCGCCAGGCTGGCTGGCGGCACCTCGGCCAGCTGGGCCTGCAGGTCTGCCAGCGCGTCCTGCCGCTCGCTGGCCTGCCACACCAGTCCGGGGAACTGGCTGCAGAAGAAATGGGCATGCTGGCCGCTGCCTGAGCCGATCTCCAGCACCCGCGCCCTGGCCGGCAGCCACTGGCGCAACACCGCCAGGATCGGTCCCTTGTTGCGCTCGCAGGCGGGGGAGAACAACACGCGGTGCCATCGCTGTCACATGGCCATCATGGGATCGCCTCCTCTCCGATCGGTTTCGAGCGATGCGTATGCCCTCCCTCCTGCCTCCGCTGGCTCTGGCTGCGGTTCTCGGGGCTTGCGCTCCAGCATTCCGGGCTGGGGCGCAAACGGCCCCACCGCAAGCGGCCCCTGCCCGCCCCACTGCCAGCGAGGGGCGCCAGCAGGGCCAGCGCTACCTGGGGGTGTGGGCCCTGGTGGACAACGCCAACAATCTCTTCAACGTGCGCCTGCGGCCCGATGGCCGCGCCACCAGCACCGCCGGAATCCAGGGCGCCCCTGGCGGGCAGCGGCGCCCTGCAGTTGGGGCAGCTGCGTGAGCAGGGCCGCTGGCGGCCCTGGGGCAATGGCGTGCGCATCGACTACGCCAACGGCTGGACTGATGCGCTGCTGATAGGCCCGGCCGGGGCGCAGCAGTAGTCGTGGGAGCCAGGGGCCGACCGGTTGCAGCCGCCTGGCAATGACGGCAAGGCAATCAAGCTCGCTGGCCCACTGGCCCAGGTGGTGATCGACTGGATCTCAGGCTGGCGCACCAGTTTCACCCCGCAGGAGCGGGGGCCGCTGGTGGTGCGGCATTGGCAGCCCGGGGCTGATCGCGCTGGAGCACCAACGGCCACCCGCGAGGGCCGCCGGCTCGACTAGGGCGTGCTCGCCCGTCCGACGCCCGCTGTCAGCCGTCGAGGCCGGCGCGCAGGGTGGCGCAGAAGTGGCCGGCCGCATCCCCCACCGGCTGGCCTGCTGAGGCGGCCGACGCCATCACCTTCACCAGGGCGCTACCCACGATGGCGCCGTCAGCGCCCCACTGGCGCACCTGGCGTGCCTGCTCGGGCCCGGAGATGCCGAAGCCCACGGCCACGGGGGTGTCGCCCAGGCCCTTGAGCTGGTGCACCAGGGGTTCCACCCGCGATTCCAGGCTGGTGCGAACCCCCGTCACACCGGTGACGCTCACGAGGTAAGTGAAGCCGCGGCTGGCTTGGTGGATGCGGGCCATCCGCTCGGCCGGGGTGGTGGGGGCCACCAACAGCACCAGGTCGAGCCCGTGCTCCGTGGCGATCGCAGAGAGCTTTTCGCCCTCTTCCAGGGGGAGATCGGGCACCACCAAGCCGGCCGCACCGGCGGCGGCGGCATCCCGACAGAAGTTCTCCATGCCCCGGTTGAGCAGGGGATTGCTGTAGGTGAACAGCACCACCGGGATCGTGAGTTCCCCCTTCAGGGAACTGAGCATCTCCAGCACCCTGGCCGGGGTGGTGCCACTGGCCAGGCCCCTGCTGGCGGCGGCCTGGATCACGGGGCCATCGGCCAGGGGATCGCTGTAGGGGATTCCCAGTTCAATCAGGTCGGCGCCATTGGCCTGCAGGGCGAGCAGGGCCGAGCGCGTGCCCGCCAGGTCGGGGTCACCCGCCATCAGGAAGGGCATCAGGGCACAGGTGCCCTGGCTGCGCAGCTGCTGGAAACGCTGCTGAATCGGGGTGGCGGCGGCAGTCACAGCAGCGGTCAGGCTCAGACGATCTCGGCAGCGAGCCTATGCCTCGCCGGGTTGCTGCTGTTCGGCGACCTGGTCAAGCAGTTGCTGCTGTTCCTCCGGGCTCAGGGCATCGAACTTGCGCTGCAGCACCTCGGTGGTGTGGGCGTCGTAGGCGGAGCGATAGGTGCGGCGTTGATGCATGTAGGTCATGTTGCCGGTCACCGCCCGCAGCAGATAGGTGGCCGTCCAGCCCAGCACCAGCACCATGAGCAGGGAGGAGGCGGCGATTCCGGCATTGAATCCCTCGAAGCCGCTGGCCTGGAAGAGCCCGTAGCCGAGCCCACCGAGGCCGAGTACGGCCAGGCCGATCAGGAGTGCTTGTCCCTTGGTCACCGGCTTCCCTGCCCGGCCATGCGCAGGTTGATGAAGGGGGCGAACAGGATCAGGCCTGGAAAGAACAGGAACACCAGTCCGTACACCCCGAAGCGTTCAAGCTTGCCCATGCTGGTCCAGCGCTTCACCATCCAGGCGTAGAGGGCCAAGGGCACCACCACCAGATAGGCCACGGCGAGGGCGCCGTACAGACCGACCACCAGGATCAGATCGGGCGTGAGCGTGTCGAGAAGCGACTGGATGAACCCGGGCACGGCGATCTGCTGATGGGGTGTTTGGGACTGGGCTGGTTGGCCGGTGGGCGTTTGACCGGGGCCCTGGAGACGGGGTGGGGGATGGGCGGAGATAAGAGTGCGCCCGGCGGGATTCGAACCCGCACTGGAGTCATTTTAAGTGACCTGCCTCTACCGGTTGGGCTACGGGCGCCGGCGCGCCAGGAGTCTATGGGGAGGTCTGGGGGGAGCTCCCGGTGCCACCGGCTGGAGCCAATGCCTGGTGCCAATGGCAGAGGGGGCCGGCACCAGCACCAATCGCCAGGCCCCGCCGCAGGGCACCCGTGAGGTAGACCTTGGCCGCCACGATTGAATCCCGCAGCTCCAGCCCCTGGGCCAGGCCTGCGGTGATCGCCGCAGCCAGGGTGCAGCCGCTGCCATGGGTGTGGGGGGTGGCGATTGCGGGGCTGACCAGCCACTCCAGCTGGCCGTCGCTGCAGAGCAGGTCACGGCCCTGCAGGGCGGGCAGCCCTCCTCCCTTGATCAACACAGCCCGGCAGCCGAGCTGGCTGAGCTGCCGGGCGCAGTCCTCCATCTCCTGCGGGCTGGTCAGCTGCCGCCCTGTGAGCAATCCGGCCTCGTGCACATTCGGGGTGATCAGGTTGGCGAGGGGCAGCAGGGCGGTCATGGCCGCTACCGCTTCCGGCTCGAGCAGTACTGCTCCAGCCCGGGACACCATCACCGGATCGATCACCCGTGGCGCAGCAATCCGGCTGATGGCGGAAGCGGTGGCCTCGATCAGGGCGGCATTCAGCAGCATCCCGGTCTTGACCGCCGCCACTGCGAAATCCCGGCACACCGCCTCCACCTGGGCCGTGAGCGCCGCCGCTGCCAGGCCATCCACCCGCTCCACGCCACAGGTGTTCTGGGCGGTGAGGCAGGTGATGGCGCTGCAGCCGTGCACCTGCAGGGCGGTGAAGGTCTTGAGGTCGGCCTGGATGCCAGCCCCGCCGCCGGAATCACTGCCTCCGATGGTGAGGGCGACCGGGGGCTGCAACAGCCGGGGAGTTTCCGCTGGGGGCGTGGTGGGGGGCATCAGAACGGTGAGCGGGGCGGCCAGGCTTGCCGAAGAGGGGGTTGATTCAGCTGCCAGGCAGGCCGGCCAGGGCTTCACTGCTGCCCATCACCACCAGCAGTTCCCCGGCGGCCAGCACGTGGGAGGCCGGTGGATTCACGGTGAGGTGGTTGTCCGGGCCGGCGGCCAGCACGTTCACATTGAAGTTCTTGCGCAGGTTGAGGTCGCGCAGCGAGCGGCCCACGAAGGAGCCGGGTACCCGGATCTCCTCGATGAAGTTCTTGTCGTCGAGGCGCAGCCGTTCGAGCAGGTTGGGCCGCACCAGCTCCATCCCCAGGCGATGCCCTTGCATCTTGGAGGGGAACACCACCCGGTCGGCCCCCACCCGCTGCAGCATCTTCATGTGCAGGTCGTTGGTGGCCCGGGCGATCACCTTCTTCACCCGGCTGCCCTCACTGTCCTTGGCGATCAGGGTGGCGGTGATGCTGGCCGAGATCGGCTCACTCATGGCCACCACCACCGTTTCCACATCGAGGACGCCCGCCTCGCGCAGGGCTTCCTCGTCGGTGCAATCCACGACGCGAGCCTGGATGGCCGGATCCACCTGGCGCAGGGCATCGACCGCTTTCTGGTCGCTATCGATGGCCAGCACATCGGCACCGGCTTTGACCAGCTCGCTGCAGACGGCAGTACCGAAGCGGCCTACGCCGATCACGGCGAATCCACCCTGGGCTGTGCCCTCGGCAGGGTTCCAGTGCCACCAGTTGCCCATGGATCGGGGGTCTCCTTCAGCGATGTACGGGGTGAGATGAACGGCTTCTAATCTCGAGCTCTTCGCGGGGGCAGCCCCCTCGCGGCTGGGGTCTGCTGCCCTAGTCCGCTGAGAGCAACAGAGTCCCCACTCTGCCCACCTCCATGCCCATCCTCAGCGCCAGCTGACCCCCCAACGTTCTAGGGCTGCCGTGACCGCGCGCTCGGCAGCCCAGACGCCCAGGCTCAAGCGCCAATCGATCGGGCTGGCCATCAAAAACGTGCCCAGGGCGATCACGATTAAGCCGCTGCGCACAGTGAAGCGGTCACCCCCAGCAATCAGGAGCTGGTGGCCAGTCGCTCAGGGGCCCACTGGGCAATCAGGCTCTCCAGACGGGTGAGCTGGTAGCGGGTGTGCTCGTTGGGGGACTGTCGGTAGGCGTCGCGCAGGCTCTGCCATTCCGCATCGAGGGCAAACAGCACGGGATGGTTGTCGTTCAAGGCGGCCTCGGCTGGGTCACCAACAATCTTAAGTGATCCTTAAGTGGTGACGCCACCCTCGCTGGCTTGCAGGGGGCCGTCGCGGTCGGAGCGGAAGATCAGGCGCATGTCTTGAAGGTGTTCCTGGCAGAGGGCCACCAGGCGTTCAAAAACGGCCAGGGTCTGGGGTGCCCGCAGGCCCATCGATTCCCGGCTGAGTAGCACCAGTTCGAGGGCTCGGGCGCCTCCCGGTTTCGACTGCACGTCGGCAAACAGTTGCATGCGCTGGTTCTCGCCCCCCTGTTTCACCAGGGCTCCCAGGTGGGCTCGGGTGCGGTGGTCCACCTCGGCATTCAGTCCCCTCAGCACCGGCTCCAGGGCCTGCAACATGGACTCTGGGCCCCAGGACTCCCGGTCAGTCGTGCCGTCAGTGTCCTGGCTCGGTGGGGAAGGGCTCGACTGGAGAACCAGCAGAAACCGGGCCATGGAGCGTCCAATCGGCTAAGACGCTACTGCCCGCGCCGTCCAGTGATGCCGGCTCCCGCTCCCGCTGCCATTGCCGTGATCGGGGCAGGCGTTGCAGGTTGTGCGCTGGTGGCCCAACTCCGCCGGCTCGGTTTCACAGGGGCACTTTCGCTGTGGGAAACCGGCCGTGGTCCCGGAGGTCGAGCCGGATCCCGGCGCAGCCGCCTTGATCGGCACATGGTGATTGACCATGGGGCCCCCCTGTTCAACATCACGGGTCCGTCGGCTCCCGACCTCTTGCAACCCTTGCTGGACGGCGGCTGGATCCAGCCCTGGAGCCACCCCGTGGCCATGCTGGAGGGGGAGAGTCGGCTGAACATCGGTCGGCCGGACGCTCTCGGTATGGGCGACCTGTTCCAGGGCCGTGGTGGGATGGACCAGTTGTGTGGTGGCCTGCTCCAGCTGGCGGCTGGGGGGGACTTGCACTGCCACTACGGCACCTTGGTGCGGTTCCTCAGCCGCTGCCGCCGTGGCTGTTGGCAGTTGCGCGATGCCAACAGGCAACTGTTGGCTGAAGCCCATTGGTTGGTGCTCAGCAGCACCTTGCTGGCCCACCCCCGCTGCCAGCTGATCCTTGACTGGCCGGATGTTCCCCTTGCCGAGGCTGCTGCTGGGCTTGGCGACTGGCAGCTCGACCATGCACTCACCACCCTGGCGGGCTTGCGTCTCGAGGCACGCTCCAACCTGTTGTTGGTGTTTGCGGGCGCTGCTGCCCAGCCCTGGCGCGCGCTGCCGTTCCGGCTGGTGAATTTCGATGCCGCCGCCCAGCAGCGCTGGGGCTTGCGGCGCCTGAGCATCCAGCCCCTCGCCGATGGGCGCTGTGCTGTGGTGGCCCATTCCAGCCATGCCTTCGCCGCTGACTATCTCGACGTGGTTGGATCCCGCTCTGCCATTGCCAAGCTGTTGCAGCTGCCGCTGGATTCGGGCCGCGAGGACACGGTGATCCAGGCCCTCAGTGAGGCCGTGGTGAACTGTCTCGCCCCCTGGCTACCTGGAATCGATCCCACCCAGGCTGAGCCCCAGCTGATGCGCTGGGGAGCGGCGTTTCCGCTGCCGCCAGGTCTGCCAGCGGAGTTGATGGTCTGCGCCGACAGCCGAGTGGCCTTCTGCGGTGACTTCATCTCCGGAGAAGGCTTCGGCCGCGTTGAGGGAGCCCTCCGCAGTGCTGAGCGCCTGGGGCGTCAACTGGTGGGTCAGCTCGCTGGGGACCTGCCGTGAGCGGCCCTCGTTAGCCAGCTGGGTTGTCTGGATAGCATTGTCAAGTCGAGGCGGTCAGCGCCCCATGGGTCGCCTGGCCGGATGGGGGCCGTTTCTGGGCCTTTTTTGCTGTGGGGCGTGGCGCTGGCGGTGTCGCTGACTAGCGTGCGTTCATGCAGGGACCGTTCGGAGACTGGTTGCCAGAGGTGGTGGTGTTCCACCCCACCTGCTTTGCCGATGCCCAAGCCATTGTGATGGCCGTACGGGATCTCCAGACGGTGCTCGTGCACGCCAGTGCCATGGCTCCTGAGGAGGCCCAGCGGCTGATCGATTTCGTGGCAGGTGGGGTGGAGGCGATGGATGGCCATGCCCATTGCCTGGACGAACTCACCTTTGTGTTCGCACCGGAGATTGTCTCAATCACCAGGGATCCGCGCCGCTCCAGCTGAGTGGGAGCTGGCTTGGGTCAGGCTGCCCAGCCCGCCACCGTGGAGAGCTGAAGCCAGCAACCCGCTGGAGCCAGCTTTTCAACGACAACGGCCTGATGCCTGTCCTGGGCCATCAGGTGGGCAAAAGTCTCGGCGTCGTCGCGGGTGTTGAAGCGTGGAGCAGGAACCTGCTGGGGAACACTTTGTTCGCGGGCAATCTGGGGCCTGACCCGGTAAGGACCAGCGGAGTTCAGCTGGGAGCTTGGCTGTTCCATCTCTCGATTCTGCAGGAGTTTTGCGGCCAGCGTGTGCCCTGGGAGGGGATTGCCTGAACTCCCTCACAAGCTAGGTAGGGCGGTGCCGCTCGGCACGCCAACCGCGAAGCTGGTTCAGAGTGGCGAGCCCGCAGCCCGCTGCCCCCTGGCCATGCCACTCCACTCCCCCCGCCCCCAGGACTCTTCAGCCCGGGTCGTCAAACTGCAAATCCTGGCGGCCGTCTTTCTGCCGATGCTGGCCCTGGGACTCTGGCTGAGATCCCAGGGCTTCTGGTGAGGCGGGCAGCCTCAGCCGCTCTCAACCGCCACAACCACGCCGGATCACCTCGTCGCGCAGGGCGTCGAGGTCGGCACTCCGGGGGGCCTGGGGATGGAACAGCAGGGTCCAGGCCAGGGGCACATCGCCGTAGTCGAGCGCCTGGTCGAAGGCGTGCAGCCAGGCGGTACTGTCCTGCCCCAGCCAGGCCAGCAAGGCGCTGGTGGCTGCCATCCGTTGGGCAGAGCCGCCGGCCAGTTGCACATGGGCGAACGCTCCTGCCGCTGCTCCGCTGGGTCGCAATTGCAGGAGCACGAACTCGCCGGGGGCGATCGGGCTGGTGGGCCAGTCAAGAGGGGTGCGGATCGGCCTGCCAGGGCTGCCGCTCAGCTGCCAGTCCGGTTTGCCCTCACGCCTGATGCGCAGCTCCAGCAGGGGCTCCAGCACCACCAGCCTGGGCGTGGGGGTTGGTACGACACCAAAGCCATCCACTTCTTCCACGGGCTCCACCCGGGGGGAGATCACGCAGACGGCCACCGGCAGCTGTTGGGGGAGCCTGGCGGCGCTGGCCGGCAGCAGGGGCAGGGCCACCAGGGTGATCAGGGTCCAGCAACGGCTCAAGCGACTCATTCGCCCAGCCCCAGCAGGGGGTCCCCGCCGTTGAGCAGGTCGTGCCTGGGCAGACTGCCGTTGGAGCGTGGGTCGCCGCGCATCAGCATGCCCAGAAAGGTGCTGTCGAAATCGATCGTTTCCAGGAATCGAGCCCCTGCGTAGGAGGCGACCCGCAGCCGGTCCACCCAGAGAATTTCGGCTCGGGTTCGGATCGGTTCGCCGATGTTGGGGGGTTTCAGGATCAGGGGGCCGCTTTGTCCCGTTGCCACGGCATGCCGGCTTGGAAAGAGCAGACACGCTCCTGACTGACTGATGTCCCAAAGCCGTCCCATGAAGGGCCTGACCTCGGCCTGGAACTCCACCTCAATGCAGACGCTGATGGCGGGAACGATGTATCGGGGTTCCCGACGGGGCTGAACCATGGTGGATGGATGCCGTGGATGATCGCCGGCATCCGCTTCATTCTGCCGATCTGCCCTTCCCCGTCCTCATCAGACGAAATCATTGTTGCTAACTGGGTTCGTCGTTGAAAGCTCCCCATCCGGCCCAGCCCAGCCCAGCCCGTGGCACGGTCACCCGCCGATCGGGCGGCGCAGATCAGGGGTGAGCTCAGGTGGCTGTTTCAGGATTCCGCTTCAGGACTCCGCTTTTGATCCAGAGCCGCTTGTGGTGCAGCAGGAGCCGCCTGATTGGCGGTGGATGGGTGCGGGGCTCGACGTTCTGGGCTGTTCCAGCAATCCCTGGCTGAGCAGTTCACGGACTTCAACGGCCCTTGCTAAGACGCACCGCCGGCTTCCGCGTGGGGGCCATCCCAACCTTGATGCCCTGGCCGCTTGGAGGTTCCGGTCGTCTTGTGTTTCCCGGCGCTTCGGCAGAGCATGCAACCAATCGCCATTCCAAGAAAGCCATGCCTAGCGATCTCCTGGTGATCGCCGCCAGCAACGGCGAGAACCTCAAGCTGGCGGAGCGGTTTGCCGCTGAAGCCCGTCAGCAGGGCCAGCGTGCTTCGGTGCTTGACCTCACGGCCCTTGCCCTACCCCTGTTCACGCCTCGGCTCCAGCAGGAAAGCCCTCCGGCTGCGTTGTCCGGCCTGGAAGAGGACCTGCGTGCGGCGGGCCGCTGGGTGATCTGTACGCCGGAATACAACGGTTCCATTCCCCCCGTGCTCACCAGCGCGATTGCCTGGCTGTCGGTGCAGGGCAGCGACTTCCGCAGCCTGTTCAACAGCCGGCCGGTGGTGATCGCCACCCACTCCGGCGGGGGTGGCACCACCGTGCTGGCGGCCCTGCGGCTGCAGCTGGCGCATCTGGGCGCGGTGGTGGTTGGCCGGCAGCTGGTGAGCAATAGCGCCAACCCCGCCAAGGATGCCTCAATCAACGATCTGATCACCCGTCTGCTGGCCCTGCCACCGACGTGAGACGGGTGCGTGTGGCGGGCGAAGACGCTGCCCTCAACGGGCTTGGCCCTGCTGGCTGAGCTCCCCAATGGCTCGAACATCCGTTCAGAGGGAAAGATGACTCGTCACAAATGAAACATTTGTCCTGTACGCATAGAGCCAGGTGTTGATCAAGCCAGGCCGTTGACGTAGGCAACTGGACCATGGCGGCTTTGTGTTTTTTGCGCGAGGCATGGCGTGGAGGGGGCTGGTGGGCGAGGCCATGCCGAACACTTTCAGCCTGATCACTTTGTGTGAGACAATTGCCCTGTCCATGTTTATTCACCCAACCCCTGCAGTGGGCGGAGGTGGGGATGGTTGGTTTGGTCCATTTTTGGCTTCATGTCAATTTTTTGACTGGCTCACACAGTCGGTTAATCCTGGGAGCTTCCATGGATTCTTGGGCAACGCGTGGTACGGCCAATTGAGTTGAACTTGTTCGCGGTTGATTCGCTTCATTGGAAAAGTTTTTTCGGTAACGGACTTCGCTCTTTCTGGTAGAAAAGGTTGTCTCCCCTTAGGTCGTGAAACTGCCACAACACTCCCTGTTGCAACGCCCCATGGCTCTCCTGAAGAGGCCTTGGATGAACTCTCTTGGTTGGCGTGTCTGCTCCCTCTGGCCGCTTACCCCCGATCCAACGTGGCTTTGCGACCGAACACGGCATCCCTATCGTGACGGCGAGCCCTTTGCGAGTCTCCCAGGCTTAGGGGCCTTTGAGTATTTAAGGGATTGCGATGACCATGAGAGCTTTGGCTATGCCAATGGTGCTGCGCTTGTCGATCCTTCTTCTGGTTGGATCGTTCAAGAGCCGGCGCGTCTTCTTCAGGCTGGACTAATTGATATCCATTCTCTATTGCCGCCGAGCTGCCTTGACTACCTCCGTATGCGATGTCGAAGGGATGGTGTGCAGGATGTGGCTGAGGTCATCAGCCTTCGGGATGCCGCCGAACACAATTATTATCACTTTCTGATCGATATCATTGGTGGGCGACTGCGGCTTGCCGATGAGCTTGGTTTGTTCCCTAGGGTCCCAATTCTTGTTGGCCGATCTGCTTTAGAGCAGCGGCGATATGTCCGAGACATCATCCGACTGATGGGACTTGATCGGGATCAAGTTGTGATTCAGGAAAACCTTCCTGGGGCGGCCAAATGGATACGATCAAAGCGCTTGTACTTTGCTGATCCATCGCGCCAGAGCCTTGCTAACTATGACTACGTGAGGCGGGCCCTGAGGGTTCCTGATAGTGATCGCGCAAGTCAGCGTCGGATATTCTTAATTCGTGAGCCTAGGTATGGTCGGGGCATCAGCAATCTTGATGCGGTCAGGCAAGTGGCCAAGCGATTTGGCTTCGAGATCATTCAAACGGGTGATCGCAGCATTGAGGAGCAGCAAGAGATGTTTTCGGCTTCCCGCTATGTGATCGGTATTCATGCCGCAGGCCTTGCAAACCTGGTTTTCAGGAAGAATGCTGCCTGCAGTGTCCTTGATATCTATCCACCATCTGCGAAGCGACCGCGGTTTCATTTCTACTACATGGCTAAAGTGCTGGGGTTTCAGTATGAATTCATGCTGGCCAGCGCCGCGCCTGAGGATGCTGTTCAGAGCTACAAAAGTAATTTTGATATTGACATTGATCGTCTTTCCTCTGCGATGGAGAGGATGCTTGAAAGGGGCTAGTTGGACGATGACGATGCGCAGCAAGTGTTTGGTGCACGCATCGGGATGGCATGGACCCGTCGTCTGATCAGCCGCCCGATCCGCTCGTTTGCGCCAACATGACCGTCCCCGTCCAATCACTTGCCGCGCCTGCTTCAGCCCAGCCATGACCGTCACTTCTTCCACACCGAGCACTGCGGGACTGGTGTTCCGTCCCGCTGCTGAGCGGTTCCACAGCCAGCTCGACTGGCTGGACAGCTGGCATAGCTTTTCCTTCGCCAACCATGTGGACCCGGCCTGGATGGGCTTCGGCCCCCTGCGGGTGATCAACGACGACCGCATCGCTGCCGGCAGCGGTTTCGGCATGCACCCGCATCGCGAAATGGAAATCATCACGGTGATGGTGGAGGGTCAGCTCAACCACCGCGATTCCATGGGCCATGCCGAGGTGCTGCGCGCTGGCGAGGTACAGCGCATGAGTGCTGGCACCGGAGTGGTGCACAGTGAGATCAATGGGGGTGACCAGCCTTGCCGCCTGCTGCAGATCTGGATCCAGCCCAGCAGCGCCGGCATTCCCCCGGCCTATGAGCAAAAGCCTTTCGCGATCGGCAGCGACTGGACGCCCCTGATCCATCCGGATCAGGCGCAGGGGGCCATGGCCATCCATCGGCCGGTGCGCCTGTGGCGGGCCCAGCCGGGAGCGGGCAGCCCCCTCAGCCTGGAGATCGGCGCCGGCAGCCTCGGTTGGCTGCAGGTGATCAGCGGTGGGATAACGGCCATGGGCCAGGCCGCCGACCAGCCGCTGCAGGAGGGGGATGGCCTGGGATTTGTCAGTGGCGCCCTCCACCGGCTCATCCCCGGTGAGCGCGGGGCTGACCTGCTGTTGTTCGACCTGGGCCGCCCCCAGTGAGTGGGGCAGATGGCGGCCTGCGCGCTAGTTTCAGTCACCGGCCGGACCATGGCGACACCACGTCTGGGTCAACCACTCGTCAGGCTGCCTTCGGTGGCTTGCGATTCAGTCCAGCGTCCACGACGGCATCTCCGACGTGTTGCGCCACCACCCCACCAAGGTCTCACCGCTGTCGCCGATCTCGATGCTGCAGCCACCGCGCGGCTATCTCACACTGGCCTGGCTGGGTCTGGTCAGCAACGTGCTGCTGCTGCCGGCCATGGTGGCCGTGAGCCTCTGGCATCCCACCTGGCGCACGGTGCACATCGCCGTGGGGGCCGGCGCGGTGCTGCCGGCGGCGGCCCTGGGCATCGTGGCCAGCGTGGCCTTGCTCAAATGGAGAGCCTGGGGCCAGATTCTGGCGATCGTGGCCCTGGCGCTGGGCCTGGCGATCGGCTTGCCCTACGCCATTGTGCGGCTGGCCCTGATCCCGGAGGGCCGCGGCCCCACGGCCGCGTTGGCGGCTCTGATCACGGCGGCGATGACGGCCGCCCTGGTGTACTGGTGCCGCCCCTGCATCCGCCGTTACCTCACCTGATCGCACCCGGCCGGGCCCTAGTTTTGTAACGGCGGATACCACGGCCATGGGTCGCTGGGCCGCTGTGTCCTCGCTGTCCCGTCCCGGCCATGCCCAGCCCCCAGCGCTTCGCCGCCCTGCAGCAGATCCAGCGGCGCCGGCCTGTGGCCACCGCCCCTGCGGCCTCCCTCGAAGATCTCTGGGCCAGTGATGTGTTCACGCTGGATCGGATGAAGGCGGTGCTGCCGGGTCGGGTGTACAAGTCGGCGCGCAGCACGATCGAGAAGGGCGGCAAGCTCGATCTCTCGGTGGCCAACGTGGTGGCCGAGGCGATGAAGAGCTGGGCCACCAGCCGTGGCGCCCTCTACTACGCCCACGTCTTCTATCCGCTCACCAACTCCACGGCCGAGAAGCACGACGGCTTCATTTCCCCCCAGGGCGATGGCCGGGTGATCACCGAGTTCACCGGCAAGCTGCTGGTGCAGGGCGAGCCGGACGGCTCCTCCTTCCCCAATGGCGGCATCCGCTCCACCTTCGAGGCCCGCGGCTACACCGCCTGGGATATCACCAGCCCGGCCTACCTGATGGAGACGCCGAACGGCGTCA
>JBILNZ010000015.1:0-73841 GCA_044374745.1 Prochlorococcaceae cyanobacterium | reverse complement strand
TGGGCGCGGATGGCCGAGCCGCTGCGATCGGTGGTGGAGCGGCTGTCGTCGGTCCAGGCGATGAGAAAGCGTCCGTCGGGGAGGGCGGTGGCGCAGGGGTTGGCCTGGTTGTTGGCGGTGGAGGAGTTGACGAGGAACTCGGAGCCGGCCCTGGTGCCATTGGCATTGAAGAGCTGGGCGCGGACGACTGAGCCGTTGCCATTGGCGCCTAGACCTGTTGAGTCGGTCCAGGCGCTGACCAACTTGCCGGTTGTCAGGGCCGTGATCCTGTTCTCCGCCTGTAAGTTGCTGGTGGTGGATCCGCTGATCGCATCAAACCAGGTCTGGGCCATGGCCGAGTAACCGGCACTGTTGGGGTGCACGCCGTCAGCGAGCCTGCCAAGCATGGCGCTGTATTGATCAACGATCTTCACGCTGATGTTGGAGAACACCATGCTTGGAACCATGGTGTTGATCAACTGGTTGTATTGCAAAACCTCGTTCATCAACACACCGCTGACGGCATCGCCTTTCCATGCCATCGTCAGGGGACCGGTGGTTCCAAGGATCAACTCGAGCTGCAGATTTCGATCACTGGCCAAGGTATCGATCAGTCGCAGCAGGGCTTGGAGGCGCGCGATATTGCCTTCGGCTACCCACTCCTGACCCTCATTCTGCCCGTCGGTGTTGATGTCCGAATTAAACTTACCTTTGCTGCTGTTTACAACCTGGTGGAGAATGTCGTTAATGCCGATTTGAAGAAGAATGATATTTCGTGTGTTGGATGAGTCGGTAGAGAAATAACTGCTGGAAATCGCGGCAGCCATCTCCTCGTAGAGCCCGCTTCTGTTCTCGCCTTGGATGGAAATATAGGAAAGGCCGTTTATTGTGGCCGGAGTTGCTGAGATTTGCCAGCCAGCCTGTCCCCAATGGTTGGTGTCCGGAGTGGGGTCGCCAGGCTGCGACTTGCTGCCAACAAAGTCGACGTTGAAACCTCCTGATTTCAGGAGGTTGTAAAGAGGCAATCGATAGCCTCCGGGAAGTGTGCCTTGTGTATTCGAGTCCCCCATCGGCATGATCCGCAGGGATTTCGAAGTCGTTGACACGGTCAGCTTTATTTATTTATCTTAAGATCTCAGGCCAACCTGCTTAAACGGCTGTACCGGTGACGGTCCACCAGCTGGCCTGGCTCCGGTTGCTTTCGGGGCCCTCGCTGCAACCGTCCGGCACGCCGAATCTGGCTGTTGATTTGCTGATGGGTGGAGAAGGTGGAGTCACTCCCCTGCGCTGGCTCGGGGGCGACATCGATCCCTCTTCGGGCATGGGGCCTAGAGAATGAACTGGAGATCAGCAAGAGCGAGGGCGGGGGTGGCGGAGAGATCGGCGAGCAGGGTGAGCTCGGAGGGGGCCACCAGCGCGTTGGCATCGGCGGCGCGGAAGCGGTAGAGGTGGGAGCGGCTGCCGTTGTCGACGGCAAACAGGCGTGTGGCGCCGACGGTGTAGGCGGCAGTGGCACTGCCGATCGCGGCGGCGGCGTTGGTGGTGGTGATGGAGGGGCTGGCGATGTTGCTGGAGAAGATCACCAGTTCGGCAGCGGTGGAGAAGCCGCCGGGTGCGTTGCGCAGCAGGCCGCCATCGATGGTGGTGTTGCCGTTGCCGATGGGCAGGCCGGCATTGCTGAGCTGGAGTTTGTCGCTGGCTGAGGTGAAATCTGTGATCTGATCGGCTTGGAGGGCGTCGCTGAGCACGAAGCGGTCGGCGCCGGCCAGGCCGGTGAGGATGTCGCTGCCGGCATTGCCACGGATGGTGTTGGGGTCCTCGTTGCCGGTGAGGCGGTTGGCGGTGCTGGAGCCGGTGAGGTGGAGCGTGAGGTGACCGGTGAGACGGGCGTTTTCCACCTGGGTCAGGTTGCTGAGGTTCAGGTCGATCGACACGGTGGCGGAGCGCACCTCATCAATGCCACCGCCGGCGGCCTCGACCACCCGATCGCCCAGGGTGTCGATCACGAGGATGTCGTCGCCTGAGCCGCCTGCGAGCAGGTCGTTGCCGGCCTGGCCATCGACGCTGTCGTTGCCGCTGCCGCCCGTCAGGCGGTCGCTGCCGGGGCCACCGCGCAGGTCATCATCGCCGGTGGCGCCATCCAGGAGGTCGTTGCCGGCGTTGCCGATCAGGGAGTCGTTGTCGTCTTCGCCATAGAGCTTGTCGTGGCCAGCTGCACCCCGCAGCGAGTCGTTGCCGAAGAAGCCGCTGAGGGTGTCGTTGAAGATCGTGCCGATCAGGTTGTCGTCATCGAGCGTGCCCGGTAGATCGATGGCGCTGGTGCGTGGATCGAAGATGCGGGCGCGCACGGCAGATCCGGAGGTGTCGCCACCGCTCCGGCTGTCGTCGCTCCAGGCGACGACGAAGCGGCCATCGGCAAGGGTTGTGATCGTGGGCTGAAACTGAGGGCCGCTGGTGGTGGTGTTGACGAGGAACTCATCACCGGCCTTGCTGCCATCGGTGTTGAACACCTGGGCGCGCACGGCCGATGCGGAGGTATCGCCGCCGCTCTGGCTGTAATCACTCCAGGCGATCACGAAGCGGCCATCGGCAAGAGCCGTGATGCTGGGATTGGCTTGATGGTCGGTGGTGGTGCGGTTGACGAGAAACTCGGCAACGGCGTCGCTGCCATCGGCATTGAACACTTGCGCGTACACGGCATTGCCGGAGGTATCGCTGCCGGTCTGGCTGTAATCGGTCCAGGCGACCACGAAGCGGCCATCAACGAGGGCCTCGCTCGCGGTTCCGCCATGCCACAACGTGGTCGAGGTGGCGACCTGAAACCCGGCACCGACCCTACTGCCATCCGCGTTGTACACCTGAGCATTCACAGCACCTTCGTAGATATAGCCGTCTGTATCGTTATATTCACCAGGGCCAAAATCACCCCAGGTGATCACAAAGCGACCGCCTTCCAGTGCCGTGATTGTGGGCTGCTGACGATCATAGGCGATTCTGCCGGTGTTGGGAAACTTGTCGCCATAAGAGGTGCCATCTGCGTTGAATACCTTGACGAAAGTATTAAAGCCTGTCCATCCATAAACGAGCCAGGCAACCACGAAGCGGCCATCATCAAGGCCTGCGGTCGTGGGATTGACCTGCCAAACGTTGGAGATGTCGACGGGTAACTCGCTGCCGGCGCTGGTGCCATCGGCATTGAACACCCGAGCACGAAGGTAGTTTAAATCGCCATCACTATCCCGCCAAGCAACTAAGAATCGGCCATCGGCAAGGCTTGTCATTGTGGGATCTACTTGGTCACCATTGGTGATGGTGTTAACAAGAAACTCGTCACCATTCTTTGTGCCATCGGCATTGACGACCTGGCCGCGCACCGCCCTGCCAGACAGATCGCCGCCGGTTTCGCTGTCATCTTGCCAGGAGACCACGAAACGACCATTTTCAAGGGCCGTGATCGTGGGCTGTCCCTGTTAGCCGGTTGTGGTGGTGTTGATGAGAAAGTCTGGACCCCAACCAGTAGGCGTAGTCATGGCTGTCTACCTCGTGCTCCTTCCGTCTTCAGCATGGGTAAGTCGCGCCATGCCATTGTGGTTTCTTGATTGATTTTCACAAGGCCTTTCCCATGTTCTTTGTGCTCTGGCCGGAGCGGATCAACCGATGGTTGGGGCGAAGGCAGATGTGGTGAAGGGCTCGGCGCGCAGGCAGGCTTCGCTCGATGCCAGCATCGGCATCCGTTGTGGTGGAAGTCGGCGACCGTGTTGGGGTGGGAAAGGAGGCGGTGATCGCTCATGCCTGCTCGTTCTGTTCTCACGAATCACCAATCGATCCTTATCAAGGCTTGTAACTGCAGGATTCAACAATTGTTCTGGCAGTTAGCCGCTCTGTCATTCGCTGGCCTTTCTCGCAGGTCTCCAGGGATGGGGGATGGCCATCAAGTCTGCTCTTTTGGTGTTCCCCTACCCCGATGGGCTGGTTGACACCCTTTCATGGCCATTGCAGCGCTTCCCGGCATCCATGGCAGGGGCCGTTTCCTTGGCTGGAACAGCCCCCAGGCCCTGCCCCAATCCATGGGGGCGGGTTTGCAATGTGGGCAGCCCAACCGCCAATTGGCCAGGTCCTCGGCAATCGAGTGGTTGCCCTGCCGTCCTGCAGCCTGATGAACGGCCAACGGTGAGGTCGCCATCACCAGCCACGCCACCGGCGGGCTCCAACCTGGATGGGGAGCGGGCCCGCCGAGCTCTGAAGCCACGGCTGACCACCGTCGTTCAGTCGCTCTGCAGGCGCACGGGTAGCGGATCGGGTTCCACCAGCTGCAAGGTTGCCGAGCCCAGTGCCACGGCTCCGCCGCTGTTGGCAAAGGCATCCAGCACCCGCATCGAAACCCGATCGCGGGTGCTGCGCCGCTGCTTGTAGTCGACCAGATAGCGGAGTGTGAACTCCAGCCAGTTGTCCGTGATCACCAGGCTCACCGCCGGCCCAAGCCTGGCGCGAATCGCGGATCAAGTCCTCCGCGCACACCTCTCGCAGCACATTCTCGAGCAACTGCCGTGCAAGCCGGTGATCGCAGCCGTGCTGCACGGGAATCCTCACCTCGTCCCAGAGGAAGGGGAAGTCGCCCGAGTAGTTGAACACCGGCTCCTTGAACACGAAGCTGTTGGCGATCCGCACCACCCTGCCGGTGTAGAGATCCGACGCCACCCATTCCCCCAGTTCCATCAGGGTGGTGCGCAGGATGCCGATGTCGATCACGTCGCCGCGGATGCCGCCCAGCTGCACCCGGTCGCCGGGGGCGTAGAAGTTGCCGAAGGAGATGGCGATCCAGCCGGCGATGCTGCCGATCACCTCCTGCAGGGCGAAGGCGATGCCGGCACTCGCCACCCCGATGGCCACAGTGAGCCCTCCGAGCCGGTCGCGGAACACCACCGTGATCAGCAGTGCAACGGCCAGCCATCCCCCGAGGGTCACCAGTTTGCGGGCGTAGTAACGGCTGTCGGCGTCAGCCAGACGCCGGATCAGCGTGGCCTGGAGCAGCTTCACCACCAGCACGATGGCCCCTGCACCGATCACCGCCGCCAGCGATTGGCCCACCAGCGGCACCTGCCACCAGCTACCGCTGGTGGCGTTTGGGATGGGCGAGGGGGGCACCGCGGGGCTCCCGTTTACACGAGTGCCGGGAGCCGGGCCGGGTCGCTGGCCTGGAAGCGCAGCCGCTCATTCGCCACATCCACGGCGATGGTGTGGCCGCCGGTGAACTGTCCTGCCAGAATCCCCTTGGCGATGGGCGTTTCCAGCTCGCGCTGGATGGCGCGCTTCAGCGGCCGGGCGCCGTACACCGGGTCGTAGCCCACACCGGCCAGCCAATCGAGGGCCTCGGCGTTGAGCTGGAGGCCCAGCTTCTTGTCGTCGAGGCGCTGGGCCAGGCGCTTCACCTGCAGCTCCACGATCTGGCGCAGTTCCTCCTGTTTGAGGCTGTGGAAGATGATCGTTTCATCCAGCCGGTTGAGAAACTCGGGCCGGAAGTGGGCCCGCAGGGCCTCATTCACCCGGGCCTCCATCTCGCTGTGGCGGGCGGGATCGCCGGCCAGATCGAGGATCGAGGCGCTGCCGATGTTGCTGGTGAGGATCAGGATCGTGTTAGTGAAGTCCACCGTGCGGCCCTGGCCATCGGTGACGCGGCCGTCATCGAGGATCTGCAGCATCACGTTGAACACATCGGGGTGGGCCTTCTCCACCTCGTCGAACAGGATCACCGCATAGGGCCGGCGCCGCACGGCCTCGGTGAGCTGGCCGCCCTCCTCGTAGCCCACGTAGCCCGGAGGGGCTCCGATCAGGCGGCTCACGGCGTGCTTCTCCATGTATTCGCTCATGTCGATCCGCACCATCGCCTCCTCGCTGTCGAACAGCTGGGAGGCCAGGGCCTTGGAAAGCTCCGTTTTGCCCACGCCCGTGGGGCCGAGGAACAGGAAGCTGGCGATCGGCCGGTTGGGATCGCTGAGGCCGGCGCGGGAGCGCTGGATGGCATCGGCCACGGCTGTTACGGCCTGGCTCTGGCCGATCACGCGGGTGTGCAGTTCATCCTCGAGGTGGAGCAGTTTCTCCATCTCGCTCTGCACCAGCTTGGCCACCGGGATGCCGGTCCACTTGGCGATCACCTCGGCGATGTCGTCTTCGGTGACCTCCTCGCGCAGCAGGCTCTTCTCACCGCCCTCGCCCTTGCCGGCAGCGCCGCTGAGTTCGGCCTCCTTGGCCGCCAGCTGCTTGTGCAGGGTGGCCAGGGTGCCGTATTCCAGTTCGGCGGCCTTGTTGAGGTCGTAGTTGCGCTTGGCCTGCTCCACCTGCAGCTGCACCTGCTCGATCTCTTCCTTGATCGCGCTGAGGGCATCGATCGAGCCCTTCTCGGCCTGCCACTGGGCATTGAGGGCGCTCTGCTGCTCGCGCAGCTCGGCCAGCTCCTTCTCCAATCGCTCCAGCCGGTCTTTGCTGGCGGCATCGGACTCCCGCCCCAGCGAGAGCTTCTCCATCTCCAGCTGCAGGATGCGGCGGTCGAGTTCGTCGATCTCCTCGGGCTTGGAGGTGATCTCCATCTTCAGGCGGGCGGCCGATTCATCCACCAGGTCGATCGCCTTGTCGGGCAGGAAGCGATCGGCGATGTAGCGGCTGCTCAGCACGGCGGCGGCCACCAGGGCGTTGTCGGCGATGCGCACGCCGTGGTGTACCTCGTAGCGCTCCTTGAGGCCGCGCAGGATCGAGATCGTGTCCTCCACCGTGGGCTGGTCCACGAACACCTGCTGGAAGCGGCGCTCCAGGGCCGGATCCTTCTCGATGTGCTGGCGGTGCTCATCCAGGGTGGTGGCGCCGATGCAGCGCAGCTCGCCGCGGGCCAGCATCGGCTTGAGCAGGTTGCTGGCATCCATGGCGCCGCCGGTTGCGCCGGCCCCCACCACGGTGTGGATCTCGTCGATGAACAGCACGATCTGGCCCTCGGAGGCGGTGACCTCCTTGAGCACGGCCTTGAGCCGCTCCTCGAATTCACCGCGGTATTTGGCACCGGCGATCAGGGCGCCCATGTCGAGTGACACCAGCTGGCGGTTCTGCAGCGCCTCCGGCACATCGCCGTTCACGATCCGCTGGGCCAGGCCCTCCACGATCGCGGTTTTGCCCACGCCGGGCTCCCCGATCAGCACCGGGTTGTTCTTGGTGCGGCGGCTGAGGATCTGGATCGTGCGGCGGATCTCCTCATCGCGGCCGATCACCGGGTCGAGCTTGCCGTCGCGGGCGGCCTTGGTGAGGTCGCGGCCGTATTTCTCCAGCGATTCGTAGGTGCCTTCGGGGTTCTGGTCGGTCACGGTCTGGGATCCGCGGATGGCCTGCACGGCGTCCTTGAGTTTGTCGGCGCTGGTGCCGGCCTGGCTGAGCAGCTGTTTGCCGCAGCGGTCGTCGATCGCCAGGGCCAGCAGCAGGTGTTCAATGGCGATGTAGCTGTCGCCGTAGGTCTCCTTGAGGCTGCCCGCCTGATCAAGCACGCCGTTGAGCCCCTTGCCCAGATACACGTTCTCGGGCGGAGCGCTCAGGCTGGGTTGGCCGGCGATGAAGGCCTCCAGCCGCTGGCTGAGGGTGCCCACATCCACGCCGGCCTTCTCCAGGATGCGGCCGGCCAGGCCCTGCTGGCCCAGCAGGGCCGCAAACAGGTGCTCGCTCTCCATCTGCTGCTGGCGCTTCTGCTGGGCCAGTTGCTGGGCGGCGACCACGGCGCCCCAGGCTTTTTCGGTGAACAGCTCGGCGGTGGGATGCATGGCGAAGGGGGGGGGAGATTCAGTGCGTTGTTGGCAACGTATGGCCTCTATCGCCAGCCCGCAGGTGCGGGAACCGAATCGCCAATGGCGGTGCTCCACACCGGGGTGTGGAAGACCGGTTCAGGGATTCGTTTGAACCGCCCCCGTGGCTGCGGCTCTGACGTCAGCGGGGGGCGATGTTCTCCTCCTGCCATCCCGGCACCCCTCCGAGGAACTGGAAGAGGAAGCCCTGGTTGTCTGCGCGCACCAGGCAGTCGCCGCCACCTTCGCCGGTCTGGACCATGCAGGCAGCCGGCTGGTAAGCCGCCAGGCCCCCGTTGAGATTCACGGCGGTGTCACGGGCCGTGTTGAGAGCGCGAACAGTGTCGGCGGTCACCTGGGCCAGGGCCGAACCGGTGGCGAGCAGGCTGAGCGCAAGTCCCATCAGCACCTGCAGGGCTCCGCAGCCACGCCCTCGCGCAGGAAGCCTGCGCGAGGGGGCGCTGAACAACATCGTCATGGCGAGGGATGGGCCATGGCTTCTCAAGTGTGTTGATCGTTCTGACAGGTTTCACTTGGACGTTGCATTTTGTTCCTGTTTGCCGGTGGGTTTAAGGGCATGGCTAGGACGATGGGATGGTGTTCAACGGTTCCTGGAATCGTCTGTTGATGGAAGTCTTGTTCCCGGGGCGTCGCCATCGCCCCATGCGCTGGTCGGCTCTGCTGTGCAGTGCCCTGCTTGTGGTCACTCCGCTCGCCATGGAACCGGCCAGCGCCCGTGGCGGCGGCCGGGCCGGTGGTTATCACAACGATCGTGTTGGGGATCACCCGATGTATGGCGGAGGGGCGCGCGGCAATTTCGACAACAACCGCGGCAGCTTCAACAACGACCGGGTGAATGTCAACGTCCACAACAACTTCTACAACCGCGGTTATGGCGGGTGGCACGAGGGTTGGCGCAATGGCGGCTACTGGGGTGCCAGGCCCTGGAATGCGGGCTGGTATCGGGGTTGGGGCGGCTGGGGCTGGTGGGGGGCCAGCGCGGCGGCCTGGGGCGTGGCCGGTCTGGCCACCGGTGCTGCGATCACCGGCCTGGTGAATGAGGCGGCCGACAAGCAATCCACGGTGATCGTGGTGCCCCAGACCACGTACCAGCTGAACTTCGGCAGTGTGGAAGCGGTGGGTACGGCGGGGGTGAGCTTCAACTACGGCGTGGGCAACACCGACCTGATGGGCGCCGCCAATTGCCAGGACGGTCTGCTGAACGGTCAGGTGCCCAGCAACGCCGACCAGGCCCAGCTGCTCAATGCGGTGTGCCAGGTGGCCTATGGCAGCGGCGGCGGCAGCTGAATCACGCCGGCATTCGCCCCGCACAGTTGGCGTGGGCAACCATCGGGCCCGTAGATCGCATCGGCGGGAGAGAGACAGCCCCTTGCGTTTTTGGCCGCCACCTGGCTGGGCCTGATCCGCAGGGGCTGCAGCTCCGCCTGGCTAGCCGGCACGATCAACGGGCAGCCATTGCCAGGGCGATACTGGGCCAGGGCCGGCTCCCCGAGCAGGGCCAGGCCCAGCAGGGTTGCCAGAGCCGGTCGTGGTCGGGCCATCATGCAACGCTCACCGCACTGTGCGTGCAGTCTGCCCAGCCCGACGCCCCATACCTCTGATCCATCGCCATGAGTGCTTCGTCTGCCGTTGATCCAGCCCTGGTGCAGCAGCTCGCTGAGGCCTCGCGTGAATTCGATGCCACCGGCGCTGATCCAGAGCGCAACTGCTGGCTGGTGGTTCACCGCCATGCCCATGGGGTTCTACCCAGCGAGTACGACATCCGCGAGATTGACGAAGCCCTCTACCTGGCCGTGCTGGAGCGCCGCAAGCAGCTCCCGTGAGGGCTGCCCATCGATAGCTGCCCTGATCAGCCCAGCGGAACCAGCACAAAAAAGCCCCGGATGGCTCCGGGGCATTCCAGCCGAAGGGCGGGTGGGTTGGCGGGGATGGATCAGGCCCAGCCCTTGGAGGCCATGTCCTCCACGTAGGCAGCCACGTCGGCGATATCGCCTTCGCTGAGCTTGCCGCCGAAGGCCGGCATGGCGTTCTTGCCGTTGGTCACCTGGTAGGCGATGGCGGCTTCGTGGTCGCTGCTGTAGTTGGCCAGGTAGGCCTCGAGAGCGTCCTGCTTGAGGGTGCGCTCGGCGTTCACCACGTTGCCGCCGCCCATGTGGCAAGCCGCGCAGTTGGCGGAGAAGATCTGGCCGCCGTGGGCCACGTCAGCTGCGTAGCTGGGGGTGGCGCCCAGCACCAGCGCCAGGCAGAGAGCGATCAGGGAAAGGAGTCGGCGCATGGAAGGCGCTCAAAGCACAGTCCTGAAAAACTTAATTGCTCGGCGCCACCCGGTGCTCCAGGCTGCTCAGCTTCGAAACATTTGCAACATCCGCTGGGTCAGCCCCCGACGGCGCTGCAGGCCGGCATCGGCGAACACCGCCTCCAGCGTGGGGGCATGGCTCACCAGTCCGAAGCGCTCCGGCGGGCTGATCGGCTCATGGACGAAGTGGCGCTGGCGGATCGAGAAGCGGTCCCAGGCGGTGACCTCCAGCCGCAGCAGCTGGATCAGGGTCTCCACCAGCCAGGGGGTGATCGCCACCCCCGCCGGCGGCATCCAGCCCCCGCACCAGTGCACCAGCCGCCGCACGGTGTGGTTCACGCTCACCGCCGGCTGGCCCAACACCAGGCGACGTACCCGCCCCTGGCCGGCTTCGGGGTTGGGGCCCTGGGGCGTGCTGAGCAGGTGGAGGCACACCCGGGCGATGTCGGCGGCGTGGATGAAATGGAAGCTGGCGTCCACCCGCAGCCACTTGGCCAGCCAACGCCAGCGGCTGGCTTCCACCAGCCCGGCGGTGAGGTAGCTGGTGGGAAAGGGTCCGCTGCCATCCACCCGGCCGCCGAACACCAGGGTGGGGAACAGGGCCACGATCCGATCCGCCAGGGGATGCTCCTCCAGCTGCTGCAGGCAGAGGGCCTTGGTCTGGATGTATTCGGTGCCCTCGCTGGCCGCCTCGGGCAGCAGCTGCAGCTGGCGGTCGAGCACCGATGCCGTGGAGAAATAGAGCACCTGCTCCAGCCATTCGGGGCTGGTGAACGCCAGCAACTGCTTCACCGCCAGCACGTTCACGGCCATGGCCCGCTCGGGGTCGCCCCAGGCGGTGGCGGTGTGCACGATGCGGGTGGCGCTGGCGATGGCGCCGGCGTGGGCGGTGAGGTCGCGCAGATCCCCCACCAGCAGGGTGATGCGCGGGTGGTCCGCCGAAACGGCGGTGAGCTTGGCCGGATCGCGCAGCAGCAGCAGCAGCTCGGCGTTGCTCTCGCGCAGCAGCAGGTCGGCGACGTGCTGGCCGACGCAGCCGCTAGCCCCGGTGATCAGGATGCGCTGGGGCCGGGCCACTCACACCGCCGCTCCGAGGCGCTCCATCACGCTCTTGCCGGCCTCAAAGAAGAAGGCACCGTTCTCCTCCGGCGTGCCCGGCAGGATGCCGTGGCCCAGGTTAAGGATGTGCCTGCGGCCGCGGGCCTTGCGCACGGTGTCGTCGATGCGGGCCTGGATCGCTTCTTTGGTGCCGAACAGCAGGCCGGGGTCCACGTTGCCCTGCACGCCCACGTGCTGCGGCAGGCGGGCCAGGCCTTCGGCCATGTCCACGGTCCAGTCCAGCGACACGATGTCGACGCCCGTGCCCGCCATCCGCTCGATCACGCCGGCGCTGCCTGAGATGTAGAGGATGAAGGGGGTGTCGGGGTGGGTCTGCTTGACCAGATCCACCACCTTCTTCTGATACGGGGCGGCGAAGGTGTCGTAGTCGATCGGGCTGAGCTGGCCGGCCCAGGAGTCGAACATCTGCACCACCTGGGCGCCGGAATCGATCTGATAGCGCAGGTAGGCGGCGATCGACTCGGCGAAGTGATCGAGCAGCTTGTGCAGCAGCTCGGGCTCGCGGAAGGCCATCGCCTTGATCACCGCGTAGTTCTTGCTGCTCTTGCCCTCCACCACGTAGGCGGCCAGGGTCCAGGGGGCGCCGACGAAGCCGAGCACGGCGGCCTGGTTGCCCACGGCCTGGCGCAGGCGGGTGAGCACCTCACCCACGAAGGGCATGCTCTCGGCCGGGTTGAGGGGGCGCAGGGCCTCCACCTGTTCGAGTGCGCGGATCGGGTCCTGGATCAGGGGGCCCTTGCTCTCGACGATGTCGAAGTCGATGCCCATGCCGGGCAGGGGCGTGAGGATGTCGGAGAACAGGATTACGCCATCGGGCTTGAAGGCCTCGAACGGCTGCATCGAGATCTCAAAGGAGAGATCGGGGATTTCCGAGCGCTCGCGGAAGCCGGGGTGGCGGTCGCGCAGGTCGCGGTACACCTTCATGTAGCGGCCGGCCTGGCGCATCATCCACACCGGGGGCCGCTCCACCTGCTCACCTCGGGCGGCGCGCAGCAGCAGGGGAGCGGTTTCGGCCATGGAGTGGGGGAAGGGCAGAGCCGGAAACCTAGCCGACAGCAAGGCGTTTCCTTCCGCGCACGCCGGCGGTCAACGGGGCGAGACTGGCTGGGTTGGGACCGTCCCGATTGTCCGCCCTTCTGCCTGGCTTGCTCCGTCGCCTCGGGCCGCCCGCCATGGTGGTGGTCCTGGCTCTGCTCCAGGGCTGCCAGCAGCTCGCCAGGGAGGTGCTGCACATCGAGCTCGTGCTGCCTCCCTCCAGCCTCTCGGGGCTGAGTCGCGACGACAGCAGAGCGCTCCTCGACCCGGTGGTCAAGGCCTTTGCGCGTCTCCACCCCGAGGTGCATCTGCATGTTCAGCTGCTGCGCGAAGACCAGCTTGCGGACCACCTGCGCCTGGCCCATCGCCGGGGGCTTGGCCCCGATCTGCTCCTGCTGCGCAGCTCCTTGGCCATCGCCCTGCACCGTCAGGGACTGCTTGATACAGTGCCCTCCACGCCGCCATTTCGCGAGCGGGAAACCCGAATTCAGCCCCAGATCCTGGACTTCGTCCGCGATCAGGGGCGCCTGGCGGCCCTGCCGGTGGCCAGCGAGGTGACCCTGGCCTGTTACGACCGCCGGCGGGTCAGTGCACCTCCCCAGACCGTGCAGCAGCTGCTCGATCTGGCAGCCTCCGGCGCCCCGGTGGGTCTGGCCCTGGATCCGGTGGGCCTGTGGTGGACCGTTGGTGCCTTCGGGGCGACCGACGCCATTGTGGCCATCCTCTTCGGCAGCGCACCGTTGCCTGCCAGCGGCCGAGACATGTCTCTCCAGCGGCTGGAACGCTGGCTGGGGTGGTTGCGCCAGGCGTCCCTCCAGACCCGGATGGACATCGGCAGCGACCAGGACGAACTGCTCGCCGGGCTCACCAGTGGGCGCATCGCCTGGGTGCCCTGCTACACCCCCTACCTGCAGAGTCTGAAGCGGCGGATGGGCCATCAGCTCGGGGTGAGTGCCCTGCCCGGCGGCCCGGACGGACCCGCCAGCCCCTTCCAGGCGCTGCGGGCCTGGGCCTTTGGCCGCGATTCCTCCCCGCGCCAGCGCCAACTGGCTGAGGAGCTGGTGCTTCTCTCCCTCGATCCGATGCTGCAACGCAAGATCACCCTGGCCACCGAGTCGACCCTGCCGGTGAATCAGTCGGTGGCGATCCCCGTGGCCGCTTCCGGGCGGCTCGCGGCGATGGCCCAGGCCCAGCAGCAGTTGATGGTGAAGGGCAGGGTTCTGGCCCTGCCCCTCTCGGCCGATGGCATTGCCCGGATGCTTCCCCGGATTGAGGAGCTGGTCTATCAGGTGATCACCGGGGAGCTGAGCCCCCGCCAGGGGGCGGAGTTGTTGCTGGATCTGGAGGGGGGCCGGTGAGGGGCTTGATCAGCGAAGGCCTGGCCTGGTTGGCCCTGCTGAGCAGGCCTGCGGTGCTGCTGCAGCTGCTGCCGATCGCCTTCCTGCTGTTCGCCTACCAGCCGCTGAGGCGCCACTCGGCCAGGCTGGGTCGCCTGCCCTGGGGCGTCCCGTTGCTGCCGGCCCTGGCCCTGTTCGGGTTCGGCTTGGCTCTGGCCGGACAGCGCTGGGGGCTGGTGTGGCTCGTGGCCCAACTCCTGCTGGTCTGGATGGGGTTGGGCTTGCTCGAAACCAAGGTGCTGGGGCTCATGCTGCCTCCTGAGCTGGTGGGGGTGATGGTGAGCCGCATCCTCCGCCCCCTGGTCCTGCTTGGGGTGGTCTTGGTGGTGCTGGATGCCTTCGACAGCCTGCAGGCGGTGGCGAACCTGCCCCTGGGGGTGTGGTTGGGTAGCTCGATTCAGCTGGGCCAGCTGGCCTTGGTGTCCACCTTGCTGTACCTGGTGGTGGTGGGCTCAGCCCTGCCGGCGGCCTGGGTGAGCTGGCTGGCCAAGCGCGGCCTGCAGCTCAGTGATGGGGGCCGTCGCGCCCTGGAACTGGTGATTCGCTATGTGCTGGTGGCGCTCGGCACGCTCTGGGCCCTCAATCAGCTGGGGATCAACCAGACCGGTGTGCTGGCGGTGGCCGGCGGCCTCTCGGTGGGCCTGGGCTTCGGGATCAAGGAGGTGTTCTCCAATTTCATCTCCGGCCTGTGGCTGCTGTTCGAGGGGTCGGTGCGCCCCGGGGAGGTGCTGATGCACGACGGGGAAGCCTGCGAGGTGCGCCGGCTGGGCCTGCGCGCCGCCACCCTCTGGCGGGGCAGTGACAATGCCGAGCTGGTGGTGCCCAACCAGACGTTCTTCACCCACACCACCACCACCTACACCCGCAGCGACCGCACCCGTCGCTGTCGCCTTGAGATCCAGGCGGCCGCCGCCTGGCCCCCCGAGCGGATCATCGAATTACTGGAGGAGATCGCCGCGGCTGAACCCCAGGTGCTTCCCCAGCCGCCGGCCTCGGCTCGGCTGATCGAGTTCGGCGTGGAGATGAACCGCTACGGCCTCAGTTTCACGATTGCCGATCCCCTGCTGGCCTCGCGGATCACGGCCGGCCTGTTGCTGGAGGTCTGGAAGACCTTTGCGGCCAGGGGGATCCTCACGGCACCGGTGCCCGAGGAGGCCGCAGCTGAGGGAAACGGCGAGGGGTCCTAGCCCCGCGCCCTCAGCTGGCGGCCGCAGGTTCGGCTGCCGGCATGCTGCGGATCGGGTCGCGGCGGAACACCAGCACGCTCAGCGGCGGCAGGCAGAGATCGAGCGAGTTGCCGTAGCCGTGGATCGACCACTGGTCGGTGAACTTGCCGCCCAGGTTGCCGAGGTTGCTGCCGCCGTAGCGCTCGGCATCGGTGTTGAACACTTCCTCGTAGAAGCCCTCGAGCGGCACGCCCACCCGGTAGTGGGAGTGGCTCTGGGGGGTGAAGTTGGCCACTACCACCAGCCAGCGGCCCGTGGCGCTCTCGCGCCGCATGAAGCTGATCACCGAGTGGCGATTGTCGTTGCAGTCGATCCACTGGAAGCCGTACTCGCTGAAGTCGTCGCCCCAGAGCGCCCGCTCTGACTTGTAGAAGCTGTTGAGGTCGTCCACCAGCCGCTGCAGCCCCTGGTGGGCTTCGTATTGCAGCAGCTCCCACTGCAGGTCGCCCCACACATTCCATTCAGCCCGCTGGCCGAATTCCATCCCCATGAAGATCGTTTTCTTGCCGGGGTGGGTCCACATGTAGGCCAGCAGGGCCCGCACATTGGCGAACTTCTGCCAGTCGTCGCCGGGCATCTTGTGCAGCAGGTTGCTCTTGCCGTGCACCACTTCATCGTGGCTGAGGGCGAGCATGAAGTTCTCGGTGAAGGCATACCAGATCGAGAACGTCACATTGTTCTGGTGGAACTGGCGGAACCAGGGATCCAGCTCGAAGTAATCGAGCATGTCGTGCATCCAGCCCATGTTCCACTTGAGGTTGAAACCCAGGCCGCAGATGTGGGTGGGCTGGGTGACCATCGGCCAGGTGGTGGATTCCTCGGCGATGGAGAGGGCACCGGGGAAGTGTTGGAACAGCACGTGGTTGGCCTGCTGCAGGAAATGCACGGCCTCGGTGTTCTCGCGCCCGCCATGCTCATTGGCCAGCCACTCGCCATCCGGGCGCAGGTAGTCGCGGTAGAGCATCGAGGCCACCGCATCCACCCGGATGCCATCGATGTGGAACTCCTCAAACCAATACACGAGATTGGCCACGAGGAAGTTGCGCACCTCGTTGCGGCTGTAGTTGAAGATCAACGTGCCCCATTCCTTGTGTTCGCCGATGCGCGGATCGGCGTGCTCGTAGAGATGGGCGCCATCGAAGAAGGCCAGGCCGTGGGCATCCTTGGGGAAGTGGCCCGGCACCCAGTCGAGGATCACGCCGATGCCCTCGGCGTGGCAGCGGTCTACAAAGGCCCGGAATTCATCCGGTGTGCCGAAGCGGCTGGTGGGGGCATACCAACCCGTGACCTGATAGCCCCAGGAGCCATCGAAGGGATGCTCCGAAATCGGCATCAGTTCGATGTGGGTGAAGCCGCGGGCCTTCACGTAGGGAATCAGCCGGTCGGCCAGCTCCGGGTAGGTGAGCAGCCGGGCGCCGGGCTTGAGATCGGCGGCCGGCACGGGTGGCCGCGCTGTGCCGTCGGCCTCGATGTAGGACTCATCGGCGGCGGCGTGCATCCAGCTGCCCAGGTGCATTTCGTAGACCGCCACCGGCTGGTCCAGGGGGTTGCGGCTGTCGCGCTCGGCCATCCAGCTGGCATCGGCCCAGTTGAAGCCCTCACCGAGGGGCTGTACGATCGAGCCGTTGGCCGGCCGCACCTCGTGGCGGAACCCGTAGGGATCAGCTTTGGCGTAGCAGTGGCCGTTCTGGGCCCGCACTTCGTACTTGTAGATCTCCCCGGCCTGGAGGCCGGGGATGAACAGCTCCCAGCAGCCGCCCATCCGGCTCTGCATCGGATGGTGGCGGCCATCCCAGCTGTTGAATTGGCCCAGTACGGCCACGCTTCGGGCATTGGGTGCCCACAGGCAGAACATCACCCCGGCGACGCCATCGCGCTCGGTGAGATGGGCGCCCATCTTGCGCCACACGTGGTGGTGGTTGCCTTCGGCGAACAACAGCCTGTCGAGCTCGCCCATCCACTCCTCGCGGAAGGCCCAGGGGTCGTGGGTCTCATGGGTGATGCCGCCGCGCAGCACCCGCACCCGGTAGCCGCTGCCGGGGTTGTGGTCGAGACTGGCCTCGAACACCCAGGGGTGATGGGGGGTGTCCATTACCACACCACCGGTCCCATCCCCGTTGTCGTGGCCTTGGCCCAGCAGCAGTTCCACCCGCTCAGCCTCGGGCATCCACACCCGCACCACCCAGCACCCGTCCTCGACGGGCTGGGGGCCGAGCACGGCGAAGGGGTGATCGTGGCGGCATTCCGCCAGGCGATGGGCGTCCTTAACCATCCAGTCGAGACAAGGGACGGCCATCGCAGCTCGGCAGTGATGGTCGGAGCTTAAGCGGGCTGGGCGCCGTCGCCGGTGGCTTGGTCAGCGAACAGGACCCGCGACGGGCCGTGGCCGGATCGGGTCCTGGGGAAAATCCACGCTGATGATCTCGTTGGAGCGGTTCAGCACCACAAACAGGGTGTCGGTAATGCGGTTGAACTCTGTGTTCACCAGTACCAGCTGGCTGTCCTCGTTGTGTTCAGCGGCCACCACCTTGCCCACCCGGATGAAATTGCCGGTGTAGCGCTGCAGCTGCTGCCACTTGGCCTGCAGGGTGGCCGGGGAGAGCTCCCGCTGCAGGGGCAGGCTGAGAAAGCTGCGGGCGGTGATGAAGTGGCCGCCGCTGAGGGCCTTCACGAAGTCCGTCGCCACGGTGGTGGACTTCGCGTCGGTGAGATCGAGGTGATAGCCGTCCAGCTGGCCCTGGTCGTTGAGCACCATGAACAGGTCGCGGGTGCCGGCGCTGGTCTCCAGGCTGGCCTCCACAGTGGTGGTGCGCAGGCCGCCCCGCACGCTCAGCAGGGTCCAGCTCAGCAGTTTGGGCTGGCGGCGCATGGTTTCGGCCACCATCGCCGGGCTGCTGATCGCCTTGAGCTGGTCGGAGAACTGGCTGTAGCGCAGGTTGGGGTCGCCGGTCTTGATCGCTTCCAGGATGCGGTTCGCAGCCGCGCGGGCCTGCTCCACGCTGAGGTTGTTGGCCTGGGGCAGGCTGCTGCTGTCGGGCTGAAGGGTGCTGCCAGGCCCGGGTTGGGCGACGCTCGCTGGCGGCTGGTGCAGGCCGAGGCCGAGGCTGCTCACCAGGCCAAGGGCCAGCAGGGCGGCGCGTGCCATCAGGGAGGGGACATCAGGTGGGGCCAGTTTGCCCCAGGAGCTCGCCCGCAGCATCACCAGCATCCAGAGCTGGCTGCAATTCCAGGCAGGCTTGATCGAGCTCCAGGCGCAGGCTGATCACCCGGTGTGCCATGCCGCTCCCCCCCGTTGGCGGTTGGCCGTTGCCGGGATTCACCGCGATCTGGGGCCAGGCCGCCGCCGAGAGCGACAGGCGCAGCCGCTCGCCCGGCCGCAACCGCAGCGCCAGGGGTTGCAGGTCCACCTGCCGCCAGCGGCTCTCCCGGCAGCCCTCCCCCCGGTGGCGCGCCATGCCCACCGCCAGCTGCAGCACCCGCCCATCGGCTCCAACAGTGGAGAGGGCTGCGCAGAGGTCGAATCCGGGCTGGTCGGCACTGACCCGCAGGCGCAGCCTGGGTCGCACCACCGGTGCCTCGAGGGGCCACTCCAGGGGTTCTGAGCTGAAGCAGGCCACATCACGGCGTTCATCCAGGTCGCTGCGCTCGCAAGGCCCAGGGTTGAGGTCGAGATGGCCGCCCCGCCCCGGCACTGGTCGCCAGGGGTCGTGCACCAGCCACTGGATCGGCGCGCCCCCCGCCGGCTGGCTCCCATCCCCGGACCGCAGGCCGCCGCCCTCCGCCGTGGCCTGGCCATCGCAGCTCAGCCACCACTGTTGCGGCCAGGGGTGTGGGCTGCTGGTGGGCCCAGCCAGGACAGCGCCGGGTGGGTGCCACGGGCCGCTTCGCTCCCATTGCAGGAGCACGGGCGCAGGGTCTGCGGCAGCGTTTGCCCCCTGGGCAGAGGCAGGGGGCTGGAGGTGGGCACGGAAAAAATCGAGATGCAGCTGGTCGGCCCCCTCCCCCCAGTTCAGGTGGCTCCAGGCACCGATGCGCAGCAGCGGCGCCCCGTCCCCCAGGCGGGCCCGCCGCCAGAGATCGAGCACCCCTTCGAGGTGGGGATCGTGCCAGCCGCCCAGCAACAGCAGGGGCCGCTGCCAGAGCGCCGGAGCCGGCTGGTGGTGGATCCAGGGTTCCCCGCTGGCCGGATCTTGCCGCAACCAGGTCAGGGCCATGCCGTCGGGGTCGTGGCGCTCGAGCAGGCCTATCCCCTCCTCCAGGAACCGGCCGCTGCTCAGGCTGCTGCGGATCGCCTGCCAACCCTGTTGATCTCCGTGGCGGCGGCAGCGCAGGGCGGCGAGTTGCAGGCCCCAGCCCAGGCCCAACGCCCACCAGTGCGCACCTCCGCTGCTGGCCCAGTGCAGCCGTTCGTCCAGTCCAGCCATGGCCACGGCCAGACAGTCGGGCAGGGCATCGCCGCCACCATCGCTCACCAGCTGGCTGAACCCCTGGTAGGAAAAGCCGTAGCTGCCCAGCCGGCCATTGCTGCCGGGCAGCTGGCGGGCCCAGCGCACGGTGTCGCTCGTATCGCTCGCCTCCTGGCTGAAGCCGCCGAACTCCCCCTCTGATTCCCCCTGGCCGCGCACGTCCTGCACCACCACCAGGAAGCCGTGGCTGGCGAACCAACCCGGATGGGCGAGCACGGGGGTTGAGGCGATCGCCCGGCCGTAGGGCTGGCGCATGAGCAGCACCGGCCAGGGACCATCCCCCGCGGGTTGCCAGATCCGGCTCAGCAGGCGCGTGCCGTCGCGGCAGCGCATCCAGGTATCCCGGCCATGGCCGACACCACCCATTCAGCGCACATCCGGGCAGTGGAGCCCCACCACATAGGTGGTGAGCACTTCCGCATCCATCAGGCTGAGGTTCTCCTGGCTGGCGATCTGGCGCAGCGCCTGTTTGCTGGTGTACGAGATGCCCTGCTTGTTCAGCTGGCGCAGCTCCCGGCAGAGCCGCTTGGCCCGCGAGGGATCACGGCGCACGCTCTCCAGCAGGTTCGACTGTGCCCGGGCCGGCTGGGGGTGAATCGGCCCGCCCGGCAGGCTGGCCAGGGCGAATGCGCCCAAGCCGGCAGCGGCCAACAAGCCCGTCAGCAAGCTCATCAGCAAGCCATGCCTGGAAGCGGTTTGGCGGTTCGCGCAGTCCATGGCCGCAGGGTCGGCTGGTCCCATTCCAATATTCAACTGCGACAGCCAGCCGCAATCCTGGGTCAGTTTGTGCCCCGGCGAGCCTGGGCAATCCAGCGCCGCACCTCGGCCAGGTCGGGAGGCGGCACCGCCGTGCCCGTGAGCCGGCGCTGCAGCCGGCCGGTCTGGCGCCAGAGCTGCTGGGGATCGGCGGCGGCCAGGCTGCGCCGGTCGGGCACCCCAGCATGGAGCAGCAGGGCCGCCTGGCCCGGATGGAGCTCCAGGTCCACCACCAGCCTGGCCTGGCCGCGCAGCCGCACCAGAGTGGGCAGGCTGGCCGCTGCCCCCACCGCCAGATCCGCCAGTTGCCGGTCCGTCATCCGGGCGAGCGCCGGCCAGTCGCGGCAGCCGGCCCGCTCCAGGGCTGTGCGCTCGCGCCGGGCATGGGCGGGCAGGTGCTGGAAGCCGCCCATCGCTCAGGGTTGGGGGCTGATCTCGCCCGTCATCAGGTCACGGCGCACCTCGGCCAGGATCACCGGCTGGCTCAGGCCAGGGGCCACCAGCTCCACCCGGCGCAGCCGCACCACCACGCTGGCGTCATCGCTCTGGCGGCCATTGCCGCGCAGGTTGCGGGCCACCTGCTCGGCGCTGGGGAGTGCGGCCGCGGCCTGCAGGTCGACGGGGGCGGCGGCCACCACCAGTTCGGCGCCGTTGTCGAACACCACCGGCACGCTCACCGCCCCTTCCACCATCACCCGCGGCCGGTAGCTCACGGCAAAGGCCAGGCAGGACACGGCCAGTAGGGCGGTGAAGCTGGTGATGCCCACCAGGCGGAAGCGCACCCCCCAGCGCAGCAGGTAGCCGGCGATCGTGATCAGGGCGAGAACGCCGCTGGCGGCCCCCAGCCATTCACCGGCCACCAGCAGGATCGGGTCGGTGCTCATGGACTCTGGCTCGGCTGGAAAACGCCTTTTATATTGCGGCCCACGCGCCCGTCGCCTTGCCATTCGCCCCCGCACCCTGATCCCCCTGCTGCTGGTTGGCGGCTGCACCGCCGTCGCCGTGGCCGGGGTCTTCACGTTTGATCAGGTGGCCCGACGGGTCTACACAAGGCTGCAGCCCGACCTGGAGCGCCAGCTTGGCGCCGTGTTGGGCCACCAGCTCCAACTGGGTGCCTATCAGGGGCTGGGCTGGTCGGGTCTGCGGCTCGGCCCCTCGCGCCTGCTGCCCGATCCGAACGATCCCTCGAGCGTGCGGGTCGCCGCTCTTGGCGTCAGCGTGGATCCCCTCAGCAGCCTCCGCCGGCGTCTGCCGGTGGTGCACCTGAGCCTCTCGGGGGTGGTGCTGGATCTGCGCCCCAACGACGAGGGCCGCTACTGGCGCCTGGGCCGCACGGATCCCGGCCAGGCCCCTCCCCGCGTGGATGTGCGCTGGCGGCTGCTGCAACCGGCCACGGTGCGCCTCGAGCCGGCTGGGTTGGCGTTCCAGGCACTGAGCACCGGTTCGGTCCAGCCCCATCGCCAGCTGCTCAGCGGCCAGCTGCAGCTTGGGCTGGCGGGCGCGGCGGCGCGGCCGCTGCGCCTGGTGGGCGGGGGCAATTGGGCTGAGCGCCGCTGGCGGGGGGAGCTGACCAGCCGCGATCTCGACCTCAATCCCTGGGTGCGAGCCCTCGGCCCGCCTGGCCAGCTGCGGGGCCGCCTGGATGGCCGCCTGCGCCTGGCCTGGGATGGGCAGGGGCCCGACTGCCAGGGGGAGCTGCGGGGGCGGCAGCTGAGCTGGAGCGGCAGCAATCAGGCGGCCGAGCTGCGCATGCCGCTGCTGCCCCTGCAGTGCCAGGGCACCCAGCTGCGCCTGCCGCCCTCCGCCTGGCGCTGGGGGGAGCGCACGGGCCAGATCGCCCTGCTCACCAGCTGGCGCCAGCCGCGCTGGGACGTGCAGGCCCTGGAGCTGCGCAGCGGTGGGTCCTGGCTGCGGGGGCGCGGCCGTGTTGGAAGCACCCTCGCCTTCTCGGGCAATTGGCAGGTGCAGCCCACCGACCTACCCCTGGCGCCGGGGACGCCCACCGACCTGCTCGGCTCGGTGATTCAGGGAGATCTGCAGGTGGCGGGCGACTGGCAACGGCCGCGCCTGAGCGGCCGCCTCTCCCAGGCCCGCAATCCGCTGCTGGACCGCTGGAGTGCCCAGCTGCGCTGGCAGGACCAGCAGCTGCTGCTCGATCGGCTGAGCAGCCCTTATCTGAGCGGACGTGGCCGCTTGCCCCTGGCCCTGGGCGGAACCGGGGGCCTGCGGGTGGGGGCCCTGGAGCTGGACGCCCAGCTGCACAACTACCCGGTGCAACGGCTCAGCGCCGTCGTCGGCACCCGGCTGGACGGCAGGCTCTCGGCCGCGGGCACGGTACGTGGGCCGCTCTCCGGCCTCACACCCGACTTCAGTCTCCTGTTGGAACAGGTGAAGGTGGGACCGCTGCAGCTGGCGGAGGACTGGCAGGGCAACTGGTTTGGCCAAGCTGCCGGCGGTGGTCGCCTGGCCCTGCGACCCCGGGGGGCTGAGGGGCTGCTGGAGGCCCGGCTCGACCAGCGCTGGGTGCCGGTGGCGATCGACCTGCGACGCCAACAGGGCCGACTCAGCCTGGCGGGCACGCCCCGCTCCTATCGCTGGCGGGCGGATCGCTTCCCCCTGGCTGGCCTCCGGCTGGCCCTGGGACCCATCGGCCGTTTCCAGCAGCTGCACGGTGATCTCAGTGGTGAGGGCAGCCTGGGCTTGCAGCCCCTGGCCTTCCGGGGTGTGGTGGAGATGGAGCAGGCGAGCGTGCTGGGGGTGGTGGCCCAGCGGGTGCGGCTGGAGGGCCAGTACGGCGAGCGTCGCTACCAGGCCCGCGGCCTGGTGGAACCCCAGTCCGGTGGCGAACTGGAGCTGGACTGGAGCGGCCGTTGGCAGGGCACCTACCGGGCCCTGCTCCGCGGCAGGGGCCTGGAGGATGGGCTGGTGCGGCAGTTGCTGGAGGCCTGGCCGCAGTGGAACGGCGGGGTGGCCCGTGATCCAGGCCGGGCCGACGATCTGGGAACCCTGCTGATTGACACCCTCGGCGGCAGCGTCGATGACCAACTGGCAGCCCTCAACCGGGCCCGTACCCAGGTGTTGCAGCAGCGTCGCGCCCAGCGGGACACCCTCACCACAGCCCAGCGGCTGGAGCGGCTCGCGGCCCGTTTTGATTTCGACGCGGAACTCAGCGGCCCACGCCTGGCTGACACCCGCCTCGACCTCGATCTGAGCGGCCACGTGTGGTTGCCCGGAGCCGACCGGGATCTGGCGCTCAGCGGCCAGCCTCTGCGGGTGCAGATTCAGGGACCGCTGCGGATCGGCAGTGGCAGCCTGGCCCTGGAGGGGGTGCCCCTGGCCCTGCTGGCCCTGCTCACACCGGTGCCGGAGGAGCTGCGGGGCACCCTCACCGCCCGGGGGCGCTATCGCCTGGGCCAGCCTCAGAGCCTGGAACTGGCGCTGGCGCTGGAGGGGGCTGGATTCGGGGAGACCGATCTCAACCTGGAGCGCGGCAGCATCAGCCTGGACGGGGAGGCTGTGTCGATGGACGTGGCCCTGCGGGCGGCCGGGGCGGCCAGCGGCATCGACCTGGCTGGCCGTGTGCCCCTCGACCCCGCCGCCGATGGGGTGGAACTGCGCTTGAGCAGTCGCGACGACGGGCTCATTTTCCTGAGTCGCCTGGCCCAGCCCGCCGTGGATTGGCAGGAGGGCACAGCCGACCTGCAACTGCTGGTGCGCGGCAGCCTGCAGCGCCCGATCGCCAACGGTTTCCTGCGGATGCAGAACGGCAAGCTCGACCTGGTGGGTCAGGCCGTCACCGACCTGCAGGCCACCATGCTCTTCGATTTCGAGAAGCTGATCCTCCAGGAGTTCAGCGCCGCGGTGGGGCCGAAAGGCCGAATCAGTGGCGTGGGCAGCCTTGGCCTGGTGAGCCCCCAACTCACGGCCGAGGGCCAACCCGCCCAGCTGGCGCTCAGCCTCAAGGAGCTCCCCTTCCGATTCCCCCGCATCAATGCCCTCACCAATGGCAACCTGCAGGTGGGTGGCAGCCTGGCGGGCCTGCGCGTGAGCGGTGATCTGGCCCTCTCCAAGGGCTCGATCAACGTGCAGCCCGGGCGCCTCGGCTCGGAGCAGGAGTCCAGGCCCAGCGCCACCAGCGTGGCCGAACTTGCCGAGCGTCGCTGGGATTTCCAGAAGCCGCTGGTGCTCTACGGCCCCGACGTGGAGAGCGAGACCAGCGAGCAGCTGCGCGCGCTGGTGCCCAACCTGCCGCTGGTGCGCTTCGACAACCTCAGCCTTCGCCTCGGTCCCGATCTGGGCGTGGGGGTGCCCAGGCTGGCCAGCTTCCAGACGGAGGGCAGCCTGCGGATCGATGGACCGTTCGACCCCTCCATCCAGGCCAGGGGCGTGCTGCGTCTCAAGCAGGGACGCCTGGGCCTTTTCACCACTACCTTCAACCTGGATCCCGATTCGCCGAACGTGGCGGTGTTCACCCCCTCCCTGGGCCTGGTGCCCTTCCTGGACATCACCCTGCGCACCCGCGTTTCGGACAGCCTCAATGCCGCCGGCATCTACAGCGACACGGCCGGGGGGGCCTCTGCCTTCAACACCTCGACCACCCAGGTGGAGACCCAGGGCTTCAGCTCGCTCAACCAGCTCAATCTGGTGCAGGTTTATCTCAGCGTGAGCGGGCCCGCCGATCGCCTGGCCGACAGCATCAGCCTGCGCAGCAGCCCTCCCCTGCCCCAGGACCGGCTGATGGCCCTGATCGGCGGCAACACCCTGGCCGGGGTGGTGGGCGGCGCCGGTGCGGGGGCGGCGCTGGCCACGGTGGTGGGCCAGTCGCTGCTCTCGCCGATCCTCGGCACCCTGGGGGATGCCTTTGGCCAGCGGCTCAGCCTGGCCATCTACCCCGCCTATGTGAACCAGGGGGTGACGCGGGGATCGGAACAGCGCTCCCGCCGCGTGCCGCCCCAGCTGGTGCTGGCCACCGAGGCGGGCGTCGACCTCACCAACCGCCTCAGCGTCTCCCTGCTGGCGGCGCCCAACGTGGACAATGTGCCCCCGCAGGTGAATCTCACCTTCAAGGCCTCGGAGCTGATCAACGTGCAGGGTTCTGTCGATACCGAAGGCATCTGGCAGACCCAGCTGCAGGTGTTCTTTCGCTTCTGATGGCCACCCCACCTCCAGCGGCTGCCGCACCTGAATCCAGGCTTCCCATGGCTGCCGACCCAGGCCAGTTGATCGGCGTCGATCTTGGCGGCACCGCCATCAAGCTGGGCCGCTTTGCCCGCGACGGCACCCTGTTGGAATGCCTGGAGGTGCCCACGCCCCAACCCGCCATGCCCGGGGCGGTGACGGTGGCGATCAGCGAGGCGATCGAGCGGCTCGATCCCCAGCGGCTGGCACCGCTGGTGGGGGTAGGGCACCCCGGGCCCAGCGACCGCCACGGCCGGGTCGCCCGCATCGCCATCAACCTGCCCGGCTGGCGGGATGTGCCCCTGGCCGACTGGCTGGAGCCCCTGCTGGAGCGACGCGTCACCTGCGCCAACGATGCCAACTGCGCCCTGCTTGGCGAGCGCTGGCATGGCGCCGCCCGCGGTGCCCGTGATGTCCTGCTGCTCACCCTCGGCACCGGGGTGGGTGGGGCCGTGCTGCTGGATGGGGAGCTGTTCACCGGCCGGGTCGGGGCGGCCGCCGAACCGGGGCTGATCGGCATCCAGCCCGATGGCCCCCCCTGCAACAGCGGCAACCGCGGCTCCCTGGAGAGCTACTGCAGCATCGCCGGTCTGGCCCGGCTGAGCCCGCTGGCGCCCGAGGAGCTTTGCCGCCGTGCTGGGGCCGGCGACCCCGAGGCCCTTGCGGTGTGGGCCGCCTATGGACGCCTCCTGGGCACTGGCATCAGTTCCCTTCTCTACCAGTTCACCCCGGAGCTGGTGCTGCTGGGCGGTGGCCTCAGCGCAGCCACCCCCCAGTTCCTGCCGGCCGTGTGGCGGGAGGTGGAGCAGCGGGTGCTGGCGGTGAGCCGGGAGGGGTTGCGCATCGAACGCTGCGCCCTCGGCAACGGTGCCGGCCGCCTGGGTGCTGCCCGCTTGGCCCTGGAGCGCCTCGGTGGTGCCTGAGCGCCAGGTGCGGCTCCCGGGGCGGGCCGGTGAGTTGGGATGATGACCGCCATGACCGTTTCCACCTCGGCCGTCCCTGATCCCAGCCCCGACCTGCTGCAGCGGGCCGCGGCGGTGCGCCGCAGTGCCATGGCCCTGGGCCAGTGCTCCGACCAGCAGCGCCGCCAGGCCGTGGAGGCGATGGCCGCGGCCCTGCAGGACCGCCGTGAAACGATCCTGGCGGCCAACGCGGCCGACCTGGAGGCAGCTGCCGCCGATGGCCTGGCCGCCTCCCTGGTGGCCCGGCTGAAGCTGGACGGCGCCAAGCTGGATGGGGCGATCGCCGGCGTGCGCCAGGTGGCGGCTCTGCCGGATCCGATCGGCCGCCGCCAGCTGCACACCGAGCTGGACCGGGGGCTGGTGCTGGAGCGGGTCACGGTGCCCCTGGGGGTGGTGGGGGTGATCTTCGAGGCCCGGCCAGACGCGGTGATGCAGATCGCCTCCCTGGCGATCCGCTCTGGCAATGGCGCCATCCTCAAGGGGGGCCGGGAGGCCGCCGGCAGCTGCGCCGCCATCCTCGACGCCCTCCAGGCCGGCCTGGCCGCCAGCGCCGTGGCCCCCCAGGCCCTGGAGCTGCTCACCAGCCGCGCAGAGAGCCTGGCCCTGCTCAAGCTCGATGGCCTGGTGGACCTGATCATCCCGCGGGGCTCCAATGCCCTGGTGCGCTTCATCCAGGAGAACACCCGCATCCCCGTGCTGGGCCATGCCGATGGCATCTGCCACCTCTACGTGGATCAGGCCGCCGATCTTGATCAGGCCCTGAAGGTGGCCCTTGACGCCAAGACCCAGTACCCGGCGGCCTGCAACGCGATTGAAACCCTGCTGGTGCACAGCACCGTGGCCGAGCGCTTCCTGCCGGCGGCCGCGGCGGCCTTCGCCGCAGCGGGTGTGGAGCTGCGCGGCGACGCCGCCGCCGTGGCCCAGGGCGTGCCCCACCCCGCCAGCGACGACGACTGGAGCACGGAGTATGCCGACCTGATCCTGGCGGTGAAGGTGGTGGCCAGCCTGGAGGAGGCCCTGGAGCACATCCGCCGTTATGGCTCCCGGCACACCGATGCCATCTGCACCACGGATGCCGCCACGGCCGAGCGCTTCCTGGCCTCCGTGGACAGCGCCGGCGTGTTCCTCAACTGCTCCACCCGCTTCGCCGACGGCTTCCGCTACGGCTTCGGTGCCGAGGTGGGCATCTCCACCCAGACGCTGCCGCCCCGGGGACCCGTGGGGCTGGAGGGGCTGGTGACCTACCGCTATCGCCTGCGCGGCGAAGGCCACATCGCCGCCGACTACGCCAGTGGTGCGCGCACCTTCAGCCACCGCAGCCTTCCACTGTGAGCCGGATCGACACTGCCGCTGGTGATCGCATCCTGGTGCGGGGTCTGCGCCTCTGGGCCCATGTGGGGGTGCTGGACTTCGAGCGCCAGCAGGGCCAGTGGTTCGAGCTCGACCTGGACCTCAGCCTGGACCTCGCTCCCGCTGGCGCCAGCGACCAGCTGGCCGACACCCTCGACTACGCCGCGCTGATCCAGGCCCTGCAGCGCCAGGCCCGCACCATCCGCTGCCACACCCTGGAGCACTACGCCCAGCGGATTCTGGAACTCACCGCCGCCCACGGCGGCCAGGGGGTGCAGCTGGAATTGCGCAAGTGCGCCGCGCCAGTGGCAGGGTTCACCGGTGTGGTGGCCGTGCGGCGCAGCTGCTGACCCAGCTCAGATCCGCAGCACAAAGCCGTCGCGCCGGTGGAAATCCGCCTCTGGCCCACCGTGCTGCAGGGCCCAGTAGCTGATCAGCCCGTTGCGCTGCTCCAGCACGGCGGTCACCGCCAGCTCCAGGGGCTGGACCGCGGCCAGCGCGGCTGGCAGCGGTGCCGTGACCAGCACGCTGGCGCTGGCCGCGCCGCGGCTGCTGCGCAGCGGCAGCGCGCAGTACCGGGGATCGGGCCGCAGGCCGCGACGGTAGCCATCCAGCTGGTACACGTTCCAGTCGCCGCTGGGGGAGAGGTTGAACTCCCAGTAGGTGTCCTGCTGGGGTTGGGCCACGAACCACTCCAGGCAGGTGTGCTGCCACAGCCCGTCCAGCCGCTGGGGCGCGTTGGCGGCCCGTGGCCAGAGGATGGCGTCTTCGGTTTGGGGGGAATCGCTCTGCAGCTGGAATTCCAGGGTCAAGCTGCCGCCGCTGCGCTCCAGCCAGCCTTCCAGGCGGCAGGCCTGCTGGCCGGCTGGTAGGGCGCCGAACGGTTGGAGCGTGAAGGCTTGCTGCACCATGGGGGCGGGTTTGCGGCGGAAATCAACCGGCGGCCAGGTCGCGCACCAGCTGCTCGAGCTGGGGTTCCTGGGCCTCGATCCGCTCGGTGAGGGTGAACTGCACCAGGGCCCGCTCCAGATTGTGGCTGGGGTGGCGGCACTTGAAATAGCGGTTGCCTGCCAGGTGGTCGCTGAAGAAGCGCAGCCCCAGCTCAAAGCTGATCAGGCGCGCCGCTGTGGGAATCAGCTCCAGATCGGCCTCGCTGAGGATCGGCCGCGCCAGTTCGAGGTAGCCGGCCAGCATCGCCCGGCAGCGCTCGGCATCGAACTGCACCGCCGCCAGGTCTGTGGTGTCCTCCCCGGCCGGGTTGCAGCCGGAGCGCAGGGCATCGCCGATGTCGTAGTGCAGCAGGCCGGGCTTGAGAGTATCGAGATCCACCATGGCCACAGCCTGGCCGCTGTCGCGATCGAGCAGCACGTTGTTCACTTTGGGATCGCCGTGGATCGGGCGCAGCTGCAGCCGGCCGCTGCTCCTGGCCTGCTCCAGAACCGGCGCCAGGCTGCGCCGATCGGCGATGAAGCGGTGGCACCAGGCCATGGCCTCCTGGTTGCCCCTGCCCTCCGCTGCCTCCGGGTTGGTGCCGCTCGATCCCCGCTCCACCAGTTGGTCGTAGCTGCGCAGGTAGCCGGGGGTCACATGGAAGCCCTCCAGGGTGTCGTGCAGCTGGTCGCAGGGCAGGTCATGCACCAGCAAGTGGAAGGCCCCCAGGGCCCGGCCCAACTCGGCTGCGTGGTCAGCATTGAGCACGGTGTCCGGGCTGGTGCTGTCTGCCACGAACGTGAGCATGCGCCAGCAGTCCGGCCCCTGCTGCAGCCAGGCGCCGGCGCTGCGGGTGGGCAGCAGCCTGGGCAGTTCCCAGCGCCGCGGCTGGCCGGGCTGGGGCCAGGGGCGGCCGGCGGCGTGATCGCTGAGCCGGGCCAGGTTGGCCATCACCCAGTCGGGCCGTTCAAACACGCGGGTGTTCAGGCGCTGCAGCACGAAGTGCTGCCCGCCGCCGGTGCCGCTGGCGCAGCTCACCCGGTAGGTGTCATTCACGTTTCCCTGGCCGAGGGGCTCGATCGCCGTCACGGCGTCGGGCAGGGCAAAGGCCTCGGCAATCTCCCGCAGCACCGGCGCGGCCTGGGGCGGTTCGGAACTAGCCATGGCCCCATCCTCTTGGCCGGAGCCATGGCATAGGTTGCGGTGTCGGCCTGTTTGGCGGATGGCTACCCCCCCGTCCCCGCCCCTGGTGCTGGTGCATGGTCTGTGGGACACGCCGCGGCTGTTCCGGCGCCTGGACGATGCGCTCCAAGGCCGGCGCCAGCCCCTGCTTGTGCCCCACCTGCCCCATGGCCTGGGCCAGCGGCCGCTGCTCGACCTGGCCACCCAGCTCGGGCACCTGGTGGATCAACGCTTCGGTGCGGATCAGGTGGTGGATCTGCTGGGCTTTTCGATGGGGGGCCTGGTGGGCCGCACCTGGATCCAGTTGGCCGGTGGGGCGGGCCGCGTGCGCCGGCTGATCAGTGTGGGTAGCCCCCAGCGGGGCAGCCTCGTGGCCGCCCCCTGGCCGGGGCGCTGGCTGGCCAGCATTGCCGACATGCGGCCCGGCAGCCCGCTCTTGCGCCAGCTCAACGGCGATCTCTCCGCCCTGGCTGGTGTGGACTGCTGCAGTTTCTGGTGCCTGGTGGATCACATGGTGGTTCCCAGCTGGACCGGCGTGTTGCCGGTGGGCCGCTGCCAGCAGCTGCCGGTGTGGAGCCACAAGGAGCTGATCACCAGCCCGGCCGCGCTGGAGCCGATCGTGGCCGAGTTGCTGCGGCCCTGAATCCGGGCGGGGGGGGGGGGGGCAGCAGGCCCCATGGGTCAGGCTCCCACGAGGCCGGAGTGGCGGATCAGGGCCTCGCTGCTGGGCGGCCGGCCACGGAAGGCCTCGAAGATCTCGGCCGGGGAGCGGCTGCCGCCCAGGGAGAGAACCGTGTCGCGGAAGCGACGGCCTGTGGCCACCACCTCGTCCTCCACATCGAGCCCCACCTCCTCGAAGGCGCTGAAGGCGTCGGCACTGAGCACCTCGGCCCACTTGTAGGAGTAGTAGCCGGCCGAGTAGCCGCCGGCGAAGATGTGGCTGAAGGCGCAGAGGAAGGCGTCCTCCGCAATGGGCTCCTGCACCGTGGTGGTGCGGGCCAGCTCGCGGCGCAGTTGCTCCGGGCTCTGGCCGCCATCCGGCGTCCACTGGCTGTGCAGGCGCAGGTCGGTGAGGGCGAAGTGCACCTGGCGCAGGGTGGCGCTGCCGCCCATGAAGGTGCGGGCCGCCAGCAGCTTCTGGTAGTCGGCTTCGGGCAGCGGTTCGCCGCTCTGCCAGTGGCGAGCCATGCCCATCAGGGTGGCCCGGTCGTAGCACCAGTTCTCCATGAACTGGCTGGGCAGCTCCACCGCGTCCCACTCCACGTTGTTGATGCCGGCCGCCTGGGGGCGCTCCACGGTGGTGAGCATGTGCTGCAGGCCATGGCCGAACTCGTGGAAGAGGGTCTCCACCTCGTCGAAGGTCATCAGGCTGGGGGTGTCTCCCACCGGCGGGCTCTGGTTGCAGATCAGGTAGGCCACCGGCAGCACAGGCTCCCCCGATGGGGTGTGGGAGCGGCTCAGGCATTCATCCATCCAGGCACCGCCGCGCTTGCTGCCGGGGCGGCTGAACGGATCCAGGTAGAAGGCGGCCAGGGGCTGGCCGCTGGCGCCGTCGAGCACGCGGAAGTAGCGCACGTCTGGGTGCCAGGTGGGCGCCTCACCGGGATCGGTGCTCACGATGCGGATGTCGAACAGCCGCTGGCAGAGGCCGAACAGGCCCTGCAGCACCTGCTCCAGCGGGAACCAGGGGCGCAGCGCTTCGCTGTCGAGCTCGAAGCTCTCCTGGCGCAGCTTCTCGGCCCAGAACGCCACATCCCAGGGCTTGAGGTCGCCTGCTTCGGGGGCGCCATGGCGGCGGGCGATGGCGCGCAGGGCCTCCAGCTCGCGCTCAGCCACCGGGTAGGCGGCGGCGCGCAGCTCCTCCAGCAGCTGCTCCACCTCGGCCACCGAGGCGGCCATCTTGCTGGCCAGGCTCACTTCGGCCCAGTTGGCGTAGCCCAGACGACGCGCCTGTTCACCCCGCAGGCTGAGGATCCGCTCGATCAGGGGGCCGTTGTCGAGCTCACCGCTGGAGGCGCGGGCCACCTGGGCCTTGTACACGGATTCGCGCAGGTCGCGGCGCTGGCTGTATTTGAGGAAGGGCACCACCCGGGGCATGTCCAGACCCATGCGCCAGCCCGGCTCGCCGGCGTCGCGGGCGGCCTGGGCGAGCAGATCCTTCAGGCTCTGGGGCAGGCCGGCCAGCTCGTCTTCGCTGGTCAGGCTGAGGCTCCAGGCGTTGGTGGCATCGAGCACATGGTTGCCGAAGTCGCTGGCCAGCTGGGCCAGCTCGGCGGTGGTGGCATTGAACGCCTCCTGCTCGGAACCGCTTAGCCCCACTCCGCGCAGCTGCATGTCGCGCAACTCCGCAGCCACGATCCGCCGCTGGGTTGCATCGAGGGCCTGGCCGGCCAGTTGCTCCAGGGCCCGGTAGATCGGCTGGCTCTGGCCGGCCCGGCTGCCGAAGGCCACCACGGCTCCTTGCTGGTTCAGGTGGGCCGTGCGCAGCTCAGGGGTGTTGCACACCCCGTTGAGGTGGCTCACCACCCCCCAGCTCCAGCGCAGCCGCTCACCCAGGTGGTGCAGGGGATCCATCACCTCCGCCCAGCTCAAAGGGGGGCCACCCGCGCTCGCCTCCCCCAGCCGCCGCTCCAGCTGCGCCTCGAGCTGGCTGAGCTCGGCGTTGAGTTCGTCCAGCAGGGTGGGGATCGCCGTGTCCACCTGCTCCGGCGTGATCGCTGCAAAGGGCGGCAATCCCTGCCCACGAAGCAGGGGTGGGGTGCTGGAGGCGGTTGCCATGGCAGACACTGCAACTACCGGCTATTTCAGGGCATGGCGTGGCCTGGCTGTGGATCAGGCGAAGGGGGTGAACCGGCCTGCGGCCACGGTGGCACCCTGGAGCAGCTGGGTGGAGAGGGCATTGGTGCTGGCTTCGTAGAAGTCGATCGCCACCCGCGGCCAGAAGCCGATCACCAGGGTGGGCACCAGCAGGGTGAGACCGATCAGCAGCTCCCGGGGGCGCATGTCGCCGGTGCTGGCCAGAGCTGGAATCCTGGGCCCGAAGAACACCCGCCGGCAGAGGCTCAGCAGGTACACCGGCGTGAGCACCAGGCCGATGGCGGCCAACACAATGGTGATCACCCGGAAGCCGGTGGTGAAGCCATCGTTGGCGGTGATCCCCAGGAACACGGTGATCTCACTCACGAAACCGCTCATGCCGGGCAGCGCCAGGGAGGCCAGGCAGCTGGCCAGGAAGAAGGCGAAGGTGATCGGCAGGGCCTTGGCCAGGCCGCCCATGTTGGGGATCGAGAGGGTCTCGGTGCGCTCGTAGAACACGCCCGTGACGAAGAACATGGCCGCGGCGATCAGGCCATGGCTGATCATCTGCAGCATGGCGCCGCTCATGCCCAGGGCGCCGATGGCACCGATGCCCAGCAGCACAAAGCCCATGTGGCTCACCGAGCTGCAGGCGATCCGCCGCTTCACGTTGTCCTGGGCGAAGGCGTTGAGGGCCCCGTACACGATGTTCACGATGCCCAGCACGATCAGGGCCGGGGCCAGGGTGAGATGGGCCTCGGGCAGCATCTGCACGTTGAAGCGCAGCAGGGCGTAGCCGCCCATCTTGAGCAGCACGCCGGCCAGCAGCATCGACACCGGGGCATTGGCCTCGCCGTGGGCGTCCGGCAGCCAGGTGTGCAGGGGGAACATCGGCAGCTTCACCCCGAAGCCCACCAGGAAGCCCAGGTAGCAGACCAGGCCGAAGCTGCCCCCCGGGCTGCGGCTGGCCAGCTCGGAGAGATTGAAGGTGAAGGGGCCATTCAGCGCCAGGGCCAGCCCACTCACCAGGATCAGCAGGGAGGCGGTGGCGGTGTAGAGGATGAACTTGGTGGCGGCGTACTGCCGCTGCTTGCCGCCCCAGATGGCGATTAGCAGGTACACCGGCACGAGTTCCAGCTCCCAGGCCAGGAAAAACAGCAGGAAATCCTGGGAGAGGAACACCAGGCCCTGGGCTGAGGCCTGCACCAGCATCAGGGCGAAGTAGAGGCGGCTCTTGCGGCTGATGTTCCAGCTGGCGGCCACCGAGAGCAGGGTCACAAGGCCGGAGAGCACCACCAGCGGGGCCGAGAGCCCGTCGGCCGCCAGCGACCACTCCAGCCCGAGGGCCGGCACCCAGCTCAAGCGCTCCACCAGCTGCAGCTCACTGCTGCCGCCGTTGAAGTGTTGGCTGAAGCACACCAGCATCAACCCGAGGTCGATGGCCAGGGTGCCCAGGGCCAGGCTGCGGGGTAGGCGCGGGTCGCTGCCATCTCCGGGCAGCAGCGGCATCAGCAGGGCCACCGCGGCTGGCAGCAGCACGATCAGGCTGAGCCAGGGGAAGGACTGGTTGGACGGAACCGTCGCCAGGCCCGGGAGAGTCGCGGCCAGGCTGGGCAGATAGACGTCCATCAGGCTCCGGGACCGTAGGCGAGGGAGGCGGGCCCACGCCAGCGCGGTCTGCACCGCCATGGACTGAGCCGGCGGCAAGGCTATCAGTCGCCCATGGGTCGCTGAGCATTTGTACTCATCGGCCTGGCCTGGTTGGGCCCGCCGGGCGACCACAAAAAAAGGAGTGGCCGGAGCCACTCCCTCGTTGCGTCGTCCAGGACGCTGATTACCAGAGGCCGCGGATCGGGGCGGGCTCGGGCTGGTACACCGGAGCGGGAGCCGGCTGGGGACGGGGCGCGGGAGCGGGGGCGGGGGTGATCACGGTCTCTTCCACCACTTCCTCAACCACGGGGCCACCAAAGCGGTAGCGGGCACCGATCTTGAAGCCCCAGCTGTTGTCGATGGCGTCGTAGCTGGTGCGGCCAGCCCGGAACGACTCGGCACCCTGGTACACGACTTCGCCGTAGATGTCGGTGTTCCAGTTCAGGCCGTAGGCCACACCGGCCTTGGCCTGCCAGCCGAACAGGTCATCGCTGCCGCTGCCGGTGTTGATGCGGTTGGTGGTGCCGTTCCCACCCACTCGCACCAGGGTGTTGTTGCCCATGCTCTGGTTGATCCAGCCGATGCCACCACCGATGTAGGGGGTCCAGCGGCTGCCGGTGTTGATGTCCCAGTAGGCGCTGGCCATGATGCCGTTCTGGTTGCCACCGTTGGTGCGGGTGGAATCCCAGTTGTTGTTGCGCTTGATGTCGTTAACCGCGGTGCGGTTGTACACGTAGGTGAGTTCGGTGCGCAGGGGACCGAAGTCGTAGCCGATACCGGCATCGAGGGAGAAGCCGCCCTCGGTTTCCAGTTCGATGCCGCGGCGGGTGCCGTCTTTTTTGTTGACGCGGCCGTTGATGTCGTTCGCCCAGGTGGCACCCAGACCCACGGTGCCGTAGAAGCCCGTGCCCTGCTCGTAGATGACCGCTTCCTCGACGATCACCGACTGGCTGATCAGGGTGTCCTGGTCCTGGGCGGTGCTGCCGGTGGGCAGGGAGGCCATGGTGATGGGGGCCTCGCTGGTCGCCGGGTCAGCGGCCTGGGCCGCAGGGGCGATCAGACCGGTGCTGGTGGCAGCGGCGGCTGCCATAAAAAGGAAAGCCTTGCGTGAATTGCGCATTGCTCGGTTGGGGGAGATAGCAAATCCTTTTAAGCACACCCGAAAGCTTGCACCTTGGCTCGCTGGCAGATGCCAGATGCTGCACTGTCTATGGCTTGCCATAGGTGTGGTCACCTGATTTGCGACTGTTGGGATTCAGCGGATCAGCGCACATCCGCTGCGTTGCCATGGGCTCTTCTGCGTTTTTTGCTCAGCGATCAGGCAGGGGTTGCCAGCGGCTCCCCTCGGTCTGCAGGTTGAGCACTTCGGTGCGGCTTTCCACGCCGGCCTTGTGCCAGGCCAGCAGCATCGCCCGACCAACGGCCTGGGCCCGATCCGCGGTGCACAGCGCCAGCAGGCTCGGCCCGGCCCCACTGATCACGCAGCCCCAGGCACCCGCCTCCAGGGCCGCGTCGCGCACCTTGGTGCCGCCCACGATCAGCCCCCAGCGATAGGGCTCGTGCAGCCGGTCGTGCATGCCATCGCTGATCAGATCGCCGTTGCCGCTGCGCAGCCCCTGCAGCAGGAGGGTGAGAGCGCCGAGATTCATCACTGCATCGGCCACCGGGATCGCTTTGGGCATCACCCGGCGGGCCTCGCTGGTGGCCAGGCGGATGGCGGGGATCGCCACCACGGCCACCACCTCGCTCGACCACTCGCAGCGCAGCACCCGCCAGCGGTGCGAGGCGGCCTTCGCCGTCATGCATAGACCGCCCACCAGGGATGGCACCACGTTGTCGGGGTGGCCCTCGATGTCGATCGCCAACTCCAGCAGTTTCTCCTTGCTGAGGGGTTCCCCCATCAGGGCATTGGCGCCCATCAGCCCGGCCACGATCGCCGTGGCGCTGCTGCCCAGGCCCCGGGCCGGGGGCACCGCCAGGCGCACCCGGGCCTCCAGCCCCACCGGCTCTTCGCCGGCCTCCTTCCACACCCGCTGCGCTGAGCGGTACACGAGGTTGTCCGGACCGCCGCGCAGGTGGGCGCCCTCACTGCCCTCGATGATCAGGTCGAAGCGGTGGCTGCCCCCCTCCACGCAGCGCAGCTCGAACACGTTGTCGAGGTCGAGGGCCGCCCCCAGGCAATCGAAACCGGGGCCGATATTGGCTGTGGTGGCCGGAACGTGGACCACAACCCCCTGGCCAACCTTGGGCCGAACCATCTTCCTGCATCTGTTGCTGCCAGTGTCTCAGCTCGCCGGTGAGGGCCCGTTGGGCCCGAGTAGCATGCGGGCCCGGCAAGCGGCACTGAACTGGCCGATCGCCGGATCGGTGATCGCCGTGATCGGAATCGCTTCCAGAATGCTGGCCAGCCGGCCCTTGGCCAGGAAGGCCTGCTCGAAGCAGGGTTGGCGCAGGGCCTGGAGCAGTTTGCCGGCGGTGCCTCCGGCCAGCCAGATCCCGCCCCGGCTCAGCCCCGTCAGGGCCAGATCGCCACACACGCTGCCATAGGTGCCCAGCCAGAGATCCAGGGCCTGCTGGGCCAGGCCGTCCCCCGCCGCTGCCGCCTGGGCCACGGCCGCCGGCAGGTCGGCGGGCGCCACCCGCTGCAGCGGATGGTTGGAGGCCGGCTGGTGTTCCTGCAGCAACCAGCGGCCCACATGGCCCAGGCCCGTGCCACTCACCACGCGCTCAATCGAGAGGCGCTCCAGGCCCAGGTCTGCTTGCAGCCAGCGTTTCAGCCGCCACTCCGCCTCGCTGCGCGGGGCGAACTCGGCATGGGCCGCCTCGCTGGCCAAGGCGACCAATCCCCCTCCCTCCGTGGGCTGGCCGAAGGCCACCCCCAGGCCGGTGCCCGCACCCAGCACCAGCAGGGTGCCCTCGGGATCGCCCTCCCCCTGGCGCACCGTCGCCTGCTGGTGGGCCTGCAGGTGGGGCAGGCCGTAGATCAGCACGGCAAAATCATTCACCAGGTCCACCGAGCCAATGCCGGTCTGGGCGGCCAGCTCGGTCTCATCCAGTCGCCAGGGCAGGTTGGTGAGCCTGGCGCGCCCCCCCTGCACCGGTCCGGCCACGGCGAAGCAGGCTGCCGACGGGGGTTCAACGGGCTCCGGCAGGTCCCGGTCTGCCCCGCTGAGGAAGTGGGTCACCATCGGCGAGAGGTCGTCCCAATCGGCGGAGCTGAAGCGCTCCTCCACCACCAGCTCCAGCCGTTCGCCGGCGCTCCTGTAGAGGGCCAACAGGGTTTTGGTGCCGCCGATATCGCCGGCCAACAGGGTGGTCATCGCGGTGCTCCTGGCGGGCTCAGCGGGCGTCAGCGCCGGCCGTCAGCCCCAGCCCGGCGTCGCGCCGGGCTGCGGCCCTGGTGGCTGCGGCCAGCAGGTCGGCCAGGACCACGCTGCCCAGGTCGCCGTCGCGGCGGCTGCGCAGGCTCACCTGGCCGCTCTCGGCCTCCTTGGCGCCGATCACGGCCAGCACCGGAATCTTCATCTGCTCGCCGTTGCGAATCAGTTTGCCGAGCCGGTCGCCGGAGTTGTCGATGGTGGCGCGCACGCCCGCGGCCTTGAGCTCGGCGAGCACGTCTTCGGCGTAGGGACGCACCTCATCGGTGACCGGCAGCAGGCGGATCTGCTCGGGGGCCAGCCAGAAGGGGAAATCGCCGGCGTAGTTCTCGGTCATGATCCCGAAGAAGCGCTCCAGCGAGCCGAAGATGGCGCGGTGGATCATGATCGGCCGCTGGCGACTGCCGTCGGCCGCCACATACTCAAGCTGGAAGCGCTCGGGCAGGTTGAAGTCGAGCTGGATGGTGGAGCACTGCCACATCCGGCCGATGGCGTCCTCGATCTTGAGGTCGATCTTGGGGCCGTAGAAGGCGCCGCCGCCCTCATCGATCTTGTAGGCCCAGCACTTGCGGTTGAGGGCCTCGATCAGGCCCTGGGTGGCCAGCTCCCACACGGCGTCCTCGCCGATCGATTTCTCCGGCCGGGTGGAGAGGTTGATCTCGTAGCTGCGGAAATCAAAGGTGGAGAGGATCTGCTCGGTGAGATCGAGGATGCGCAGGATCTCATCGCTGATCTGCTCGGGCAGGCAGAACACGTGGGCGTCGTCCTGGGTGAAGCCGCGCACCCGCATCAGCCCATGCATCACGCCCGGGCGCTCATAGCGGTACACGGTGCCGAGCTCGGCCCAGCGGATCGGCAGTTCGCGGTAGCTGCGCAGGGTGCTGGCGTAGGTGAGCACGTGGAACGGGCAGTTCATCGGCTTGAGCTGGAATTCCCGCTCATCCACCTGCATGGGCCCGAACATGCTCTCGCTGTAGAAGTCGAGGTGGCCGGAGGTCTTCCACAGGCTGATGTCGGCCACGTGGGGCGTGTAGAGCAGCTCGTAGCCGGCCTTGAAGTGCAGATCCCGCCAGAGGTCTTCGATCAGCAGGCGCATGCGGGCGCCGCGTGGATGCCAGAACACCAGGCCGGCGCCAGCCTCATCCTCGATCGAGAACAGATCCAGGTCGGTGCCGAGGCGCCGGTGGTCGCGACGCAGGGCTTCCAGCTTGCGGCGCTGGTATTCGGCCAGTTGCTCGGGGGTTTCCCAGGCGGAGCCGTAGATGCGCTGCAGTTGGGCGTTGTTCTCATCGCCGCGCCAGTAGGCGCCGGCCACGCTCTCCAGCTCGAAGGCCTTGGCGTTGAGCTCGCCGGTGTTGGCCACGTGGGGGCCAGCGCAGAGGTCCCACCACTCCTCGCCCAGGGTGTAGAGGGTGATCGGCTCGGAGATCCCGGCCAGGATCTCGAGTTTGTAGGGCTCGTTCTGGGCCTGGATCTTGGCCTCGGCCTCGGCGCGGCTCACCTCGATGCGCTCGAGCGGCAGCTTCTTGTTGATGATCCGGACCATCTCCTTCTTGATCGCCTTAAGGTCGGCCTCGGTGAAGGGATCGGGGCTGTCGAAGTCGTAGTAGAAGCCGTTCTCGGTCCAGGGGCCGATGGTGACCTGGGCCTTGGGGAAGAGTTTTTGCACCGCCATGGCCATCACGTGGCTCATCGAGTGGCGGATGCGCAGCAGCTGCTCGCTTTCGCTGGTTTTCGGCAGCTGGATCGGGGGCGCTTCGCCAGCCCCGGAACCCCCGTTGGTCTGCGCCACTTCCTCGGCCACCGCAGCGGGTTGGGTCGTGGTCAGATCGTTGGGCACGTAGGACTGGGGCGTCGGCGAAGGCCGATCCTACGCAGGGGTTCCTAAGCTGTACGAATGAGTGCCGCACCCTCTGCTCCTGAGCCAGGGGCCGACCTGCTGGATCACCTGCTGGGGTCGCTGCTGGACGATTTCCGCGTCTGGTTCGCCAGGGGCGAGACCCTGCTCGACTGCTGCCCGGACGCGGTGATGCCGCTCGATGAGCGCCAGGCCTTGAGAGCGGAGCTCCAGGCGGCCAGCCGCGAACTGGCGGCCGCTTCAGCCCTGCGCGGGGCCACCAGTGCTCCTGTGGCCCTCAGCCTGGAAACCCTGGCCCCCTGGCATCAGCTGGTGATGCGGCTGTGGGGGCTTTCAGCCCGGTTGCGGGCCCTGCAGGTGCCCCTGCCCCAGCTGGAGTGGCCGGAGCCGCCCTCCTTCCCGGGCTGAGCGGCCCTGCCGCGCTCTTCAACTGGCGGCGATGGTCTGGCGATGCCGGCTCAGGGCCGCCAGGTAGAAGCTGATCAGCTCCTGACGCTGCTTCACCGGTTGGCCGTAGTAGCTGCCGCCGTGGTGAGCCGGCAGCGAAGCCCACTCCGGAGCCAGCCGGGCCAGCACGTCGGCGTTGAGGCCTTGGCGGTCGAACAGGTTGAGGGCGCCACGGCGCTGGATCAGGTGCAGGGCGGCCTGGTCCTGGTTGTGGGGCTCAAAGCTGGTGAGTCCCAGCTTGCGGGCCACGCCAGCCCAGGTCTCCGGCAGGAACTGGTAGGCCCCTGCGGCGGCACTGGTGTAGCGGCGGCGCACCACGATCTCCGGGTGCCGATCCAGCGACTGCACCAGCGAGCCGCCATAGAGCATGCGGTAGCCATCGGGCCGGCCTCCTGTCCAGGTGCCCTCGGCGTAGCGGATGGTGTCCAGCAGGGCCCGGCGCTCGGGGGTGAGGCTGTAGGGGCCGGACTCCGCCTGGCGCACGCTCACGGCTGGCACCGCTTCGGGCAGGCGCAGCTCGAAGGCGGGCCGGGACACGGCGGTAGCAGCCATCGGGATAGGCAGCAGGGCGCTCAGGCCAAGAACCGTGAGACGGGTGATCAGCGGGCTAGTCAGATGGGCGATCGGTGACGCCAGGAGACCTTGCTGGCCCGAGTGGACTCCGGACCACCCCACACCCTGGGGGGGTGGACAAATGGGTCTCAGTGTGTTGGAACCGAGACGCTCGTCGTGCGTCTCGCCTGAGATGGGTGTGGTGGCCGGGAAGGCTGAGCATTTGCACCCATCGCGTCCGGTGGGTACTGGCGGACCCGTTGGCCGCTGAACCATCAGCGGCGCTGATTGATCCCGAAGACATTGCTAAGGGCTGCCGGGTGTGGATCGGCGCCGCTCAGGCCCCAATGGCGAGAAAGCCGAGGGCGGCGCGCACCCGCTCCAGGGTGGCCTCGGCCACCATTGCTGCCCGCTCGCGGCCCTGCTTGAGCACGGCCTCCAGGGCGCCGGGGTCCTGGCGCAGCTCCCGGTAGCGCTCCTGCACGGGGCGCAGGGCCTCCACGGCAGCCTCTGCGAGCCGGGGCTTGAACTGCCCCCAGCCCATCTGGGCGCATTCCCGGGCTGCCGCATCCCGCCCCAGGCCCGAGAGGATCGCGTAGAGGCTGAGCAGGTTGTCGGCCTCGGGCCGATCGGGATTGCCGAATTCCAGGCCCAGGGTGGGGTCGGTCTTGGCGCGCTTGATCTTCTTGGTGATCAGCTCGGGCGGATCGAGCAGGGTGATGCGCGACCCCTCGTTGGGGTCGCTCTTGCTCATCTTGCTGCTGCCGTCGGTGAGGCTCATCACCCGGGCCCCCTCCTTGAGGATCAGGGGTTCGGGCACCTTCAGGATCGCTTCGGGTTCACCGTCCGGCCCCCTGCGCGCGAAGCGGGCGTTGATGCGTTGCTGGGCGATGTCGCGGGCCAGCTCCAGGTGCTGCTTCTGGTCCTCGCCCACCGGCACCCGGTCGGCGTCATAGAGAAGGATGTCGGCGGCCATCAGCACCGGGTAGTCGAGCAGGCCCACCGACACCTGGTCGCCCTGCTTGATCGCCTTCTCCTTGAATTGGATCATCCGCTCCAGCCAGTTGAGCGGCGTCACGCAGTTGAGCAGCCAGGCCAGTTCGCTGTGGGCGCTCACCTGGCTCTGCACGAACACGGTGGATCGCGCCGGATCGATGCCGCAGGCCAGGTAGAGGGCGGCGGTGCTGAGGGTGTCCTCCGCCAGCCGGCTGGGATCGTGGGGCACGGTGATGGCGTGCAGATCCACCACACAGAAGAAGGTGTCGTGGCTGTCCTGCAGATCGACCCAGTTGCGAATGGCCCCGAGCCAGTTGCCCAGATGCAGGGCGCCGGTGGGTTGGACGCCGGAGAGAACCCGGGGCTTGCTCATCGACCTGCGCTCAGCTCTCGGCGGGCACGGTGTCGGCCGCGGGCTCCTCGGCGGGGGCCGCCTCAGGGGCAGGGTCCGCGTCGGCAGCAGGGGCCCCAGCTTCGCTGGGTTCCACCGGCTCTTCAGCCGCCGCCGGCGGAGCGGGTTTGGCTGGACGTGCAAAGGGATTCACCCGGGGGGCCCGCTCCGCGGGCCGCTCACCGCCGCCGCGACGGGGACGGCCGCCATCGCGGTTGCCGGCCTGGGCGCGTTGTTGCTCCACCAGCTCATCGAGCTTGCCCTCTTCGAGCATCTGGCCAAGGGTGCGCACGGCAAACCCCAGCACGGCCACGGTGGAGCGCAGTCGGAAGGCCTCCTGCAGGGCACGGGCGGAGCGCATCTCGTTGTCACTCAGCCGGATGCGGAAGCCTCCGGGCTCGCGGTTGCCACCGCTGCGGGCGCCCTGGGGTGGCGTTGTGCTCGTCTCGTCAGCCATGACGGCAACCTGGTAGTCAGGCGCAAGTGTGCCGCATCGACAGCCAGCTTCCATGCAGCCACAGCAGCAGGTGTGGATCCCGGGTTCCGACCCGACCCAGCACCAGCAGCGGCAGCCGCCGCTCCCCCCTGCCGCTGAACTGCTCCCGGTAGCCGCTCACCAGCGCGAGGTAGCGGTTGAGGTTCCAGTCGCGGGGATCCTGCTCCCGCTGCTGCCAATGGCGGCGCAGGGCCTGCTGGCAGGCATCGCTGCCGAATTCCTGCCAGCAGAGGGTCTCCGCCTGCCAGGGGGTGAGTCCCCGGGCCAGCCAGTGGCGGTAGCGCACCAGTTCCGGCGCCTCGGCGCTGGCATCGGGGGGCAGCTGGACGGCCAGTTGGTCCACCGGCACCCGCAGCAGCCGCAGCCAGCAGCGATCGAGCACGGCCACCGGCAGCTGGCCATGCCACTGCTGCGCTGCCCCGAGCTCGGCCTGCCACTGCTGGAGTCGCTGCCACTGCCGGGGGGTGAGGCCGGCCAGGATGGCCGTTCCGCGGGAGTGGTTGCTGGTGGGCTCAGGGGCCATGGCCTGCCTCCGGGCTGGGGGTGGCCCCGGCGTGGCCGGTGGGGTGGCCGGTGGGGTGGAGCGACCTGGCCAAGGCACGGCCATGACTGTTTCACTGCCAACTTATCGACCTCCGGCCTGGCCGGGGCCTGCGGTGTTGAGCTAAAGAGACTTCGATCGCACCCAGGGCGTTGACCACCCCGCAGCCCGACCCCACCACTTCTGTCGCCCCCCCCGCTCCGCACTCCCTGCCGGCGAAGCTGCAGGATTCCCTCGCCGAGCAGGTGTGGCGGCGGATGTGGCCGATGGCCGCCGCCGTAGTGGGGGGCGGTGTGCTGCTCGATGGGCTTGGCCAGGTGCTGCACCTGCCCCTGCTGGCGGCCTCCACCGCCACCGCCGGCCTGGTGTTGTTGGCTGGCCGGTCGCGTTCGGGTGCTCGCTCCACGGGTCTGCGCGGCACCAGCAGCGCTGGCTGGCTGGAGCGCCTGGACCGCCTGCACCAGCAGTTCAACCAGCTCGACCCCGACCCGGTGGCCAGCGGCCAGCGCAGCGCTGAACTGGAGCGGCAGCGGGCCCAACTGGAGCGTGCCGGTCTGCATCTGGCCGTGGTGGGGGCCTGTCCCGAAGATCCAGCCTGGCGCGAGGGGCTGGCGGCGAGTCTGCGGGGCCCGGCAGCCCTGAGCCTGCACTGGAGCCGCCCCCTGCCGGCGGCCAGCGGCGCCTGGACCTGGCCGGAGCCCTTCGCCAGCTGCGATCTGCTGCTCTACGCCCTGAGGCCACCGCTGCTGGCGGCCGATCTGCGCTGGCTCCAGGCCGTGCCGGCCGGCCAGCCCCTGGTGCTGTTGGTGCAGGTGCCCAGCCCGGCCGCCGCCCCCGCCGTGGAAGCGGAACTGCGGGCCCAGCTGCCCGCCGCTGCCGAGGTGGAGCTGCTCTGTTGGCACGATCAGCCGGGCTTGGCCGCCCAGGTGCGGCCCTTGGCAGCCCGCTGGGCCAGCGAGGCGAGCAGCCTGCGCGCCCAGCGCCAGCAGCGCTGTCTGGCGCACCTTCACCAGCGCTGGCAGGGGGAGCTGGAAGGTCTGCGTCGCGGGCGGTTCCAGCACCTGCAGCAGCGCACCCAGTGGCTGGTGGCGGCTGGTGTGGTGGCCTCTCCCGTCCCCAGCCTGGATCTGCTGGTGCTGGCGGTGGCCAATGGGCTGATGGTGAAGGAGATGGCCCGGCTGTGGCACTGCCCCTGGGGGGCGGAACAGCTGCAGGCCACCGCCGTGGAGCTGGGCCGCTCCGCCCTCACCCTGGGGGTGGTGGAGTGGAGCAGCCAGGCCCTGGCCGGGGTGGTGAAGTGGCATGGTCCCACCTGGCTGCTGGGCAGCGCCGTGCAGGCCCTCAGCGCCGCCTATCTCACCCGGGTGGTGGGCCGGGCGATGGCCGACACACTGGCTCGCTCGGTGGGGGTGGCTGAACCGGATCTGGAGCGGATCCGCCGGGAGGCACCGCTGCTGGTGGCCCAGGCGGCCGAGGCCGAGAAGCTGGATTGGCCGGCTTTTCTGCGCCAGGGGCGCCAGTGGCTCGCGGACCAGGCCCGTGGCGAGCAGGCGGCTGCGCTGGGATCGGCCTGAAGCTGTGTAAAGGGCCGGCGTGAAGAGCCGTTAAGCAACTGGGCGAATCTTTGCGGGCTGGGGTGAATCTGGCCGGCGCCGTTAGGTTTTATGGAACCCTGCGGCGTGCGATTCCCTTCGCCAGCCCCACCACGCTCAGCGCCCGTCTTGCCTCGCGCCAGCCCGGTTCGCTCTGCGCTTATGAATGCCGGCAAAGGAACCGCATGGCCAGGGTCCGTTCTCATTGCGGGGCCGTTCCCATTCGGGACGTTTCCCTTTTCCGTTCGCTTAACTCTGTGCCATGACCACTGCCATTCGCAGCGGCACGAACAGCAGCTGGCAGAACTTCTGCCAGTGGGTCACCTCCACCAACAACCGCCTCTATGTGGGCTGGTTCGGGGTGCTGATGATCCCCTGCCTGCTGGCCGCCACGATCTGCTTCATCATTGCCTTCATCGCCGCGCCGCCGGTGGATATCGACGGCATCCGTGAACCGGTTGCGGGCTCCTTCATCTACGGCAACAACATCATTTCCGGCGCTGTTGTGCCCTCCAGCAACGCCATCGGTCTGCACTTCTATCCAATCTGGGAAGCCGCTTCCCTGGATGAGTGGCTGTACAACGGCGGCCCTTATCAGCTGGTGGTGTTCCACTTCCTGATCGGCATCTCGGCCTACATGGGCCGCCAGTGGGAGCTCAGCTATCGCCTGGGCATGCGCCCCTGGATCTGCGTGGCCTACAGCGCGCCGCTCTCGGCCGCCTTCGCCGTGTTCCTGATCTATCCCTTTGGGCAGGGCTCGTTCTCGGATGGCATGCCCCTGGGCATTTCCGGCACGTTCAACTTCATGCTGGTGTTCCAGGCTGAGCACAACATCCTGATGCACCCCTTCCACATGCTGGGGGTGGCCGGTGTATTCGGCGGCAGCCTGTTCTCCGCCATGCACGGCTCGCTGGTGACATCCTCGCTGGTGCGGGAAACCACCGAGAATGAAAGCCAGAACTACGGCTACAAGTTCGGGCAGGAGGAGGAGACCTACAACATCGTGGCCGCCCACGGCTACTTCGGTCGCCTGATTTTCCAGTACGCCTCCTTCAACAACAGCCGCAGCCTGCACTTCTTCCTGGGAGCCTGGCCGGTGGTGGGCATCTGGTTCACCTCCATGGGCATCAGCACCATGGCGTTTAATCTCAACGGCTTCAACTTCAACCAGTCGATCCTCGATGCCCAGGGCCGCGTGCTGCCCACCTGGGCCGACGTACTGAACCGCGCCAACCTGGGTATGGAAGTGATGCACGAACGCAACGCCCACAACTTCCCGCTGGATCTGGCTACCACAGCCACCCTGCCCGTGGCCCTCACGGCCCCGGTCATCGGTTGATCCACCAAAACGGCTGATCCAGCTCAACAGCTGATTAAGCTCAACAGCTAACTCACGGCTTCATGTTCCCTCCATCACCTGGCCACCGGGCCGGTTGGTGGAGGGACTTCTGTTGGTTGGGAGGCAAGCCATGGCCTGGTATGGGTGATCGTTTTCACCGCTCTCCTCTCTCACTGTGCTGCTCAAATTTTCTGCCCAACTGTGCTGATCAACCTTTCTGCCCAACTCTGCTGCCTAGTGGTGCTCTGGAACGATGGGCTCGAAAGGTGCCGATGTTGCGGAACTTAGAGGGTTTTTGAGAGTCAAGACGGCTTTTGAGAGTTAAGACGGCTTGCCTATGCTTGCTTGTAACTCCTCTGTTTGAGTGGGGCCCATGAAGAGTTTAGCGACCTTCGTTTTTTCCGCATTCTCGGACAGGGCATTCTCCTCTGTTGGTTGGTTTCTCCTGGCTGGCGTTGTCGTTGATGCGCTGGCTGGCAATGATGTGATTGTTGGAGAAGGCGCTGATACAGGAATTCTCAATGCTGGTGACCTTTATTCTGGAGATGGAAGTGACTCTATTCTTGGCAATGGCTTTTTCTCCGGCCTGGTTAATCGGGGCACCATCGAAACGGGTGGTGGTTCGGACCATATTGAAGGTAGTAGCACCGATTTTGAGGGAATCATCAACAGCGGTTTGATTCATACCGGTGCTGGAGCGGATGCTCTGTACGGGCATGCGGATGATGCTGGCGCGGGGAGTATTACTAATTCAGGGATTATCAATACGGGCGTTGGTGATGATGTTGTCGACGGCAATGGTATAGTTAACTCGGGCACAATCTTTACCGGTCCTGGCGATGATGAAGTAACTGGATGGCCATTCGAGGGGTTTTATGGGATTGTTAATTTGCGTCGGATTGCGACGTACACTGGCAATGATCGAATCATTGGCAGTGGTTTATATAGCGGCATTTTGAATCTGGATGGCGGTGCGATCAGCCTCGGTGATGGTAATGATGCGATTCTGGCTGGCTCGCAATGGGAATCATCGGATGGCGTTTCAATCACAAACCAGGGTTTTATTGATACCGGCAGTGGTCATGACTTGATCAGGACAAGTGCCTACGGTGACAGCGGTGAGGGAATGATTGATAACTCGGGTTCTCTTGTCACTGGCGATGGAGCGGACACTGTTGATGCTCTCTGGGGTGGCTTTGCTGGGGACGGACTGACTGATCTTGGCTCCGGAAACGATACGATCTTGGGTTTTGGGGCAGGGCACTTTCGGGGTGGAACGGGTGTGGACACCTTGGTCTTTACCCCTGGCAGGTATGCCATTCGCCGCCTCGGTGCAGGAGAGTTCATGATTGGTGGATTGATGAATGTGTCTGGTTTTGAAGCCTTTGGAGGCGGTGCTACTCAGCCAAGCTTTGCCGCTGCTGCATTGAACGGATTTGTCACGTTCACCTAATCCATTCCGATGTCTCCATGCTGGCCGGCCACGGGCAGTCGAGCCCTCCGCGTGAGGTGGCAGTTCCCTATCCCTCGAGCTGAAGTCCCCGGGTGATGGCTGGCCTGGGTTGGGGCCGGTTCGGGTGGGCTGGCTCGATCCCCACCACACCTGCTCCGTTGGCCCTGTTGCCAAGCGGGCGATCAGAATGGATGGCTGTCGCTCAACCCGCGGCATCGCCCGCCTGCGTTCATCAGCCCGCCTGCGATCATCAGCCCAGTGGATGTCTTGAGCGGGGGCTGACCTGTGCCAGTGCCGGATACCCAGGTCATGGATGCGAGGGTTCTGTTCGCCTTCCTGCTCACCCTGGCGGCCGGGCTGTCCACCGGCCTCGGCAGCTTGCTGGGATTGTTCAACCGGGGCTTCAGCCCCCGCGTGCTCAGCCTGGCCCTCAGCTTTTCGGCCGGGGTGATGCTCTATGTGTCGTTCGTGGAGATCCTGCCCAAGGCTCGGGACATCCTCAGTGGTCCCCTGGGCGCCCAGCCTGGCCATGCTCTGGCGGTGCTGGCCCTGTTTGCCGGAATGGGTGCGATCGCCCTGGTCGACCGGCTGCTGCCCCTGCCCGAGACCGCCCTCAGCCCGGCCCTGCAGGCCAGCCAGGATGGCCTCCACGCCGCCCCGGGGGCCCGCCCGCAGCAAGCCAGGTCCAACCTGATGCGCACCGGCCTGTTCTCGGCCCTGGCCATCGCCATTCACAACTTCCCGGAGGGATTGCTCACCTTTCTGGGAGCCCTCTCCAGCCCGCGCCTGGGCATCGGCATCGCCATCGCCATCGCCATCCACAACATCCCGGAAGGACTGGCCGTGTCCGCGCCGATCTATTACGCCACCGGCAGCCGCCGACAGGCCTTCTGGATCTCGCTGGCTTCGGGCATGGCCGAGCCGCTTGGCGCCCTGGTGGGCTACCTGTTTCTGCGGGCCGTGCTCACCGACACCGTGCTGGGCCTGGTGTTCGCCAGCGTGGCCGGGGTGATGATCTACATCTGCTTCGATGAGCTGCTGCCCACCGCCCAGCGCCTGGCCTCCCACCACCATCTGATGATCGGCGGTGTGCTGGCCGGCATGGCCGTGATGAGCGTCAGCCTGGTGCTGCTGGGCTGAGTGATGGCCACCCCGTTCTGATCCCGCCTGGCGTTGTCCGCTCCGTCCTCGCTCACTCCCTCCACCCCTGGCCCGGTAGCCCGCCAGCACTGGCCCTGGTGGCCCCTGCTGCCGCTCTATCCCTACGGCCGCCGCCGCACCCTGGTGCGCGAGCTGATCCCCGGCCAGGTGTGGAGCTTTGAGCAGCTCCAGGGCATCTTCTATGTGGCCGTTCCCATCCGCATGACGGTGCTGCGGCTGCGGCGGGGCCTGCTGCTCTACGCGCCGCTGCCGCCCACCGCCGAGTTGCTGGCGGCCCTCAAGGAGCTGGAGCAGCGCCATGGGCTGGTGTGCACGATCGTGCTGCCCACGGCCTCAGGCCTGGAGCACAAGGTGCCCACCCCAGCCCTGGCCAGGGCCTTTCCCGCCGCCCAGGTGTGGGTCACGCCGGGGCAGTGGAGTTTTCCGCTCTCCCTGCCCGCCAGCTGGCTGGGTTTTCCGCCGGGGCGTACCCGGGTGCTGTTCGAGCAGGGCCTGCCCCACGGGGATGAACTCGCCTGGTGCGGCCTCGGACCACTCGACCTCGGGCTGGGCCGGTTCATGGAGGTGGCCTGCCTGCACCGGGCCAGCGGCAGCCTGCTGCTCACCGATGCGCTGGTGGCCATCGGCGCCGAACCCCCCGCCGTCTTCGACGCCGATCCCACGCCCCTGCTCTTCCATGCCCGTGATCGGGGCGATCAGCCGCTGCTGGATACGCCGGAGCAACGCCGCCGCGGCTGGCAGCGGCTGGTGCTGTTTGCCTCCTACCTGCGGCCGGCTCCCCTGGAGGTGCCGGGCTGGGGCGAGGTGCTGGCCCAGGCGATGGCGCCCGGCCTGCGCCAGCGGCGGGCCTACTTCGGGATCTACCCCTTCCGCTGGCAGCCCGACTGGCAGGAGGCTTTCCGGCAGCTGGTGCCGGCCGACCAGCCCAACCTGCAGGTGGCGCCGGTGCTGGAGCGGCTGGTGTTTCCCCGCTGCCGCGGTGCGCTGGTGGACTGGATCGGTCGGCTGGCGGAGCTGCCGGAACTGCGCTGGTTGATCCCTGCCCACTACGAGGCCCCAGTTGCCTGTGACGCTGGGCGCCTGCGGCAACTGGCCGAGGAGCTGCTCAGCCGGCCCTGGGCTCCCGAGCAGGGCAGCTGGGCCACCCTGGCCCGGCTGGACAACACCCTGCTGCGCTTCGGGCTGGTGCCCCGCAACCCCCAGCTATGAGCTCGGCTCAGAGGCGAAGGGGACCGGGGTCGGCGTCGTAGCCGTCGCTGCCACCACTGGCGATCAGGCTGGCTTCCAGTTCCATGCGCTGCTCCATCTGGCGCAGGAAGTAGCCGGTCATCATCGCCGAGGCCAGCAGGCTGGCCAGGTTTTCGCGGTTGGTCTGCACCTTCACCTCGAAGTGGTCGCCGGGCAGCATGCCCAGCAGCCCCTGCACGTTGTGGCGAATGATGTCTTGAATCTCGCCGCTGGCCGAGCGGGCCACCCGTTGCAGCACATCCGGGGACTGTTCCTGGAGGTACTGGATCAGGGCGTTGCCACTGATCGATTCGTTGTCGCTCGTCAGGAACTCCGGGTTAAACATTCCTCGGTGTGCTCTGCGTCACTTGTGCACCCTAGTCGAGTTACCCTGCGGCTCCCGCCTGCTGCGGAGTTGGGGAGAACCGAATCGGCCCGAACCGGTTGAGGGGCCAGTAGCGCAGCACCGCCGTGCCGATCAGCTCCTGCTCCGGCAGGGTGCCCCAGAGGTGGGAGTCGAGGCTGGCGTTGCGGTTGTCGCCCAGCACCAGCAGCTCGCCAGGGGGAACCGTGCGCTCCGGCAGCTCATAGGCCATCGGCTCGGCGCCCCAGTCGGGTTGCACCGGCTGGCCGTTGCGCCAGAGCTGGCCGTCGTGCACGGCGATGCGGTCGCCGGGCAGCCCCACCAGCCGCTTGATCAGGGCGGTGTCGGCGCCGTAGCCGGCAGCCTGCAACTGCGGCGGCGGGTGGAACACCACCACCGTGCCGGCGGGGAGGGGCCGGTGCAGGCGCACCCGCAGCTTCTCCACCAGCACCCGGTCCTCCAGCTGCAGGGTGGGCAGCATCGAGCCGGAGGGGATCCAGCGGGGTTCGATCACGGCCCAACGCAGCACCAGGGCGAGGGCCACCCAGAGCAGCAGGGTGCGCAGCTGCTGCCACAGGACGTTGGTGTTGTTGGGGGTGGCAGACAAGGGCACAGCAGGATGGTGCCCCCATCCTGCAGCGTTCCCGCTTGCCCTCCGTTTCCGCCTCAGCCACCCCGCCGCCGGGCGACCCCGCCCTGGCGGGCCGGAATCTGGATGCGGCCCTGGCGCTGCTGGGAGCCCTGGGCGTGGCGCACTGGGTGGTGTGTCCCGGCAGCCGCTCCGGACCCCTGGCCAGTGCCGTGGGTTTGCTGGTGGCGGCCGGCCGGGGCCGCCTGCACACCGCCATCGACGAGCGCTCGGCGGCCTTCTTCGCCCTGGGCCTGGGCCTGGCCAGTGGCGAGCCGGCGGCGGTGATCACCACCTCCGGCACGGCGGTGGCCAACCTGCTGCCGGCGGCGGTGGAGGCCGACTATGGCTGCGTGCCCCTGCTGCTGCTCACGGCCGACCGGCCGCAGCGGCTCAAGGGTTGCGGCGCCAACCAGACGGTGAACCAGGAGTGTTTTCTGGCCCCCAGCCTGCGCTGGCTGGGGCAGGGGGCGTCCACGGGCCTGGCGGCGATGGCGCCTGCGGAGCTGGAGGCCCTGGCCGCCAGGGCCCTGACCGATTGCCGCGGCGGTGCGGGCCAGGCGCCGGGGCCGGTGCATCTCAACCTGCCCTTCGAGGAACCGCTGCACGCCGATGGGGCCGCATGGCGGCTGCGGGCGGCGGCCCTGGCCCTCGCCCCACCGCCCGCCGCCAGGCCAGGGCAGGCGGGGCTTGCCGGGTTGGAGGCCGCAGGTCCGGGGCTGGATCTCGATCGCCCCGGGCTGGTGGTGGCCGGGCCCTGGCGGGGCCATCCCCGCGCCTGGTCTGGCTTTGTCGCGGCCCTGGGGCGCTGGCAGCGCCGCACGGGCTGGCCGGTGCTGGCCGATGGCCTGAGCGGCCTGCGCGGCTGTCCAAAGCTTGAGCTGGTCACCGGCTACGACCTGGTGGGCGCCCATCTGCCGGCCCCCCTTGCCACCAGCCTGCCAGCCCTGCAGGTGCTGCGCCTGGGGCCCCTGCCGGCCAGTCGCCGCCTGCAGGCGCTGCTGGAGGCCTGCGGCGGCTGGCAGCTACTGGTGACTGAGGGCGACCCGCGGCCGCTCGACCCCCTGGGCCGCTGCGGCCAGTCGCTGGCGCTGGGGCTGGAGGCCTGGCTCGCCCAGCTGCCGCCGGCCAGCCTGGCGGGTGATCCTGCCCCGGAGTGCCGCCAGCAGGCCGCCGCCTGGGGGGCCTTGGAGCAGCGGCTGCAGGGCCTGCTCGAGCAGCAGCTGCCATTGGCCTGGGGGGAGCCGGCCCTGGCCCGCTGGTTGGCCCGCCGGCTGCCGCCGGGGCTGCCCGTGGTGCTGGCCAACAGCTCGCCGGTGCGCGACTGGGAGAGCTTCAGCGGGAATGGCGGGCCGGCCCGCCGGCTGCTGGGCTGCCGCGGGGCCTCCGGGATCGATGGAACCCTCTCGATCGCCTGCGGGGCGGCCGAGGCGGCCGGCCGGGCGGTGCTGCTGAGCGGCGATCTGGCCCTGCTGCACGACAGCAATGGCTGGCTATGGCACCGCCAGCTGGCCGGCCGCCTGCTGGTGGTGCTGATCGACAACGGCGGTGGGGGCATCTTCGAGCAACTGCCGATCCGCAGCTCCACGGCCCATGGGCAGCCGGGCCTGGAGGATGCGGACGCCCTGGATTTCGAGCGCCTGTTCGCCATGCCCCAGGCGGTGGATCCTGTTGCCCTGGCGGCGGCCCATGGCGTGCCCAGCCGCGTGCTGGCGGGTTGGGATGGCCTGGAGGCCGCCCTGGCCTGGGGCTTGGAGCAGCCCCTGGCCCTGCTGGTGCTGCGCACCCAGCGCCGCGCCGATGCCGCCTGGCGGCAGGAGCTGCGCAGAATGGCCTGCTCCCTGGTTGATCCGCCATGAGCGTTCTGTGGCAGCCCACCGGCTCCTACGAGGACATCGTTCTGGACCTGAGCGCGGAGGGCATCGCCCGGATCACGATCAACCGGCCCCACAAGCGCAACGCCTTCCGCCCCCGCACCGTGGCGGAGCTCTGCGACGCCTTCAGCCGGGTGCGCGACAACCCCCGCATCGGCGTGGTGCTGTTCACCGGCGCCGGCCCGGCGGCCGATGGCGGCTGGGCCTTCTGCGCCGGCGGCGACCAGAGCGTGCGCGGCGACGGCGGCTACGTGGACGAGGACGGCCTGCCCCGCCTCAACGTGCTCGACCTGCAGCGCCTGATTCGCAGTCTGCCCAAGGTGGTGATCGCCCTGGTGGCCGGCTACGCCATCGGTGGTGGCCAGGTGCTGCACCTGCTCTGCGACCTGTCGATCGCCGCCGAGAACGCCCGCTTCGGCCAGACCGGACCGCGGGTGGGCAGCTTCGATGGCGGTTTCGGGGCGGGCTACCTGGCCCGGGTGGTGGGCCAGCGCAAGGCCCGCGAGATCTGGTTCCTCTGCCGCCAGTACGGCGCTGAGGAGGCGCTGGCGATGGGCCTGGTGAACGCGGTGGTGCCCCTCGACCAGCTGCAGGAGGAGGGGGTGCGCTGGGCGCGGGAGGTGCTGCAGCAAAGCCCCACGGCGATCCGCTGCCTGAAGGCGGCGTTCAACGCCGAGACCGATGGGCTGGCCGGCATCCAGGAGCTGGCGGGTCAGGCCACCCACCTCTTCTATCGCACGGCGGAGGGCCAGGAGGGCCGCAATGCCTTTCTGGAGAAGCGCCCGCCCGACTTCTCGGCCGAGCCCTGGCTACCTTGAACGGCAGATGTGATGTGCTGCCGCGACCGGCGGATGGCTTTTCTCAGGACGCTACCGGCCCCGATCGATGGCCTCATGCACGGCTTGTTGCCTGGCCTGATCACCAGCCTGAGCCTGGCGCTCACGCCAGCGCTGCCCCTGCAGGCTGCCCCCAAGTCAGCTCCTGTGCTGGTGGCGGTCCTGCAGGAGCAGGCGCCCGTTCAGCGGGAACTGGTGCTCGATCGCCGCAACCGCCACCTGATGGTGCTGGAGAACGGCCGCGAGCTGCGCCGCTTCCCCGTTGCGGTGGGGCGGCCCGGCTGGGAGACGCCGGTGGGCCGCTTTGCGGTGATCGAGCGGGTGGCCGACCCCAGCTGGGAGCATCCGGCCACCGGCGAAACGGTGCCGCCCGGTCCGGCCAACCCCCTGGGCAGCCGCTGGATCGGCTTTCACCGCGACTGCCGCGGCCGCTCCGGCTTCAACGGCCGCGAACATCTGGTGGTGGAGGGCTGCGTGAGCTCCGGCTTCCACGGCACGCCCAATCGCGACAGCGTGGGGCAGGCCGTGTCCCATGGCTGCGTGCGCCTGTTCGACGAACACGTGCAGGAGCTGTTCGAGCTGGTGCAGCTGGGCACCCCCGTCACCGTTCTGCCCTGAGCCCGAGGGGTGGGGGGTGAGGACCACCCTTACAGTTGCCCCCACCTGGTGAGTGGTAGATGCGCATTCTGTTCGCCGCGGCTGAGTGCGCGCCCCTGGTGAAGGTGGGTGGCATGGGCGATGTGGTGGGTTCCCTGCCCCCCGCCCTGGCCCGGCTCGGCCACGACGTGCGGGTGATCCTGCCGGGCTACGGCCGGCTGTGGTCGCGCCTGCCGATTCCTGCGGAGCCGGTGTGGCGGGGCCACACGATGGGCAACGACTTCGCCGTGTTTGAAGCCCGCCATCCCACCACGGGTTTGCCCCTCTACCTGGTGGGCCACCCGGTGTTCGACGCCGAGCGCATCTACGGCGGCGACGACGAGGACTGGCGCTTCACCTTCTTTGCCAGTGCCACCGCTGAATTCTGCTGGCACCACTGGAAACCCCAGGTGCTGCACTGCCACGACTGGCACACCGGCATGCTGCCGGTGTGGATGCACCAGGACCCGGAGATCAGCACGGTGTTCACCATCCACAACCTCAAATATCAGGGTCCCTGGCGCTGGAAGCTCGACCGCATCACCTGGTGCCCCTGGTACATGCAGGGCGACCACACGATGGCGGCGGCCCTGCTCTATGCCGACCGGGTGAATGCGGTATCGCCCACCTATGCCCAGGAGATCCGCACGGCGGAGTACGGCGAGAAGCTGGAGGGCCTGCTCAACTACATCAGCGGCAAGTTGCGCGGGATTGTCAATGGCATCGATGTGGATGACTGGAATCCCGCGAGCGATGCCGCCCTACCCGCCCGGTTTACGGCCGATGACCTGGCCCCGCGGGCCCGGAACAAGCAGGCGCTGCAGGAGCGCTTCGGGCTGACGGTGAACCCCCGCACCTACCTGATGGGCATGGTGAGCCGGCTGGTGGACCAGAAGGGGGTGGATCTGCTGCTGCAGGTGGCCGACCGGGTGCTGGCCTACACCGACAGCCAGATCGTGGTGCTGGGCACCGGTGACCGGGCCTATGAGGCTGGCCTGTGGCAGATGGCCGCCCGCCATCCGGGCCGCTTCGCCGTGTTCCTCACCTACGACGACGCCCTCTCCCGTCTGATCTACGGCGGCAGTGACGCCTTCCTGATGCCCAGCCGCTTCGAGCCCTGCGGCATCAGCCAGATGCTGGCGATGCGCTACGGCTCGATCCCCGTGGCGCGCATGGTGGGCGGGCTGGTGGACACCGTGCCCCCCAACGATCCCGCCGCCGGCAAGGGCACCGGCTACGGCTTCGACCGCTACGAGCCGATCGACTTCTACACGGCGATCGTGCGTTCCTGGGAGGCCTATCGCAACCCCACCGCCTGGGCCGAGCTGCAGCGGCGGGCGATGGCGGTGGACTTCAGCTGGCAGCGCTCGGCGCTGGAATATGACGCCATGTACCGCGACGTGTGCGGCGTCAAGGAGCCCACGCCGGAGGCGGCGGCGGTGGAGCAGTTCTCCCAGGGGCAGGACGCCGATCCCAGCCGTCGGGGCCTGGCCGGGCTGCTCAAGCGGCGCTGATCGGCGCCGGTGGCTGGGCAGCGGGATCGGCCCCACGGCGAGGATCTACCCGCCCCCTATGTGAATCCCTGGGGCCTGCTGCGCCGCGACCTGCTGGCGGTGCTTGCCTCCCTGCGCCTCGAGCTGTGGCAGCTGTGGCGCCGCAACCGCCAGGGCGAGCTGCCCCGGCCGGAGTTCTGGCCCCCGGCGCTGGCTGGCTGGTTCTGGCCGCTGCTGCTGGCCCTCCTGCTCAGCCTGCTGCTGGCGGCGGGCTGGGGGCTGCGCAGCCCGCGCAGCCCAGCCCCGGGCGTGACGGCCCCTGCGGCTCCCGCCGCCGAGGCGTCCGCCTCTGGGGAGCCACCCCCAGCGGAGCTGCCCTTGGTTGAGCCACCTCCCGTTGAGCAGCCTGCTGTTGAGCCACCCCCAGTGGAGCCGCCCCTCGCTGAAGACGCCCCAGCTGGAGAACCCCAGGAGGTGGCAGATCTCCCTGGGCCCGATCCGCTGCTCGAGGCCTTCGCCAGCGAGTCCGGGGCCGCGCTGCTGCAGGCGGCGCGCTTGCGCGAGCCGAATGGGGAGCTGGACCTGGTGCTCGACCCGTCTGGCTGGCAGGGGCTGCCGGCGGCCGAGCGCCAACGGCTGGCGGAGCAGTGGCAGCTGCGGGCGGAATCCCTGGGCTCGGCCCGTCTGGGGCTGCTGGATTCCCAGGGCACGCCGCTGGCGCGCAGCGCCCGGGTGGGCTCAGGCATGATCCTGCTCGCTCCCCTGACGCCCGCTGATGCCCCTTGATCTCGCCTGCCTGGAGCAGCTCTGGGGTGCGCCCCTGGTGGGGGATGCCGGCGAGAACCCCTCGCCGCGGCTGAGCGCGGTGAGCACCGACAGCCGGGCGCTGGCGCCGGGCAGCTTGTTTGTGCCGCTGGTGGGCGAGCGCTTTGATGGCCACCGCTTTCTGGCCGACGCCGTGGCGGCGGGCTGCCGAGCGGTGGTGCTGCAGCGCGACCGGCTGGAGCCCGATGCCCTGGAGAGCCTCACCCACCAGGCTGCTGGCCAGGGCTGCGCGATCTGGGCGGTGGATGACACCCTGCTGGCCTACCAGCAGCTGGCGCGCCAGTGGCGGCGGCAGCTGGCGCTGCCGGTGGTGGCGGTGACGGGTTCAGCGGGCAAGACCACCACCCGCGAGCTGATCCGCTCCGCCCTGGGCTCCCTGGGGCCGGTGCTGGCCTCCAGTGGCAACGAGAACAACGACGTGGGCGTGCCGCTCACCCTGCTCAAGGCCACCCCCGAGCAACGCGCCCTGGTGATCGAGATGGGCATGCGCGGCCTCGGCGAGATCGAGCGGCTGAGCATGTGCGCCGAGCCGGATGTGGCGGTGATCACCAACATCGGCACGGCCCACATCGGCCGGCTGGGCAGCCGCGAGGCGATCGGCCAGGCCAAATGCGAGATCACCAGCCGCCTCAAGCCGGATGGCCTGCTGGTGATCCCGGCCGGCGATCCGCTGCTGGAGGCCGCTGTGGCCAAGGTGTGGCAGGGGCGGATCTGCCGCATCGCCCTGCACGACGAGCCGGGCCAGGAGCGGGCCGATCTGCTGGGCCGCTACGACGGCGCGGCCGGGGTGCTGGAGCTGGAGGGCGAGCGCCTGCGTCTGCCCCTGGCGGGCCGCCACAACGCCCGCAACCTGTTGCTAGCTGTGGCCGTGGCGCGGGAGCTGGGGGTGGCGCTGCCAGCGCTGCGCGAGCTGGAGGTGGTGGTGTCGGATGGCCGCAACCGCCGCCTCCAGCTGGGCGGGCTCACCGTGCTGGATGAGACCTACAACGCCTCGCCGGAGGCGGTGCTGGCGGCCCTCGACCTGCTGGCCAACCAGGAGGGCGGCCGGCGCTTTGCGGTGCTGGGCACGATGCTCGAGCTGGGCGAGCAGAGCGAGGCGCTGCACCGCCAGGTGGCCGAGCGGGCCCGGGAGCGGGGGCTCGATGGCCTGGTGGTGGTGGCGGCAGGGGCGGAAGCCGCCGTGATGGCCGAGTCGGCTGCCGGTCTGCCCCGGCTGGCGGTGGTGGCGAGCCCGGAGGAGGCCGCCGCTCCGCTGGCCGAATGGCTGGCGGCCGGCGACGTGCTGCTGCTCAAGGCCAGCCGCGGCGTGGCCCTGGAGCGGCTGCTGCCCCTGCTGGAGGGGTGGGTCTAGGCGGGGCCGCGCCAGTCCTCGCGCACCAGCTGGCGGGCGCGGCCGAGGGCGAGGGCGCCGCTGGGCACGTCCTTGGTGAGGGTGGAGCCGGCCCCAACGGTCACGTTGGCCCCCAGCTGGATCGGTGCCACCAGCACGGAGTTGGCACCCGTCTTGCTGCCGGCGCCGATCACGGTGCGGTGCTTGTTCACGCCGTCGTAGTTGGCGGTGATCGTGCCGGCGCCCACGTTCACGTTCTCGCCCAGGTCGGCGTCGCCGATGTAGCTGAGGTGGTTCACCTTGCAGCCCGCCGCCAGGCTGCTCTTCTTCACCTCCACGAAGTTGCCCACCCGGCAGCCTGGGGCCAGCTCGGCGCCGGGGCGCAGGTGGGCGAAGGGACCGATCGCACAGTCGGCCGCCACCGCGGCCTCGCGCACCACCGACTGCACGATCTCCACCCGCTCGCCGAGGCTGGCGTCCTGGATCAGGCAGCCCGGCCCGATGCGGCAGCCCTCGCCAATCGTCACGTTGCCGCGGAAGTGGCACTGGGGTTCCACCACCACGTCGCGGCCGAAGCGGGTGCCATCGCTGAGGGTGCAGCTGGCCGGATCGGTGAAGGTCACCCCCTCGCGCATCCAGTGCTCGCGCAGGCGCTGCTGCAGCACGGCCTCGCACTGGGCGAGCTGCAGGCGGTCGTTGATGCCGTTGATCTCATCGGCGTCGGCCACCTCCAGGTGCATGGCCGGGCTGAGCATGGCCACCGTGTCGGTGAGGTAGAGCTCGCCCTGGTCGTTGTCGCTGGTGAGCTGGGGCAGCACCGCGGCCAGCTGGGGCCAGTTGAAGCAGTAGATGCCGGCGTTGATCAGGTTGTTGGTGCGCTGGGCGCCGCTGCAGTCGCGGTGCTCCACGATGCGCTCAACCCGCCCCTGGTCGGTGGCGAACACCCGGCCATAGCCGGTGGGGTCGTCGAGACGGGCGGTGAGCAGGGTCACGGCGGCGCCGCTGGACCGGTGCTGGTCCAGCAGCTGCTGGAGGGTTTCGGGCCGCAGCAGGGGCACGTCGCCATTGAGCACGAGCAGGTCGCAGTTGAAGCCCTGCAGGGGCGCGAGCAACTGCTGCACGGCGTGGCCCGTGCCGTTCTGGGGTTGTTGGAGCACGAACTCCAGGCCGCTGTGCTGGGCCAGGGAGTGCTCCACCCGCTCGGCCTGGTGGCCCACGATCAGCAGGCGCCGTTCGGGGCTGAGCTGGTCACAGCTGCCCAGCACCCGCTCCACCAGCGTGGCGCCCGCCAGCGGTTGGAGCACCTTGGGCAGGGCGCTCTTCATGCGCGTGCCCTTCCCAGCGGCCAACACGGCAACGGCGAGCATGGAGCGAGGCAACGGCTGGAGCGGAATCTAGGTGGCCCGCTCCAGGCCCCAGCGCCGCCGCCAGGCGCTGGTGGAGCTGGCCGTGCTGGCGGCCTGGGCCCGCTGGCGGGCGGCCAGGATCGCGGCGGCCGGGGCCTGGCCGTTGGGGTCGCGGTAGGGCTCGGCCGCCCGGGTGTGCAGGTGTTCCAGCTCCATCGCCGTGAGCGGCCGCAGCGGGCCATCGCTCGTTTGGCTGTTGCCCACCAGGGCTGTGGGGCTGGCTGCGGTGCCGAAGCTCCAGGTGGGGCCGCCGCCAACTTAGAGCGCAGCGGGCGGCTGGATCGAGGCGAGCTGCAGGCTGGCCAGTCGCAGGCTGTGGCGCACGGCGGCGGCGCAGCAGTAGGTGAGCAGCCGGCCCTGGGGCTTGAGCAGGCGGGCCAGCTGGCCCAGGAACTCCAGGCTCCAGAGCTCGGGGCAGTGCTGGGGCGAGAAGGCGTCGAGCACCACCAGATCCACCTGGCCGGCCAGCTGCCCCTCGCCCAGCAGCGCCGGCAGGCACCGGCGGGCATCCCCCCAGTGCAGCGTGGCGGTGTGCGGGCCCAGGCTGGCCCTGCCGGTGGTGGCGGGGGCGTGCAGCAGCTGCTCGAGCAGCGCCAGGGTGGCCGGCTGCCACTGGCGGCGGAATGGCGGGGCCGCCAGGGCGGTGTGCAGGGGGGCGGCCTCCAGCTCCAGGCCGTGGATCGCCAGGCTCAGGCCGCGGGGGCCGGCGGCCTCCAGCAGGGCGGCGCTGTTGGTGCCCAGGCCGAAGCCCACATCCACCACCCGCAGCTGGCTGCCGGCGGGGAAGCGCTCCAGCTGGGCGGGCTCCACAGCCTTGAGCTGGGCCTCGCGCAGGGCGCCGATCGCCCCATGGAAGCCCTCGCCGAAGCGGGGGCTGTAGAGGCTGAAGCTGCCATCGGCACCGAGGCGGGCGGGCAGCAGGCTTTCAGGCGGTGAGGCGCTGCAGGTCATCCCAGAAGTTCGGATACGACACCGCCGCCGCCTCGGGCCGGTGCAGCTCGGTGTTGCCCGTGGCGATGCCCGCTGCCACCGCCAGGCTCATCGCCACCCGGTGGTCGGTTTCGCTGTCCACCGTGGCCCCCTGCAGCTCGGTCGCGCCGGTGATCGCCATGCCGTCCTCGAATTCCTCGATGCGGGCGCCCATCGCCCCGAGTTGGCGGGCCATCACCGCCAGCCGGTCGGTTTCCTTCACCCGCAGCTCGCCGGCATCGCGGATGCGGCTCACGCCCTCGGCGCAGCAGGCGGCCACCGCCAGCACCGGGATTTCATCCACCAGCCGCGGGATCAGCTCGCCGCCGATCTCGAAGGCCCGCAGCGGCCCATGGCCCACGCGCAGGTCGCCCACCGGTTCGCCGGCCACATCCCGCCGGTTCACCACCTCCAGCCGCGCGCCCATCTGCTCCAGCACCTCCAGGATGCCGGTGCGGCTGGGGTTGAGGCCCACGTTCTCCACGGTGAGCGCGGCGCCGGGGGTAATGGCGGCGGCCACCAGCCAGAAGGCCGCCGAGCTGATGTCGCCCGGCACCACCACGGCCTGGCCCTTGAGCCGGTTGCCCGGCGTCACGATCACCTCCGTTAGCCCCGGGCCGCCCACCGTCAGCTCCGCGCCGAAGGCCCGCAGCATCCGCTCGCTGTGGTCGCGGCTCTGGGCCGGCTCGATCACCGTGGTGGGGCCCGCTGCCGTGAGGCCGGCCAGCAGGATCGCGCTCTTCACCTGGGCTGAGGCCACCGGTGTGTGGATCGTGGTGCCCTGCAGCGCCTGGCCCAGCACCGCCAGCGGCGCGAAGTTGCCCTGCTTGCGGCCGTGGATCACCGCGCCCATCTCGGCCAGGGGTGCCCCCACCCGCCGCATCGGCCGTCCCCGCAGCGACCCATCGCCCGTTAGCACGAAGTGGCGCCCCGCCCGCCCGGCCAGCAGGCCCAGCATCAGCCGCATCGTGGTGCCGGAGTTGCCGCAATCCAGCACGTCGGCCGGCTCCTGCAGGCCATCCAGCCCCACCCCCCGCACCAGCACCGTTTCGCCGGCCCGGATCGCAGACACCTCCACCCCCATCGCCCGCAGGCAGGCGGCGGTGCTCAGCGGGTCCTCCGCCGGCAGCAGCCCCTCGATGCGGGTTTCTCCCTCGGCAATCGCCCCGAACAGCAGGGCGCGGTGCGAGATCGACTTGTCCCCCGGCACCTGCACCGTGCCCCGCAGGCTGCCCCCGCCGCTGAGCTGCAGGGGGCTGGATGGGGCTGCGGTTTCAACCACGGGCGACGGGGCGCTGTTCGGGCGATCCTATGGAGCGTGCTTGCCGTTGCCATGGCCCCCCTCTGGTGTGTGCTGCTCGCCCTGCTGCTCGGGCTGGTGCCCGCCGCCCCCCCGGCCCTGGCGGCCGAGCAACCCGTGCAGGTCGACCACTACCGCTGCGCCGGCGATCCCCTGCGTGCGGCCGTGTATGCCGGTGCCGTGGATGCCGTGGGTATTCCCAACACCGTGGCCGGCACGCCCCCCGGTGCCTATGTGCTGATCAGCTGGCGCGACCTGCGCCTGCAGCTGCCGCGCACCAACAACGCCGGCCCGCCCAGCTACACCGACGGCCGCTGGTGGTGGAGTCCGGTGGATCCGGAGCAGCCGGAGTTCAAGCAGCGCCGGGCCGCGGTGGAGGCCTATGCCTGTGAACGGCTCCCCTAGCAGGGTGCGGGCCGCTGCGGAGATGGCGCAGCCTGCGGTGTGAGAGGTGGGTCAAGGCCCCGGGTCCGCCGCCGCCTCGATCGGCTGGAGCCAGGGTTCCAGAAAGCTCAGCGGCCGCGCCATGGTGGCCGAGAAGCCCAGGATGCCGGCATCCCGGTGGCTGTAGAGCAGGGTGTTGTCGGCGTCGAGTAGCAGGGTGCCGCCCCGCTGGGTGAGGTGGTCATCGCTGGGCACGTACGTGCGCCAGCGCCCCAGCACCTCCACCATGTTCTGTAGCCGCACCGTGGCCAGCTCGAAGGGCCGCTGGTAGCCCCGCCCCACCAGGTTGAACAGCGGCAGCGGCAGCCGCGGCGGCGCCTGGCGGTCGCCGCTGTAGCCCCGCAACACCTCCGCCAGGGTGCCCGGCGAGCCGATGCCCGCACACATCAGCAGCAGGGCGGGCCAGGGTCCCCCCGGCACCTGCAGGCCGGCATACAGGCCCAGGGCCCGGTGCAGATCTGCGCTGGCCTCCACCTGCAGGCAGGCGGGTGGCAGGCCCGTGAACTGGCAGAAGCGCTCGGCGCCGGCCGCGTTGCCGATCGCCACACAGGCGAGCTGGATGCCGCCGGCCTCCAGCCGCGGCAGGGCCGCCGCCAGGGCCTGGGCGTACTCCAGGCTGTCGAAGTCGCCCAGCTGGCCCATCACCACCACCAGCCGCCGCTGGCCCTGCCCCGGCGCTGGGAAGCGCGCCAGCCGCTCAAGCAGGGGCTGGGGGGCAGGGCTTGGACTGGGGTTGGCTTGGCTCACGGCTGGGATCGGCGGCAACGATCAACCCATGCTCTTGCCTGCCCATTCAATGCGCGTAGGGAATCGCATCGATTGCTTGTTAATGGCACATTCGCCCCTACGTTGTCGCCGCGGCCCTCACTTGTTCGTTCTGTGCTTTGGAAACATGCCTGGCCACTGGTCCCATGCTGGGCCGCAGTTTTGGCAGTGATTGCTGTTGCCTCACCCGCTCAGGCTGTTGTGAATTGCCAGGGTGGTGCAACCGCTGCCGGCACCGATTGTGGTGTTCTGCGCCTCGGTGACACATTTGCGCTCGATCTCACCGCCTATTTCAACACGTTGAACGACCCCACATTCAGGGACACACCTCTGATGATTGGGGTCATAACCAGTGGCGGGTCGCCCCTTGCTTTCACCGATCTTCAGGTTGTTGTCCATGGCGACACCAGTGGCTATGGAGTGTTTAACGGCCCGATCGCAGTGTGGGGAGCTGTGCCCAATCAGCCCTTTGGGGCGGCTGCAACCGCTTTGGGCTATCAGGCAGCCAATCCAAGTGGCTCTTTCGGTCGCTATCAGTCGGTGGATGTGAGCTTTGATGCTCCTGGTTTCGGCGGCTTCAGCAGTGATCCAGGCTTGCCCAACGCGATCACCCTGCAATCGGTGAGCAGCTTCCAGATCAGGGGCACTCTCGCCAGTCTCAGCCAACCCAGGGCCGCAACCACCATCCGGTTTGCCGTGGGCCCAGCTGACACGCTCCCATTGCAGGACTCTGGCCAAAGTTCGGGTTTCGGCGGCTCCTTTACTACCCAGGTGCCCGGGCCGCTGCCCCTCGGGGCCGCCGCCGTCGTGGCCTGGAGCCGTCGCCTGCGCCAGAAGCAACGGGCAGGCCAGGCCATCCCGCCCCGTGCCCCTGAGTGATTCCCAGGCCGCCCTAGCATCGCCCTGGCTCATCCCTTCTGAGATCTTCTTCTCATGGCGTTGTCACGGCTGCTGCAGCCTGTTCTTGTCACCTCCAGCCTGCTGTTGCTGATCGACGCTGGCCATGGACGGGCGTCCTGCCAGTTCCTGATGCCGATCCAGGGGGGCGGTGAGCCGGTGGTGGAGAAGCGGATCAGTGCGGATGGCCTGCTGCGCCGCAACAACTGGAACACCGATTTCGCCGTGGATCGCAACTACGCCAGCTATCGCATCACCCTCCAGTCGGCCTCCACGGAACGCGGCGTGTTCCCCGTCGCCGCTTTTCTGCGCTTCACCGACAACACCAACCTGCAGGTGGTGAATGAAAATCGCAGCCTGGAGCCCCAGCAGCAGGTGGTGTTCGGGCCGTTCCCCGCAGTGCCGGACAAGCGCACCAACCAGGTGAATGTGCGCGTTGGCGCCACCGCCATGCCCCGTTCCACCGGCTTCAGTTACCGGGTGTCGGTGGAAGGCTGCAGCTGAGCCTCAACCCAGCAGCAGGCCCGCCTCGCTGTCGGCGCTGGCCTCGGCGCTGCGCAGGTCGAAGAGCAGGTCTTCCAGGCTGAGCTTTTCCAGGGCTTGCTGGCGGGCCAGTTCCAGCCGCCGCTGCAGGGCTCGGGTTACCTGGTCGGCCGGCGACTGCTCCGCAGCCACCTCAGTGCTGGCCCCCCCCTCCCCCAGGCCGGCCAACACCGCCGCCAGGCTGATCGTGGCTGCGGGTTGGGCCAGCCGGTAGCCCCCCAGCCGCCCCCGCCGGGCCACCAGCACCCCCGCGCGCCGCAGGCGCAGCAGCAGCTGCTCGAGCATCGCCTCCGGCAGCTGCTGGGCGGCGGCCAGCTGCTGGGTGGAGCGCCAGCGGCCCGGGTCGCCGGCCAGTTCCAGCAGGGCCTTGAGGGCGTGGCTGGCCTGGCGCGAGAGCATCAGCAGGCGGCCAGCCGCTCCAGCACGTATTCCAGCGTGTAGCCGAACAGGGCCGGATCGGGCTCGCTGGTGCCCACATCCGCCAGCCCCAGCTCCGCCCAGCGGCCATCGAGGCGGGCCTCCAGATCCGCCGGCCGGCGCAGCGGCTCACCCCAGGGATGGCGCTTCTCCGGCCCGATCTTGGTGGTGGCGTCGATGGCCAGCCGGCCGCCCAGCCCCAGCCGCTCGCTGGCGAAATCGAGGGTGTCGAAGGGGGTGTCCTCCAGCACGAACAGATCGCGCTGGGGGTCCACCTGGGCGCTGATCGCCCAGATCACCTGGCGCGGGTCGCGGATGTTGATGGCCTTATCCACCACCACCACAAATTTCGTGTAAGTGAACTGGGGCAGGGCGCTCCAGAAGGCCATCGCCGCCCGCTTGGCCTGGCCCGGGTAGGCCTTGTCGATGGCGATCACGGCCAGCTTGTAGCTGAGCCCCTCCATCGGCAGGAAGAAATCCACGATCTCCGGGATCTGCTGGCGCAGGATCGGCGTGTAGATCCGGTTCAGCGCGATCGCCAGCATGGCGTCCTCCTTCGGCGGCCGGCCGCTGAAGGTGGTGAAGTAGATCGGCTCGCGCCGCTGGGTCACGCACTGGAAGCGCACCAGGGGCGACTCCTCCACGCCGCCGTAGAAGCCCATGTGGTCGCCGAAGGGGCCGTCGGCCAGCTCCTCGCCCGGCGTGATCGTGCCCTCCAGCACCACCTCGCTGTGGCTGGGCACCTCCAGGTTCACGGTTTTGCACTTCGCGAGGCGTACGCCTTCGCCGGCATACAGCCCGGCGAACAGCCACTCGCTCAGCTGCACCGGGATCGGCGTGGCCGCCGCCATCACCAGCAGCGGGTGCACGCCGATGGCGATGGCGATCTCCAGCTTCTTGCCCATCGCCGCCGCCTTGCGCAGGTGGCGGGCGCCGCCGCGCACGCTCAGCCAGTGCACGGTCATCGTGTTGATGCTCTGCTGCTGCAGCCGGTACACGCCCACATTCGGGGTGCCCGTTTCCGGATCCTTGGTGATCACCAGCCCCAGGGTGATGATCCGGCCGCCATCGCCCGGCCAGGGGCGCAGCAGGGGCAGGGCATCGAGGTTCACCGCCTCCCCCTTGAACACCTGCTGGTGGCAGGGGGGCGTGAGATCCAGATCGGGCTTGGCCTTGAGCACATCCAGCAGCACCGAGCCGAAGCGCACCGCCTCGCGGGCGCCCTTGGGGGGGCGCGGCTGCTGCAGCAGGGCCAGGCGCTCACCCAGGGTTTCCAGTTCCTCCGGGCGCTCCATGCCCATGCTCCAGAGCACCCGCTCCTGGGTGCCCATCAGGTTGATCGCCACCGGCATCGACGAGCCGATCACGTTCTCAAACAGCAGCGCCGGCCCCCCGGCCGCCAGCACCCGGTCGGCGATCGCCGCCAGCTCCAGATCCGGGTCCACCGGGGCGGTGATGCGGCGCAGCTGCCCGCGTTGCTCCAGCAGCTGCAGAAAGCCGCGCAGGTCGCGGCGAGAGGCCTTGCTGAAGTCTTGACCTGGCATCCATCCAGCCGTGCGGTGCCTACTGTGACGCACCTCAGCAGCGCCCGTGGCCGTGCAGATCTCCTACTTCCACACCTCTGAAGCCGTGCCGGCGGTGCGGCCCGCGGCCGAGGGCGGCCCCGATGCGGCCGTGGTGATCGACGTGCTGCGGGCCACCACCACCATCGCCTGGGCGCTCCAGAACGGCGCCGAGGCCGTGGAGGCCTTCGCCGACCTCGACGCCCTGCAGGCCGCCGCCGAGGCCTGGCCGGCCGAGCGCCGCCTGCGGGCCGGCGAGCGCGGCGGCAGCCGCCTGGAGGGCTTTGACCTGGGCAACTCCCCCCTGGCCGTGACTCCCGAGGTGGTGGGCGGCAAGCGCATCTTCATTAGCACCACCAACGGCACCCGTTCGCTGGCGGCGGTGCGGGCGGTGCCCCTGCTGCTCACCGCCTGCCTGCCCAACCGTGGCGCCGTGGCCCGCCGTCTGGTGCAGCAGGGCTGTGAGCGGGTGTGGATCGTGGGCAGCGGCTGGGAGGGGGCCTATTCCCTGGAGGACAGCCTGGCTGCTGGGGCGGTGGCCTCCGCCGCCCTGGAGCAGGCCGTGGCCCCCCACCGCGGCGTGACCATCGCCAACGACGAACTGCTGGCGGCCCTCGCCCTCTGGCAACAGTGGCACCACGAGCCGGAAACCTGCCTGCGGGCCGCCAGCCATGGCCAGCGCCTGATCGGCCTGGGCGACCACGACGCCGACTTCGCCTGCTGCAGCGCCGTGGACAGCCTGCAGGTGGTGCCCCAGCAGTTCGAGCCGGGCGTGTTGCGTGCCTCCTGAGCTGGCGCGATCGGCCATGTCCCCTACAGTTCGGCCCGGTTCAAATGGATTCGGGGTGAGCAGTTTTCTGGCGGCAGCGGTGCAACTCACCAGCACGCCGGATCCGGATGCCAATTTCGCCGCCGCCGAGGAGCAGATCGAGCTGGCGGCTCGCCGCGGCGCCGAACTGGTGGGTCTGCCCGAAAATTTCGCCTTCATGGGCGAGGACAGCCTGCGCCTGGAGCTGGCCCCCGCCCTGGCCGAGCGCTGCAGCCGCTTCCTGGTGACCATGGCCCGCCGCTACCAGGTCACCCTCCTGGGTGGCGGCTTCCCCGTGCCCGCCGGCGAGGGGCTCACCAGCAACCGGGCCGAACTGGTGGGCACCGAGGGCCAGCTGCTGGCCCGCTACGACAAGATCCATCTCTTTGATGTGGATCTGCCCGACGGCATCACCTACCGCGAGTCGTCCACCGTGCAGCCCGGCCAGGACCTGCCGCCGGTGGTGGAGGTGCCGGGCCTGGGCCGGATCGGCCTCTCGATCTGCTACGACGTGCGCTTCCCCGAGCTCTACCGTCACCTGGCTCGCGAGGGTGCCGATGTGCTGATGGTGCCCGCCGCCTTCACCGCCTTCACCGGCAAGGACCACTGGCAGGTGCTGCTGCAGGCCCGGGCGATCGAGAACACCTCCTACGTGGTGGCGCCGGCCCAGACCGGCGTGAACTACGGCCGCCGCCAGACCCATGGCCATGCCCTGGTGATCGACCCCTGGGGCACCGTGCTTGCCGATGCCGGCGTGGCCCCCGGCCTGGCCGTGGCGCCGGTGGATCCGGGCCATGGCCAGCGGGTGCGCGCCCAGATGCCCAGCCTGCAGCACTGCCGTCCTGGCCTGTTCGCCGTTCGCTGATGGCAGGGATCTGGCGTCGTCGCGGCTCCCGCGTCCTGTTGCTGCTGGCCCTGCTGCTGGCCGACCTGCCGGCCTTCGCCTCCAGCCTCGCTGCCTGGCGGGTCAACCGCCAGGGCCAGCTCGAGCTGCGCACCACCCCCAACGTGCCCCTGCAGGCCTTCTACGAAGCCGGTTCCGGCGGCCGGGGCCCGCGGGTGTGGATCGATCTGCCGGGGGCGCCAGGGCGCAGCCGCACCATCCGGGGCAGCGGTTCGATCCAGGAGGTGCGCATCGGCCGCCCCGATGCCAGCACCACCCGTCTGGTGATGGAGTTCGTGCCGGGCACCCGGCTCAATCCCGCCGATCTGCGCCTGGTGGGCACCGCCCGCGACCGCTGGATGATGGAGCTCAAGGGGATCGAGCGGGCCCCCGCTTTCGTGCTCGGTGAAGGGGAGCTGGAGGGCAGCAGTGCCGCCCCCACCTGGACGGCGCGTGCGCCCTTCCCCACCTCTTCCGCTCCCCTCTCAGCCGATGGCCTGCCCGCGGTGCCCCGCGGCCGCTACCTGGTGGCGATCGATCCCGGCCACGGCGGTCCCGATCCCGGCGCCGTGGGCATCGGCGGCCTGCGCGAGACCGACGTGGTGCTCGACGTGAGCCTGCAGGTGGCCCGCCTGCTCCAGGCCCGTGGGGTGCAGGTGCTGATGACCCGCACCAGCGAGGTGGACGTGGACCTGCCGCCGCGGGTGGCCCTGGCCAACCGGTCCGGCGCCACGGTCTTCGTGAGCCTCCATGCCAATGCCCTGAGCATGGCTAGGCCCGATGTGAATGGGGTGGAAACCTTCTATTTCGAAGGCTCGGGCCAGTCGTCCCGCCTGGCCTCCGCCCTCCAGGCCCGGATGATGGCCATCTCCACCGGCTCCCCCAACCGGGGCGTGAAGCCGGGCCGCTTCTTTGTGATCCGCCGCGCCGTGATGCCCGCCGCCCTGGTGGAGATGGGTTTTGTCACCGGTGAGATCGATGCGCCCCGGCTGGCCAATGCCAACTTCCGCCGCAGCATGGCCCTGGCGATTGCCGCCGGCATTCTCGACTACCTGGGGGGACGCTGATGAGCCTGCGCGTTGGCCTGTTTGACAGTGGCCTCGGGGGGCTCACGGTGCTCCGCCACGTGCAGGCCAGCTATCCCCATTCCCCCTGTCTCTACCTGGGGGACACGGCCCGGGTGCCCTATGGCACCCGCACGGCGGAGGACATCCGCGCCATTGCCGGTGAGGTGGTGCGCTGGTTGCATCGCCAGGGGGTGGACGTGCTGGTGATGGCCTGCAACACCACCAACGCCCTTGCCCTCGACGTGGCCGTGGCCGAGGCTGGCGTGCCGGTGGTGGGCCTGATCGACAGCGTGGCCGCCGTGATCGACAGCGACCGGGTGGGCGTGCTGGCCACCCCGGCCACCGCCAGCAGCGGGGCCTACCGCCGCGCCCTGCACGCCGTGCGGCCCACGGCCCGGGTCACCGAGGTGGCCTGCCCCGCCTTCGTGCCCCTGATTGAGGCAGGCGACCTGGCCTGCGCCGAGCTGCGCAGCGTGGCCGAAACCTACGTGCAACCGCTGCTCCAGGCGGAGGTGGACACGGTGGTGATGGGCTGCACCCACTACCCCCTGCTGCGGCCCCTGCTCAAGCAGCTGCTGCCGGCTGGCACCCGCCTGGTCGACCCCGCCCTGGCGGCGGTGGAGCGGCTCGGACCGCTGCTGGCCAGCCTCGGCGATTCCCCTGAGGCCGAACAGCCCCTCAATCCCGCCGAAGCCGCCGCAGTGCCGGCCCGGGTGTGCGTCACCGGTTGTGCCACCAGCTTCGCGGCGGCTGCCCAGCGCTGGCTTGGCCATCGACCCGAGGTGAGCTGGGTCGACCTGCGGTCGGCCGGTTGAGCCTTCTAGGATCGGCCCACAAGGGAGGTGTTGTGGCAACGGTTGCAGAGCTGCTCCAGCCGGTGGAGAGCGATCTCGATGCTCTGCTGGCCGATCTGCGCAGCTTGATCGGCGCAGGCCATCCCATTCTTCAAGCGGCCGCCGAACACCTGTTCGCGGCCGGTGGCAAGCGCCTGCGGCCCGGCATCGTGCTGCTGCTCTCCCGGGCCGTGGCGCCCGATGGGGAGCTCACCCCGCGCCACCGCCGCCTGGCCGAGATCACCGAGATGATCCACACGGCCTCGCTCGTGCACGACGACGTGGTGGATGGGGCCGCCACCCGCCGGGGCGTGGACACCGTGCACAGCCGCTTCAACCACCGGGTGGCCGTGCTGGCCGGCGATTTTCTGTTCGCCCAGGCCAGCTGGCACCTGGCCAACCTCGACGACCTCGACGTGGTGAAGCTGCTCAGCCGCGTGATCATGGATCTGGCCGACGGCGAGGTGAAGCAGGGCCTCTACCGCTACGACACGGGCCAGAGCTTCGAGACGTATCTGGAAAAGAGCTACTGCAAAACCGCCTCCCTGATCGCCAACAGCGCCCGGGCCGCGGGCGTGCTCACCGGCCTGCCCGACCACCAGCTCGACGAGCTCTACCGCTTCGGCCGCCAGCTCGGCCTGGCCTTCCAGGTGGTGGATGACATCCTCGACTTCACGGGCAGCGACCAGCAGCTGGGTAAGCCCGCCGCCAGCGACCTGGCCACCGGCTATCTCACGGCCCCGGCCCTCTACGCGCTGGAGGAGCGGCCCGCCCTGGCCGGGCTGATCGAGCGCGAGTTCAGCCAGGAGGGCGACCTGCAGCAGGCCCTGGAGCTGGTGCGCGGCTGTGAAGCCATTCCCCGCTCCCGGGCCCTGGCCGAGGAGTTCGCCCGCCAGGCCGTGGATGCCCTGGCCTGGCTGCCCAGCAGCGAGCCCAGCCGCGCCCTGCGCGGCCTATCCGACTTTGTGCTCAGCCGGCTCTACTGATCCCCTGCGCGGCCAATCCCCGGGGCGGGGGCCATCAGCTCAGCTGCACGTCCTCCAGGCTGTGCACCGCCATTGCCCCCGCGGGCAGTTGGGCCCGGATCCTGCGCTCCAGATCCGCCTGGCCGGGCAGCAGCACAACCACCTGGCAGCCGGCGGCCCAGGCCGAGTGGGCGCCAGCGGGGGAATCCTCAAAGGCCCAGCAGCGTGCCGCTGTCACCCCCAGGCGCTGGGCGGCCAGGCGGAAGGGATCCGGTGCGGGCTTGCCTGCCGCCAGATCGGGATCATCGCCGTACACCCGCTCGCCGATGGCGGCCAGCCAGGGGTGGGGCGCCGCCTTCAGGGCCACCGCCTCCCGGCTGCTGCTGGTCACCAGGGCCGTGGCGATCCCCAGCTGCTGGCAGCGCCCCACCAGGGAGGGGGCGCCGGGCATCGGTCGGGCCGTGGGCAGCAGCGCCTCTGCAATCGGTTGGCGCACCGCCAGCAACGCGGCGCCGCTGGGCACCGCCAGGCCGGCATCCGCCAGCCATTGGCGCACCTGCTCCACGCAGTCCAGCCGCCGGCGCCCCCGCAGCGCCAGCAGTTGGTCGGGCTGCAGGTGCAGGCCGAACGCCGCTGTGGCCTCCAGCCAGGCCCGGGCATGCAGGGGTTCGGTGTCGAGCAGCAGACCGTCGAGGTCGAAGAGGCAGGCGGCGGGGCGGGGCATGGGGGCAGTCTCTCAGCCGGATGGCGCCCCCAAGCCCGCTCCCCTCAGCTGTTCGTTGGGCTGCGCCGCACCACGCTGAAGCGCTCGGGATGGCCGCAGGCCTCGGGATGCAGCCACGTCCAGCGGCTCCAGAGCAGCAAGTAGAGGTTGGTGCCCCGCGGCCCCCGCCCCCAGCCCATGCCCGCATATTTGCCCCACACCACCGGCCTGGGCTGGGGGCCCCGGGCGGCGATCCAGGCCTGCAGCTGGCTGCGGTGCAGGATCGGCCGGCCGTCGTAGCAACACTGCAGCTGTTCGCGGGCGCCGGGCGCCTCCACCCGGAACCACACCTTCTTGCTGCGCTGCAGGTACCAGAACAGCCAGTGGCGGCCCGTCACCAATCGGCCGCCGTGGGTGCTGTAGGCCACCGCGCTGGTGTGCAGGCCGTTCCCGTTCACAATGGGCTCCACTCCCGTTCTCACCATGCCTGAGGCCACGATCGAGTCTGTGCTGCAGGAAGGCCGGCTGTTCGAGCCTCCCGCCCAGCTGGCAGCCAGCGCCCGCATCGGCTCCATGCAGGCCTATCGCGACCTCTGCGCCCAGGCTGAGGCGGATCCCGACGCCTTCTGGGGCGAGCGGGCCCGCGCCGAACTGCACTGGTTCGAGCCCTTTCACACCGTGCTCGACTGGAGCAACCCGCCCTTCGCCCGCTGGTTTGAGGGTGGCACCACCAACCTCTCCTTCAACTGCCTCGATCGTCACCTCGACGGCCCCCGGGCCGACAAGACGGCCCTGATCTGGGAGGGCGAACCCGGCGACACCCGCACCTTCACCTACCGCCAGCTGCACGCCGAGGTGTGCAAGGCGGCCAATGCCCTCAAGGCCCTGGGCGTCGGCAAGGGCGATCTGGTGGCCCTCTACATGCCGATGATCCCCGAGGCGGCGATCGCCATGCTGGCCTGTGCGCGCATCGGCGCCCCCCACTCGGTGGTGTTCGGCGGCTTTTCGGCCGACGCCCTGCGCGACCGGCTGATCGATGGCCAGGCCAGGGCGGTGATCACCGCCGACGGTGGCTTCCGCAAGGACAAGCCGGTGCCGCTCAAGCCGGCGGTGGATGAGGCCCTCCAGGCCAAGGGTGGTGCCCCCAGCGTGGAGGCCGTGCTGGTGGTGTGGCGGCTGGCCGGAGCCGGCGGTGACTGCGCCATGCAGGAGGGCCGCGACCACTGGTGGCACGAGCTGGTGGAGGGCCAGAGCAGCGATTGCCCGGCCGAGCCCATGGCCAGTGAAGACCGCCTGTTCGTGCTCTACACCTCCGGCTCCACCGGCAAGCCCAAGGGGGTGGTGCACACCACCGCCGGCTACAACCTCTGGGCCCACCTCACCTTCCAGTGGATCTTCGACATCCGCGACGACGACATCCACTGGTGCACCGCCGATGTGGGCTGGATCACCGGCCACAGCTACATCGTGTACGGCCCGCTCTCCAACGGCGCCACCACGGTGATGTATGAGGGCGCCCCGCGTGCCAGCAAGCCCGGCGCCTTCTGGGAGGTGATCCAGAAGCACCGCTGCACGATCTTCTACACCGCCCCCACGGCGATCCGCGCCTTCATGAAGAGCGGCCGTGAGGTGCCCGATCAATACGACATGGGCTCCCTGCGCATCCTGGGCACCGTGGGCGAGCCCATCAATCCCGAGGCCTGGATGTGGTATCGCGATGTGATCGGCGGCAACCGCTGCCCGGTGGTGGACACCTGGTGGCAGACCGAGACCGGCGGGGTGATGATCAGCCCCCTGCCCGGCGCCACGCCCACCAAGCCCGGTTCCTGCACCCTGCCCCTGCCGGGCATCGCCGCCGACATCGTGGATCATGACGGCGTGTCGCAGCCCGCCGATGCCGGCGGCTACCTGGCGGTGCGCCGGCCCTGGCCGGGGATGATGCGCACGGTTCACGGCGATCCCGACCGCTTCCGCCGCAGCTACTGGGAGGAGGTGCGGCCTGCCGATGGCTCCCACCTCTATTTCGCCGGCGATGGCGCCCGCCGCGATGCCGACGGCTACTTCTGGGTAATGGGCCGCGTCGACGACGTGATCAACGTGAGCGGCCACCGCCTGGGCACGATGGAGATCGAGAGCGCCCTGGTGAGCCACCCCGCCGTGGCCGAGGCCGCCGTGGTCGGCCGCCCCGACGATCTCAAGGGCGAGGGCATCGTGGCCTTCGTGACCCTGGAGGCAGGCCGCAGTGCCGACGACGGCCTGATGGCCGAGCTGAAGGCCCATGTGGGCAAGGAGATCGGGCCGATCGCCCGGCCCGACCTGATCAAGTTCACCGACGCCCTGCCCAAGACCCGCAGCGGCAAGATCATGCGCCGGATCCTGCGCTCCCTGGCCTCGGGCCAGGAGGTGAGTGGCGACACCTCCACCCTGGAGGACCGCTCCGTGCTCGACCAGCTGCGGGTGTAAGGCTCAGCTGAGGCAGATGGGGATTTCTGAGGGCCTTCCTCCGTATCGGCTGGCTGACAACCCCTCGGCTGATGGGCCGATCCAGACCTGCGTTTACTGCTGTTGAGTCCCCGCAACGCGTCAGACTCACTTCAATGGCTAGGAGCCTGTCGCGCATAGATCCAACGAACGCTCTCCACAGACGCCCATGAATCTGCCCAGATCCCAGTGACTGCAATGGATCTGGGCAATAAACTTGGGCAT
>JBILNZ010000014.1:0-74269 GCA_044374745.1 Prochlorococcaceae cyanobacterium | reverse complement strand
TTCGGCCTGCCTGCACCCCCTGGTTCGCTGTTGCGTTTGACCCAGGCTCGCAAAACGTTTTTCAGGAGTCCCTACTTCAACCTCGGTGTGGGGCTGCTGATGGCCCTGATGGGCCTCGCTCTGGCGGGGGTCATCCACCTGCCCTTGCCCCAGCTGCAGGTCGACACGCCGGTCACTGGCCCCTATGGGGTGGGGCTGGGCTTCGCCCTGGTGAGCTCCCCCTGCGCCAGCCCGGTGCTGTTCGCCGTGCTCACGATGGTGAGCTACGCCTTCAGCTACACCCTGCTGATCTTCCTGGCCAGCCTGTTCACCGGCCTGGCCAAACGCAGCCGCTGGCTGCTGGAGCGCGGCGACGGGATCGTGCGCTTCGGCAGCCTGGCCCTGGTGGGCACTGGCCTGTACTACCTCTGGATCGGCGCCCGCTGGTTCAGTAGCGGCTGAGCGGCAGGTGGGAGGTTCAGCTCCCGGTGCAGCAGCCTGGTTGGACGCACTGCGATCCGTCGTGCAACGGAGAGGGTGCCGATCGAACGGGGAGAGCTGACGAAGGAAAGCCCTGCTCTGCGTCAGCAGAACAGGGCTTGAGGCACCACTCCGGCTGGAGTGGCTGTGCTGTTCAGGTCTCAGTGGGCGTAGTGCTGGCCCCGGTAGGTGAGCTCCTTGGTGGTTTGCTCCGGCGTGGGCTCATCGTGGTGGGCATCCACGTAGGCCACGCCGCGGTAGGCCTTGGCCATCAGGTATTGGGCGTCGTCGAGACGCTGGGCTTTGAGGATCTTGGTGCGGATCAGATCGAGCACGTTCATCACGGTCTCCACAGTGTCCGCGTCCCCGTTGCCTGGCGCGGATCGAGCTGCGTCCACCGGGTGGGTGGATCAACGTGTCTGCATTCAAGCGTTCGGTAGCGGTTGCTACAACGCCTGGCCCGGAAAGCCTTCCACTTTCTTTGCAATTGGGTTGACGACGGAGGCGGACTGGGGCGGGGAGTTTCCCTCCAGCAGCGGCCTGCCGTCGCTGCGGCGGATCGCCACCACCCCGGGCCGGGGCGGCCGGCCGGGGGCCGGTGAGGGCCAGTTGGAGCCGAGCGGCACCTCCCGCAGCTGCTGAAATGCGCCGCCATCGCAATCCTGGAGCGTGTGCGCCTGCACTTCGCGGGCGCCATCCCGGCGGGTGCCGTGGGTTTCACCGGGGTGCTGCACCGCCAGGAAGAGGGCGGTCTCGGTGTTGTCGAAGCAGGGTCCGCACAGCTCGCACTCGGCGGGCCCGGTGGCAAACAGCAGGGCCTCGCCGGCCCGTGGGCCGCTGGATGGAAACAGCCAGCAAGCATTGTTGCCGAACACGTCGAGGGCGTCGCCGCTGAAGGAGCGGTCGGTGACCATCCACAGGTTTCCCCGGCGGTCGAAGGCCAGGTTGTCGGGGTTGGCGAAGCCCATCCCGCCCTGCCAGGGAGTGCCGCCGGCCGCCACCATGCGCCAACTGAATTCCTGGGGATCGGCGCCCTGCCGCAGGCCGTCGCTGAGGCGCATCACCCAGCCGTAGGGCCAGCTGGGCTCCCCCTGGGGCCCCTGGAAGATCGCCGGGTCGGCCCGGCCCTCCCCATCGCTGCCCGCGGCGGTGAAGGCGATCAGCAGGTCGCCGTTGCGGGGGTCGATGTCGGTGTCCTCCGGGCGGGCCGCCGGCGTGGCGCCGATGGCATTGGCCGCCAGGTGGGCGTCGATCAGGATCGCCCCCTGGCGCTCCTCGCCGGCTCCGGGGTAGAGGTCGGCCAGGGTGCGGTGCTGGCTGAGGTAGTCCGCCAGCTGCCCATCGCTGCTGATGGCTTCGGCACCGGGCTGGCCGCGGTCGCGGTGGGGGAGCAGGGTGGGTTGGCTGAGCCCGAAGCGCCCGTAGTGGCTCGGCCGCAGGGGCGCCAGCCGGGTGGGCGGGGCCAGGGCCAGCCAGCGGCCGCTGCCGTCGGCGTTGAACTGGGCCGCCTCCAGTCGGCCGCGCTCCAGCAGCTGGGAATTGGCCGGATCGGCCGGATCGCGCACCAGCCCCTCGCTCACGAAGCGATAGAGATGGCCGCCGTGGCGGTCGCAGCCGGAGAACACCACCAGGGGACGCCCCGCCGTGGCCTGCACGGCCACCGCCTCATGCCTGAACCGGCCGAGCCAGCTGTGCTTCACCGCCGGTTGCTCCGGTCGGCGCGGATCCAGCTCAACCATCCAGCCGTACTTGTTGCCCGCCAGGCCGAAGGGGTTGCCCAGACCATCCAGGCGCGTGTCGTCGAAGCGGAAGGGCCGTTCCGCCGGCGCGGGGGAGGAGCCGTCGGCGTACACCCGCTCCACCACCTGGCTCTGGATGTTCTCCTCGGCCGAGAGCACCGTGCCCCAGGGGGTCTGGCCGCCGGCGCAGTTGGCGAAGCTGCCAATCACCTGGTCGCCGAGGCCGTCGTCGTAGCCCAGGCGCCGCTGACGGCGGAACACGGCCGCCGCCGGACCGCTGCAGCGCAGCCGCTCCTGGGGCCGCTCCAGGCCGCTCAGGCCGGTGATGCGCCGGTCGTAGTGGCCCGGGGCAGCGCGCCAGGCGCCATTGGCATCCCGGCTGAGCTCAGCCACGCCGATGCCCAGATCGGCCATGGCGGCCTTGGCCACCGCCAGCAAGGGGGCCCGCAGGGGATCGTCCGCCGCCAGCCCGGCCACATCCACCCGGCCGTCGCGCGCCGCCAGCCCCTGGCGCAGCTGCTCGAAGGGCAGCGTGCCGCCGGTGGCCTCCGCATAGCCCTCCATCCACACCATCGGGCTGATGGTCTCGAAGTTCACCGTGAGCAGGGCCCGGTCGGCCGCCAGGGGTGTGAAGGCCAGGTAGTCGTTGTTGAAGCCGAAGCGGCCATCGGCCAGGGGCTGGCCCCAGGCCAGCAGCAGGTCGCTGCGGTACCCCTCCGGCAGCACGAGGCGGTCCTCGATGGCGATTTGGCTGTAGAGCCGGCGCTGCTCGTACGCCGTGCGGCCGTCGCCCGGCAGGGGCATCGGCCCCGGCAGGGGCTGGAAGGCAATCGGGCCCGCATCGGCAACTGCCCGCCCCTCGCCGCCTGCGGCCGAGGCAGCGCCTGGGCTCCGGCCGGCCAGCACGGGTGCGGCCACGGCGGCGCCCCCCAGGCCCAGCAACTGGATCAGCAGGGTGCGGCGATGCATGGCGGCGGGCCAGAGGGTGGCAACAGGTGCTGCTTCCCCATCCTTTGTCCGCCCCCTGCAGGGCTACGGCATCGCCCAACACATGGGCAAGCCCGCCTGGGCCTCACCAGCGCAGCATCCGCAACCACAGCCACCAGAGCAGGGCCACCGGCAGGGCTGCCAGGGCCAGCACGGCCAGGCTCTGGAGCTGTTCCGGGGTCATGCCGGCCCCGCTCCCGCAGAGTCGGCCAGGGCCCGCTCCAGGGCCGCCAGCCGCCGGCCGTTCACGCCCAGGTCGGAATCGCCGAGGTGCGACACCGAGCGGGCCTGCAGCACGCCGGCCGTGGGATCGGCGTGCAGTTCGAGGTCGTCCACGAAGCCGAACAGGGCGCTGCTGCAGGTGGCATGCAGATACGTGGCGCTCTGCTCCAGCACCTGGGTGCGTGGCAGGGCCTGCACCACCGGCAGCAGCTGGGCCAGGGCGGCCTCGGGATCGGCGCTGGCCCAATCGGCCCGGGCGCAGTGGGCCGGCGAGGGGCAGGGCGCCAGGCTGCCGCCGCGCACCCCGAGCTCGGCTGGAACGGGCCCCACCAGTTGGAACAGGCCGAGGCTGAGCAGCAGCAGCCAGTGGGAGAGCAAGCCGTAGGGCGGCAACAGCCCGTGGGGCAGCAACGACAGGAGTGGCATCACAGCGGCCGGCGGCGATAGGGGGGACCTCTCAGACTGGCATCGCTGCCCGCAACCCTCACGCGCCATGGGCCCGAACCCAACCAAACCGATCGTCAGGCGCGCTGGCCTGCTGGCCGTGGTGCCTGCCCTGCTGATCAGCGCCGCCCCAGGCCCGGTTGGGGCCCAGATCTCGCCCAATTGCGAGCGCAACGGCCGGCGCGACTCCTGCGCCTACACCCCAACCGCCAGCGCCAGCAGCGAGCACCAGGAGGTGGGCCGGATCGTGTTCGCCGACCACACGGTGTATGAGGTGATGCGCAATGAGACCAGCTGCAAGGAGAAGGGCAACCTGCGCACCTGCGACGCCAGGATCACCACGCCTCCCGGCAATCCCAGGACCATCCCGGCCTGGTATCGGGGCACCGCCTACGAGGGGGGCTACAGGCACGAGTACGTGGGCCAGGGCATCCACATCACCTATTGGTTTCTCGACTGATGGCCCTGCCCCCCTGGCGAGCGCTGCTGCGCGGTGCCCGTGAGCGGGAGGGCCGCTCGCCCGCCGCCCGCTGGTTGCAACTGGCCACGGTGGCCAGCGATGGCACCCCGCGGCTGCGCACGTTGGTGTTCCGGGGCTGGGTTGGCGACACCAGCCTCGATCTGCTCACCGACGCCCGCAGCGCCAAGGCGGCCGACCTGGCGCACCAGCCCGCCGTGGAGCTGTGCTGGCTGCTGCCGCGGGCGCGGGCCCAGTTCCGGCTGCGGGGGGCCGTTGAACAGCTGCCACCGGCACTGGAGCGAAGCGAGCGGCAACGCCACTGGCTTGCCCTTTCCCCCAGCGGCCGGGCGGTGTGGGGCTGGCCCGCTCCTGGCGCACCCCTGCAGGCGGATGCCCCCTTCCCCGACGCCCTGGAAGACGGCACGCCCCTGCCCGAGCATCTGCAGCTGCTGCGCATCGGCCTCAGCCAGGTGGACCTGCTGGAGCTGACCGCCCACCCCCATCGCCGGCGCCGCTGGCAGCTGGCGGATGGCTGGCGGGAACAGGCCCTCAACCCCTAGCTGCCCACTCCACTGGATTGGTGAGCTCGCCGCAGGGCCTAGTCGTCGGCGTCGCCATCCTGGTCAGCGCGGGATTCTTTCTCGTCTTCCCTGTTTTGATCGTCCTGGGGTGCACCCAGGGATGGCTTCTCCCGATCGGCAGGGCCGTCCTCCCGGTCCCGGCCCCCCTCGCCGCCGCAGGCGGCCAACAGGGCGATCAGGCTGGCAGACGCGAGGACCCGGCCGAGGCGATCCATGGGTGTTGGAGAAGCTTGGAGAAGCCCACTCTGGCCAGGGAACCAGCGGAATACCAGTCGCTGCCGCACTGGGCACCCCAGCGGATGGACCCATCCCCCAGAGTGGGGGGCCCTGAATGGCGAAGCGATGAAAGAGGTGAGCGCGGCGGAACTGCTGGCCAGGGCGGTGGCTCGCTTCGCCGCCATCTCCGGCGGCCTGGCGTTGCTGATCTGGGTGTTGTGGGTGATGCTCGACGTCAAGAACATGCAGTCGGGCTTCACCCTGCCCTGAGCCGCGGCACTCAGGCCACGAAGCGCTTGTAGAGCCAGCGCACAAAGCCACCCACCACGGGCACCGGGGCAAAGGTGGGACCCACGAAGTCGAAGTAGTCGCGGTGATCCACGATCTTGCCCTCGGCGTTGAAGCGCAGGCGGGTGGTGCCGGGATAGAGGAACTCGATCCCCTTGATCTTCAGGCCCATCTCCCACTCCACAAAGGCGGTGTCGCCCTCGATCACCACGGCCCCGGGGGTGAGAAAGACATCGTCGCAGCGTTTCAACAAACCCTCCTGCGCCTCCAGGTAGGCGGTGATGCCCCAGCGTTCCTGGGTGGGATCCTGGAAGTGCACGTCATCGGCGTAGGCCTGGCGCCACTGGGCTTCGTCCGGTGCGGGAGCGCCGTAGGGCTTGCTGAACAGGGCCCTGAGGCTGGTGGCGGTGGGGGCTGGGGACTCCATGGCACAAAACTGGGGAGCACGAGGCTATGGAAACGGCGGAGGCGATGACCGTGGATCCTGCCCTTGCCCAGCTCGAGCTGGCCGTGGTGGGCCACATGGAATGGGTGAGTTTTGTGGCCGTGGAGCAGTTGCCGGAGGCGGGGGTTGTGCAGCACGCCTGCGCCTTTCGTGAAGAGCCCGCCGGTGCCGGCGCGGTGGCGGCGGTGCAGCTGGCCCGGCTCACGGGCCGGCGGGTGCAGTTCTTCACGGCCCTGGGCCGTGATCCCATCGGCGAGCAGGCTGTGGCCCGCCTGCAGCAGCTCGGGCTGGAGCTGCATGTGGCCTGGCGCGAGGCCCCCAGTCGCCGGGGCGTGAGCTTTGTGGATGGAGCCGGCGAGCGCAGCATCACCGTGATTGGCGAGCGGCTCAGCCCCGCGGCCGCCGACCCCCTGCCCTGGTCGAAGCTCGCCCACTGCCACGGGGTGTTCGTGTCCGCTGCCGATGCCGCCGCGCTGCGCCTCTGCCGCCGGGCCCGGGTGCTGACCGCCACGCCGCGCTTGCGGCTGCCGGTGCTGGAGGCCAGCGGGGTGGTGCTGGATGCCCTGATCGGCAGTGCCCTCGACCCGGCGGAGCAGGTAGCCAGCGGTGCCCTCAGCCGTCCGCCCCGGCTGAGGATCGCCACGGAAGGCTCCGCCGGTGGCTGGAGCGAGCCCGGCGGCCGTTACCCCGCCCAGCCGCTGCAGGGCCCGCTGCGGGACAGCTACGGCTGCGGTGACAGCTTCGCCGCCGGGGTCACCGCCGGCCTGGCGGCCGGTTGGAGCGCGACGCGAGCGATCAGCCTGGGGGCCCGCTGCGGCGCCGCCTGCGCCACGCTTTTCGGCCCCTATGGCGCGGCCTGAGGCCGCTCAGCCTCAGCGGTCCTGGAGCACCAGGGCGATCTGATTGTGGCCATTGCCCTGGGCCAGGAACAGGGCTCGCTCCGCCCGCAGCAGCAGCTCCTGGGGGTGGCCGTCATCGGGTGCCAGCAGGGTGAGGCCGCCGCTGACGCTCAGCTGGTAGCCACTGGCGCGGAACACACCGCCCAGTTCATTGATCTCGGTGCGAATCGCCTCGGCCCGCTCCATGGCGGCCTCCTGGTCCACGTCCACCATCAGCATGGCGAAGGCCTGATCGCCGATCTGACCGAGCAGGTCCTGGGGGCGGTGCTGGGCCAGCAGGCAGGCCGCCACATCGTGGAGCGCCTGGTCGGAGGCCTCCTGGCCCCAGCGGATGCGCACCTGGCCGAACTGGTCGAGCTCCAGGGCCAACAGGGCGAGTGGCTCCTGCTCCTCCCGGGCTCGCCGCAATTCGGGTTCGGCCTGCTCCAGGAAGTTGGCGCGGTTGGTGAGGCCGGTGAGCGGATTCACTGTGAGCTCACGGCGCAGCTCCAGTTCGCGCAACACCAGCTGGGCCAGATCCTCGAGCAGCGTCACCTGCTTGGCGGCGAACTGGCGGGGCTGGCGGTCGATCACGCACAGGGTGCCCAGGTTGTGGCCTTCGCGGCTCTGCAGCGGCGCACCGGCGTAGAAGCGGATGTTGGGGTCGCCAATCACCAGCGGATTGGTGTTGAAGCGGGTGTCCTGGCTGGCATCGGGCACCACCAGGGTTTGATCGCCGGCGATGGCGTGGGCACAGAAGGCCATCGGCCGCGGCGTTTCCTGCACCTCGAGGCCGTGACGGGCCAGGAACCACTGGCGGTCGCGGTCCACCAGGGAGATCAGGGCGATCGGGGTGTCCAGCACGCTGGCGGTGAGGGTCACCAGCCGGTGGAAGTGCTCATCCCCCGGGTGGTCCAGCACCCCCTGGCGCTCCAGATCCCGCAGCCGCTGCACTTCGTTGTGAGGAATCGGGTAGTCGGGATAGGACATCACGATCTCACTATGACACCCATTCTAGGAAGGGATGGTCCGATCGGGGCCGTGGCTCAGCGCCGGCCGTTCACGATCACCGACTGGCCGCTGCCGCCGGCGGCGCCAGGCAGGGCGGGCACCACCGAGGTCTGGCCGTCCCACTTGTCGAGGAACAGCTTGTAGAGCACCTGGTCGTCGAGGCTGGAGTTGAGGGTCTGGTAGCGCTTGGCCTCCTGCTCGGCGATCTTCACTTCGGTTTGGGCGCGCAGCAGCTGCTGCTCGGCGATCTGCTTCTGCTCAATGGCGGCGCGGTATTCCTCAGCGATCTGCAGGCCAGTGAGGTCGAGTCCCTGCACGCTCACATAATCGAATTTGCGCAGTTCCTCCGCCACCTTCTCCTGCACGATCTCGGAGATGGTGTTCCACTCCGTGGCAATCGTGACCAGCTCGTACTGGGAGAACACGGATTTCAGCGCCTTGAGCAGCGAGGGCTGGATCACCCGCGGATAGATCTGCTGGTTGTCGGTGGCGATCGTCTCGAAGATGCGGCCGGCCTCGCTGGGCTTCATCGCGTACTTCACGGTGGCCGTGGCCTGGATCACCTGCAGGTCCTTGGTGAGGGTGGAGAACTGCTCCGGCCGCACCTGGGTGCGCACATCAAAAAGAGAGATCGCCTGCACCAGCGGCGCCTTGAAGTTGGCCCCCGGAGCCCGCGGGGCGCCCGTGACCTTGCCCAGGGTGGTGACCACCGCCACGTTGCCGGCCGGCACAATGAACACCGCCTGGCTGAGCAGGATCAGCAACCCCAGCACCGCCGCCACGATCAAACCAAAGCCGCCGCCGGGCCCCTCGGCGCTGGCGGAGCGGAGCGGAGACTGCATGGTGGGCCTGTGAATGGCCAAACCTAGGCAGGATCAGCTGCTTCCCGGGCAGAGTCCTGTTGCAGCAGGCCATCGAGCGTGACAAAGCAGTAGCCGCGGCGCTGCAGCAGCGGCACCACCCGGCGCAGGGTGTGCAGGGTTGCCGGCAGGGTGTCGGGCCGGTCGTGCAGCACGATCACGCCGCCGGGATGGGCATTGAGGAGCAGGAAGCGGCAGAGGAACCAGGCCGGTGGGTGGGTGGTGTCGAGGGGAAACAGAGAGCCGAGGGCCAGGCGGTAGCCGGCGGCCTGCAACTGGCGCAACATCGGCCGGTGAAACCAGCCGCCCCCCGGGCGGAACCAGCGCATGGGCACCTGCAGGGCCCGCTCTGTGGCCAGCAGCTGGGCCGAGAAACTGGCGCCATCCAGCCGGGCCGACACCCCATCCACCTGCATGTGGTTGCCGATCTGATGGCCGCCTGCCAGGGCGCGCACCACAAAACCGGCCGGACCCCGCTCCAGGTGGTCGCCGATCAGGAACAGGGTGGCCGGCACCTGCAACTCCCGCAGCAGGTCAAGCAGCTGGCCGCTGGCGGGGCTGGGGCCGTCGTCGATCGTGAGCGCCAGGCGTCGGCCCGCGCCGGGGGCGCAGAACAGCACCTCCGGCAGCAGGGGCGGCAGCAGACGACGCACCAGCGCGAGCAGGGGCCAGCTGGCCAGAAGCAGGAGCCCCCACAGCAGCCCGGAGGCCGCCGCCCGCACCAGCCCGACCATCCGAGCAAGTGATTGCCATCCGCTCACCGAACCCCCTTTTGGTGCCATCGACCACAACCGCATGCCACCAGCCCGCTAAGACCTGCCCAGTCGAGACCAGATCCATGTTGTCGACCAGCACCCGCCTGCGTCTGCAGGAGATCCTCGAGCGGATCGGCAGGGGAGCGCCGGTGAGCCTGAGCGAACGGGTGTATCTGCAGAAATTCGCCGATCGGGACGCCACGGTGGCCAGCTGGCTGCGCCGGGCCCGCCGCCGGCAGCTGGGCCAGGGCGGCGATGGCATCGACCGGCTGCTGGCCGACCTCGACCTGGGCCCCTCCGAACCCGACGAGGGCTTTGATCCCGGCGATGACGACCTGGGCGACTGGTTCCGCGGGGCTCCTTCCTGGTTGCGGCGCAGCTGAGCGACAGCAACAGGCCAGCTGAACGGCAAAGACGTGGAAACGGTGATTGCAGAACGCATCAGAGGAGTTGACATTGGCAGGCCGCAGAGATCTAGTGAGGAGACATTGCGAATCCATGGGGCATTCCATTCATGTCCAATTCTTTGATGCCGATATCCGCCAAGCCAATTCAGCCTGCGTTGACGCCGCGATTGTGAGCGACAACTCAATTCACGACTTCACCCATTCATTATGATGACAATCAGCATCCCAAGCGTGAGTTCTCAACCGGATCACTCGGCGAATGAACTCCTGGAGATGTACCGAATCACAGGAACGCAACTCCACCAGGTGCGAGCCCTGAGGGATAAGGCCATGTCGCAAGTGGAAAGCGTGATCGAGCGCTTCTACGTCTGGATGGCAAAACATCCCGACATGATGGCATTCTTTCCAAGCGAGGACACGTTGCGTCATGTGCAAAAGATGAAAGTTGCCTACTGGGATCGCCTCATGCAGGGAAAGGTAGATGAAAGCTATGTGGAAGACCGCAAGAGAATTGGCGAGATCCATGCACGAATTGGCTTGCCAGTCATGTTTTATATGGCAGGCGCAAGCATGATTTTCGAAGAGGTTGCTGGAGTCCACAAGGCTCTGCTGGAGACCAACGAGGAGACCATCAGCGTTAACCAGACAGTCGCCAACTTGTTACATTTAGATGCCGGCATTATATGCCAGTCATTTGTTGATAAGCGCGATCAGCTTCTGCATGAACAAAGTGAGGCCGTAATGTCCATGTCCACTCCAGTCACGGAGATCTGGGATGGAATTTTACTTTTGCCAATTGTGGGTATCGTCGACAGCAAGCGATCTGAAGACATTATGAATGCAGTTCTTGAATGCATTCGTTCATCCAAGGCAAAAGAATTTATTTTGGATATCAGTGGGGTGGGAGTTGTTGATACCGCAGTCGCCAACTATCTGATCAGCATCACAAAGGCAACAGCCCTGATGGGATGCCGTTCGACCATATCGGGCATTTCGCCCGCCATCTCCAAAACGATTGTGCAATTGGGAATCGATGTCGGTGACATCAACACCACATCAACAATGATGGATGCCCTCGCATCTGCATTTGAAAGCCGAGGAATTTCGATTATGGAAGATAGCCCTAGTCAACATGCACGTAGGCGCCTATGAGCAGCAGAAAGTTGACCAGCGATCTCAATAAAACTACGCTTCAGTCAAGTCCCTTTAGCCTCATCAACAACTTCATTCTTGCGAACCTAGAAGACAATCTTTATGAACAAGAAATTGATGAACTTGAAACACGCTTACTTTATGAAATAAAGAAGCGGTCAAGATTGCGTGGTGTCATTTTTAATTGCTGCAACCTTCTCACGACTGACCATCAGGACCTGAAGCGACTGAGTTTACTGATTGCTGCCATTGGCCTGATGGGTGTTGATATCGGCATCTACGGTGTATCGCCAGGTCTGGCGGTGATGATCGTTGCTACAGGTATCAAACTTGACAAGGTTGAGATTGGTGCTGATCTCGACGATCTGCTGGTGAATCTGCAGAAGTCAAAGTGGACCGGTTCGTGATCCAGCGTGAATCCGACATTGGAATCGCCATTGTTGGAGTTCAGGCTGTCGCTAGACAGCTCGCATTCAGCGATCGCCAGATTGAACGGCTTGGCACGGCGATATCCGAACTTGCCCATAACATAACCCGTTATGCGAAGGCTAATGGCGGCGATCTCATTATTTTCCACGAAATTGTGGACGCTACACTAGAGCTGACAATTCAGGCAAGAGACAATGGCCCTGGGATTCAGAGCATTGAAGCAGCCATGGCTGACAGCTTCAGTACGGGCGGAGGGTTAGGCCTCGGTTTACCTGGCGTGAAAAGAATGGTTGATCGGTTCAGCATAAAGTCTGTGCCTGGATTAGGAACCGTTGTAACCATATCAATGCATCGCAGGCTATGAATCACTCGATTGGCTATGCATCAAGGCCATATCTCAATCGACATCCAAATGGTGATGGTTGGCTTGTAATACATCAGGGATCGCTTCATCGCCTGATGCTTGCGGATGGAATCGGGCATGGCAGCAAGGCCCACGCCATTGTGGAACTACTGAAGCAGCAGCTGCTTTGGATCAGCCAGCGCAGCACCCAATGGATCGGAATCGACCACTGCCTGCAGGATCTACACAGGACTCTGGTGAACTGCAGCTCCACTTCTCAAGCTGCCGTCGCTCTGGTGGATCTAGACTGTGACAGCAAGCAACAAACTACTGTCCTTGCGGGCATCAGTATTGGCAATATCGAAGTGCAGATTCAAGCTGGTAGTTCCCAGACCTGTCTGCCTACATTGCCTGGCATGGTCGGGGGGCATTTGCCAACTGAATTACCCATTAGCACTTATCAACTAGCGCCTGACTCCATTGTGTCACTATTCAGTGATGGTGTTGAGGCACGAGCCGCCAAAACATATCTCCGGCATGTAACGCAAAACCATCGCTGGCGGGCGATGGAGCTCCGCCTGGTGGCCAGAGTCATTGTGGAGCAATTTGGACGGCTCACCGATGACGCTTCTTGTCTGCTGATTCGTCCTGGATGTCTGTAACCTGATGTCGCTGTCATCCAATCAAAGCATCCAAGCAACGATCCCAGTAATCGCTGAGACGGCGTATTGTGCTGCGCGCCTGAAACTTCAGAGAACTCTCGCCGCCGTGGGTGTGGCTGAAACCCAGCGTGCAGCAGCAGTAGCTGAGTTTTCTAGTCTCTACCGAACGCTGCCGGCAGGTCATCTTCTGGATCTAAAGGTGACAGTTCACGATCAGATCACTGCTCTTCAGATTCACTGTCAAGTGCCGCGGGATCAGCTGAATAAGATAAAAGCTCAATGCATTCACTTTTCAGTTCAGCGGTGTCTAGACACGCCATCTCTCTCTGATCCTCATAGCACGTTAATCCGGCTTGAACGCAAATACCAGACACGCGCGGCTGGCAACTTAGAAGAAGCCAAGGAGTGGCTCACCGGCAACACAGCTGAGGAATTGCAACTCAAGTCATCTCAGATCGAAGAGGCGAACACTGCAAAGCGCGAGTTTCTTTCTCGCATGAGCCATGAGTTACGAACTCCAATGAATGCCATTATTGGCATGACCCACTTGGCATTGCGCACTGATCTTGACAAGCGCCAGCGTGATTATCTAGATAAAATTAATGCAGCTGGTCAAAATCTGCTTGGAATCATTAATGACATTCTCGATTTCTCAAAGATCGAGGCCGGCAAGCTCACTCTTGAACAAGCCGATTTTCAGCTCGACCAGGTGCTTGGCGATGTAGGCAATTTGGTTGCAGAAAGAATATTCAGTAAAGGAGTTGAACTTCTGTTTAGCGTTGACGACAACGTGCCAGCTTGGCTGAAAGGAGATTCTCTACGTCTTTCTCAGGTTCTAATCAACCTTCTCTCCAACGCCACAAAGTTTACTGAGCAGGGAACGATCACACTCCGAGTGACTCAGTTGAAGAGCTCTCCCTCAGAGATCGAGCTGTTGTTCAGCGTCCAGGACACCGGCATCGGCATGACAGAGGTTCAGATCGCCAACCTGTTTCAGGCTTTTGCTCAGGCTGATGTCTCCACCACCCGTCGCTATGGAGGCACTGGGTTGGGATTGAGCATCTGTCAGCGTCTGCTGGAGTTGATGGGTGGTGGAATCTCGGTGAGCAGCAAGCCTGGAGAGGGGTCCTGTTTCAAAGCCCGAGCATGCTTCTCACCTGGTAAGCAGCTGCCCCCGAAGGTTGTGCCTACTGCCCTCAATCAGTTGCGGGTGCTTGTGGTGGACGACAACCCAGTGGCCTGTGAGGTGATGCTTGGGCTGCTGGCCCATTTGCCCCTCCTTTGCGACACCTGCGCCAGTGGCGAGGAAGCACTGCGATTGGTGCATGAGAGATGGCAAAGCGACCAACCCTATGCGTTGCTCTTGCTTGACTGGCAACTGGGCTCAGGTCTCGATGGCCTTGACGTCTCAAGGCAGATCAGAGCAAATCAGAAGCTGCAGCAGCCCCGGATTGTGCTCGTTACAGCCTATGGAAGGGACCTGCTGATTGAGCAGAGCGACGCTCGCCATCTGGACGCCTGCCTGAACAAGCCGATCAGGCCTTCTGATCTGATTGATACCCTCAAGAACCTGTTCGCTGCAGAGGGGGAAACCATTCAGAACGTTGACAGCGAGAGTGTGTTCCCGGGGGGATCTCAGCTCCTCAAGGAGAGCAACAGCCAGCAGGAGTTGAATCTAGCCGGGCTGAGCGTGCTGCTTGTCGAAGACAATGAGATCAATCGTCAGATCGCATGTGAACTACTCAATATCGTAGGGTTGCGTGTGTTCACTGCAGCCAATGGAGTCGAGGCGCTGGCCTGGCTGGAGAAGCACTCCGGAGGAACTCTCGAGGGAATTCATCGCCCTGAGTCAGAAGGGCTTCTTCCCTGTGATCTGGTTCTGATGGACCTCAACATGCCGGAAATGGATGGCTGGGAATGTATCAAACGCATTCGAGCTCAGAATCGCTGGCAAGCGTTACCGGTGCTTGCGATGACGGCCCATGCCATGCAGGAAGAACGGGAGCGCTGCCTTGCCCTGGGAATGCAGGACCACATCGGCAAACCGATCAATCCCGATCTCCTCTACCGCAAATTGCGGGAATGGATTGGGCGTGAAACGGCGGATATTGCTCCGGATAGGAACGGGAAGGAGCAACGTGATCAGCCGCGAGACCGCGCTGACGGATGGATGAGCCAACTGGATGGACAGGGCTTCGATGTTGAAGGGGCTCTGCACCGAGTTGGAGGCAATGCCACGCTGTACAAGCGACTCCTGCTGAGCTTGCTTCGCACCCAGAGCGACGCTGACCAACGCCTGCAACAAGCACTGATTCAGAACGATTTGCCGGAGGCGCAACGCATTGTCCATACCCTTAAGGGCGTGGCAGCCAATCTCGGCGCAACGGCACTGGCTGATGCCTCTGGCTGTCTTGACAGCGCGCTCAAGCAGGGACATTGGACTCAGGCACTCAGGGACCAGTTCAGTGATCAACTGAAAGCCGCCCTGGGAACCATCAGCGAATCGCTTGCTCCCAAAGGGCCAACGGCTGAGGATGGTGGATCAGAGAGTGGCCAGAAGGGGGAAACCACAGACATCCCGACTGAACTGGTCAGAGAGCAGTTGGGACTGCTGCACACCCTGGATCGATTGCTAGAGAGCTGTGATGGGGAAGCACTTGAAGTGGTCGATCACGAACACGCCAACCTCACTGCCATCCTCAGCAGCAAAGGGTACGAGGCTGTAGCACTCCACACCCAGAACTTTAATTTTGAGGCTGCACGGCAAGCACTTCGGAGCTTCACACCTGGTGGCCTCAACATCAGCCAAGGGAGCCTGAACGATGATTGATCCTGATCGTTCAATGGAGAAACCAACGCTGCTGGTGGTGGATGACACGGCTGAAAACCTTCAGCTCATGAACGCTCTATTACGCGACAGCTATCGCGTCATTCTGGCTACCTCAGGTGATGCCTGTCTCAAGTTGGCCAGACAACTTCCCCATCCAGATCTGATCTTGCTGGATATCATGATGCCAGGCATGGATGGGTTTGAAACCTGCAGGCAGCTCAAGGCTGACCTTCAGACCAGTCAGATCCCCGTGATCTTTCTCACAGCCATGGATCAGGAGAGAGACCAGGAGGAAGGCTTCCGCTGCGGTTGCGTTGACTTCATTACCAAACCGATCTCTCCCGCTCTCACCCTGGCGCGGGTGGCCACCCATGTGTCTCTCAAGCAGGCTAATGATCAACTGGCCCGCCAGAATCGATCACTGAACGAAGAAGTGAAGCGACGAACCCTTGAGGTGCAGCAGGTTCAGGATGTCACCATCCTGGCCATGGCATCACTGGCGGAAACCAGGGACAACGAGACAGGCATGCACATCCGCCGGACACAGAACTATGTGAAAGCCCTGGCTGAAGGACTGCTCAACCACCCTGACTATGGCAGTGAGCTGGATACCGAAGCAATCGAGCTTCTCTACAAGTCTGCTCCGCTTCATGACATCGGCAAGGTTGGGATTGTCGACGGCATCCTGCTCAAGCCAGGCAAACTCACGAGTGATGAGTTTGAGCAAATGAAGCAGCATACAGTTTTGGGAGCAAGAATCATTGCATCCGCGGAACGGAAGCTGCAAACACCCAGTAGCTTTCTGCGCTATGCCCGCGAGATTGCCCATTACCACCACGAAAACTGGGATGGCAGTGGCTATCCAGATCGTCTTGCTGGCCAAGCCATTCCGCTTTCAGCACGGCTCATGGCTGTTGCAGATGTGTATGACGCTCTGATCTCCAAACGCTGCTATAAGGAAGCGTTTGATCATGAAACCGCCTCAAGAATGATTATGGCAGAGGAGGGCCGCAAATTCGATCCAACTGTCCTTGAAGTCTTTCAATCTAAAGCGGATCAGTTCAGAGCCATTGCAGCCAGATTCACTGATGCTGCCGTTGAAGGCCTGAGTGATGGTGTGATCTGATTGGGCAGATCATCCATGGCTTCCCTAGCCAAGGCCATCCCTTCAGTCCTGACCCAACTGGTGTCCCCCTTGGTTCCCCGACCCATGAGCCAGACCGATCTCGCCTTCCGCACCATCGAGGTGGCCCTCAGCGCCAGCCCATACCCGATCGTGATCGGCGAAGGTGGCCTTGGGCAGCTGGGCGAGCGGATCCGCGAGCGGGGCTTCAAGGCGGGCACCAAGGTGCTGCTGGTGACCAATCCGGTGGTGGCAGAGCACTACGGCGCGGCAGCCCTGACTAGCCTGGAGGCCGCCGACCTGGCCGCAAGCGCCCTGGTGATCGAGGCGGGGGAAGATCAGAAAACACCGGCCACCGTTGCCCAGATCCATGACGCCGCCTTTGACCAGCGCCTGGAGCGCGGCTCGCTGATCGTGGCCCTGGGCGGTGGCGTGGTGGGCGACATGGCCGGCTTTGCCGCCGCCACCTGGCTGCGCGGGATTGCCGTGGTGCAGGTGCCCACCACCCTGCTGGCGATGGTGGATGCGGCGATCGGCGGCAAGACCGGCGTGAACCACCCCGGCGGCAAGAACCTGATCGGCGCCTTCCACCAGCCGCGGCTGGTGCTGATCGACCCGGCCACCCTGGCCACCCTGCCCGAGCGGGAGTTCCGGGCCGGCATGGCCGAGGTGATCAAGTACGGCGTGATCGGCGATCCCGCGCTGTTCGCCCAGCTGGAGGCGGCCGGGCCCATCGATTCAATTTCGGCCGTCGGGCCGGAACTGCTGCAGACCCTGCTGGAGCGCTCCGCCGCCGCCAAGGCCCGGGTGGTGGCGGCCGATGAGCGCGAGGGCGGCCTGCGGGCGATCCTCAACTACGGCCACACCCTGGGCCACGTGGTGGAGACCCTCTGCGGCTACGGCACCTGGCTGCACGGCGAAGCGGTGGCGATCGGCATGGCCGCCGCCGGTGCGATCGCCGTGGAGATGGGCCTGTGGAGTGAGGCGGAGCAGAGGCGCCAGCTGGCGCTGATCGCGGCGGCGGGCCTGCCGTTGCACTGGCCGGATCTCGAGCGGCAAGCGGTGCTGGCCTGCCTGCAGGGGGACAAGAAGGTGCGCGATGGCCAGGTGCGTTTCGTGCTACCCACCGCCATCGGCGGCGTGGAGATCCGTGACGACGTGCCCGCCGCCACGATCGGGCGGGCGCTCGACCGGATCGCTCCCTAACTCAGTCCCCATCTTCACCGCCGTATTCGTCCTCGAGGGCGGTTTCCAGGGTGGTGAGCAGCAGCACCAGGGCGGCGCGGGGTTCCAGGTCGCCGCCGCTCACGGCGGCAATCCAGCGGTGGCAGAGCGCCTCGATCTGCTGGAACAGTCCACTGCCCTGGCGCAGGGCCTCCATCACCCGCTCCACGCTCTGTTCGTCGAGCTCCGGCGAGAGCCCCACCACGTAGCGACGGCCGTCATCCCCCACGTAGGAGAGGCGGCCCTCCGCGTCGAGGATCGGCGTGGCGTGGGGTGTGACCGGCTGCTCCGGGCGATCGGCATCTGCATCAGCGGTTTCCATGCCGGGGTCTCCAGGGCAGAGGGTTGATGGGGTTTGACGGGTTACGCGCTCGGGCGTGGGTCTTGTTCACAGCTAGGTCGGACGCCGGCCCTTGCCAAGCTCAAATCGCCAGGGATCAGCAGCCCTGATCCTTCAGCCCTGGGGCGCAGCGGATCAGCTGCGGTTGCGCGGCGGCTGGCCGGATCCCCGCTCCAGGCCCTGCTGCCAGCGGCCCAGCTGGCCGGCGGCGGCGAGCAGCAGCAGTTCCAGCAGCAGGGCCAGCGCCAGGGGGCCGGTGCTCAGGCTGGTGCCATGGAGGGCGAGGGCCAGCAGCACCAGCAGCGGCCAGGCCAGCGCCAGGGCCTGCAGACGCGGCCGCCAGAGGCGGATGCGCTGGTGGGCGGTGCGGCAGCTGCGGCAGTGGCGGGTGTGGGCCTCGTAACGGTCCATCAGTGCCGGCAAACCGGCCCGCTGCGGCAGCGGCTGGCCGGGAAACGGCACGCCGCCGTGCTGCACCACCCACTCGTGCAGGGCGCGCACGTACACATCGGCGCTGCTGGGCAGGAAGCAGCTCTGGGTGAAGGCGGCGCTGCCGCCCCGCTCCGCCAGCACCCGCTCCTGCCAGTGCAGGAACACCTGGTCGTCCTCCAGCACGGTGTGGTTGGCGATGTGTTGCAGCCAGCGCGGCCGCAGCCCCACCAGCAGGCGCGGCAGGCGCGACTGGAACTGGAAGGGGAAGCGGGCGAACAGGCGGCATTCGCCGGGGCGGATCGGCGTGGCGTACACCACCGTGAGAAAACGCGCGAAGCCCTTGGCGGTGAGGTCGTGCCACATCAGGCATGGCGCCTGAAAGGTGGTGAACTGGCTGCCCAGCTTTCCCCGCCGCGGGCCCTCGGGCCAGCTGGCGGTGAAGCCCTCCGGGCTGAAGCCGGTGCGCTCGGCCACCACCGGGGCGGCATTCTCCCGCCGGCCCACGGTGCGGTGGTGGGTGAAGGGCACGTGGCTCACGTCAAGCACGTTCTCCAGCAGGGTGAGCGCGTCCATTGGCAGGTCGCGGAAGGTGTCCTGCACCAGCCAGCCGGGCTCCTCCAGCGCGGGCACCAGGGGCAAGGGCACGGCCGCCCCATCCTCCGCCTCGCCGGCGAACACGAACAGCAGGCCCTGGCCGGTGGCGGTGGCGTAGCTGCGGCAGTGGCTGCGCGGGCTGGCGCAGGCCGTGGCCGCCGCCTCGGGTTCGGCCTGGGGGATGGCCGTGCACTGGCCGCTGCCGTTGAAGCTCCAGCCGTGATAAGGGCACTCCAGCTCGCCGCGCTCGTTCAGCCGCCCCTCGCTGAGGGGCACGAGCCGGTGGGGGCACACATCGGCAAAGGCGCGCCACTGCTCGGCCGGGCGGTCGTACCAGAGCACGAGGTCCTGCTCCAGCAGGGTGAAGCGGCTGGGGCTGGCCGGATTCAGATCATGGAGGGCGGCCACCGGATACCAGCGCCGCAGCCAGTGCTCCCGCCAGCGCTCTTGATCGCTGGCACTCACGGTTGCCAGGCTGCTGGGGGACTGGACGGGCATCGGGGTGACAGCGCTGGGCCGATGATGGCCAACCGGGCCGGCCGGCTGCGCCAGCGTCCGGGGCTTCTCAATCCACGGGCAGGGCTGGGAGCTGCTCCTGCTGGTAGCGATGTATGGCGCTCCAGGCCGCCAAGGCTGCATCGTGATAAGCCCGGTCGCTGATCGAATCCTTGAAGTTCGGGTAGCGGATGGCCTCCACCTGCTGCTGCATCACCGCAGCCACCCGCTCGCGCGGCAGCCAGGCGCGGAAGGCATAGTCGGCGTGCGGCACATGAACGGTGTGGGCCTCAGCAAACACCCGCTCGATGTCCCCCTGCCGCCGGGCGCGCACGAGCAGCCGCGGACCGGCGGGGTTGTCGCGCTCGGCGACGACGGAGAGGAGATCAAGATGCCCGTCTCAGCTGGCCTGATCCTCCGTGATCAGCGGCACCCTGAGCTGGAGCGCCGCGACCCACCAGTTGCAGAACCTGCTCGGATGCCACGGCTTGTTGATGTACCGAACGTGCTGGGGGGGGCAGCAGATAGGCCACCACATTCCAAATCCCGGTTAGCGTTGACAGCACTGCAGTCATTGCCAGCAGAGGAACGCCCATGGCCACCCTCACCATCCGCAACCTCGACGAGCACACCAAGGCGCAGCTGCGCATCCAGGCCGCTCGCCATGGGCGATCCATGGAAGAGGAGGCACGCACCATCCTCAGAGCGGCGATCGAGTCCAGCCAGCCAGATGCTCAGGTCCAAGGCCTGGGCAGCCGTATCCAGGCCCATTTCGCCAAGCTGGGTGGTGTTGAGCTCGATCTGCCTGAGCGCACATCGGTTCCCACACCTGCCGACTTCAATCAACCCAGAAGACGGCAGACGTGCGGGTCATCGTTCTCGACACCAACGTGATCTCCGAGCTGATGCGCCCGCAGCCGGATCAGCGGGTGTTGGCCTGGGCCAACTGTCTCGATCCGGAGGGTGTGGCAATTACGGCCATGAACGAGGCAGAAATCCTGCATGGTCTGGCCCGCCTGCCGGATGGCCGCCGCAAGCAGGCTCTGCGCGCGAGCTGGGATGCACTGACAGCCGACTTGTTTCAAGGCCGGGTCTTGCCATTCACCCGCGAAGCCGCCCATTGGTATGGCGAGCTGGTGAGCCACCGCGAGCGGTTGGCTCGGCCGATCGCTACCGCCGATGCCGTGATCGCTGCCATCGCCCTGGCCCAGCGAGCTCCGCTTGCCACCCGTGACACGAACGACTTTGCCGAACTCGGTCTGCAGCTGATCAACCCTTGGACCAACTCATGAACACCCACCCCGTGAAACGCTGTAAGAAACTGATCCAGATCGCCGCGACACTGCCTGGGAACTTCGGGCGCGGGAAGTACCGGAGCACATCAAGGCCAACTGGCCGGGTCGTGCCTGGGTCGTGGAGGTCATCATCGAATCGATCGATGCTGAGGGGAACCTGTTCTTCATTGAGCTGAAGGGCAGGGTGGATGGGGCGGACTCGGTCACGCTCACCATCAATGAGGTGAATGTCGGCCGCAACTCACCCCATCGCTTCCGCCTGGCGTTGGTGACGGTGGCTGGCGATCGGGCCTCAGAGCCGGTGTATGTGAGTGGCGTCGACTGGGGCCTGCCGGGCTTTGTCGACACCCAGATCACAAAGAGCCTGCAGCAGCTACTGGCTGCTGGGAGGGCTCCGCATTGATCGGTTCGATTGATTCAACCCGTTCAAGGCCGGTAGCGTGGAGGAATTCCGATCCAGCGCCATGGCCGCCACACCCATCGCTGACCTGCTGCAACTCCCCAGGGGAGAGAGGCTGGCGTTGGCGATGGCCCTCTGGGACAGCCTCGATGAGGAGGGCCGCAGCGAAGCACTGCCACTGGATGCGGATCTGTGTGCCTAGCTGGATCGGCGCTGGGCAGCCCACATCCAGAACCCAACAGCTGCGGTGCCCTGGGAGCAGGTGCAAAGCCAGTTGGGGCTGGGATGAACCGGACGGTCCGCTTCCTGCCGGAAGCACTGGACGACCTTCTCGAAACGCAAGGCTGGTACGCCAGCCGGGAGCCAGGTCTTGCGCAAGCTTTTGCGGAAGCCATCGCCTTGGCGGTGGAACGGAGCGCAGGATCCAGCAGCCTTCCCATGCGTGCATGGTGAGGTGCGACGGCTGGTGGTGCGGCGATTTCCCTATGCCGTCTACTTCCGGGAGGTGGGCGATGAACTCTTGGTGCTCGCCATCCATGGCCGTCAGGATCCCCGCCGCTGGCAGGCCCGCATCTGATCGTCTACATGCAGAGGGTCGGCGAAGCAAGTTTGAAACCACCGCTGGGTTCAGCCAATCGGTTGTCCACGCAGCTCAGACCTCAGCTGCCCGATGGCGGCATCCCATCTCTGGAAGCTGGCCATACCCTGCTGCGTCTGCTCCCGCCGGCTGCGGAGCACGTCGCCATGCCAGGCAGGCGACACCACCTGGGAGGGATCTTTGGAGAGGTCGGCCAAGAGCAGTTCCATGGCCTGGAGCTTGTCGTCCAGGGTCATCTGGGCCAGTGGGAGTTCCACTGCCATCGTCAGCACGCCTCCATCCCTGCCATGGGAGGACTCTAGGTGGATTGGCCGGCGCCAGCACCCGAGTCACACCAAGCCAATCAGCAGCTCCAGCCTCACCTGACCATCCCGTATGACCACCCACCCCGTCCAACGCCGCAAGAAGCTGATTGAGGTCGCCATCCCGCTGGAGGCGATTAATGCGGCATCAGCGCGGGAGAAGAGCATCCGCCACGGGCACCCGAGCACCTTGCACCTGTGGTGGGCCAAGCGGCCCCTGGCGGCAGCGCGGGCGGTGATTTTCTGCCAGATGGTGGACAACCCCTCTGCGGTGCCGGAGGAGTTCCCCACAGAGGAAGCCCAGGAGAACGAGCGGCTGCGGCTGCTCGCCCTGATCATTCAGCTGGTGCAGTGGGAGAACACCACCAATGAGCAGGTGCTGAACCGGGCGCGGGAGGAGATCCGGCGTAGCTGGCGTCGCTGCTTCGGCGACAACACCGAGCACTAGGAGGCCGCTGAGCTGTTCGACCCGGAGAAGCTGCCGGGCTTCCACGATCCCCTTGCAGGTGGTGGTGCTTTACTGCTGGAAGCACAGCGACTCGGACTGGAGGCATACGCCAGTGACCTGAAGTGGCGCTGCTGAGTAACAAGACGATGATCGTGACCCGATACCCGAAAGAAGTAGATGCACACTTCTAGTCAAGCGACTATTATGAACTCAAGGGCTTCAGGGGCAACCCCATAGATTTTAAGGGCCATCGATTGAGTGCCGCACTTCTACCATGAAGCTCTACGTCGGGATTACTGACAGCGAATGGTTCCGCTATCTGCGCAGTACTCACGCCGATGAGATGAATTTCTGGCGCCCACGTGCCACTAGCCAGTTCAAGGCTCTTGAGCCGGGAGAACTGTTCTTGTTTAAATCAAAATACCCGTATCATCGCATTATTGGCGGCGCATTCTTTGTCCGACATACAACGCTAAACCTTGATCTTGCCTGGAGGGCATTTGGAACTGCCAACGGCACTGACTCCCTCGACAAACTTCGCCGAATGATCCAAGGCCATCGGAAGGACAATGACTTGAATCCTACTATTGGATGCACAATACTGACTCAGCCCTTCTATCTTGATGACAATGCAACTATTGATCCACCATCAGATTGGCCTGGCAATATTGTCTCTGGCAAGAGTTATGAGATTTCATCCGGCAGCGAAGGCTTGCGGCTCTTTGAGCAGGCACAGGCTGTATTTGCCAAAGGCTATCAAGACTTGAAGAGTGAAGCGCTTGGCTCTGCAGTTGAGAGATATGGCAAGCCCCAGCTGGTTGCCCCAAGGCTTGGCCAGGGCGGATTCAGGATCATGGTCATGGATGAGTATTCACGCAGATGCGCCATTACTGGTGAGAAAACATTACCCGTTCTGGAGGCGGCGCATATCAAGCCATATTCCGAGAACGGTCCTCACAAGATTTCCAATGGAGTGTTCATGCGCTCTGATCTGCACACTCTCTTCGATGGTGGATATATGACACTGACCAAGGAATTCCATGTTGAAGTAAGCAAGCGTATACGCGAAGAATTCTCAAATGGACGTGAATATTATGCTTTGCATGGTCGAAAGCTTTTGTGCGTGCCCGCTGATCCCGCAAACAGGCCTTCATCTGAATTTCTGGAATGGCATCAGAACAATCGTTTTCTTGGCTGATTTTGCAGGACGTACATGGGACGAGTCCCAGTCCGTCACGACCCAGTTCGACAAAAAGCAGCCCAACTTCGGCTGCGTCACCGCCCCTGGTGCCAACCGCAATCGCAAGGGCATCAACGACCAGCGCGTGAAGCTGGCCTGCGTCATACTCGGAGAGCCGATCGCCTAGCAACTCCAGCAGAACGGCACCAGCCTCACCCTGTTCGAGGCCGCTGCGCTCTCACATAGGCCAGGCTCGATTGACACGCCACAGGCGAAAGTCGACCGTCTTCGCGGCAAGGGCAAAGTCCTGATCGGTGGAAAGCAGGGTGAGATCATGGCGGCAACAGAGCTGGATCAACAACGCATCAATCGTGCCGATCTGCACACCCCGTCGCCGGCAGGCATTGCGCACCTCTGCTGCTTCCATGTGGTCGTTTCGGTTGGGTTGCACACACGCCAGCACCGAAAAGTGATGCAACAACACCTCGCGGTTTTTTGGACCCGCAAAGCCCTGCAGCAGTTCCTGCAGGATCAGACCGGTGGTGAACACCTGGTCCGTACCCAGCAACGCCTACCGCAGCGCCAGCGACCACACGCTGGTGTCCACCAGCAGGCTCATGGCTGGCGACTCCGTTCCGCCTTGGGGTCGAAGCTGTCGTCCCACTCGAGCTTGCCGAACAGCTCAGCCAGCTGCCGCTGCTCCCTGCGGGCGATGAACTCCCGCAGCGCGCGGGTGACGGCCGCCTTTTTCGTGGGTTCTCCACTCACACGGAAGGCGTGATCCAACAGGTCCTGGTCGAGGGCAAGGTTGGTGGCCATGTGTAGCTCCAGGGGTGAGCCTTTACACAGTCTGGAACGTGCGCCGGGCAAGGGCAAGCCTCCAGGCTGCGCGCGGAGGGCGGGGGGACCCTGCCTCACGCCAGGCCCTTTGCGTTGAATTACAATGAAGATCGTCTGGTAATTCAGGCCATGCGCAGCACGATCACCGCCCGCGGCCAGACCGTGGTGCCGGCCCCCATCCGCGAGCGCTTCGGGCTCGGGCCATCCACACGCCTGGAGTGGATCGTGGATGGCGATGGCGCCATCCGCGTGGTGCCGGTAGCCCTGGATCCCATCGCTGCCTTCCGCGGTTCCGGCAGCGGGGGCGGCACAGCCCGGCTGCTGAAGGATCGCGCCCTGGATCGGCAGAAGGAGGAGCGATGACATCCCGCTGGTTGCTCGACACCTCCGCCCTGCTCGCCCTGCGCGACGACGAAGTGGGCGCGGAACGGGTGGCCGGCTTGCTCCACGCGGCTCAGCAGGGTGAGAGCCGTTGCATGGTGTGCTTCATGAGCCGCATGGAGCTGCTCTACCGCGTCTGGAAAGACGAAGGCGAAGACAAGGCCCGGCTCGCCGATGCGCAGTTGCAGTCGTTGCCGATCGCCTGGGTCGGCTGCAGTGATGGGCTGCTTGAGCAGGCCGCCGCCATCAAGGCCTGCCATCCCCTGTCTGTGGCCGATGCCTGGATCGCCGCCGCCGCCCAGCAGGAGGGCGCTGTGCTGGTGCACAAGGATCCGGAGTTCACCCCGCTCAGCCGCATCAGCCAGGAGTGGATCGGCTGACCACACCACAAGGGCCACAGGCTGTGGCCTCACGCCACCCCTGGTTCCAGCACCGTCCCCTCCTGCAGCAGCGCGGCAAGACGGGGCAGGCCACAGCGCAGATGCTCCACCCAGACCGAGGTGTCGACGAGGATCACGCCGCGCTCTGGCGACGGGGAATCGGCTCCAGGGCGGGTTCACTGCCGCCGAGTGCCGCCAGGCGCCTGGCGCTCTCGCGTTGCACCAGGGCGCGCCGGGCTTCCTTGAGCAGAGCGCTGCGCTCCAGATCGCCGCACAGCTGCTCGGCCCGGGCCAGCAGCACATCGTCGAGCGTCACCGTGGTGCGCATGGTTCCCCTGGGGCTTGCATCAGCCTAGGCATCAGCTGATGCCGTAGCCGATGCCTGCATGGATGGGTTGAGCTCTTCCATCCCCAGCTCCAGGGCGGCGGACCGGCTGCCTGCAGGCCTAGTGTGGTCACAAAACTGGGGCCAGCCATGGCAGATGTAGTCGCATGCCAGGTGTCGGTGCGGGATCTCAAAACCCATCTCTCCGAATGGCTGGCTCGGGTTCAGGCCGGTGAGGTGGTGGAGGTCACGTCCCACCGCAGGCCCATCGCCCGAATCACGGCTGTCAAGACAGCGGAGCCAACGTCCTCCAATCCGCTGCAGCAGGCGATTGATGCTGGCCTGATCAGCTGGAACGGGCAGAAGCCCGACATCCCCCCGCCCATCAAGCTGAGCGGCCAAGGGAAGCTCATCAGCGAGATCGTGATTGAAGACCGGGGTTAAGCGCGTGCTCCTGTTCTGCGATACAAGTGCCCTGATCAAGCTGCTGATTGATGAGCCCGACTCAGCCCAGATCCACCAGGCCACTGAACGTGCCGAATTGATCGCGGCCTGCAGAATCACCTGGGCCGAGGCCATGGCAGCGATGGCTCGTCGCCAGCGCGATGATCCAACCAGTGCTGACGAAATTGAGAACGCTCGTCAACGGCTCAGCATGCTCTGGTCATCGTTCACCATTGTCGAAGTCAGCCAGAAACTCGTAGAAGCGGCTGGCCGTTTTGCAGATGGCTTCGCGCTCAGGGGTTACGACAGCGTGCAGCTAGCTGCCGCCCATGAGTTACACATCACCTCCGAACAACCTGTTACCTTCGCCTGCTACGACCGCCGACTGAACCAGGCTGCCCAGCTCCTGCAGCTGGAGGTGCTGCATTAACACAGGTTCTGATTCGTGGTTCGCAGGAGGCCGCATGCCATCGGCGCAGCAGCGGCCAGGATGGAGCGATGACCCCAGCCCCCCTGCGCTGTCACCTGCTGATCGGCCCGCCCGGCAGTGGCAAGACCACCCTCGCCGGCCAGCTGGCGCCCCTGCTGCAGGGCGAATCGGGTCAGCCGGGCCTGGTGCTCTCCACCGATGTAATCCGCGCGGAACTCTTCGGGGATGCCGGCGTGCAGGGGCCCTGGGTGAGATCCGCAACCTGCTGCTCCAGCGCCTCCACGAGGCCGTCGCCGCCGGCCAGCCGGTGATCATCGATGCCACCCACGCCCGCCGTCCCTGGCGGCTGCTCTACACCCAGCACCTGCAGCTGGGCCGGCCGGTGGAGTGGATCGGCTGGTGGCTCACCACACCCCTGGCGCAGTGCAAGGCCTGGGCGCAGGGGCGGGAGCGGCCGGTGCCCGAGGCGGTGATTGAGGAGTTTCACGCCAGCATCAACCACCGCTTCTTCCGGCCCGACCGGGCCGAGGGCTTCGCCACGATCGTGGCCCTCAACCCCGCCGCCGGTGAGGGCACCAGCGAGGACGACCTGCGCGCCCGCCTCGCCGGTCTCGATCGCCGCGTGCGCAATGGCGGCAACCGCCAGCGCACCATCGCCGCCCAGCTGCACCGCTACGCCCGCCTGCTGGATCTGGAGCGCCTGCTGTTTCTGATCCGCCTGCTCACCAGCTTCAACGGGCTCGACGCCAGCGACCCGGGCACCGCCGCCGGCCTGCTGCAGATCTGCAACCCGCCGCCCCAGGGGGATCTGGCCGAGCGGGCCGCCGCCTACCTGGCCAGCTGGCAGGAGGTGCACGGCGGCAACAGCGACATCTACGCCGATGCCGCCGCCATCCGCGCCGATCTGGCCTGGCTGGAGGCCAATGGCTTCTTCCGGCTCGACTGGCAGGGCGACCAGCCGATCGCGCTGGGGCCGGAGGGGCCATGCGCCGGCAGCGGCGTTAACGGCGGCCATCCCGCCCTGGCCGATCGCCAGGCCTTCCGCCGGGTGTCCACCCTGCTGCGCCACATCCTCAAGGAGCCCTTCGATGCACCAGAGGGCGATGGCGAGGCAGCACCTCCTGCCAGCACGCCGGCGGCTTCTGGCTCAGCACCGGCGCGGCCGAAACGCGCCCGGCGCTCCAGCGATGAATTCGGCCCCCTCTACCGCCACCTGATCGATCGCCTCAGCCCGATCGAGGGCGCCTATGCCGCTAAGCAGGAGGCCGTGCTCCGCCACGACATCGAGCATCTGCTCGGCCCCTACGGCTTCCTGCCCCAGGTGAAGGGCCGCCCCCACAGCCGCCGCCAGGGCTATGCCATCGGCACGGCGCTGCTGTCGGCCGACCAGCTGCTGGAGGTGCATGCCCAGCTCAAGGCCTCCCTCGATCGCCTCAGCGACCAGTCCCAGAAGCCGCTGCTGCTCAGCCTGGAAGAGCGGCTGCAGCGCGCCGGCCTGCTTGCTGCCGGTTCTGGCGCCGGCCGCCGCCAGCCCAAGCGGGCCCTGGCCCATCGCTCCTTCACTGCCGAGCTGCCCGGCACCCTGGCCAGCCCCGAGCAGGCGACGCGGGTGGAGCGGGCGATCCGCGATCGCCGCCGGGTGTGGCTGCGCCACCGGCCGGATCCGGTGGATGACCAACGCCGCCAGCGCGGCGACGACGGTCGTTTCCGCGCCTGGCCGCTGCAGCTGCTCTTCCACAACATCAGCTGGTATCTGGCTTTTGAAACCGCCGAGATCGGCCGCGAAGCGGGCCTGATCCGCACCCTGCGGGTGGACCGGCTTGAGTTCGTGAATGAGGACGGCAACACCCGCCGCAACAGCGAGGCTGAGCACGACGCGGGGCTGCAGCGCCTGCAGCGCTTGCTGCATGTATGCGGCGGGCTCTATTTCGGCACGTCGGTGGAGGAGCAGCTGGCGCTGATGCAGCCCGCCGGCCGGGCGGTGCAGCACCCCTGGGGCCTGCTGCGCTTCTCCTGCACGGCCGAGGTGTTCGGCCTGATCCGCGAGGAACCCCATCGCTTCCCGCCGGAGCACACCGCCTACGCCGGTGACAGCCTCGCCGCCAACTCCCCGGGCGACAGCCACCCCTACCCGGTGGAACTGCGCCTGCCCCACTGGACGATCGAGCAGGACTGGGACCTGCGCGCCTGGCTGTTCCGCTGGGGTGCGGGCATCCGCATCGAGCAGCCCACCAGCCTGCGGGAGCAGCACCTGCAGCAGGCCCAGGCGGTGGTGGCGCTTTACGGCTCGAGCCCGAGGTAGAGGCAGAGACCACTGTCGATCGCCTCCAGCTCCGCGGCTGATACGCAGCCGTAGCGCCGGCGGATGCGTTGCTTGTCGATCGATCTCAGCTGGTCCACCAGGGCCGTGGAGGGCTTGGTGAGGCCACTGCTGGCACCGGGAGCAAGGGAGGGGTAGAGGGCGCCTTGCGCTGGTGTGCCCGTGATCGGCACCACCGCGATCAGTGGATAGCGCTGGCTGCTGTTCACCGCCCCATCACTCACCACCACGCAGGGACGGGTGCCCTGTTGCTCGTGCTCCTGGGTGGGCTCCAGATCCACCAGCACCACACTGCCTCGGGCCAGACTCATTCCGTTGGCTCCTGCCAGCCCAGTTCTGCACTCCAGCGCAGGGCGACTCCGGCCGCGGGATCGAGCAGGTCGCCATCGCCGGCAGGCAACGCCGCGCCCCAGTCCCCCATCCCGAGGGCTGCGCTGGCCTGGCTGTCGGGATGGGGGGCCTCCAGCGAACGCAGCAGCTCCTGGTGGCGGCGACGCTTGAGCTCATGGCGCACGGCTTCGGCAATGAAGCGACTTCTGTTGCGCTCCAGGCGGTCAATGCCGGCAACCAGCTCTGCGGGCATGGTCACCGTGACCCGCTCAGTGCCGGCCTTCCCCGGCGGGGATACGGAGGATGCCACCAGAGTATGCAGATTAATATGATCACATCTTAAGGTCGACCTGGAAGGGCTGCGCCTGGTCAGAAGGACTGCGCCTGGTCAGATGGATAGACGCTGTCTACCAAAGATGGTTAGGCTGATTGGGGTTCTCCACCGCCGCCATGGCCGCCACCCCGCGTCTGAGCTGGAATCTGCGGGTGGCCCCGGACGATCAGGAGCTGATTGATCGTGCCGTCACCGCCTCTGGCCTCACCCGCACGGATTTCCTGCTGCAGGCTGCCCGCACGGCTGCCCAGCAGCTGCTGGTGGAGCAGGCCTGGTGCTCGGTCGCTCCGGAGCAGTTCGAGGCTTTTCAGCAGGCGCTCGATGCGCCACCCAGCCCCAGTGAGCGCCTCCGCCGCACCATGACCGCCCCGAGGCCTTGGCAGGGCTGATGCAGCTTCAGGCCCCGCAGCCCCTGGCGGAGCAGCACGGCACCTCCAACTTTGACTGCGGTGACGCCAGCCTCAACCGCTGGCTCCAGCAGCGCGCCCTGGCCAATCAGCGCAGCGGCGCCACCCGAACGTTTGTGGTGTGCAACGGCGATGGGCTGGTGAAGGCCTACGTGGCGCTCGCTTCCGGTGCCGTGGCGGTCTCCGCCAGCCCCGGCCGATTCCGGCGCAACATGCCGGATCCCATCCCGGTGGTGGTGCTGGCACGGCTGGCAGTTTGCAGCAGTGTTCAGGGCCAGGGGGTCGCCCGCGCCCTGCTGGCGGATGCCTTGGCAAGGGTGCTGCAGGCCAGTGAGCAGATCGGCGTGCGGGGAATCCTGGTGCATGCCGCATCTGCGCAGGCCCGCGCCTTCTACCTGCACATGGGTTTCGATCCCTCACCCACCGACCCCAACACCCTGATGCTGCGCCTGGCGGATGTGGCAGCCGCGCTGAGCTAACAACCCCCGATCGCCGCTTCCAGCCCATCGATCACCGCCAGCAGAAAGGGCAGATCCAGGGTCTCGATCGTGTCGCTGCTCTGGTGGTAGTGCGGGTTACGCATGAAGGACGTGTCGGTCACCATCACCGCGTTGTAGCCCGCATCCCAGAAGGGGCTGTGGTCGCTCAGGCGCACATCCGGCAGCTGGCGGCCCTGGAACGGCACCGGCAGCACCTTGGTTGTCACATGGGCGCCCATCGCCCGGCTCAGACCAGGCAACAGGGCCGCCACGCCGGCGTTGGCCACCAGGGCGATGAAGTCGCCGCGGCTGCCGTACACCGCCCGCATCGCCGCCACGGGATAGCGCTGCTGCTCGGCGGTGTAACCGAGCATCTCCAGGCTCAGCATCAGGTGCAACGGCTGGCCCTGCTGGCGCAGCTCTCCAGCCAGAGCCTTGCTGCCCACCATCCCCCACTCCTCCTGATCGAACGCCACCAGCCACAGCGGCCTTCGCGGGGGGCGCTGGGCCCAGCGGCGGGCCAGCTCCAGCAGGGTCGCCACACCCGTGGCGTTGTCGTCGGCGCCGGGTGACCCCAGCGGGCCGTCGTAGTGGGCCGCCACCAGCACCGGCGCCAGCTCCGGCCACTGGCCGGGCAGCCTGAGGATCAGGTTCACCCCCGCATCCGCTCCTGCTCCGGAGGGGTGCTGCTCCACCGGCCCATGGGTCTGCAGCTGCTCCAGCACAAAGCTGCGCACCGCCAGCAGCCCCAGCTCGTCCCAGCGGGCATGGCGCGGCCGGGCCAGCTGCTCCAGGTCGGCCAGCACACGCTCCTGTACGGCGGCGTTCTCGTGCATCGATCAGCAGGGCTGGGCAGGTTCATTGTTTCGTGCCCAGTCGATGCAAGGTGCTGAGCTTCTGCGAATCACCGATGGCTTGCACAGCCAGGACAAGCCCGATGGCCGCAGGTCAGAACGATCCGCATCACTGATCTTTGCCGGAGTCTGTTAGAACCCAAACGAGCCCGGCTGCTGAATGGCTGATCGGCTCCTTGAGGAACGATGGCTGTCTGGAAAGCACAGATCAAAGCGGTGCAGGGTGGCACCCCTTTTCACGTCACCGTGGTGGCGGGATCCAGCAGCACCGCGGCGGAAACGATCAGGAAGCAATGGGATCCGATCTGGATCTCCAACCTGCAGGTGATTTCTGAGCGCGACAGCGACTGGCAGAACGGCGCGTCCTCGTCGTCCTCCTCCAGTGAGGTATCGCCGGGAATGTATTGGTTTGTCGGCTGTGTCCTGCTGCTGTATCTACTGTTTACTTACTGGACCGTGGTGCTGGGCGGGGTGTTGGTCGCGGTAGTGGTGATCTGGCTGTTGAAGCGCCAGCGCTGACACCTGAACAACCGGGAGCCTTACCACCACCACCTCGTCGTTCGCGCGCGCGAGCCACTATCCACCATGCAGAACGCGGATGCTGGCTCCATCCCGATGCGCTCTCCGCCATGTCCGCTGCCCTGCGGCTCCTGCATCTACACCCCGAGCAACACCTGGAGGGTGCTGACTTCGATCGGCAATGTCATCTCGGAGCACACCGATCGGGCCAGCGCAGAGGCATCCTTCAATGCACAGCAAGGAAAGGTCCTCCTGGTGTCACCTGAAAACCGGATCGTTGCCCGTCACTACAAACCAGCAAACGGATGAACGACGTTCCTGTCCCCGGCTGTCGGTGGCGCCGTGGCGGTAGGGGGCTGCGGCGGGCGGGCAGCGTCTGATCGCTCGTGCTTCGCAGGTGGAGCGCCCCGCCATTCCGCGAATGCCACGAAGGTGGGTGCACTGAATTGCGATGGAGGTGCCATGAGCCAGCCCAAGGATGCCCAGCCCGGTTCCCAGGCCGGCAAACCCCTCGATCCCGATGCCGGCGTCCACCCCGAGATGGTGGCCGACCAGGCCGCTGCGCCGGTGGCTGCCGGCATCCCCAACAGCCCCCACGACCTGATCGCCATGCAGACCAACAAGCCCGAGCGCCCGGAAAAGCCCGAACGCCAGCAGAGCCCCAAGGTGAAGCAGGTGCTGGAGCTGCTCGAGTCGCTGGACACCAGCGCCGCGGAAGACCAGCAGATCGCCCTGTTCCTGGTGCGCCACCTGGAGTCGTTTCACGACGGTGTGGTCAAGGATCTGCAGGAGGACGACGACGCCAGGCACTCCCAGATCGTGAGCTGGGCCATCGATGCCGACCGCCTCTACCGGGCCCGGATGCTGCTGGAGAGCGTCGATCTGGAGTGAATCAAGGCCCATCGCCCCTACCCATCAACGACCCACACCTGCCGCCATCGCCCCATGCCCGACCGCCTGATCACTCCCTCCCAGCTGGCCCTGTTCAGCCGCAGCCCGGTGATCGGTGCCTGGTGGGAGGAGGTGCATGCCACCACGCCGGAGCGGGCACCCCGGCCCCAGGCCGATGCCCTCGATGAACTGCTCTTCTCCTCCGGCCTCCAGCACGAACAGGTGCTGATTGAGCGGCTGGAGACCGCCGGCAGCACCGTGAGCAAGCTGCGCGGCCGGCAGGACGAGCAGGACTACACCGCCACCCTGGATGCCATGCGTTCAGGGGCTGACTACATCTGGCAGGCGTCGCTGCGCAACAACGAGATGCGCGGCTCGGCCGACCTGCTGGAGCGCATCGAGCGTCCCTCTGCCCTGGGCGCGTGGAGCTACATCCCGATCGAATGCAAGCTCTCCAGCCACCCCAAGCCGATCTATCTGGTGCAGGCCTGCGCCTACTGCGAGCTGCTGGAGCCGCTGCTGGGCCATAGGCCTGAGCACTTCAAGCTGTATCTCGGCGGTGGCCGCTTTGCGGAAGGCGAGCAGGGCTACCCCTCAGCGCGCTTCTGGAGCTGGTACGAGCTGCTGCGCCAGCGCTACCGCGACTTCCGCGCCGCCTTTGATCCCAGCCAGGAGCCGGAGGACGCCCCCGGCGATCACGGTCTCTGGGCGCCGTTGATTGAGCAGCGGCTGGAAGAGAAGCGCGACCTGATCCTGGTGGCCGGCCTGCGCCAGAGCCAGCGCAGCAAGCTGCGTGCCGCCGGCATCACCACCATCGATGATCTGGCGGCCTCAGCGGATGATCAGCTCGTATCAGGACTTGATCCAGCCGTGCTGCAGCGCCTGCGGGATCAGGCCCGCATCCAGCTCGCAAGCGAGCAGAGCAGCGATGGCCGCCCCGCCTACCAGCTGCGGCCAGTGGAGCAGCAGAGCCGCGGGCTGGCGATGTTGCCGGCAGCGGATGCGGGCGATATCTGGTTCGACATGGAGGGCTTCCCGGACCCGATCAGCGGCGAGAAGCTCGAATACCTCTTTGGTGCCTGCTACCGCGATGAGCAGGGTGAGCTGCGCTTCCAGCCCTGGTGGGCCCATAGCCCGGCGGAAGAAAAGCAGGCCTTTGCCGCGTTCGTGCACTGGGTGGAGCAGCGCCGCCAGCGCTACCCCGATCTGCACGTGTATCACTACGCCAGCTATGAGAAAACCGCGCTCGGCAACCTGGCCTCCCGCCACCAGATTCACCAGGCCCTGATCGACCAGTGGCTGCGTGATGAGCTGTTGGTGGATCTCTATCCGATCGTGCGCAACGGCCTGCTGGTGGGCGCCCCCAGCTACTCCATCAAAAAGGTGGAGCGCCTCTCTAGCGACGCCCGCACCGAGGGCGTGGACAACGCCGGCGATTCGGTGGTGCAGTACGCCGAATGGCGCAAGTCCGGCCAGTCCGCCCAGCCGGGGCGTGCCGCCAGTCAGAGCCCCCTGCTGCTGGACCTGCAGGACTACAACGAAAAGGACTGTCAGGTCACCGAGGGGCTGCACCGCTTCCTGCTGGCGCTGCCCGAGATGGCGCAGATCCCCGTTCGTGCCAACAAGTGGGGGGTGGCAGCCGCCAGAGAAGCCGAGGAGGAGCAGACAACTGCCTATGAGAAGGAGCTGGAAGTGGCTGCCCGTGAACTCCTGCCGGAGCTGCCTGAGACCAGCACTGATGGCGATGATGCCGGCCCCCGCGGCATCAGCTTGCGGCTGCAGAAGCTGCTCGCCCAGTTGATCGACTTCCATGAGCGCGAGGGCAAGGTGGAGTGGTGGGAGTTCTTCCACCGCCTTGAGCTCACCCCCGAGGAGCGCGAGGACGACAGCGAGGTGATCGCGGCGGCCCGGCTGGAGGGGGTGGATGCACTCACCAAGCAGTCGAACGGCTACCGCTACCGCTTTGATGCCAGCCAGCCGCTCAAGCTCGCGGCCCGCCCGGGCAGCAACCCCCGCTTTGCCCTGGTGCCGCTGCGGAGTAATGGCCAGCGGTTGCTGCCCCAACCGCACCTGCTCAAGGACGACAGCAAAGCCCTCGACATCTAGGGGGTTCTGGATGAGAACCAGCCCGATCAGATCACCCTCAAGCTCAGCCACAAGCTGCTGGCACAGCTCAAGGAAGCTGGCTTGCCCGGTGGCGATCTGCCCCGTCAGGACGATCTGATCCCCCTGCCCAGGCAGATCTACAAACGCATGCTCAAGGATCTGGTGCGGCTGGCCCAGGGCTGGGTGTTCGAGCACAAGCCCCTGCCGCCGGCCCTGCTGCACCTGCTGGAGCGCCGCAGACTGCCGCAGCTGGAGGCGATCAACAAGTGCGTGCGCCGTGAGCCGGGGGCTGCGGCCGAGCAGCTGGCTGCCTTTCTGCAGCAGGTCGATGGCATCGGCCTCTCCCTGCAGGGGCCGCCCGGCACCGGCAAGACCACCGTCACCGCCCAGCTGATCGCCGCCCTGGTGGCGGCGGGCCAGCGGGTGGCCGTGAGCTCCAACACCCATGAGGCGATCAACAACGTGCTGCGCAAGGTGCAGCAGTGCCTCGACGCCCAGGGCAGCGATGCCCTGGTGGTGAAGGTGGCCAGCAGCACCAGCGAGAAGGCCGATCGCAAGGCCCTGGCCGGCACCCGCGCCCAGGCGCTGCGCGAGGCCGACCTACCCGACACAACCGCCGTACTCGGCGGCACCGTCTACACCCTGGTGAAGGAGGGCTACGACGGTGCGCCCTTCGATCTGCTGGTGATCGATGAGGCGGGCCAGGTGTCGCTCAGCAACCTGCTGTACATGAGCCGGGTGGCGCGCAACATCCTGCTGGTGGGCGATCAGCAGCAGCTCTCCCAGCCCAACCGCGCCGCCCACCCCGGCGACAGCGGCCTGTCCTGCATCGACTACACCATGCAGGACCACGCCGTGGTGCCCGCGGATCGGGGCGTGTTCCTGGCCACCAGCTGGCGCATGCCACCAGCACTCACCGCTGTGGTGTCGGGCCTCTTCTATGACGGTCAGCTGCAGGCCGCCGCCGCCAACGCTGCCAACCAGGTGCACTGGGATGGCCAGGCCCAGGGCCTGCTCTACCAACCCGTGCCCCACAGCGGCAACAGCACCGCCAGCGATGAGGAGATTGAGGCGATCGCCGCCCTGGTGGAGCGCCTCCATGGCCGGCCCTACCAGCGGGCTCAGGTGGTGGACGGCCAGCTGCAGATCCGCGAGGGCGTGCTGGGCGAGCGGGAGATCCTGGTCACCGCGCCCTACAACGTGCAGGTGAACCGATTGCAGCGGCGCCTCGGCAACAGGGCCCGGGTGGGCACGGTGGACAAGTTCCAGGGCCAGGAGGCGCCGGTGGCGATCCATTCGCTCACCGCCAGCGACGGCGACAGCGCCCCGCGGGGTCTGGATTTCCTGCTTGCCCCCAACCGGGTGAACGTGGCGATCAGCCGCGCCCAGTGCCTCTCGATCGTGGTGGGCTCCCCCCAGCTGGCCATGGGCATCAGCAGCAGCATCGCCAACGTGCAGCAACTCAGCCGCCTGTGCCGGTTGATGGCGAGCGCTTAAACTGGTTGAAGACTAGTTGAAACGCCTCAGTCCTTGCCTGCGATGCGTTCCGTCGGCGCCTTCGAGGCGAAAACCCACCTGGCGGCCCTGCTCGATGCGGTGAGCGCCGGCGAGCAGATCACGATCACCCGCCATGGGCGGCCGGTGGCCCGGCTTGTTCCCCCTGCCGAAAATCCACCCGCCAACCTGGCCCAAACGATTGCAGCCCTGAGGCAGTTCAGCCAGGGCCAGACCCTGGGTGGACTCACGCTGCAGGAGCTGCGCGACGCCGGCCGCCGATGACGCCTGTGAGCGGCGATTTCGTGCTCGATGCCTCACTGAGCTGCGCCTGGTGCTTTGCCGATGAGGCCAGCGAGGAGGGCTGGGCGCTTCTGACGAGGCTGCAAGAGGGCCAGGCCCAGGTGCCCTCGCTCTGGCTGTGGGAAGTCAGCAACGTATTGGTGCAGGCCGAACGCAAGGGACGAATCACGCCGGCAGCCATCCGCACCTTCCTGGGGCTGCTGGAGGCCCTGCCCATCCGTATGGACCAGGCCACCACAGCCATCGTCTGGCACGACACCCTGGCCCTGGCCCGCAGCCATCGCCTCACGACCTATGACGCCGCCTACCTCGAGCTGGCCCTGCGCCTGGGGCTACCTCTCGCAAGCCGCGATCAGGCCCTGAACGCCGCCGCCAGCAAGGAAGGCGTGGCCCTGCTCCCCACCTGAGCTGCTCGTCGTTCGCAGGATAGTTGCCGCAACAGGACTCCAGCGGTGGGACATTGATTTCACCCAAGCCGGATCGCCCCCATGCGCTTCCTCCACACCGCCGACTGGCAGCTGGGCAAGCCCTATGCCCGGGTCACCGACCCCGACAAGCGCGCCCAGCTGCGGCGTGAGCGGCTCAGTGCCATCGGCCGCCTGGGCGTGGTGGCCCAGCAGCAGGGTGCCGCCTTCATCGCTGTGGCCGGCGATCTGTTCGACACCCACCAGCCCACCCGGGCCGACGTCTCCGCCGCCTGCAGCGCCATCGGTGCGGTGGGCCTGCCCGTGCTGGTGATCCCCGGCAACCACGACCACTGCGGTGCCGGCAGCTGCTGGCAGGAGGGGTACTTCATGCAGGAGTGCCTGCAGCTGGCGCCCAACCTGACGGTGCTGCTGGAGCGCCAACCGTTTGCGCTCGCCAGCATCGGCCTGGCCGGGGGCGTGGTGTTGCCCTGCCCGCTGCTGCGCAAGGCCGAACCGGTGGATCCCACCGCCTGGCTGCGCCAGCTCGACTTCTCCCCCTGGAGCGACCAGCCGCGGATTGTGCTGGCCCATGGGTCGGTGCATGGCTTCGGGGGGGAGGACAGCAGCGACACCGACGACGAGAACCCGCCGGTACCCACCAACCGCATCGACCTCGCGGCTCTGCCGCCCGGCGAGATCGACTACGTCGCCCTCGGTGACTGGCACGGCCTCAAGCAGGTGAGCAGCCGGGCCTGGTACTCCGGCTCCCATGAGATGGATCGCTTCCCGCGGGCGGCCGACTATCGCTCCGGCCAGGTGCTGGTGGTGGAGGTGAACCGCGCTCTGCAGCCTGAGGTGTTCGACGTGCGCACCGGAGCGATCGGCTGGCACCAGCTGCAGCACCGCTTCAACAGCGACGCTGACCTGGAGCGCCTGGAGCAGATCCTGCGCGATCTGCTCGGCGCCCGCAGCCAGCAGGACCTGCTGCTCCTGGAGCTGGACGGCAGTCTCAGCCTGGCCGCTGCCGCCCGTCTGCAGGATCTCTTGCAGCGCTTTGAGGCCCGGCTGCTGCGCCTGAAGCTGCGTGATCGCACCAGCGTGGCCCCCGATGCCGCTGAATTGCGCCTGCTCACCGAGCGTGCCGGCGATCCGCTGGTGGCCCGCGTGGCCCAACGGCTGCAGCAGCAGCTGGAGCGGGGAGAAGAAGAAGGCGAGCTGGCCCGCATGGCCCTGCGCGAACTGCACCGCGCCTGCGTCAGCAACTGACGCCACCCGAAAACAACCGATCTGCCCCATTCCCCGTCCTGAGCCATGCGCCTCCTCTCTGCCCGCGTCCGCGATTACCGCCGGCATCGCGACCTGCCCGTCCGCTTCGATCCACGCTTCACGGTGATCACCGGACCCAATCAATCCGGCAAGAGCACCCTGGCCGAGGCCCTGCACCGGGCCCTGTTCCTGCCGGTGAAAACCGGCGGCGAACTGCTCAAGGCGATGCAGTCGGATCCCTTCCTGGCGGAACCGGAGGTGGAGCTCAGCTTTGAGGCGGCGGGTGAACGCTGGGAGCTGCGCAAGCGCTTCGCGGGAAAGCGGGGCAGTGCCAGCCTGCGCGACAGCGCCGGCCGCAGCCTGCAGGGAGAGGACGCCGAGGAGAAGCTGGCGCAATTGATCGGCACCGCGGCCGTGGCCCGCAACCGTGGCGCTGGCGAACAGCTCCGGGAGCGCTGGGGGCATCTGTGGGTGTGGCAGGGATCGGCCAGCAGCAATCCCCTGGCGTTAAGCACTGCCGGCTACGACCACGACCGCCTGGTGGAGCGCCTCCAGGCTGGCGCCGATCTGGGCGTGCAGTCACCCCTGGATCTGGCCGTGCTGGACGACATCCAGAGCCGCTGGGCCAGCGCGTACACCCCGGGCGGTGCCAACCGCGCCCCCCAGGTGAAGAAAGGCTCGCCGCTGCACCAGGCCCGGGAAGCGGCTGCAGAGGCCCAGGACGATCTCGAAGCCATCCGCGATCAGATCGCCCAGCAGGCTGCAGCGGAGCAGGCCTATCAGGAGGCGGAAGCGCAGCTCGAGCGGGTGCGCCAGGCGCTGCCGCCCCTGCAGGCGCAGCGAGCGCAGCTGGACGTGACCCTCAAACGCAGTCAGGAGCTGGAGGCGGCGATCGCCGCGGAGAAGCCCCAGTTGCAGGCGGCCCAGAAGGAACGCGACGACCTCGGCAACGACCGCTCGCAGCTGGAGGAGTTGCAACAGCGGGTGAGCGCTCTGGAGGCCGCCAAGGCCCCGGATCAGGAGGCGCTCGAGGCGCTCAGGCAGCAACGGCCTGTCCTGGAGGCTGCCCGCGGGCAGGCCCAGGAGCAGCTGGAGGCCCAGCAACAGGCTGTGACCCAGGCCATCGCCGAGGCGACAGCGATCGAAAGCCTGCAGACACGCCTGGGCCAGCGGCAGGAGCAACAGCGGCTGGAGCAGCAACTGGCAGCGCTGGCCGCCAACCAGACCCGCTGCGCTGAACTCCAGGCCGACATCGACCGCCTGCCCGCGCTGACCGCAGCGGATGTGGAGACGCTGCGCAGGCTTGATTCCGCCAGGCGTGAGGCCCGCGTTCGCGCGGAAGCACTCTCCGCCGGCATCGAGGTGATCCGTGCCGGCCGCCCCGTGCGGGTGGATGGTGTTGAGCTGGCAGCCGGAAGCCGCCAGCTGCTCTCAGAGCCGGCCACCGTGCAGGTGGGTGACGATGTGGAGCTGCGGCTCACCCCTGGGGATGGTTCCAGCGCTGCCCAGGCCGCGTCCGCGCTTGCAAAAGCGGAGGGCAAGTTCCAGGCCGAACTCCAGCGCTGGCAGCTCACCACGGTGGATGAGGCTGCCACGGCCGAGCGGCGGTGCAGTGATCTGCTGGCCGAGCAGCAGCGCCTGATCGAACAGCGCGGTGGAGCGGATCCGGAAGCCTTGCGCCGTCGCCTGGAGGTGTTGGCTCAAGGCGCGGATGGTCAGGTTGCCCTGGACGCCGCTGATGCCGCGCTGCAAGGGGAAGCTCTGGTGAGCCGCCTGCAGGAGCTGGAGCGGCAGCTCAGCACGGCACGCCAGCATCGTGATGCAGCAACCAAGGCCCAACAGCAGCTGCAGGCACGGCTGAAGCAAGCCAGCGCCGACCTCGATGGCCACAACACGTTGATGGCTACGGCGGAAACCGGGCTGCGGGAGCGTGAGAACGAGGTGTTGGCCGCCCGCACGCGCATCCATGCCCTGCAGGAGCGTCACGGATCTCTGGAGGCCCTGACCGCCGCCCTGGCCCAGGCCCAGCAACGCTGGCAAGAACACCAGGACAAGCTGGCGCAGCTGCAGAGCGAGCTGGCCGCGCTCGGCGCCGCCAGCCTCAAAGCCCAGGCAGCAGAGCTCGAGCGGGAGATCAGCACGCTTGAAGCCCAGGAGCGGCAGGCCAGTGAGGCCCGCATCCGCGCCGAAGGCCGGCTCCATGGCGACGGTCGGATCGACCTGCAGGCTGAGCTGGAGCAGAAACAGGCCGAGCTGGAGTCACGGCTGGAGGACCAGGAACGGCTGGAGAAGGAGGCGGGCATGCTCACGCTGCTGCGGCGCCTGCTGGAGGAGGAACAGAACGCGATGGCCACGCAGTACACCGCACCGCTCACCGAGCGGATCGGCCGTTATCTCGCCCAGGTGTTCCCGCAAGCCCCGCAGCCCAGCCTCAGCTACGACGCCCGCAAGGGCTTTGCAGAGCTGCAGTGGCGCCGCGGCAATGAGGCGGCCTTTGGCTTTGACGTGCTCAGCACCGGCGCCCGTGAACAGTTCGCCGCTGCCCTGCGGGTCACGATGGCGGAGGTGCTGGCGGAGGCCTACGACGGCACCTTGCCCGTGCTGTTTGACGACGCCTTTGCCAATTCCGACCCCGAACGCCAGGCGGGCGTCTATCGAATGCTGCAGCGGGCTGCAGACCAGGGCCTGCAGGTGATCCTGCTCACCTGTGATCCGGAGCGCAGCCGCGGTATGGCGGACGCGAGCCGAATCGACCTGCCGGATTGAGCCGGCGACACCGTTGCTTGGCTGGCGGCATTAGATCGTGCGCCCCCACGATTTCCTAGCCTGAACTGGCCGTTCAGGTCTGCTCATGCCACCCACGGGCAACCTCTTCCGCAACCTGCAACAGCTGGAGAGCGGCGGCAGCGCCGAGCGGAAGGCGGCCCAGCTCAAGCGTCAGAGCCAGAGCAGCGGCGAGATCCTGCAGACCTTCCTGGCCTATCGGCTCGCTGATGCTGCCGAGAAGATGGCCCTGGGAATCGCCATCGGCGATCCGCTGCGCCTCCAGCACGAACCCACCAATCAATGGGATCCCAACGCCGTCAAGGTGTTCTGGAAGGAGGAGTGGATCGGCTATCTCCCCAAGGACATGGCCGCCCTGATCGCCGCTGAAGTGCCGGAGGCGGCCACCGGCCTGGAGGGAGTGGTCACGGGGCTGAGCACCACCGCGCTGCGGGATGCCTTCCGCCTGCAGATCTCGATTCCTCTCACGAAGGCCAGCCGCCGGCTGCGGGAGCTGGGGGTGTCCAACAGCTTCGCCTGGGATTTCGATCGCACCAGCGGCAGCGACAAGCTCCGCCTGGTGGTGAGCTGCACGGAAACCGCCTTCCGCGAACTGCAGGCGCTGCTGAGCGTGAGCTACGACGTGAGCAAATGCGGTTACAGCTATTACCCAAGCCAGGAGGGCCGTCACTACCCCTGGTATCTGAGCCTCACCGAGAGGGACGGAGCGGCACCGGAGGATCGCTCCGAGGTGGAGCGACGGATCCGCAGCCACTTCGGAGTGGCCAGTGAGAGCACCCGGGTGAGCGAACGGGAGACGCGACTCAAGGAACTGGAGGAGAAGCAGCAGGACGTCAACCAGCGACTGGAGACCAGCCGAGCTGAGCAAAGGCGGCTGCAACGGGAGGTGGAGCAGAGCCGCAGCTCATTGCAGCGCCGGGCTGAGAAAGCTGTGGCCCGCGGCGAGGAGGCGATCGAACTGGCCGCGAGCGTGGAAGCGGAGCTGCGCGAGGTGCTCCAGCTCAGGCAGCAGGAGCTCGACCTGGCCATGGCCGAGAACCACACCCTCGAGGAGCAGCTGGAGCAGGCCAGCAACGAGCTGGAAACGCTCCGGCTGGAGTTGGAGTATCTGCAGGCACAGGGTGCATCCGCCGCGGATCCGGCCAGTTCTGTGCCCTGGAGCAATGCCGATGGAGAAGATGCCGAGCAGGCCCAGGTCGAGCGCCTGTGGAACGGCCTGCGCTCGATGGCTAGACGCCAGCGCCTCAAGCCCCGCGATTGCCTGGAACTGGTGAGCCAGGAGTTCTGTCCCGGCAGCCTGCTGGTGCTGGACAGTGCCTGGAGCTCTGCGGATGCGGCGAGCGGATTCGAGCTGGGTGAGCAGCTGTTCGAGCAGCTGTGGCTGCTGGCCACGGCCTACCGGGAACAGAAGCGCAAAGCAGCGCCAGATCGTCTTGCTGGGGAAGTGTTCGGCTCCAGCTACGCGGCCGACGAGTCGAAGACGATCAAGAACAGCCCGAAAGGGAAACGCGCCCGCACCTTCGCGTACAACGGCCACACAGTGGAGATGTGGCAGCACCTCAAGATCGGCGTCAAGGACTCCGCGAACCACACCCTGCGGGTGCATTTCCACTGGGATGGTGAGCTGCAGCAGGTGGTGATCGGCCACTGCGGCCAGCACCTGCACAGCCCCAGGCACGGCAAGAAGTGATCGCCGGCCTCGGGGATCGCGGGCTGGGCCATCACGGAGCCGCTCCCTGGCCTGGCCAATGGTGCGGGCTGAACTGCCTAGGGTCTGCGCCGAGCTTCAGCGAATGGGCGGACGATGGCAGAGCAGGAACAGACCAGCAGCCTGCGACGGGTGGCGGTGAGCGGGGCCAGCGGCAAGACCGGCTGGCGGGTGGTGCAGGAGGCCCTGCGCCAGGGGCTGGCGGTGCGGGCGCTGGTGCGGCCCGGCTCCCAGCTGCCGGAGGGGCTCGATGGCGCCGAGGTGGTGCGCCTCAAGCTGGGCGACACCGAAGCCCTGCACCGGGCCCTGGAGGGCTGTGATGCCCTGGTGATCGCCACCGGCGCCCGGCCCTCGATCGACCTCACCGGCCCCCTGCAGGTGGATGCCCTGGGGGTGCGCCAGCAGATCGCCGCCTGCCAGGCGGTGGGGCTGCAACGGGTGGTGCTGGTGAGTTCCCTGTGCGCCGGCCGCTGGCGCCATCCCCTCAATCTGTTCGGTCTGATCCTGGTGTGGAAGCGCGTGGGCGAGCGCTGGCTGGAGCAGAGCGGGCTGCAGTGGACCGTGGTGCGACCCGGTGGCCTCAGCGAGCGGGAGCAGGGGCTGGAGCCTGGCCAGGAACGGGAGGGGGTTGTCTTCAGCGGCGCCGACCAGCAGGAGAGCAACAGCATTCCCCGGCGGCTGGTGGCGCGGGTGTGCCTGGAGGCCCTGCACAGCCCGGCCTCGATTGGCCGGATCATCGAGATCACCAGCAGCCCCGAGCAGACACCCCAACCGCTGGCGGCCTGGCTGGCCGCCGGCTGAGGATCAGAACAGGCCCCGGTAGCGCACCAGCAGCTGCACCATTGCCCAGGAACCCAGGGTCACCTTGACGGCCACCAGCACGTTGAGCAGGGGGATCCAGCCGCCACTGGCGATGGCGCCGAAGCGGCCGCCGCTGCCGGCAGCGCCGCCGGGGAACACCCCCTCCAGGCTGAGCCAGGCCACGAGGAGAAACGCCACCACCGCCGCCTTCTCCCAGAGATCGGCGCGGTAGCGGCGGTAGAGGCGGTCGGTGAGGCGGGCCGAGCCACTGATCAGCAGCAGGCCGATGGCCGTGCCGCCGGCCACGCCGGCCGCGAAGCCGCCCCCTGGGGACAGGTGACCGCGCAGGGCCAGTTCCACCGCCACCAGGGCGCACATCGTGGCCCCCAGCTGGCAGAGCACCACTGAGGGGGCGTCGTCGAGGGCCAGCACCCGCCGCTGCTGGGGTTCGCCGCTGAAGATCCAGCGCACGCCGATCGAGGCCAGGGTGAACACCACCACCTCGGCGACCGTGTCGTAGAGGCGGGTGTGCAGAATCACGGTGGACACCAGGTTCGGCACGCGGCCCTGCTCGAGCAGGTCGGTGAGGATGGCCCCGAGTTCGGGCGGCTCCGGCAGGGCCAGCAACAGTGGAGCCCCACAGAGCACCAGGGCCGCAGAGCCATACACGAGCCCACGAATCAGGTTCATCGCCCCACCTCCCCGGCGTGCGCGCTCCCGGCTTGTTCGGGTGGAATCCGCTCCAGAGGGAGCAGTTCCGGTTGCCAGGACGCGGCGGCCAGCAGCTCCCCCAGGCGCCGGCGCAGGCCGCCGTTGTGCAGCCACACCCGCGGCGGCTGCCCGGCGCCCTGCCACTCCAGGAGGCCGTGCAGATCCACAGCCGCCGGCCCCTGGCTCACCAGCTCCAGGCGCAGGCTGGCGGGCTCCAGCCAGCGGGCCAGCTGGGTTTTCAACGCGGCGGGCACCGCCTGGGGGTCGGCGCAGCCCAGCCGCAGCACCATCGAGGAGCGCAGGGCCACCGCATAGAGCGTGGTGGAGAGCAATGTGCCCACCAGGGCCTCGGTGAGGGCCACGTCGGCGGCCCCCAGCAGGGCGTACACCAAGGCCGCCACGGCGCCGAGAATGCCGCGCAGCACCAGGGTCTGGTAGGGATTGCCCTGGGCCACCAGCAGAATGGCGGTGAGCGGCAGCAGGGCCGTGATCGGTAGCAGCAGCGGCAGATCGGAAGCGAGCGTGATCATCGGCGTGGGGGCGACTGGGAGCAGGCGGCCAGCACGTAGCCGAAGATCGTGTCCCAGATCAGCAGCGTCAGCAGGGCGAGCAGCAGCAAGGGCCACTCCCGGTTGAAGCGCAGCAGCAGGCCGAGCAGCATCAGGGCCGAACCGAGGGTGTCGGCGACGCCGAGGTAGTGGAGCTTGGTGAGAAAGCTGGCGCGGCCCAGCAGGGGCCAGGTGCCGGCGAACCAGAACACCAGCCCGAGGCCGAGCAGGCCCAGGCTGAGCAGATCAGCGGCCCGGGTGAGCAGGCTGCTCATGGGTCCACCCCCCGCAACAGGTTGGCCAGCAGCATCACGGCGCCGTTGCCCACACACAGCACGATCACCCCCACCAGGCCCACCATCCAGTCGTCGCGGACGACCGACACCACCAGCATCAGCATCGCCACCTTGGTGGACACGCTGGCGAAGGCCGCCAGACGGTGCCAGACATCGGTGCGGCGGCAGACCACCAGGATCGGCAACAGCAGGGCCAGCACCATCCCGAAGAGCAGCAGGCTCATCGCCTCTCCTCCAGCCGGTGCACCCGATAGCTGGTGCCCGCGGCGTCCATGCCGAGGGCGATCGTGAGCGGCGTGAGGGTGATGCGGAACACGTCGAGAAACACCAGGGCAGCGGGCGGATGGCTTGAGAAGCGGCCCTGGCTGCGCCCCTGGCGCGACCACTCCACGGGGCTGTGCTCCAGCCGCTCGCCGGCCGGGCGGCGCAGCACCAGCTGGAACGCCTCGGCGTAGGCCTGGGGAACGGCCCGCAGGCTGGCCAGCACGGCCTGCAGCAGCTGGGCGAGAGGCAGGCTGCGGTTGGCCCGGGGCTGGGGCAAGGCCAGGGCCACCGCCAGGCCGATGGCCAGGTTGGCCGCCTCCAGATCGGCGCTGAGCAGGCACCACACCAGCAGCCGCATGGCCACCACGATCAGCCGCGCCATGCCACCACCTCCGCCTCCACGCCCAGGGGCAGCTCCAGGCCCAGCAAGGCCAGCAGCAAGCCGGCGCCCACCACAGCCATGCCGCCGAGCAGGTCCACGAGCCGCTCCAGGTTGGGCAGGGGCAGGCTCGGCAACCGCGCCCCCGCCAGGGCGTGGCGCAGGGCCTCCAGCCCCGCCCCGGCCGCCAGCACCGCCAGGGCCTTGCCAAGCGCACTCGCCGAGCCGGGCAGGGCCAGCGCCGCGCTGCCCACGGGCAGGGCGAGCAGCACCAGCGCCAGCAGCAGGGCCCCGGGCGCCTGGGGCAGGGGGCCGGACTGCAAGGGCACCCAGAGCAGGCGGGCGTAGACGGCCGCCGTGCCCACGCTCAGCAGGGGCAGCAGCCAGGCCGCCGTGGCGACCGGCAGACCGGCAAAGCCGCCGAGGGGAGCGCTGAACAGCAGCTGTTTGGCCCCATAGCCGAGCAGCAGCGGGGCACCGGCGATCGAGAGGCCCGCCAGCCCCAGGGGCAGGGCCAGGCCCGCAGGCAGGGGCTGGCGGGGCCAGCGGGTCAGGCTGCGGCTGGGCACCCGCCCCGCCACCAGAAACAGCGCCCCCTTGGCCAGGCCATGGCTGAGGGCATAGAGCCCTCCCACTGCGGGATTCACCAGCACCAGCCCCACCTGCGAGAGGGTGCTCCAGGCCAGCAGGCGCTTGAGATCGCTCTCCAGCAGGGCATAGACCAGGCCGAGCAGGGCACTGGCCAGCCCGATCCAGGTGAGCACCGGCTGCAGCCCCGGCAGTTGCCCGGCCAGGCGCAGCAGGGGGCAAAGGCCGCCGGCCACCACCACCCCGGAGAGCAGGGCGGAAATGTCAGCCGGCGCCTCGGCATGGGTGCGCGGCAGCCACAGCCCCGAGAGAAACAGCCCCGACTTGGTGAGCAGGCCCACCAGCAGCAGGGCCACGATCACCGCCAGGGCGTGATCGGCGGGGGGGAAGTCGGCCAGGGCCGTGAGCCGGAAACTGCCGCTGTGCAGGTAGAGCACCGCCACGCCCACGAGGTAGAGGGTCATCACGGCATTGCCCACCAGCAGATAGCGCAGGGCCACCCACAGCTGGCGGGCATCCCGTTTCTGCAGGATCAGCAGGAAGGCCGTGATGCCCACCACCTCCAGGGCCACATACAGGCTCACCAGGTCGACGGCGAGGAAGGCGGAATTGAGGCCGCCGAGCAGCACCGGCAGCAGCACCGGGAAGGGGCCGGTAGCGGGCTGGCCCCAGCGATCGAGCAGCACGGCCAGGGCCACCAGCCCGTTCAGCAGCAGAAAGGGTGCCGCCAGGCCATCGATCTGCAGCTGCACGCCCAGCGCGCCGATCAGATCGAGCACAAACGCGCCGCCCAGCAACGCCCAGCAGCCCACCAGCACGGTGGTGAGGGCGGCCAGCAGGGCGAGGCCTGGCGCCACGCGGGGTAGCAGGGCGGCCAGGAACGCCACCGCGAACGGCAGCAGCAGCCAGGTGATCAGCAGGTTGGCCAGCAGCGTGGATGCCATTCAGGAGTGGGATTGGGGAGCCGCCAGCAGCGACTCGAAGCTGGCGGTGTCCAGCAGGGGGTCGAGGCGGGAGAGGCGGGTGAGCACCACCAGCAGCAGGGCCTGGATGGAGAGGCCGATCACGATCGCCGTGAGGATCACCGCCTGGGGGATGGGATCGGCCCAGCCACTGGCGACCGGGGTGGCTCCGGCGGCGGCCTCGGCCAGCTCCGGGCGGCCGAGAATCGGCGTGCGCAGCCCGGGCCGCGCGGCCACCAGCACGAACAGGGCCACCGAACCGGTGCCCATCACATCCATCGCCAGGGCGCGCAGAAACAGGTTGCGGCGCCAGATCATCCCCAGCGGGCCCACCACCACGGTGAGCAGCACGAGCGCTTCCAGCAGCCGGAAGGGGTCTGGCATCGTCTAGGCCCCAGGGGGCCTCCCGGCAACGTCGCGAGACCTTAGGCAGGGTGGCTCAGCCGTTGGGGCCTGGGGGCTCCTGCAGACAGAGGGGGGTGGCCGCCGGCAGGCCGCCACGGCTGAAGGCCAGCCAGCGGAAGTCGCCGAGGGCATGGGGATCCACCAGGCGCAGCAGGGCCTCGCGCCGGGGCAACAGTTCAGCCAGTCCGCCGGAATCGCTCTGCAGCCCATGCAGCCGCTGGGCCAGCCCCAGGGCCAGCAGCGCTTCCCCCTGGCGGCAGTGGCCCAGCACTTGCCAACCCGTGGCAGCAGCGGCCCGTTCCAGGCTGTCGACGCAGAGGTGGGCGGTGAGGTCGGCCTGGCCCGGATCCTGCAGGGGATCGGCGCTGGCCCGCTGGTGGTGGTAGGCCATCAGGGTGCCGGCGAAGCGCTGGGGGGCGTAGTAGCGCCAGGCCTCCAGGGCGTAGTCGATCACCAGCAATGGGCCTGCGGCCAGGGCGGCAGCGGCGGCCGCCAGCCAGGGCTCCAGGCCCGGGTGGAGCTCCGTGCACCAGCCGGGCGGGCGCGGGGGGGAGGGGGGCAGCAGGCCCAGGGCTTGCAGGCCCAGGGCTTGCAGGGCTTCGCTTGTGGCGGGCCCCAGGGGCTCGCCGGGTTCCAGCCGCAGCGAGGGCCCGGCAGCCGCCCCCTCGTGCAGCACCACCCGCTGCTGGCGCCAGCGGGCCCCGTCCCATTCGATCCGCTCCACGGCCAGGGCATCGAGCACCTCGTGGGCCAGCAGCACCCCGCGCACCGGCGCGGCCGCCAGCTCCTCGAAGCTGCTCCAGCGGCAGGGCAGGGGGCAATCGGCCAGGCGTTGGCGTTGGCGGGCGGCCATGCCGGCGTTGGGCTCCACCAGCACCAGCTCGGTGCGGGCCGCCAGCTGGGGCCAGCCGCTGGCCAGGGCCGCCGCCAGATCGGCGGCCAGCGAGCCCTCGCCGGGGCCGGCCTCCACCAGGGCCAGGGGTTGGTGGGCGGGCTGGCCAGCGGGCACGTGGCTGGCGAGCTGCTCCAGCCATTCCGCCAGCTGCTCCGCCAGCAGGGCGGCGAAATCCGGGCCCAGGGAGGGGGCGGTGGCGAAGTCTCCGGCTGGGCCGATGCGCAGGCGGCCGCTGCCGTAGGCGCCGTGCTCCGGGTCGTGCAGCACCCAGTGCATGTAGGTGCGGAAGGGCACCGCCCCACCCGCCGCCGCCAGCCGCTGCCGCAACCACTCGGGAACGCCCACGCCGGCTCCGCAACTCAGGGAGAATGCATCCTCCCTGGAGATGCTGGATGGGTTCGAATCAGATCGGCGCGATCGCCGGCTTGAAGCGCCGGCTGGTGGGCGGGCTGCTGGCCCTGATGTGCGTGCTGCTGGGCGTGGCCCCGGCCGGCGCCGCCGACAACCCGGAGCTGCTGCCCGATCACCCCACCCCGGTGATCGACCTGGCCCGCTCCTTCAGTGACGTGCAGCGCGCCAGCCTGGAGCAGCAGCTCAGCCAGGTGGAGGCCGACACAGGCTGGAAGCTGCGGGTGCTCACCCAGTACGAGCGCACGCCCGGCCTGGCGGTGAAGGACTTCTGGAATCTCGATGAGCGCAGCCTGCTGCTGGTAGCCGATCCCCGCGGCGGCAACCTGCTCAACTTCAACGTGGGCGATGCTCTGTTCGCCCTGATGCCGCGCACCTACTGGGTGGAGCTGCAGACCCGCTTCGGCAACCAGTTCTATGTGCGCGACCACGGCGAAGATGGGGCGATCCTCGACGCCCTGGCCGCCGTGGAGACCTGCCTGGAGCGGGGGGGCTGCCAGGTGGTGCCCGGGCTGCCCACCGAGCAGTGGGTGCTCACCCTGGCCACCTCGATCCTGGGGGGGCTCATCGTGGGTTTTGTGGCTTATCCGCGCCAGCCCGGCAAGACGGTGGAGTGGACCTGGGTGCTGTTGCTCTCGCCCCTGTGGGTGATTCTGTTCGGCGTGTTCGGCGTGGCGCCGATCGTGACCCGCACCAGCGACCTGCTGCCGCTGGCCAGGAATGCCCTGGGTTTTGCCGGGGCAATCGCTGCGGGCTATGTGCTGGCCCAGACGGTGCTGGGCCGCGATCGGCTCAAGGGCAGCGGCGAGGGGGAGGGCTGAGGCTGGGTCTCAGATGCCCCGTGCCCGCGGGCCCACGCGCTCCACGGCTTCCAGCTGGCAGCGGAGCGAGGTGGAGGGCTGGCACTCAGCCCGGGGGGGCTCCGGGGGGGCAGGGGGCTGGACGGCCACCATCACGCTGGCTTGCTGGGCCCGCAGATTGGACAAATTCCACTCGTAGAAGCGGCGCAGTTCCTCGTAGCGCTTCACCGGTTGGCCGTAGAAGCTGTGGCCGGCCATGGTGGGGAAGGAAGCCCACTCCGGAGCGAGGCGGTGGGCCAGCTCGGGGGTGAACTGGCCCTGATCGGCCAGCTGCAGGGCGCCGCGGCGCTGCACGAGATAGATGGCCGCCTGGTCCTGCACGTCGGGGCCGAAGGCATTGGGCCCCTGCAGGGGGAAGCCCAGGGAGCGGCTCACCATCGCCCAGGTGGGGGGCATGAACTGGTAAGCACCGGCAGCGGCACTGGCGTAGCCGGGGGTGCGGTTCACCCGGTTGGGGTGGCGATCCAGGGAGTCGATCAGGCTGCCACCAAACATGATCCGGTAGCCCACGTCCTGGCCATTGGCCCAGGTGCCCTCGGCGTAGCGGATGGTGTTGAGCAGGGCGCGCCGCTCAGGGGTAATCGCGAACACCCTGGAGGCTGCCGGTGGCAGGTTGATGCTCCGCACGGCCTGCTGGTAGCTGGTGGGCCGCTGGTAGCTGCCGGGCTGATAGCCGGCGGTGGCCAGGTGGAGCTCGCCTGGTGCCTCGCCGCGGGCCGGAACCTCAGCAGCCTGCACCGACCCCATCAGCGCGGGACCCACCAGAGGTGAGGCCAGAACGACTGCGCAGGCGAGGCCCTTGAGAGCTGCTGTTGTTTTGGCGAGCGACAAAATCAAAACCCAAAAACAATCAGTTGGGCAGCAATTTGCCTAACAATCCCGCCAAACGCGATTGATACTGTGCCAATCGCACAAGTGTCTACTTGTATCAGAAATGACGATTACGAGTTGAACTCATGTTCGTTACTGGTATTTGCGGGCAATTAATAACAGAATCCCGCATCGAGTCACGCGCTATTGATCGGATCTGCTGATCAGAGTTGTCTGAGACGTGAAATCCACCAGCGCCTGGGCCGCCGCCAGCGCGCCCGCGCCCGGCAGGGCGCCATCGCTGGGGGGCAGCAGGGGCTGGTCGAGCTGCCAGTCACCGCCCTCGAACTGCTCGCGGCTGAGCAGGCGATGCCAGCCGTGGCGCTGCAGGTCGCGCTCCAGCACCGGCGCTTCGGCGAAGCCGTCGCGGTGCACCAGGTGGATGCCCACGCCGTAGGTCATCGCCTCGCAGAAGCTGCTGTAGCCAGGCTTGGTGATCAGCCGGCCGCAGTGCCCCATCAGCTCCAGGGGCCGGACCGCGGCGGGCAGGGTGCGGCCGTTGGCCTGCGCGGCCAGCAGCGGATCGTGGCCAATGAAAAGGTGCTCGGGCCAGCGGGCCAACAGTGTGGTGTCGAGCTGGAAGCCCAGGCCGCCGAAGCTGAGCAGCACGTTGCGCTCACGCTCGGGGTGCAGGCCCAGCTGGCGGGCCAGGGCCGCACCATCGCAGCGGGGTTCGCCGGCGGTGAGGCCCACCTGTCGCTCGGGGATCCCCCAGGCCATCGGCAGGGAGAGTGGGCAGCGCAGCAGCAGCTGGCCTCGCCGGTAGAGGTCCAGGCAGCGCTCGGCCCAGGGACGAAAGGCCTCACCGAACGGTTCGTAGATCGTCTCCCAGCCAAAGCTGGCCAGCCACACCAGCGGCGCATGCAGCCGCTCCGCCAGCAGGGCCGCCGCTGGCGGCACGTCGGCCAGCACCAGCACCGGTTCGTTCTGCGCCTGCAGCCAGGCCTGCTCCCGGGCCAGCTGCTCAGGCAGCCGCTGTTCCAGTTGCTCCAGGGCCAGCAGGGTGCTGGCCGGGTTGGCGCCGAGCGCATCGGCCTGGAGCACGCCCACATCCCACTGGCAGCGGCGCCGCTCCACAGGCAGCGGTCCGAAAGCGGTGGCCAGGAAGGCGTCCGGCAGGGCGGTGGACACCACCAACCGCCAGTGGGGACGCAACCGGTGCAGCTGGTCCAGCACCGAAGCGGTGCGGGAGCCGTGGCCGAAGCCGTGGCTGCTGATGCAGGTGTAGATCAGCATCGTTCAGCGCAGAGGGACGGGGGAGTGAGGGGCTCGCGCACCAGCAAGGTCTGCTCATAGATCAGGTGGCCGTCGAGGTCGTACCAGCGGTGGCTGGCCCGTAGCACCCGTGCCGCCTGGGGCGCCTCCTGGGGCACCTCCAGCTCCACCCAGCTGAAGTGGCGCAGCTCCCGGCCGCTGGCGTCGCGCCCGTGGCGGGGCACACAGGCGGCGTTGAGGTACACGGTGCCCTCGCGGTCGATCACCAGGCTGCGGCGCTCCCCCTGGCCCCGCTTGAGGGCATGGTGCATGTGGCCGAAGGCCACCAGGGGCAGGGGCCGGCTGCGGCGGATCTGGCGGATGGCCAGGGCCAGGTCCTGGTCGCCCCAGTCGCAGGCAGGCTTCTTCCAGTCGCGGCCGCAGGGGTCACTGCCCTCGCTGCCCAGGCCGCTGGGCCCGCAGTGGGCCAGTAGCACCAGGGGCAGGGCGGGATCGGCCTGGGCAGCCGCTGCGGTGATCCGCGCCGCCGAGGCCTCCAGGCTGAGGGGGCCGTAGACCGCCCGCACCGCCGGTGTGAGGTGGAAACCGCCGCCGGCGGTGCCAGGCCTGCCGCCCACAACGGCCAGCCCCTCCAACTGGCGCAGGCCCCAGCCGCAGTGCAGCGGCCCAAGGCCGTCGAGCTGGCGCTGCAGGGTGCGGCCGCTGTCATCCCGGCCCGTGTCGTGGTTGCCGAGCACACAGGCGGTGGGCACCTCCAGCCGGCGCAACAGGGCGGGGATGCGCGGCTTGCCATCGCTGAGGTCGCCCACCAGCAGCAGGCCATCCACGGCCAGGTGCTGCACCAGCTCGCCGTCATGCTTATCCCAGGCACCATGCGGATCCCCCACCACCGCCAGGCGCCGGATCCCCATCTGCCACTGCCTAGGCTCAACCATCCTGCCCCTTAGAGGATCCCCGTTGGTTTTCGCGGCTGCCCTGAACCCGGCCCAGGCACGCACCGCGGCGGAGCTGCGGGCGGAGATCGGCCAGCTGCGACGCGAGCGCAACGCCGTGATCCTGGCGCACTATTACCAGGACGACGCCATCCAGGACATCGCCGACTTCATTGGCGACTCGCTGGAGCTGGCCCGCAAGGCCGCCAGCACCACCGCCGACGTGATCGTGTTCTGCGGCGTGCACTTCATGGCCGAGACGGCCAAGATCCTCAACCCCACCAAAACGGTGCTGCTGCCGGATCTGGCGGCCGGCTGCTCCCTGGCCGACGCCTGCCCGGCCGACGCCTTCGCCGCCTTCCGCGCCGAGCACCCCGACCACATCGCCGTGAGCTACATCAACTGCTCGGCGGCGGTGAAGGCCCACAGCGACCTGATCTGCACCAGCAGCAACGCCGTGGACCTGGTGAAGCAGCTGCCGGCCGACCGGCCGATCCTGTTCGGTCCCGACGAAAACCTGGGCCGCTGGGTGCAGGCCCAGAGCGGCCGGGAGCTCACCCTCTGGCCCGGCAGCTGCCAGGTGCACGTGGCCTTCAGTGAACAGGCGCTACTGCAGCTCAAGCTGGAGCACCCCGGCGCCGAGGTGCTGGCCCACCCCGAATGCCAGCAGCACCTGCTGGATCTGGCCGATTTCATCGGCTCCACCAGCAAGCTGCTCCGCCGCGCCGAGGAGAGCCCGGCAGGCAGCTTCATCGTGCTCACCGAGCCGGGGATCCTGCACCAGATGCGGCTGAAGGTGCCCGGCAAGACCTTTTATGAGGTGCCCGGCGCCGACGGCTGCAGCTGCAACGCCTGCCCCTACATGCGGCTCAACACCCTCGAGAAGCTCTGGCAGTGCCTCGATCAGATGGCGCCGGAGATCGTGATGGATGAGGCGCTGCGGCTCAAGGCCCTGGCGCCGATCGAGAAGATGCTGGCGATGAGCCGCTGAGCCAGCGGATGGGCCACCTTTAGTCGCTGGAAATGACGCAGAGGTGCGAGGCAGACGCACCAGGCACTCCATCCAGGCTGATGCGCTGGTCGCAACTCACAAACGTGCCGCCGTGGTGCATGGCAAGGGCCATGACCCGCACCACCCCGCTCTCAGGGATCGGGCAGGTGGCCCAGCCGTGATCCAGATCTTGCGCAAGCCAGCGGGTTGCGTGCCGATGCAGGATCACCCCGACATGCCTCCCGGCATGCCGCTCAATAGCTGTAATTCGCCACAAACAGGCTGGCGTCGTCGGAAGGTTCGCTGCCGGGCACATAGTCGCCGCGGCTGGCGGCACCGTTGGCGCGGGCGCGGGCCAGCAGGGCCGCCTGGCCGGCCGCCAGGTCGCTGCCGCCCCAGTGGCTCAGGCAGGAATGCTGCAGCGCCCGGCCGTAGGAGAAGCCCAGGTGCCAGGGGGCATAGCCCTGGCTGGCCGTCTGGTTGATCACGTTCAGGCAGAGGCTGGCGTCCTCCTCGCTGAGGCCGCCGCTGAGAAACAGGATCGCGGGCACCGCCACCGGCACGCTGCGGCTGAGGGTGCGCACGGTGAAGGCGCCCACCTCCTCCAGGCTGGGGGGATCGGCGCAGTCGGCTCCGGCCAGGGTCATCGACGGCTTGAGCAGGCTGCCCTCCAGAAACACCCCGTTCACCGCCAGGGCCTCATAGGTGGTGCGCAGCACCCATTCCTGCACCGAGGCGGTGGTGGCGATGTCGTGGTCGCCGTCCATCAGGATCTCCGGCTCCACGATCGGCACCAGCCCCTGCTCCTGCACCGTGCGGGCGTAGCGGGCCAGCCCCCAGGCGTTCTCGCGCACCGCCAGTTCGCTGGGGCAGCCCGCGGCGCTGATGCGCAGCACCGCCCGCCACTTGGCGAAGCGCGCGCCCCGTTCGTAGTAGCGGGCGGCGCGCTCGGCCAGGCCCTTGAGTCCGGTGCACCAGCTCTCGCCCTCCAGGGCGCCGGCCAGGGGCTCCACCCCCTGGTCCACCTTGATGCCGGGGATGATCCCCTGCTGCTGGAACAGCTCCACGATCGCTGGGCCGATCTCGCCGGCCCCATCCACGCTCTCCTGGAACAGGGTTTCCTCGAACAGAATCACACCGCTGATGTGCGCATCCAGGCCATGGGTTGTGGCCAGCAGGCTGCGGTAGGCGCGCCGGTGCTCCTCGGTGTTCGTCAGGCCGATCGCCTCGAAGCGCTTGCCGATCGTGCCGGTGGACTCATCGGCGGCCAGCAGGCCCTTGCCGGCAGTCGCCAGGGCGGCTGCCGTGGCGGCCAGTTCATCGCGAAAGGCATCCAGCGCCATGGCGTACCGAGCCCGGGGGTCAACCCCTGGCTAGGTACGCCGGCGGTGGGCGTCAACGCTGCCATGGTGAGCTGCCGCACATCCGGCGCATCAGGCACGGAACACCGAGGACGGCGTGCAGCCGTACTGCCGACGGAACTCGCGGCTGAAGGACACCGCGCTCACAAAGCCGAAGCAGCGGCCGATCGAGGCCACACTGTCCCCAGGCTGGGGGTGCTTGAGCCGTTGCATCGCCCGATGCAGCCGCCGCTGGCGCAGCCACTGCATCGGCGTGCAGCCGCAGGCGCTGCGGAAGGTGTACTGCAACGTGCGTCGCGACCAATGCACCTGGGCCTCCAGATCGGTGAGGCCGATCGGTTGATCCAGGTGGGCGTCGATCCACTCCAGCAGGGGCTCAAGCCTGCGGCGGGCCTCAACCGAAGCCACCGGCTCGCGCACCCTGGGGCTATCGCGCTGCAGCTCCGGCAGCAGCAGCAACACCAGCGATCGCATCAGCACGTCGTCGAGCCGCAGGGCCAGGGCATCGGCGCCACTGGCGCAGCTGAGCTGATCCAGGGTGAACAGCACCGCATAGATCCCCTGGATCAGCCGTGCGCAAAGGGGATCACTGAGCAGCAGCCGTTTCGGCTGCTGGAACACGGCCAGGCGATCGGGGGCTAGCCCTTCCGGGCCCGCCATCGTGAGGGCGGTGGCCAGCAAGCTGGCGGGATCGACATTCAGTGACACCCCGGAGGTGACGTCGTTCTCCAGATGCAGTGGCGCTGGAGGTAAGTAGAGCAGCGATTCGCCCAGGGGACTTTCATATGGGTGGTGATCTCCCAGCTGCTGCTGCGCCTCTGAGCATGGGGATCACCCCCACCCCTATCCCCTGCGGATTTCTGGATGGGTTCAGGTCGGGGAGGGTGGTTCGGCGGCGCGACGCACCAGGGCATTGAGCCTCTGGGAGAGTTCCAAGGGGAACAGCACCACGGTGTTGGAGGGGCTGGCCCCCAGGCCATCGATGGTTTGGAGGGTGCGCAGCTCCAGGGCGATCGGGTTGGCGGCCATGGTGGCCGCGGCGCGGGCCAGGTTTTCAGCGGCAAGGCGATCGCCGTCGGCTTTGGTGATCGTGGCCCGCTTCTCCCGTTCGGCCGAGGCCTGCCTCGACATGGTGCGTTTGAGATCTTCCGGCAGTTCGATGTCTTGCAGCTGGATCGATTCGATGCTGATGCCCCACTGTTGGGCCTGGCTCTCCACGGCCGTTTGCACCTGCTCCTGAATGCGCTCCCGTTCGGAGAGCAACTCATCGAGGGAGAGGCCGCCCACCACATCCCTCAGGGCCGCCTGGCTGTACTGGGCGATCGCGAAGCGGTAGTCCTGAATGGCGGTGACGGCGCGGCTGGCGTCGCTGACGCGGAAGAACACGGCGCTGTCGATGCTGGCCGGCACGTTGTCGCGGGTGATCACCTTCTGCTGGGGAATGTTCAAAACCAGCGTGCGGGTGTCGAGAAAGCGCACCGCCTCCAGCACCGGAATCACGTAAAAAATGCCAGGGCCGCGCACCCCCTGCAGGTTGCCCAGCCGCAGGATCACGCCCCGCTCCCACTGGGCCGCCACCCGCACGCCACCCACCAAGCCCCTCCACGCCAGGGTCGCCACGCCCACACCCAGCAGGGCAGGGGGTTGTTTGTCGGCGGGCTGGCCCAGGGCCAGCAGGGCGGCCAGGCCTGCGGGCACCAGCCAAAGAACCCGGCGCACGCCTTGGCCCAGGGAGGTGTGCCCCGTATCGGGCACCGCAAAGGTGCGCGTTGGCTGGGTGGCTTGCGTCACAGCCCTGGGAGATGGGCTATCAGTCTGGGCAGGCCAGCCCCAACCGGCAACGGTGCCTAGGGTGGCCTGATCTGCTGATCCGCGCCCCCGATGCGCAGCGCCACCTTCGCCAACGGCGACCGCATGCCCCTGCTGGGGTTGGGTACCTGGAAGGCGGCGCCGGGCGAGGTGGGGGCGGCGGTGCGCGAGGCGATCCGGCTGGGCTATCGCCACATCGACTGCGCCAGTGTGTACGCCAATGAGCCGGAGGTGGGCGCGGCGATCCGCGCCGCCATCGATGCCGGTGACGTGGGGCGCGAGGAGCTGTGGATCACCTCCAAGCTCTGGTGCAACGCCCACGGCCGCGGCAACGTGGAACCGGCCCTGCGCCGCACCCTGGCCGATCTGGGTCTGGAATGGCTGGATCTCTACCTGGTGCACTGGCCGGTGCCGATCCGGCCCGGCGTGGCCTTTCCCAGCAGCGGCGACGACCTGCTGGCGCCGGCAACCGTGCCGCTGGCCGACACCTGGGCGGGCATGGAGGACGTGCGGGAGCTGGGGCTCTGCCGCCACATCGGCGTGAGCAACTTCTCCAGCCGCAAGCTGCAGGATCTGCTGGCCCACTGCCGGATCCAGCCGGAGGTGAACCAGGTGGAGCGCCACCCCCTGCTGCAGCAGCCCCAGCTGCTGGCCGACTGCGCGGCCGCCGGCGTGCACGTCACCGCCTATTCGCCGCTCGGCTCCGGCGACCGGCCCGCCGCGCTCAAAGCGGCCGATGAGCCGGTGCTGCTGGAGAACCCGGTGATCGGCGCCATCGCGGCGGAGCACGGCTGCAGCCCGGCCCAGGTGCTGATTGCCTGGCAGCTGCAGGGCGGCCTCTCCACCATCCCCAAATCGGTGAGTCCCGCCCGCTTGCGAGACAACCTGGCGGCCGCCGAGCTCGCACTCACACCGGCCGACCTGGAGCGGATCGCTGGTCTCGATCAGCACCGCCGCCTGGTGGATGGGTCGTTCTGGCTGCTGGAGGGCAGCCCCTGGACCCTGGCCACCCTCTGGGATGGGCCCTGATTCCGCGGCGCGCCTGCTCCCCGCACTGCCCATCCACCCGTTGCCATGCCCCTCCCCGCCGGCAGCCTGCTGGAGCTCACCCCCCAGGGCCTCTACTGCCGGGCGGCCGGCGCCTGGATCGATCCCTGGCGGCCTGTGCCGCGGGCCCTGATCACCCACGCCCACGCCGACCATGCCCGCCCAGGCTGCGGCGAATACTGGGCGATCGGCGCCAGCGAGGCGATCCTGCGCCAGCGGCTCGGGGCGACCATCAACCTGATCCCGGTGGCCTACGGCGAGCTGCATCGCATCGGCGACGCCCGGGTGTCGTTCCACAGCGCCGGCCATGTGCTCGGCAGTGCCCAGATCCGCCTGGAGGCCGGCGGCGAGAGCTGGCTGGTGAGCGGCGATTACAAGCGCTGCGCCGACCCCAGCTGCACCCCGTTTGAACCCGTGCAGACCGATGTGTTCATCAGCGAGGCCACCTTCGGCCTGCCGATCTACCGCTGGCAGAGCGGGGCGGCGGTGGCGCGCGAGATCCTGGCTTGGTGGCAGGCGGCGCCGGAACGCCCCTCGATCCTGTTCGCCTACGCCTTCGGCAAGGCCCAGCGCCTGCTGGCCGAGCTGGCCGCCATCGGCGTGGGCCAGGCCGGCCAGGCCGGCGGGGAGGGCAACGAGATCCTGCTCCATGGCGCCGTGGAGGCGCTGATGCCCGCCTACCGGGAGGCGGGGGTACCGCTGCCGCCCACCCTGCCGGCCAGTGCGATCGGCAAGGGCGACTCCCTGGCGGGCCGGCTGGTGATCGCGCCGCCCTCGGCCCACCGCTCCCCGTGGATGAAGCGCTTCAAGCTGCCGCAGACGGCCTTTGTGAGCGGCTGGATGGCCGTGCGCGGCGCCCGCCGCCGCCGCGGCTATGAGAGGGGCTTCGTGCTCAGCGACCACGCCGACTGGCCCGGCCTGATCCGCAGCGTGCGCGACAGCGGCTCCCGCCAGGTGTACGTGACCCATGGCAACAGTCACGGCCTGGCCCGCTACCTGCGCGAGGTGGAGGGCATCAGCGCCGAGCCGCTGGAGGGGGTCGGCGACAGGCCTGCCGATCAAGAGGAGGGTGCACTGGTGTCCTGAACCAGGGCGTCGCGCGCCTGCCACCTGCACCACGAGCGCAGGGGGCCCAACCGAAAACGCAGAACCCCTGACGGGCTGGCCGGCTGTTTCTACGGTCCTGGCGTCGAGCCATTTGATGTCCATGCCTGGGCGCTTCCAAACCCTGTTGCCGTTCCTGATGCTTGGCCTGAGCGGCATGGCATCTGCTGCCGCTGCGGCGCCAGGACCCTCGGCCGAAACCCTCTACACCGGCGGCACGATTCTCACGATGGCGGGCGAGCGTCCCACCACGGTGGAATCCCTGGCGGTGGCGGGCGGCCGCATCGTGCATGCCGGGCCGCTGAAGAGCGCCCCCCGTTCCGCCAGCACCCGGGTGGTGAACCTGCAGGGCCGCACCCTGCTGCCCGGCTTCATCGACACCCACGGCCACTTCATCGACTTCGGCAAGAACCTGATTGATGCCGACCTGTTCGGTGCCACCACGATCGAGGAGATCGTGCGGCGCATGCAGGAGCAGGAGCGGAAGGTGCGGCCCGGCGAGTGGATCGTGGGCTTTGGCTTCCGCGCCAGCGACCTGCAGCGCTACCCGAGCGTGGCCGAACTGGATGCGGTGTCGGCCGATCGGCCGGTGATGGTGGTGGATAGCTCCGGCCATGCCGGCGCGATGAATTCAGCCGCCTTCCGCGCCGCCGGCATCAGTGCCGCCACGCCAGATCCGGTGGGGGGCAAATTCGAGCGGGCTGCCGATGGCCGCAGCCTGGCCGGCAAGGCGGAGGAAACGGCGCTCAATCTGGTGCGCGAGAAGCGGCCCGCCTTCACCGGCGCCACCGCCGATGCCGTGGCCACCCGCGCCAGTGCGCTGTGGGCCAGCTACGGCCAGACCACCGCCCAGGACTGCGGCATCGGCCTGGGCAGCGACGACATCGACCTGGTGCGCAACGCCATCGACAAGCGCCTGCTCACGCTGGATCTCTACATCTGCGCCAAGGATTCCAACGTGGAGGCGATGGCCGGCGCCGCGGCGAAGGTGGTGGCCGACTACGCCCAGCTCACACCCCGGGGCGATGGCGAATTCCGCCGCCAGGAGGGAATCGTGAGCGAGGCATCCGGTGGCAGCGCCGATGCCAGCGGCCGGCTGCTGCAGCTGCGGCCCGATCTCGACAAGCGCTATGTGAACCGGGTGCGGCTTGGGGGCATCAAGTTCTGGCTGGATGGCTCGATCCCCACCGCCTGGATGAGCCAGCCCTACGCCGTGAACCCGCCGGGTACGGAACCGGGCTTCAGCGGCTACCAGCAGATCCCCGATGGGGTGCTGGAGGCGGCTTTTGCCCGCTGGTGGCGCAGTGGCGTGCAGATCAACATGCACATGAATGGCGACGCGGCAGCGGAACAGGCGCTGCGCGCCATCGAGAAGACGGTGGCCAGCCAGGGCATGGCTGATCACCGGCCCGTGTTCATCCACGCCAGCTACCTGCGGCCCGATCAGATCCAGCGGATGAAGAAGGTGGGCGCCGTGCCCAGCTTCCTCACCACCGGCCTGATCCCCGGCGGCGAAACGGTGGTGAAGCTCTGGGGCGCGGAGCGGGCCGCCAGCGCCATGGCCGCCGCCACCATGGCCCGCCAGGGCATCCCCTACACCTTCAGCCACGATGCGCCGGTGTCGCCCCAGCCGTGGGTGCTGGCCCTGGTGGATGCCGGCGTGAACCGCCGTACCCCCTCGGGTCTGGTGATCGGCCCGGCCGAGCGGGTGAGCCCCTACGAGGCCCTGAGGGCGGTCACTGCCCACGCCGCCTGGCAGATCAAGGAGGAGAAGAGCAAGGGCACCCTGGAGGTGGGCAAGCTGGCCGACCTGGTGATCCTGGAGCGCAACCCGCTCACGGTGGATCCGGCCACGATCAAGGACATCGCCGTGCTGGAGACGATCAAGGAGGGCCGCACGATCTTCCGGCGCGACGCAGCCGCCGCCAGTGGGGCGGCACCGGCCATCGCCGGCGGCGGCTCGCGGCCGTGCCTGCATGACCACGACCACGACCAGGAAGCGCCGCCGCCCTTGAGCGCAACGGCGCGCGACACGCTGCAGACGCTGGTGCGTGCCAGCGGCTCCTGACACAAAGCCGAATCGGTACCAAAGGCAACGTGCTGCATCGCAGAACTGTCGCGAAGCTTCATCCATTCGTCGATGGTGTCCCATGCCCCTCGCTCGCCAGATCGAACTCCTCCCCCGCCAGGCCGCCATGGCCGGCGCCACCCTGTTCAGCGCCCCCCAGCCCAGCCACGAAACCCTGATCGCCGAAGTGAGCCCCAGCGCCAGCGGCGAACTGTTCTGCCACCGCCGCCAGACCGACCAACTGATGGTGCTGCGCGGCGCGATCGAGCTGGTGGTGCTCCAGGCGGGCCGGCTGCGCCGCATCACCCTGCGGGAGGACGAACCCACCTGGGTGCGCATCCCCCCCGGCGTGCCCCATGGCGCCATCAACTGCGGTCGCCAGCCGGCGGTGGTGGTGAACGCGGTGCTCCGCCATGGCCCCAGCGATCCGCGCGATTACAGGCCCCGGCCGATCCCAGCCGCCCTCGCCCCCGCCTGGGCCGCACTGCTGGCAGCCTGAGGCAGTTGCACCTCCAGGCACCATGGCCGGGCTCGACTTGGACGGCGACCAGGACCGCCAGGCGGCCAGGGTTTTGGGCATGGCCCAGGTGATCGGTCTCCGTTTGCAGGTCGGCTGAATGAGCATCAGCAGCGAGCAGAAGGTGCGGGTGAGGGGGCTGCTGCCTTCGCAAACTCCCGTTCTGGTTTGGGTTCACGCCTGGGTAGCCGGGGACCCGCCAGGCCTCTGCATTCCTCAAGACGTCGCCTAAAGGCGCTGCCCGGCCAAAGGCGCTGCCCGGGCCGCACCGCTGTGGGCGCTGCAGGGGGCCGCGTGGCCGGTTCCCAGATCCGCACCTGCAGAGGGCCCTGCTCTTTGGGCGCAAACCGGGTGAGACAGCCGGAGCTCCAGATGATCTCCACCTCACCGTTCTCCAGGCGCCAGGTGCCTCCGGCCTGGGCATCGATGGCGTTGAAGGCCAGGCCGTTCGACATCAGGCTCACGCTGGTGACCGGACGATCCGCCTGGGTCGACGCTGCCAGCTGGAGAACGCGGGCAGTGATCGAATCCATGCACAACTCCCTGAGGATCTGCCGCCTGCCTAGCCAGCCTGATTCCCTGTGTCAGCAGGGTCTGGCCGGTTGCTGCCCCTGCCGGTGGCTTCAGCTGAACAGCCAGCCATGGAGCAGCGGGATCGTCAGGAAGGACGCGGCGGTGTTGAGCAGGATGCACAGGGCCAGGCGCTCCCCATCTAGACCCACCCGATCGGCAATCACGAAGGTGAGCAGCTGTGTGGGCATGCCTCCTTCCAGCACCACGGCCTGCAGGTAAGGCTCCTGCAGGCCGATCCAACGCGCCGCAGCCAGGATCACCAGCGGTGATACAAGAAGTTTGATGGCGCTGGCCAGCAGCAACGGCAGTGGGTGGTGGATGCGGCGGTAGCGCAGGCCCATCCCCAGCGACAGCATCATCAGGCCGGTCACCGTGTTGCCGAGGATCCGCGTGGCCTCCATCAGGAACCCCGGGATCGGGATGCCGCTAGCGGTCCAGGCCAGGGCCAGCACGATGGCCCAGAGCGCCGGCATCGTGATCACGGCGCGGATGGCCTGACGCAGCACCCCGCCGCTCACGTTGCCGCTGAAGCTCTCGCCCAGGGCCACGCCCACGCTGAGATTGAGGGGTGTGGTGGTGACCTCGCTGAGGATCGCCACCTTCGCCACCTGCAGCGTCAGCGCTGGGAACAGACCCTGCAGCACCGGCAGCCCCAGATAGGTCACGTTCCCGAAAGCACTGGCGAGGATCAGGGCCCCCTTTTCTTCGGAACGCAGGGCCAGGGGGCGGAACATCAGCAGCGCCAGCGCCAGACAGCAGCCCACGCCGATGGCCATCACCAGCGGGATCTGCAGCATCTCCGGTCCGGTTGGAACACTGCAGATCACCCGGAACACCAGGGCCGGCAGGAACACATTCAGCACGAGCACACCGATGGCCCGGCGGGCGGCATCCACATCGAGATCCGCAAACGCGTAGCGCAGCAGGCTGCCGATCAGAGCGATCAGGCCGAGGGCCAACAGGACCGGCGTCATCTGTGGCGAGTCCGCAGAGCCATCCTCACCGCATGACGCATCGATCACCATCATCGACGCCTGGAACCCTGATCCGCCAGGTGCTTCTGCGTCGCCTGTGGGAGCCAATCGCTCTAGGGTCGGCCTCTGGGCCCAAACTGCAACGCCTTGGCCAGGATCCCCGCTTGAGTCGATGACCTACCTGCAGCACAGGCCTGAACTCACCGCTGAGGGGGCCCTGGTGGTCCTTCAGGCGGCGGCGGCGGCCAGGGAGATCGGCACGCCCCAATGCATCGCCGTCGTCGATCGGGGCGGCCATCTGCTGGCCTTCCTGCGTATGGATGGCGCCAAGGTCTTGAGCCAGTACTCCGCCACGCAGAAGGCCGCGACGGCTGCTTCATCGGCCGCGCCCAGCGGTGAGGTGGCGGAGCCCTTGGCGGCGGGACTGGCTGCGGCCACCCAGGGCCGCTTCACCAATCTCCGCGGCGGACTGCCGATTCTGTTGGAGGGCCATCTGGTGGGCGCTATCGGCGTCGGCTCCGGCACCGCCGAGCAGGATCTGATCGTGGCCCGGGCGGGCATCGACGCCCTGCTGGCGGCCCTGGATGGGCGGAAGCCCGGATGATCCCCCGCAGTGCCGTCGCCGGTGCGGTCGGCAACACGGTGGAGTGGTTTGACTTCGCCGTCTACGGCTACTTCGCCAAGGAGATCGGTGAGGCCTTCTTCCCGGCGGATGTGCCGTCGCTGCAGCTGCTCAGTGCCTTCGCCGTGTTTGCGATGGGCTATCTGATGCGGCCGATCGGTGGGCTGGTGCTGGGGCCGCTGGGGGATCTGGTGGGCCGGCGCGCGTTGCTGCTGGTGAGCGTGGCGGTGATGGCCGCCTGCAGCCTGGGGATTGCCTTGCTGCCACCCACCAGCCAGTGGGGGCATGCCTCCGCCGTGTTGCTGGTGCTGCTGCGCCTGCTGCAGGGGCTTTCAGTGGGAGGTGAGTTCACCGGATCGGTGGTGGCTCTGGTGGAAACGGCACCCGTGCAGCGGCGCGGCCTCACCGCCAGCTTGGCCAGCGCCGGTGCGGTGCTGGGCTTCGTGGGGGGATCGCTGGCGGCGGCCCTGATCCACCTCTGGCTCGCCCCGCCGGCCGTGCAGCACTGGGGCTGGCGGATCCCTTTCGTGCTGGGTGCCGCCTTGGGGATCTGGGCCCTGAGCCTGCGGAGCCATCTGGAGGAGACGCGGCCCGACGCGCCCGCCATGAGCCTGGGCGCTCACCTGGCTGAGCTGCGCTCCCAGCTGCCGGCGATGTTTCGGCTGATGGCGGCGGTGGCGCTCTCCTCGGTGAGCTTCTATGCCGCCACGGTGTTTGCGGTGCAGGAGGTGTCGGCACGGCTGCCAGCGTTGGCCGCCCGTTTCAACGCCATCACCACCCTCAACCAGGCGATCGGCGTGGGGCTGATTCTGCTGGGGGGCCATCTGGCCGATCGCACTGCACCTGTGGCCCTGGCACGGCGCCTGAATCTTGTTTTGGCGGTCTCTGTGTTGCCTGGAATGCTGCTGATCGCTGCTGGCACCCCGCTGGCCTTTGGCGTGGGCCAGGTGATCGTGTTGGTGCCGCTGATGCTGTATCTGGGTGTTTACCCCTCGCTGCTGCCCGGTCTGTTCCCTGCCGCCCAGCGCTGCAGCGCCTTCTCCTTGTCCTACAGCCTGGTGGTGGCCCTGCTGGGAGGCACGCTGCCGCTGATCGCCACCTGGCTGGAGGCGAGCCTGGGACTGACGCAGGGGCCAGCATTGTATTGCCTGATCTGGGCGGTGCCCACCCTGCTGGCGTACCGGCAGCTGGAGAGACATCTGGTGCCTGATCGCCAGGCCTGAAGGATCACGGCGCCACCCGCACCTCCGATCCGGAGAGCGCGGTGGGCTGGCCACCTGGTGCAGCCGTGATCGTGTACACGAAGCGGCTACCGTCCGGGCTGATGAAACTGGTGGCCTTCTGGCCGTCGGGGTAGGTGGCCGTACCGATGCAGTCGGCGCTGACGCTGTAGGTGCCTTTCTCCACTCCGCCGGAGCCATCGGAGCCCTGGTAGCTCAGCACGATGCCGCCCTGACCGTCGTACACCTCGCGGCCGCTCTCGGCGTAGGGCTTGCCGTTGAGCACGCCGCTCTCGTTGTAGAGATACGTGCCCTTGAGGGTGGCGTTGCTGCAGGGCAGCGGGGTGGCCGATACGGCGCTGCCGGCGGCCAGGGTCAGCAGGATGAGGGGGAGCCGGGCGATCCGGCAGGACTGCAGTGGCAGGGCGGGCATGGGTTGGCGGTGAATGGGTCGGAAGGATCAGCTCAGGCTCGTGAAATCAGGCGTGAGTGGGTTGAATCCTTTGTACGGGTGGATATGCAGCTTGATCATGGAGAAGACCAGGGCTGTGCACAGGCACCAGAGCACGATGGCTGTGATCGCCGTGTAGCGATTGGCACGATGCACGGCGCCAAGCGTGACGTTGGAAACCAGCGTCAGCAGATCGATGAAGGCCCACTTTCTCGCAAAGCCCAGATTCGATTGGCTTCCGATCGAGAGGCGTTGCTCCCGGGCTGCTTCGAGCTGCTTGATTTCGTTGAGGATCTCCGCCGCCATGGCTTTGGTGGTGCACAGGGATCCGGGCTCCCTCACGGTGCAGGCGCCAGCGTCGATCGTCCAGGCGTGGCTGTAGAGGTTGGAAAGGGTTTGATCGATCTCTGGAGCGCGCCTCATGTTGTACTCCTTGCCCCATTCGCCCTGCTCAACCAGCTGGATGTACGACGACAGGTCGCCCTTCAGCTCGCTCGCGAGTGCGGGGGATGTCGCCACGATGATCCCAAGCCTGCTGAGGGCTGTCGCTTCGTTTTGCAGGGCGGCGGTCGCTGTCGATGTGTTCTGCCATATAGACGAGGCCATGAAGGCCAGCAGCAAGGCCAGCACGGTATTGGGGACACCCACGTAAGGCGCCAAGCCCAAGGGCTGCGCTGATGATCAGCGCAAGGATGACTGGCCCAAGGCCAAATTTTGGAAAGAAGTAGAGCATTGTTTGGGGCTGATGGATCAGGCCTCACCCGCGGCAGGGGATGCAGGTCTGCGTGGCCAGGTCCATCCCCTCAACCGCAACAGCACCCATGATGGCCAGGCTGGGGCCACTGGACATCCGTTGTCGGGGGTCTACTCAGCTGCACGGAATCAGGCAGAGATGGTGGGCCTTGGCACTGGGCACCACTTCAGGAGTGATGCGCTGATCAAAGCTGGCGAAGCAGCCGCCCTGGCTGGCGGCGAGGGCCAGTAGGTAGGCATCGGTGATCTGGCGTGGGCCCAGCAGCCGGTCCCAGCGGATCAACCCCTCCTGCAGCAAGCTGATCGGCTCCGGCCAGAACGTATGGCTGGCATGGCTGCAGGCTTCTGCCAAGCGTGCGGCCACCAGGGCGGCCGGTTGCGCATTGGGGTAAGCCGGTTGCGCCATGATCCGCACCACGCCGTTCTCGGTGATCGGGCAAGTGGCCCAACCGTGCGCGAGTTGCCCCTCCAGCCAGCGGGTGGCGGGCCGATGCAGCAGATGGCCCTGATCCAGCAGGGCGATCAGCACGTTGATGTCCAGCAGGGCCCGGCCCATCACAGGCCAGCCTCATCCCGCAGCTGATCGATCTGCTCGTTGGTTACCACCGCTCCGCCCCGGGCCTGGAAGGGGCGAAAACCAGCCACGCCTGGCGATGCTCCGGCCGGAGCCTGGCCCGTGGCTGCTGCGCCGCTGAGCGCAGCCCGCAACAGGCGCGACACCATCTGGCCCGCCGTGGTGCCCTGGCGGCGTGCCAGTTCCCGGGCGGCGGCCAACACGTCGTCTTCGATGTCGAGCGTGGTGCGCATAGCGCCCAGGCTACATCACTGCATTGGCGCATCACTGCATCCTGGCGCCGGGGGCGCAGGGCGCGGCCCGGCCAGTCCTGCCCTGGAGCGAGGATCAAGCCGCTGCTGCCGCAGGCCCGGTGCTGAGACCACTGCTGATCGCCCTGCCCCTGCCCCACCCCCATCTGGAGGGAACGCTGCTGCCGCGCGGTTTCTTTCTTGGCCTGGGGTTGATCTATCTCGCGGCCCTAGCCGTGGATCGCCTCGCGGCCCACTGGCGCTTGCCGGGGGCGGCCGCCGTGCTGCTGCTCGGCCTGCTGATTCCCACCGAGTGGGTGACCCAGGCCCAGCCCCTCGGCCCAGTGCAGGTGGAAACCCTGCATCGGGTGAGCCTGGCGCTGCTGATCTTCTACGCCGGTCTCAAGACCGACCTGCGCCGCATCCGCGGCATGACCGCGGCGGGCCTGCGGCTGGGCTGTGGCGGTGTGGTGATCACCGTGGCGATCACGGCTCTGGCCCTTCTGCTGCTTGCCCCTCTGCTGGCGGGTGGCTTGCCCCCGGCTGCCGCGGTGCTGGCGGTGTGGTGCCTCGGGGCCACCGATAGCGGTGCCATCGAGGATCTGCTGGTGGCGCTGGGCCATTCCATCCGCGGCCAGATGGCCCATCTGCTGCAGTTCGAGGTGGCAGTCAGCACGGTGGTGTCGTTGCTGGGCTTTGGCCTGGTGGCTGGTGTGTTGCAGGGCCACACCCATGGCGACCATCAAGCCCTGCATGGGTTGTTGGGCGCTCGCCTGTCAGAGCAGCTGGGCGCTCTTGGACTTCATGTGATCGCCGGGCTGCTGGCCGGGCTGGTCGTGGGGGTTTTAGCGCCGCGCCTGATCGATGCCCTGGTGCGTTCTGAGCCGATGCTGCTGCTGGTGGCGGTGGCGCTGGCCTTCGTGGCCTTTGGCTTCGGTCAGCTGCTGGGGGGAGGTGGGTTGCTGGCGGTGTTCGTGGCCGGGGTGTTGCTCTCCAATGGCCGCTACCGGATCGGTCGCTTTGAGCAGCAGGCCCTGGGCCGGGTGATGCATCCGCTGAACACGGCCGCCGAAATCACGGTGCTGCTGTTGCTGGGCCTGCTGGTGAAACCGGCGGTGCTGCTCACGGTGCTGCCGCTCGGGCTGGCGCTGGCGATCGTGGTGCCGCTGGCGCGGTTGCTGGCCGTGTCGGCATTGCTGCCGTCCGCCCGCTTTCCCTGGCCCGACCGCCTGGTGGTAGCCGGTTGCGGGCTGCGGGCTGCGGTGCCCCTGGCGTTGGCGGTATCGATGATGGAAGAGCTACCGCACCTGCGCGGCGTCGTCCCGGCGCTGGCGGAGCCCCTGGGAGACCAGCTGTTGGCGTTGCTGTTCGTGGTGGTGCTGGCCGATCTGGTGCTGCAGCCGCTGCTGATGCGACGCCTGCTGCCGTTCAAGCCCGAGACGTCTCCGCCCTGAACGGCGACCGCGCCACAAGCTCCGTGATGCCCAGCTGCTCGCGCCACTCGGCCAGGGGGCGATCCCAACCCTCCTCCCAGCGCTGGGCCAGCAGCGGCGCGCAGGCCCGTCCCAGCTCCAGGCCGTAGGCCGCCGCCTGCCCCAAGTCCACGTCGCCAGGAGCAGGACCCTCCAGGCAGCGGTGCAGCAGATCGGCCCCCAGCAACATGGCGCTGCCGGGCCAGCGCAGCTGCATCACGTTCACGGCGCTCATCGCCGCTTCCCCTGCCGCTGTGGGCGGGCAGCCGCACACCACATGCCAGAGGTCGTGGGTGTGGCGCACGCGCTGGTGCAGCCAGGTGTCGTCGCCATCGCTGCCGGGCTGCAGCACTGGATCCGGCAACGTTTGGCCGCCGGCATCGGCGAACCAGCTGGCGTAGGCGTGGCCAAGGCTTTCTGCTGGCAGCGCCAGCAGCTCGGCCTGGCTCGGCCAGGGGCCCCAGTAGCGCTCGAGGATCAGTGGCGCGATCGCGGGGTCGCTGCGCAAGGCGGCACGGGCGGCATCGGCCGCCGGCGTGGTGTAGCTGCGGGTGAGCAGATCGAAGCCGTGGCCCAGGTCGTCGGGATTCGCCGCCAGGGCCGAGAGGTCGGTGGCCAGGTGCAGCAGCTGGCGGCGCAGGGAGGAACGCATGGGTGCAGGGCAGGAGCTGGATGGCCGCTGTTCAAACCCGCGACAGCCGGTAGAGATCATGGCGGCGCTGGCTGCCCGTCGGACTTGCCTGACGGGCAAGGTCCACCTGCGCCAGATCCAGCTGGGCATGCAGCACCTGTTCACCGATGGCCGCCTCAGCCACCACCGTGCCCCAGGGATCCACCACCAGCGAATAGCCGTAGCTGGGATCGCCCTCGCCAGCCGCGGGCCCGCATCACCAGGTGCCCGTGAGGGCGACGGCCCCTCGGTGACCAGGTTGCCGGGTTCGGGCACCGGCTCGGCGTAGTCAGCGAACCGGGCTGCCGCATGCGGGGCGTTCCAACTCTCCGGCAGCATCAGCAGCTTCGGCCGGGGGGAGCCGGCCGGGGGATCCAGGGCCCGCTCCAGCCAGGCTTCCGCGGCGCGCCTGTTGCTGGAGGCGTCCTCCCCGGGCTGCAACTGCACCAGGGCCAGCGGCAGTGTGGCGCCAGGCTGCGGCTGGCCTGTCTGGCTCAGGGGCCTTGGCTCCGCCTCCATGGACTGCTCAGGTGTTGCTGGATTCAGCTTCGCCGCTCACTCCCTGCGGTAGTGCAAGGCCACCGCTTCGGGGTTGTCGATGTCGTACTCGTGCAGATCGGCCGGCAAGTTCAGCGGCCACTCGCACGGACACACGCTGACTTCCTCGATCCGCTTGAACAGCGGCAGCAAGACCCGCGCCAGGGCGTTGGGGGCTCCATCGACAAAGGCGTGATGGCCGAGCAGGAATTCGGTGGTGCCCGCGCCCTGCGTATGGCACTGCAGCAGGTTGCGGTTGGCGGGGCTGAGGGCCACGAAGGTGCGCAGGAACGGGGAACCGGTGCCAAGGGTGTCGTCGAGGATCACCAGGTCCCGGCGTTGATCGGGCGCCGGGGGTGAGGCCTGCAGCCCCTCGATGTCGCTGCAGCGCTCCCCATCGAAGCCGTGACCCGCCCGATCGAGGCAGAGGCGCTGATGCAGCAGCCGGCACCCGCGGATCAGCCGCAGGGCGATCGGTTGATCCTTGGCCATGAACTGCTCGATTCAGCGACCCGGCGAGGGCCGGACGATTTCGGCCTCGTTCCAGACCCCGGCCAGGTGAACCAGACACGCGTCCAGCGGGAACGGTTGTGCAACGTGATCGACATGACCGGCGGATTGGCCAGGCGATTCAGGCATTCGAGATGAAACGATGCAACAGCGGGCGGGGATCGTCCGCACCCATCACACGGAGATGGACGCCATGCTGCGCCGCTGCCTGGGCCCGGTCGATGTCACTGCCCAGGCGGTGGGCACCGTGGGGCTGACGCTCACGGCAGTGTTCAACATTCCGCAGGCGATGCGCAGCGCCGGCAGCGCCACCTGGATCAGCTACGGCCTGGCGCTGGTGGTGGTGCTGCTGGTGGGCGAAACCCTGGTGCTGTTCCGCCAGCTGCCCGGCAGCGCCAACGGCATCGCCGGCTATGTGAGCGCGGGGCTTGGCGGACGACTTGGCGCGCTGGCGAGCTGGGCGCTTCTGCTGGGCTATGGGGCCACGCTGCTGGGCTGTCTGGTGTTCTTCGGCCTGTTCCTCGAGCAGCTGGCCCTGGAGGTGGGGCTGGCGGTGCCGCGCCTGCTGGCTTTTCTGCTGGGGGCGCTGGGCTGCCTGGAGCTGGCCCGCCGCGATGTGCAGCTCTCCACCCGCACGATGCTCGTCACCGAGAGCGTGTCGGCGCTGATCATTCTCAGCCTCACGGCGGCGGTGGCGTGGAAGGGCTGGGGCACTCCCGATCTCGATGCCATCGATCCCCTGCGCGACACGGCAGCGCAGGTGCGCGCCGGCCTGATGGTGGCGGTGCTCAGCTTCATCGGGTTCGAGAGCGCCGCCAACCTGGGCAGCGAGGCGCTCCAGCCGGAGCGGGCGATCCCGCGCAGCATCCGCACCGCCGTGCTGGTGGCCGGCGGGCTGTTCATGGTGTGGGGGGCGTTTCTGCCGGAGGGGCTGGCCTGGCTTCCGGCGGCGGCCCGCCAGGGCCTCGATCCGCTCAGCGCTCTGGCCGATCGGCTGGGGATCCCCGGGGCGGGCCTGTGCATCAAGGTGGGCGCGCTGCTGTGTCTGTTCGGCAGCTGCATCGGTTGCTTCACTGCCCTGGCGCGGCTGCTGTTCGGTCTTGCCGAGCAACTGGTGTTGCCGGCACCGCTGGCCCGGGTGCACCCCCGTTTCGGCACCCCGTCGCGGGCCCTGCTCAGCGCTGGGTTCCCCCTGCTGGCCGGCGGTGCGCTGGTGGTGCAGCGCGATCTCACGATCAACCAGATCTTCGGCCTGTTCGGCGGCTTCACCGTGCTCGGCTTCCTGCTCGTGTATGGCCTGGTGGCTCTCTCCAGCCTGCGGGTGAGCCTGCCGGGCAACAGCCGCCGGCGCCAGCGGCTGGTGGGTGGCGGCTGCCTGGCGGCCGTGGCGGTGATGGCGCTGGCCTACCTCTCGGGTGCCCTGGGCCAGCAGAACCCCATGCTGCTGAGCTTCTCGGCGCTGCTGCTGCTGGGGGCCCTGCGGGCCTGGTGGGTGCTGCCGGCCGGCCCGCAGCGGCACTCCTGAGGAGCACCATGCGCCGCTTCGCCGCCCTTTACAGCGCCCTCGACGCCAGCGGCGGCAGCAATGCCCGGGTGGCGGCCCTGGTGGCGTTCTTCGCAGGGAGCGAGCCGGCCGATGCCGCCTGGGCCCTGCATGTGCTGCTGGGCAAGCAGGGCAAGCGCCTGATCACCGGCCGCCGCCTGCGCCAGATCTGCCTGGAGCGATCCCCGCTGCCCGACTGGCTGTTCGACGATTGCTACGCCCATGTGGGCGACTCGGCCGAGACGATCGCCCTGCTCTGGCAGCAGGTGGCGCCTGAGGCCTCAGAGCCTGCCGCCGGCCGGGATCCCGCCAGCCAGCCCCTGCACGCGTGGATGGAGCAGCTGCTGCCCGCCGCCGCCGTCCTGGAAGGCGACCCGCAGGCCGAGGCGGTGCGCAGCCTCTGGCAGGGGCTCAACCCCGCCGAGCTGCTGGTGGCCAACAAGCTGCTCACCGGCGGCCTGCGGGTGGGGGTGGGCCAGGGGCTGGTGGTGCGTGCCCTGGCCCAGCTCAGTGGCCTGGAGGAAGCGCTGCTGCAGCACAGGCTGATGGGCGGCTTCCGCCCCAGCGCGGAGGCTTACCAGACCCTGATGGCCCCTGCCGGACTGCAGGAGGCCGTGCCCAGCCGCCCCTATCCCTTTTTTCTGGCCTCACCTCTGGAGGAGCCGCCCAGCGAGCCGGCCAGCGCCTGGCTGACGGAGTGGAAGTTCGACGGCATCCGCGGCCAGCTGATCCGCCGCGCCGGCCAGAGCTTCCTCTGGAGCCGCGGCGAGGAGCTGATCAATGCCACCTTTCCGGAGCTCACCGCTGCGGCGGCAGCTCTGCCGGACGGCACCGTGCTCGACGGCGAGATCCTGGTGTGGCTGCCCGGGGCCGGCCATCCCGCCCCGTTCGCCCAGTTGCAGCGCCGCCTGGGCCGCAAGACGCCGGGCAAGAAGCTTCTGGCCGAGTCTCCGGCAACCTTCGTGGCCTACGACCTGCTGGAGCAGGGGGGCGACGACTGGCGCCACAGGCCCCTGCGCCAACGCCGGGCCGCCCTGGAGGAGCTGCTCCATAGCCTCCCTGAAGCGACAGCCACTCCCGCAGCCAGGCTCCTGCGCCTTTCCCCCCGACTGGCCCTGGAGGATTGGCAGCACCTGGAGCCGCTGCGCCAGCAGGCCAGCGCCGCCGCCGCTGAGGGGCTGATGCTCAAGAGCCTGGCGTCGCCCTACCTGGCCGGCCGCAAGCGCGGGCACTGGTGGAAGCACAAGCGCGAGCCCTACACCCTCGATGCCGTGCTGCTCTACGCCCAGGCCGGCAGTGGCCGCCGCGCCAACCTGTTCACCGACTACACCTTCGGGCTGTGGAACGGCGCCGGCGAGCTGGTGAGCTTCGCCAAGGCTTATTCAGGACTGGATGATGGCGAGATCACCGCGCTCGATCGCTGGATCCGCAGCCACACCACGGAGCGCTTCGGGCCGGTGCGGACCGTGCAGCCTGAGCAGGTGTTCGAGCTGGCGTTCGAAGGGCTGCAGCGCTCAACACGCCACAAGAGCGGCATCGCCGTGCGCTTCCCCCGCATCGCCCGCTGGCGCCGCGACAAACCGGCAGCTGAAGCAGACACATTGGCCAGCGCCCTGGCGTTGCTGGCTGAATGATCAGCTGCACCCCGCACGAACGAGCAGCAAAATAATGGTCCGAAGCATTGCGAAACCAAAACCCAAGACACAATCTCCGACAGAAGCTGCTATAAGCAAAGATTGGATGGTGTTATCATCCATCCCAAAATTTGGATCATGAAGATCTCGCCGCCTTGAACACAATCGAGTCACTGGATCATCGAAGCGAAGATCAACTGGCAATATTTTTAATTCAAAGCAGCGGCCCTCGGATCCCAGGATCAGGCTTGTGTATCACGGCGAACGTTTATAGGCGGACCCAACTATGAGGACAGGAGTCTAGAAGGGCATTCGGAAAACAATTGCCACAACATGGATCTGGCTAGGATGCCCGCTGTCATTCTTGGGGATAGGCGGCGAAATCGGGCTGGAGGCTCTTCATACGAGGATCCGTCCATTTAGCGTTATGCAGCTCCGATTGTCGAGCCCTATGCTTCCGAAGCTGAATCAGGGCCACACATGACCGGAGAGGCAAAAGCTGTAGCAGAAGTTGCAAAGACGACAGGCAAAGCAATTGATGGTGCGTCAAGGTTTGGAGGATTTATGGCCCGCTTCATCACAGGGCCGCTTGACCAACTATCGGGCATAGCTGAAGATAAGTTTAAGTTTATGCGTTGGGAGCGACAGGTAAGATTAATGGAGAGAGCTGAGGCAGTTCTCGTAGCAAGAGGAATGACAGCCGCGACTCGCTCAGTACCTCTAAATATTGCAGTCCCCATCCTCCAGGCTGAGGTGGACTGGCTTTTCTGGACAGCCCCCATCGTTAACCTCTGAGGCGGGGCACCACCCCTGAAAGGGGGCTCCCACCATGAGCAAGCGCCGCACCCACAGTCCCGAGTTCAAGGCCAGGGTC
>JBILNZ010000002.1:0-184448 GCA_044374745.1 Prochlorococcaceae cyanobacterium | reverse complement strand
GCGCTTCTGCATGCCCAAGTTTATTGCCCAGATCCATTGCAGTCACTGGGATCTGGGCAGATTCATGGGCGTCTGTGGAGAGCGTTCGTTGGATCTATGCGCGACAGGCTCCTAGGTCTTGATCAGTGGCATGGGTTGTTGACATCAGCCATCAAGCCATCAACCATCAAGCCATCAGCCACTGCATTGGTGATGGGTTTGCCCGGGCCCGTTGTCGCGCCCAGGCAAGTTGGAGCCATGGTTCCCTCGCGCTGATGACCAAGGCCCCCCGCGCTGTGTTGTTTGCCGTGCTGCTGCTGGGCAGTTTCCAGCTTGGTCGCCTCAGCGAGCGCGCCTTCTGGCCCTGCCGCCTGCGGCCGGTGGCCTCCCTGGTGGCGCCATTGCTGGGTCAGGAGATGCCCAGCGCCCAGCTCTGCGAGCTGCTGCTGCAGTTGCCGCGCTTCTAGGGGCAGCACGTCAGGCCCGGTTGCCGGTGGCAACCCTGCCCTCAGAGTGGCGTCGCGGGCATGGTGGGTAAGGGGAGCGTTCCCGGTCGAGGAGCCAGCCAGGCAGATCGCCAGCCCGGCAGCCAGTCAGCCTGCAGGGCCGCTTGGCTGGCGGCCGGGGTCTGGGCCCTGCTGCTCGCCCTGGTGCTGGTGCGGGCGGCTGTGCTGAGTGGGCAGCCCCAGCGGCCCGCGCCGGGCGACCCCGCCCGCCTGCTGGCTGGCGATGCCCTACCGCCCGAGCTCAGCCTGCAGGGCCGGCTGCTCGCCGATCCCCGACCCAGCGCCGATGGCAGCCGCTGCACCGCCCTGTTGCAGTTGCCGGTGGGCCGCAGCGAGCTGCAGTTCAGTCCCTGCCCCGACCCAGCGCCCCAGGAGGGGTGGCAGTTGCGGCTGCGGGGCCGGCTGCGCCAGCCGCGGCCTGCCGCCCATCCCTTGCTCTCTGGCGCTGCCGAGCGCCTCGGCCAGCAGCAGGCCAGCAGCCAGTTCCAGGTGTTGCAGTGGCAGGTGCTGGAGCGTCCGGCCACGCCCGTCGCTGATCTGCGCCGCCGTCTGGCCTCAGCCCTGATTGAGCGGGCCGGGCCGGAGCGAGGCGGCGTGCTGGCCGCCCTGGTGCTCGGTAGCGCCGTGGTGCCCCTACCGGCGGAGTTGCGCGAACTGTTTCGCGCCTCCGGCCTCTCCCACGCCCTGGCGGCATCGGGGTTTCACCTCAGCGTGTTGCTCGGGGCGGTGCTGCCCCTGGCCCGGCGCCTGCCCCGGCCGCCGCGTCTGCTGTTGCTGGCCGCCGCCATGACCCTGTTCGTGCTTCTGGCCGGGCCCCAGCCCTCGGTGCTGCGCGCCGTGGTGATGGCCGCCATCACCCTGGGGGCGCTGGAGTGTGGCCGGCGCCCCCAGCCCCTGGCGGTGCTGCTGGCCAGTGTGGCGCTGTTGCTGTTGATCTGGCCCCGCTGGCTGGGGGCTGTGGGCTTCCAGTTGAGTGCGGTGGCCACGGCCGCCCTGGTGCTCACTGCCGGCCCCCTTGAGCAGGCGCTGCGCCAGTGGTTGCCGCCCTGGTGCGGGCCCTGGCTGGCGCCTGCTGTGGCCGTACCCCTGGCCGCCTGTCTCTACACCCTGCCGCTGCAGCTGCTGCACTTCGGCGTGGTGCCTGTCTATGCCCTGCTGGCCAACCTGCTGGCCGCCCCCCTGCTCACGCCGCTCACCCTGGGCGCCATGGTCCTGGCCCTGCTGGCGGCTCTGCTGCCGCCCCTGGTGGGCCTGTTGCTGCCGCCCCTGGCCAGCCTGGCCGGCCTGCTGCTGCTGGTGGTGCGGCTCGTGGCCGGCCTGCCGATGGCCCAGTGGCAGCTGGGCAGGCCCAGTCCAGGGCTGGTGCTGCTGTTGGCCGCGGGGATGCTGGCGCTGCTGCTGCCTGGTCTGGCCCGGCGCTGGCGGCGGCTGGCCCCGGCCGCGATCGCGCTGGCGGCGGTGCTGCACCTGGCCGCCCTGCGGGCCGACCAGCTGCTGCTGGTGCACCAGGGCGGCCGCGATCTGCTGCTGGCCCGCCACCGGGGCCGGGCGGCCCTGGTGACTCTGCAGGCCGACGGCTTCAGCTGCTTTCAGGCCCAGCAACTGGCCACCGGCCTGGGCGTGCGCCGCTTCGACTGGGTGCTGCTGCTCGATCCGTTGGCCCCGGATACCCCTGCGTGCTGGCAGCGGCAGGCGGGCCTGGTGCTGGCCTCCGCGGATGGCAGCCTGCCCCTGCAGCCTGGCCAGCGCCTGGCCAGTCCGGGCCTCAGTGCCGAGCCCTTCGCTCCCGCCAGCCGCGGCCTGCAGTTGCTGGTGGGCCGACGCCGCTGGCTGCTGCTGCCCGACGCCCAGGATCTCTGGAGCTGGCAGGCCGAACGGCTGCCGATGCAGGCTGATGGGGTGTGGCTGGGCTTCCGCCCCCGCCTGCGGGAGCGGCGCTGGCTGGAGGCCCAGGCTCCGGCTCAGGTCTGGGTGAGCGGCGAGACCGGTGCGGATTTTCCCGCTGGCTGGCGTGCCAGCGGGGGCAGCGGCTCCCTGCAGCACTCGCTGGGCTGACGGCTCCGTAAAGTGGCTGCAACGGCGCAACCTGCCCATCTCCGTTCGGGTTGCGCCGTTCCACCAGGAGAGGTGGCTGAGTGGTCGAAAGCGAACGACTCGAAATCGTTTGAAGGGCAACCTTCCGTGGGTTCGAATCCCACCCTCTCCGTTCAGCGCCGGAAGGAATCACCCAAGGCGTGCCTGTGGAAAGCAAGTCTTCGGAAGGCATTTTTCTGGGTGGTTTGAAGAAGCAACTGGAACCCATCCATCGATGCCTTAGAGCCATCCCCGATGGATTGGGGGCGAGGGCCTCAGGGTTGTCCAATCACTGTTGGTTGTTTGGGTGCGCGCCTCCAGTGATTGGCGCGGGTGCATTGGGCACTCACTGTTCCATGATTTATCTTTAATGAATAAATGAATGAATTGGTGGCGTTGTGATAAATCCTAGGGTTGGATGTCGTGCTTCGCTCAAGCAACTCTTTGACGCCGATCACGCTTAGAATGGTTCGTTCTATTCCGCTGGGATCTCCAAGGAGACTACCATTTCAGTCTGTTCAGTTTCTGTGCGAGCTTTCTTAGAATGTTGAAGCGCAGTTTGTTTCTTTGAGATCGGGTGTGGCCCTGAATGGGTGTGGTAGAGCATTGCTTTACTGCGTGCTCCCGAAGTGCTTGGTAGAACAGTAGTGACACCAGCTCATGGGTGTTGCAACCGGCTGGCGCTGGAATTGCATGCTGTTCAAAATACTTCATCAGGTTTTTGCGTACTTCGGCGTGGTCGATATCGTTGCAGTAGCGGGAAAAGGGCTCGGCTGTGCTTGCTTGATGGCAATCAATCTCATAGGGACGATCCAGCAGCGAATTGAGCTTTCTGTAGTCATCCCAGTTCACCTTGGAACGAACGGCGGTGGAGCTGACTTTGTCGTCTTTTCCAGTCTTTACTGCATCATTGAGCATTTGGATGAAGGTCCAGCGGGCGGCCTGAAGCATTGGGCCTTTGTTATGAACAATGTCGGTCTGAAAAAATTGGTTGAGTAATTTAAAACTGGTTCCGCTGATCGATTGGTTTGTGGAGCGAGCCGAGGGAAGCTTTTCGGGTTCTATGCCTAGTAATTCGGCAAAGTAATCAATCACGCCCCGCGGATATTTGCTTGACAGTGCATCTTCGTAGTAGCAAATGTGCGTTTTCTCCTTGCCAAATATCTGCAGTAAATTGCCCACTCTCTCTGAAAGCATGTAATTGACGGGCTTGTTGTCTGTGCTTTCATTGTGCAGAAAGTTTCCCCATTTTACCCTTTCCTGTATAATGCTGGCGGTCATGCTGAGCGGTTCGCGGACGAACACAACAATCTCAATATCCCGGCCCTGCTCCTTAAAATGGCTCTTCATTCTGTCGAGCGATTCTGGATCCAGTGTTGAGACCTCTTCGCCAGAAAAAAGTATCCTGGAGTGCTTTTGCTGGAGTTGTTCATTTAGTTTGAGGCGGTAATGATCGACGAGTTCCCTGTGCTCTGCCGGTGAGAGACCAAGGTTGGCCCAGTGCTTGAAAAGATTGGGTGGATGGAACAGGGTCTTCAGGACGATGCTGTGATTTGGACGTCCTAAATCAGCGTAAATTGTGTGCTTGTCCTTGTAGTTTGCTAGCGATCCTTGGATCGATGTTGTTCCGGTTTTGTGGAGGCCGGCGTTAACAATCGCTGTTTTCATGCATTGGGCCCCGATTGGGGCTGGTGGTGGCTTAAGGCGCGGAACCTCTTTGGGTTGATAAGGCGTTCGTTGTTCGAGTGCAAGAAAAGTCCTTTGCTAGGGGATGGTTGCGATTGGTTGATTGATGCCAGGATTGATCGCCGGTCATCGTAGTTTGATGCAATCAGGTCGTTTATTGCCAAAAAGAACATCATTGGCCAATCAGGAGGTAAATCTATTGACCTCTGGGCTCCCCGGGATGGATTGCTCGGGATCGATTACTCGGGATCGATTCCTGGAGATCGATTTCCGGTGGTGGATTTCATTCGTGCCGCAGGTGCTGAGGCAAGGTATTTCAGGGTCTGCCATGGAGGTGCGCTGTGCTGCCCCAGCCGGTGGTAGCGCTCAGGCAGCCCGTTGATCCTCGAGCCATCGTCGCTCCAGCTGTTGGCGAACCCGTTCGGTGCTGGTGCGGTCGGTCCCGGGCTGGCGGCGAAACAGGCTGGTGATCCGCCAGAACTTGAGGCCGGCGGCGATGGCGAATACGGCCCAGGGCACTAGCATCCAGAAAGGTTGCTCCATGGATTGGGGGCTCTCCGATCAGCCGCGTGGGCGGCCTCCACTCTCGCGCATGTTTGCGCAACCGGCCATCCCCGTCGGCCTCCGGTCAGGTTGCTGCAGCGCTGGGGTGCGGCTTGCGCTGGGGGCCAGGGGGCAGGGGCCGACGCGCACCGAGCGGTAAGGCGAGCGTCGCGGGAGGTTGGCCAGGCCGCTCCTGCTCAGCACCAGTTGCCAGAGTTGCCCCTGGCGGGAGCGGAAGAAGCCGGCACAGCAGAGCAGGTAGTAGCGCCAGAAGCGCCGAAAGTGCTCCGCGTCTGCGAGGTTTCCCAGATGGGGCTCCAGCTCGGGCCAGCCTTTTTCCACATTGGCGTGCCAGGCCATCAGGGTGCGGTCGTAGTCGCTGCCGAAGTTCTGCCAGTCCTCCACCAACCAGTGCTGTTCCAGGGCTGTGGCCAGCTCTCCCGGCGCTGGCAACCGCCCGTTGGGAAACACGTGGGTGTCGATCCAGGGATCGGAGTGGGGGCTGTGGCAGCGGTAGCCGATCGTGTGCAAGAGGAACAGTCCGTCGTCTTTCAGGGCGTTTCGGGCAGCCGCGAAGAAGCCGGCGGCATTGCGCGGGCCCACGTGCTCGTACATCCCTACCGACACCAGCCGATCGAACGGGGCGCAGCCCAGCTGTTCCAGCTGGCGGTAATCGCAGAGTTCAAAGCGCAGCGGCAGCTCGCCCCAGTGGCCGCGCGCCAGCCGCAGCTGTTCGCGCGAGAGGGTGATCCCCACCACCTCCACTCCGTAGTGGCGAGCGGCATAGGCCGCCAGTCCTCCCCAGCCACACCCGATGTCCAGCAGGCGCTGGCCGGCAGACAGCTCCAGTTTCTCGCAGATCAGGCGCAGCTTGTGTTCCTGGGCCTCGGCCAGGCTGGTGGCCTGTTGCCAATAGCCGCAGCTGTATTGCAGCCAGGGATCGAGCATCGCTCGGTATACCGGGGGGGCGATGTCGTAATGGCGACGGGCCACCACGGTGGAGCGAGTCGGCGACTGCAGGTTGAGCAGCCGGTCGCGCAGCAGCCAGAGGGTGGTGCGCAGGCCGCTACCCCGGGCCAGGTGGCTGTGGTCCCGGGCGAGCAACAGCCGGGTGAACAGCTGGTCGAGGGCGGCGCACTCCCACAGCCCATCCACGTAACTGTCGCCCAGGCCCAGGGAGCCGCGTTGGAGCACGGCGCCCACCAGGCTGCGGACCGCCGCCAAGCTGTCCAGTTGCAGGTCCCAGGGGCGATCGCCGCCCAGGCGCACGTCGGCGCTGCGCAGCACTGTCTCCAGCTTGGGCGGAATGGACAGCGCGTCCATGGCGGCTCTGGCGCACACTCCATAAAACGCTATGCACGTTCTGTGATGTCATCTGATGCAGTGCTGCGGCAATTCAGGTTGGCCGCAGCGGAAATGCCCCCGTTTGGGGGGCTCAGGAGGGCTGGTCAGACCTTGAGGATGGAGGCCGAACGAGGGGCGTCCGTGATGCAGACATCAACCCATCTCCTGGGAGGAACCTGTCTGGGGCGCACCTGCCTGAAGTGGCGCCATGACGGAGAGCTCACCCGTGGGGATCTCGAGCTGGTGCTGGAGCGCCTGGCCCAGGTGGACCAGGATATGGCCGCTGAGCGTCAGCACACCCTGAGCCGCCAACCATGTCCCTCGATCAGCTGAAGGCTTTCCTCACCCGCATGCAGCAGGAGGATGGTCTGCGGCAGGCGGTGCTGGCTGCCGCCACGGCCGACGACGTGGCCCAGATCGGCGCTGGTCTGGGCTATGCGTTCTCCGGCGATGAGCTGCTGCGGTTTTCCGGCCAAAAAGTGGGTCGGGTCACCGTGACCAAGCAGGATATCCCCGGCGAATACAACTGACGGCCCGATCAGGGCCAGCTGGGGAACGACACCGGTTCGTACTTGGCCACCTGAATCCGCCAGCCACGCACGATCAGCCTCTGCAGGCCCCTGAGCAGTTCCGCCGTATCGCCGCTGGCGATCCAGTTGGCCTTGAGCACTGGTAGGTGTTCGCTCATCACCTCCAGCGGCAGTTCCACCAGCAACAGGCTGTCCCCTGCGGCGGCCCGGCGCAGAGGGCCGTCGTCGCTGCGTTGCCAGAGGCGCAGCAGCAGTTCCAGGGCCAGGCTGCGGCCGTTCACGCCGGGGTCGTTGTCGTCAGCGGCAGCGGCGGGCTGGGATTTGCCGCAGAGCGGCAGGCTGCGCCGGCCGTCCTGCTCCACGAGAGCCAGGGCCACGAGGTAGGGAGCGTCAGCCATCCGGGTGCGGGCCATGGGAATTCACCATGCTGCATCTCTGCGGTGTTGCCTGACCTCAAATAGGCTGAAAATGACCCCAAAAGGGGGCATCGCCGCTGCTTGATTTCAGCCGACTCTGGACACCATGCGAGCAGGTGTTCGATGACGCAGACAACCTTCACCACCGCCCTCACCGTCGAGGAGTTGGCCGCCAATCACGAGATCTATTGCAAGGCCCTGCGGATTCTGATCCGGGAGGAGACCCCGATCCACAAGATCCAGCGCAGCGTCTGTTGGCGGCGGCTGGATACCCTGCATCGCTGCCTGCCCCACCGCTACTGCAGTCCCCAGCAGCTTCTGCTGCAGATCCAGCGCAGCCTGGCCCACCCACCGGTGGCCTCCGCTACCCCCGCTTGAGCCCATCAGGCCGGTTCCCCGTATCCGTAGGCACCCGCGGAATGGGGCTGGAGCGCCAAGGATGGATCCAGAGCGAGAGCGATACCGCCATGCGCGACGTTGTGTTTCAGGTGCTGAGTGAACGCCAGGGCCATCTGGAGGCCCGGGCCATGGAGCTGCCCCTTGGCATCGCCGCCGCCAGCCTGGAGGAGCTCCAGCACGAGGCCAGGGAGGCCCTGATCGACCACTTCGGGCCGGCCCACTGCGCCTATCGCGTGCGCATTCGCCGCCAGCTCCAGCCCCTGCTCACGCGCTCGGTGAACGTTCGCTGCCCTTCAGCCGCCTGCTCCTGAGCGCGCCATAACGGCTTCAGCATCACGAGCCGAGGCATGGCCGAATCCAACCAGCGAAGTCCTGGGATGTCCCGCCATCACCAGCGCACTCTCGAGGCTCTGTTCGCCCACCCGCTGCAGCACGACCTGCGCACCTCCAAGGTGGAGGCCCTGTTGCGCAGCCTTGGGGCCTCGGTGGACCCCCTGGACGGACGGCGCCTGCGCATTCAGATGCCCAATGGCGAAGAAACCTGGATTCGTGCCAGCTGCGGTGTGGGTCGTCCCTACCTGGACGCCGAGGCCCTGATGCGGGTGCGCCACCTGTTGCAGGCCGCGGGCGTCAGTCCGGATCAGCCGTTGGCCGAGGCCCGCAGTCCCCGCGGTGACCAGGCCCGCCGGCTGGTGCTCCACCTCAGCCATGCCCACACGGATGCCTTCCTGCTGGAGGGTCACAGCGTGGAGCACGCAACACTGCGCCCCCACGGCCTCTGGGGCAGCGGTGAGAACCTCAGCCACCGCCACGATCGCGATATCGCCGGCCAGCGGGCCCCCCTCGATCACGCCTACCTCAGCCGCATCGCCGAGGCGATCGAGCAGGCCGACGCGGTGCTGCTGCTGGGGCATGGCACTGGTGAGAGCGACATGCGCCAGCTGCTGCTCCAGCACCTCCACAGCCACCACCGCCCTTTGCTGGAGCGGATCGTGGGGGTGGTCACCCTCGACCAGGTCCACCCCAGCGAGGGCCAGCTGCTGGCCCTGGCCCGCGAGCATTTCGGCAACCTGCCGGAGCGGCGCCAGCTGCCCGGGGCCGCCCCGCCGCTCAGCAGGGCTCCGCGCTGAGCGCGATGCGCTTGTGCACGTGCTCGGGCAGGTTGCGGGAGATCGGGCAGAGTTTCATCCGCTCCTGCATGAAGGCGATCGCCTCGGCATCGGCCAGCTGGTGCTCCTCGGCGCTGGCGGCGGCATCCAGGCGGATGCGGAAATCCCCCTCCACCGCGGCCACGATCCAATCGCTGCTGGTGGTCACCACGAAGTCGGCCTCCACCCGCTCCAGAGGAATGCGTTTCTCCTGGGCGTTGGCCACCAGGTAGAAGTGCTGGCAGAGCAGCAGGGATATCAGATAGATCCGGAACCCCGGGGTGCTGAAGCTCAGCTGCTGGGGTTCCCACTGGCCGGCGGCGTTGCGCAGTTCCACCACCAGGTTGGTGGTGGCGCGCTCGGGCGGCAGATGGCTGCTGCGGAGCCGGAATTGAAAGCTGCGGGCAGTCATGGCTGAACGGGGCTCACGAGGGACGGAGGGCTGGCGGCCGGGCTGGTGCCCTGGTTGGTGTGGCGCCGCCAGGCCTCGCTGCCGCTGAGCAGGGCCGAGCCGATCAGCAGCAGCGAGAAGCCCTGGCGCAGGCGGCGGTCGTTGAGGTGGGGGGCCAGCCGCTGGCCCGCCACGGCGCCGACGGCACCGCCGATCAGCAGTGGCAGCATCAGCGGCAGGCTGGCGGCCGGCCAGTGGCCCAGGGCGACCAGGGCGACCAGGGCATTCACGGCGATCAGCAGCAGGCTGGTGCCGCTGGCAATGGCCATCGGCAGGCCGGCCAGCAGCACCAGGGCCGGCACGATTGCGAAGCCGCCGCCCACCCCGGCGATGCCCGTGAGCAGCCCCACCAGCACCCCCTGCACCGCCAGCAGCAGGGGGCGTCCGCGCTTGGCCCCCACCAGGGCGCTGCGCCGGGTGAGCAGCCAGGAGGCCAGCAGGGCTGCGGCGGCGAACACCCCCAGCTGCAGCGGTTCGGGCACCAGGCCTGCCTTCACCCAGCTGCCGCCGATCCAGCTGCCCGCCAGGGCCGGCAGGCCCAGCACCAGGGCGGGCCCCGGGGCGAACTGGCCGCGGCGCAGGTAGGGCCCCAGGTTGGCCAGGGCCAGCAGCATCACCACCAGCAGCGACAGGGGCACCGCCTCGCGGGTGGGCAGGGCGGCACCGCTCACCAGCAGGGGCAGCAGCAGGATCGAGCCCCCGGCGCCCAGCACCGAAAGCAGAAAGCCGATCAGGGCGCCGCCGCCCGTGAGCAGCACCACGCTGGCGCCATCCATCAGATCCGCACCCGGTTCCAGGGCATCACCGCCAGCAGGCGGGCCATGCCGCAGAAGCCGCTCACTCCGGCGAACACCAGGCCGGCGCCCACAAAGGCGCTCAGCCAGATCCAGCCCGGCGCCAGCGCCTGGCTCAGGATCACCCCCAGCAGCACCAGCGAGCCGGCGGCGATCTGCACCTGGCGCATCAGCGGCAGGGGAGCGTTGATCAGCTTGCGCACCGGCTGGCCGGCCTGTTGCCAGGCGGGGATGCCCCCCTCCAGGTCGGCCAGGGCGTGGGGGTGGCCGTTCTGCAGCAGGCGGCTGAGCGCCTGGCTGCTGCGGTTGCCGCTGTGGCACACCACCACCAGAGGCCCGCTGGGCAGGTCGGCCTCGGTGATCCGGGCCAGGGGCACGTTCAGGCTGCCGGCGATGTGGCCGGAGGCGTATTCCATCGGTTCGCGCACGTCGATCACGCGCACGCGCTGCTCGGCGAGCTGGGCGGCGAGATCGTGGGCGCTGATGCGCCGGGGCAGGGTGGTGGCCATGGCAGGAGAGGCGATGGGGAAAGGGATGGGGAAGGGATGGGCGTGGCGTGGGTGCAGGGGCGGTGGCTCTGGCTTCACCCCGCCCGCACCCCTTCCAGCGGGTAGCCCTCGTCGGCCCAGCGGCTCAGGCCTCCGTGCAGGTTGGCCACCTGCAGGGCGCCGGCCTTGAGCAGCTGCTGGGTGGCCAGGGCGGAGCGGCTGCCGGAATGGCACACCACCACCACCGGCCTGCCGCCCGGGATCTCACCGGAGCGGGCCTCCAGTTCGGGCAGGGGAATCAGCAGGCTGCCGGCCACCCGGCCATCGGGGCCGGCGTACTCCTCGGCGGAGCGCACGTCCAGCACGGTGAGTTCATCGCGATGGGCGGCCACCCAGGCCGGCAGCAGTTCCGGCAGCCCGGCGTAGCTGCGCTGCAGCGGTGCCCAGCTCGGGGCCGGGGCGGCGGCTTCGGGCTGGCTGCGCGGCTTGCCGGAACGCATGTTGCCTGGCAGGGCCTCGGCAATGCGGTGGGGATGGGGCAGCTTCATGTTCTGCATGTGGCCCACGAAGTCGCGCTCGGTGGCCGCCCCGCCCAGGCGAGCGTTGAAGGCCTTCTCCTCGGCCACCGATGTGACGGTGCGGCCGGTGTAGTCGTGGCCCGGATAGAGCAGGCACGACTCGGGCAGGCTGAAGAGTTGCTCGGTGATCGAGTTCCACAGGCTGTGGGCGTTGCCCTGCTGGAAGTCGCAGCGACCGCAGCCCCGCACCAGCAGGGCATCCCCGGTGAAGGCCATGGTCTGGTCATCGAGCACGAAGCTGATGCAGCCGTCGGTGTGCCCCGGGGTGCTGCGCACCTCCAGGAAGCGGTGGCCGAAGGTCACCCGATCGCCGTGCTGTAGCGGCAGGGTTACGTTCTCGGCCCGGGCGGCCGCGGCCAGGCCGATGGCGCAACCGGTGGCCTCGTGCATCAGCCAGCTGCCGGTCACGTGGTCGGCGTGGGCGTGGGTGTCGATCGAGGCCACCAGTTCCACCCCCAGCTCGCGGATCAGGGAGAGGTCGCGGGCGTGCTGTTCGAACACCGAATCGATCAGCACGCCCTGGCGGCTGGGCACATCCACCAGCAGGTAGGTGAAGGTGCCGGTTTCGGCATCGAAGAACTGGCGGAACAGCAGGCTACCGCCGCCGGCGGCGGCAGCCAGGCAAACGGGCGAGAGGGAGGGGGCGGACGCCGGCGCAACGGCCATGACGGACAAGTCAAACACTATTATGACTATACCCGCATAGCCCGCTGGCGGCAATGGGGTGCCCGTCTGGCGTGGCGATGGCCGGGCAGCTGCTCGGTGGAGTTGCTGACCCTGATCCGTGGCAGTCGCGTAGTGGCGCCGATGACAGGCGCAGCGCGGACGGTTGAGGATCGGGTCATGTCATCACCGAGCGCCTCCCGGGAAATCGGTTCTGGCTCTGTCGACCGGTTTCTGCGCCTGGCTAGGGCGTCCTCCCCGTTTCAGCACCAGGTCCGGCACTGCTCCCATGCCGACCAGCTGCTGGAGCTCGCCCGTTGCAATCGGGTGCCCCTCAGCCGTCAGGATCTGGTCTTGCTGGCGATGACCGCGACCGAGTCCTATCTGCCCTGGGCGGGACGGGGCAAACGCTTTGCCCGGGCCTATGCCCTGTGGGCGGCTCGGCTTGATGCCAACCCCGCAGATCACGGCGACCCAGCGGCCTGAGGCCCCTGTGCGGCCTGGGCCGATTTCGGTGAAATCACCTATGGCGCCCACGGCTGGGCCCGGTACCGTCCCACTGCCCGGCTTCCCCAGACATGCATCGGTCAGTGCGAAGGCACGCCACCCCCCAGTTGGATCCGCTCCCCCTCGCCCTGGTGGTTGCTGCCGGCTCCCTGGTGGTGCTGCTCGGCTGGGGGGTGGAGCAGTGGCGGCTCAGCGATCGGGAAGTGCCGGTGCATACCGCCGGTCTGTACGCCTTCCCCTGACTCCGCCCCGCCATCCCCACCCTGGCTCGCTTCGTGGGGGCTGCTCGCTGGCTGGGTCTTGGAAAAGTGATAGCAGAGCCCCAGGAGGTATTTGCAGGAGGTATCAGTTGGTATCGCAGGCTCTATCGCAGTTGAGCGTGCCATAGATGCCGCAGCGGTGATGCGGGCGCGCCGCGAGCGAGAACCGATCGTTGATGGCTGCATCCAGTGCAAAGGCCAGATCGTTCACCAGCTTGCGTCCGTTGCCGCCGCGCTTCAGGGCCAGCTCACGGCGTTCGCTGTATCCCGAGCTTCCCTCCCCCGCCGTGAACGACCGCCAGCGGTTGGGATCGAAGCGCAGCCCCAGGCCGATTGGGCCTTCGCCGATTGAGCCTTTACGGAAGGGTTGCCTTGGCGTTGTGCTGCCCTGCATCGCCCAGTCCGCCCCAAACCTCTGAGCGGAACCCCTCCTCCAAGCGAAGGCTTTCGCCCCCATTTCCGTCGGCCATGGCCCCGCCCTAGAGGGTGAGGTTCCAGTCTGGCCGGCACTGTCGGAGCTCCCAGCGCTGTCGGGGCTGTGGGCTGGTTCCGGCTGGCAGAGGGCCGGAAAGCGCATCTGCAGATGGCTGGGACGCCGTGGTGGTCCGGGCAGGGCCAGCACCCCAGCCAGGGGGGACAACAGGGCTGGGAACGGGGCACGGCCCCTGGCCTGGAGCGACCGTCCTGTCCGGGTTGGGGCCCAAACCCAGGGGTTGCAAGCATGAAGTTTGCCGTTTCCGTGCTGCTGCCAGCCCAGTGGATCGGCACCCTGGCAGCTGACTGCTGCAGATCCGCCCATGCCCTGGTTCGTGAAGTTGGAGAAGGGGGTGGTGGACAAGGCCCGCTTTGATGCGGTGGTGCCGGCCCATCTGCGCTGGTTGGAGAGCCTGCGGCAGGCCGGACACCGCCCCAGCAGCGGCTACTGGGGCGACCGGGCTGGCCAGGAGGGCGCTGGTGGCATGCTGCTGTTTGAGGCTGCCGACCGGGCGACGGCGGAAGCGCTGGTGCTCCAGGATCCCCTGATCGTGGCAGGCTGTGTGAGCTGGACTCTGCACGACTGGCGGCTGGTGTTTGCCGATCCAGCCCTCAGGAATGGAACAGCAGCACCAGACCGGACGTGAGCTGGTGAAACTCCCGTTCTTCGCGGCTCAGGTCGAGGCCCACCTGCAGGGCCTCCTGCAGGGCCGCGTCATAGGGCGGCGCGGTGGGCGGCGAGCCTGCGTTCCAGAGGGCGGCGATGCCCACTGGAGTGGCATGCCAGCGGAATTGTGGTGTGGTTCCGATCTCCGGTTCGCTCAGGGCGCTTTCGAGGAGTTCGCGAATCGGCATGGTTCCCAGGAGGTGCCCGCAGCTTCGTCAGCCCCGTCGTGCGCGGCAATCAGCTGAGAGGTTTCGTGACGAACACCCAGGCAGCCGGAATGGCTGCGGCAGCAAGCCACAGCCAGCTCAGCCGGGCGCTGTAGTGCAGCATCCGGCGCACATCCCCGGCTGCCGGCGGGCGCCCCCCGGCAGCCAGGAGGGGCTTGCTGCGCAGCTGGCCGGCATAGCGATTCGTGCCCCCCAGTTGCACGCCCACCACCTGGGCGTAGATCGCCTGCGACAGCCCCGCATTGGGGGAGGGATCGGGCCGGCCATCGTGCAGGGCCCGTGCCACCAGTGCCGGCCACCTCCTGGCAGATACGCCCGCCGCCAGGGGCAGGCTGAGGGTCACCAGCCGGCAGGGCAGCCACACCAGCAGGTCGTCCAGCCGGGCGCCGGCGGTGCCCAGCCAGGCCAGCCGCCCGCGCCGGTAGCCCAGCATCGAATCGAGCGTGCTGGCCGCCTTGAACCCCCAGGCCAGGGCCAGCGGACCAGGCCCTCCCCACCAGCCCGTCTGCCACAGCCAGGCGCCCACCAGCATCCAGAAGAGGGGGGTGAACAGGCCATCCACCGAATTCTCACTGGCGGTTTCCGCCAGGGCGCGCAGGATCTCCCCTCGCTTCAGGCCAGCGGTGTCCCGGCCCACGATCCAGTCGAGCCGCTGGCGGGCCGGCTCCAGGGCCTCGCCACCGGTGGCGGCGTCGCTGGGCAGGGCCGCCAGTACGCCCTCCACGGCCAGGGCCAGGCTGCGCCCGGCCAGGGCGCTGGCCAGTCCCAGCAGCAGCAGCAGCACACCCAGCGGCCGGTAGCTCTGGTTGAGGGCCAGCCGCTCCACCAGCCATCCCGCCAGGCCGCTAGCCCCCACCAGCAGCAGGGTGATCAGGCCGCCGCCCAGGCGCAGGGCCCAGGGCCGGTCACCGGCCCAGCCCTCGGCAAGGCCGCGCAGGCGGTTGATCGCCCAGCCCATCAGCACCACCGGGTGGGGACACCAGCGCGGGTCTCCCACCAGGCGGTCGAGCCCGCAGGCCAGGGCCACCAACGCCAGGGGCTGGATCTGGGGGGGAATCAGGCGCTCTTCAGCCAGGAGAACATCGAGCGCAGGCCCTTGCCCACCTGCTCGATCGGGTGGGCCGCATCGCGCTCGCGGATCTTGGCCATCTCCGGCTTGCCGGCCTCGCATTCGGCCACGAAGTTGCGGGCGAAGGTGCCGTCCTGGATGTCGGCCAGGATGCGCTTCATCTCGGCCTTGGTGGCGTCGGTGATCAGTCGCGGACCGCTCACGTAGTCGCCGTACTCGGCGGTGTTGGAGATCGAATCGCGCATGGCGGTGAGGCCGCCCTTCACCATCAGGTCCACGATCAGCTTCACCTCGTGCAGGCACTCGAAGTAGGCGAGCTCGGGCTGGTAGCCGGCTTCCACCAGGGTTTCGAAGCCGGCCTTCACCAGCTCGGAGAGCCCGCCGCAGAGCACCGCCTGCTCACCGAACAGGTCGGTTTCCGTCTCCTCCTTGAAGTTGGTCTCCAGGATCCCAGCGCGGGTGCCGCCGATCGCCTTGGCGTAGGCCATGGCCAGGTCGCGGGCCTGGCCGCTGGCGTCCTGGTGCACGGCGAACAGGCAGGGAACCCCCTGGCCGTTCTGGTACTCCCAGCGCACGGTGTGGCCGGGGCCCTTGGGGGCGATCATCACCACATCCACGTCGGCGGGGGGCCTGATCAGCTCGAAGCGGATGTTGAAGCCGTGGGCGAAGCTGAGCACCTTGCCGGCGCTCAGGTGGGGCGCGATCTCCTTGTCGTAGACGGCCTTTTGGAACTCATCGGGCAGCAGCACCATGATCCAGTCGGCCTTGGAGCAGGCGTCGGCCACACTCAACACCTCGAGGCCGTCGGCCTTGGCCTTCTCCGCCGACCGGCTGCCCTCGTAGAGGCCCACCACCACGTCGATGCCGCTGTCCTTGAGGTTGAGGGCATGGGCGTGGCCCTGGGAGCCGTAGCCAATGATGGCCACCGTCTTGCCGCTCAGCAGCGAGAGATCGGCGTCGGAGTCGTAGAAGAGCTGGGCCATCCGGGCGTCGGGGCGGTTCCTGAGGGAACCACAGACTGTACGCAAGCGAGCTGGATGCCCTGGGCGGCAGGACCTGGGTGACGGTCTGCCCAGCAAGCTGCCCAACCAGGTCTGGTCCACCGGCGCCTGTCGGCTTTCTCCAGTCGCTGCTTCGCGTCCGCCGCGCTGAACGTGATCGCCTTCTGCGACAAGGCTTGCTTCAACTGGCGTATATGACCGCCCTGCCTGTCCCGCGAATCGGGGGAACCCCAACTTCTAGATCCTGGAGGAAGGGCGATAAAAGGAACTTCACAAGACACCGGTTCGCCCGCTTTTTGCACCTTCCGAACATCTCTTCTGGGTAAGTTCGTTGTCATTGCAGTTGACCACAAGAGCTTCGATTGGATAGTTAATCATCAGCCGGCGCTGCTGGGGAGTATTTGCCCAGTTTCCCTGCATAATCATGCTGCTGTAATCTCCTCTGGAATCCACGAGGGTGACGGCCTTCACCTTTCGGTTTCCCCAGGAGTTGAATGGCCGATCAAAGCTGTAAACTGTCCGCAGTCTTCTTGACAGGCAGGACACTGAACCGCAGAAGGTTCCTCTGCCGCTGACGAGATGACGGGTGCGCAGCAGCACATTGAGATCGTCTTCAAGGTCACCGCTGACTGGGATCACTTGCTGGCAATGGTTGGGTAACCAGGCGAGCAGCGCTTCGATGACCGGGTTGCCTGGATCTTCGTAGACCACTCGCACGGTCTCCCAGCGCCGCAGCCGCATGACTCGCTGATAAAAAGCCAGCGGTGGTTGGCCGTAGCTGGGATGAGGTGTGGGGTTGCTGAAGACGTCGCCAGAACGGATGTAGATCAACAGATCTTTTTTGCCATGGGCTGGGGCGTTGATATCCAGGTTCAGGATGTGCCGGACCTGGCGGACGAGCTGGTGGTTGCGTGGGCGTCGCCGCGGGTGCAGTCGCTTGAGAGCAGCCATGCGCAGAAAGTTTCCCGACAGAACCAGGTCCTCAGCTGTTAGGTCTGGCTTGCCTTGGTGATTGATGATTTCAATCCCCATTTGGGTTCTGTGCCTGCCCGGTTTGAGATACCAGAAATTGGGGATGTAGAGAGGTTCTGCACCGAGTGACTGGGCTGCCAGCAGGGCATGGCAGAGCTGCATCATGCTGTTGGCAAAGCGCTTGCAGCTGCCAATCCGAACAGCCGTGACTCTTGCGTTGATCCCACTCCGATTGCCAGATGGGCCGGAGAGATGGCTAGCTTGGCCCGCCTCAAGACGGTATGGATCAAACCCCGTGAGTTGTCCGCTTGAATAGGCGACTGGCTTGGTGCCGCTGAGTATCTCGAAGTCCAGGCCGTTCTCGGTGGCGAAACGCCTCAGCGTCGGCTGCCCGTCTGGCTGCTCCATGGGATTTCAGGCTTAGGCCTTGCAGGGGTGGGCGATCACCCGGTCGATCAGACCGTAATCCTTGGCCTCGGCGGCGCTGAGGAAGTAGTCGCTGTCGGTGTCCTTCACGATCTTCTCGAGCGGCTGGCCGGTCATGTCCGCAATGGTGTGGTTGAGCATGTTCCTGATCCGCAGGATCTCTCGGGCCTCGATCTCGATCTCGCTGGCCTGGCGCTTGCTGGCGCCGCCCAGGGCCAGGCGCTTGTCTTGGTGCCGGCTGCCAGCAGGAAGGCGCCCATGTTGGCCGCCAGCCCGACGCAGATCGTCACCACGTGGCTTTTCACGTACTGCATCGTGTCGTAGATCGCCAGGCCGGCGGTGACGGTTCCACCTGGGGAGTTGATGTAGAGATGGATTGGCTTGGCGTTGTCCTCCGAGTCGAGATCGAGCATCTGGGCCACCAGTGCGTTGGCGACGACTGCATTCACCAGCGAGCCCAGGAACATCGATGCGCTCCACCCCCAAACGGGTGTAGATCTCGACCCAGCGCTTGTACTGGCTGCCGGGCAGGCGGCAGGGAACGCTGGGGGTGCCGGTCGGCATGGCTCTCTACAGGAGAGAAGGCGGGGAGAAAAGGATCGAGCCTACGCAAGTACCAACCCTTGTCCACCGAGTGGCCACCAGCGGCTACATCTGAGCGGCTAGGAATCTCTGAAGCAGAACGAAGACTCGGGGTAATCAATCATCAGTTGTCTCTGCTCATCTGAATTGATCCAGTTTCCATTGCAGATCGCGCTTGCGTATGCTCCAATCTTGTCGATCACCCCAATGGTCCTGACCTTGGGATTCCCCCAAGTGTCGAAGGGCTTGTCATGCCAATAGTATACCCTTCTGAGATTTCGTGAGAGAGCGCATATGCTGTTAATGAAAGTGCTCCTTCCGCTCACAATAGTTCGGGCGTTCAAGAGGACTTGCAGATCATCCTGGAGTTTGCCACTGACGACGATGGTTTCATTGCAGTGATCTGGAAGCCACTCCAGTAGAGGTGAAATCACAGGATTGAGGCGATTCTCGAAAACAACGTGCACTGCGTTCCAAGTGTTTGCACGCACGATCTTTTTGTAGAATGCAAGTGGGGGTTGGCCATAGTTGTTGTGCGGAGTCTGAAAGATGTCGCCGGAGCGAACGTGAATCACAAGATCATCATTTCCGTAGGCAGTGGAATTGATGTTGAGTTTCAGCAGGTGTCTTAGTTCACGAATTGCTTTTCTGGGGCTTAGGCGGCTGCTGCAAAGAGGACTGAGGGCGGCCATTTTTAGGAACTTGCCCGCCAATACCATATCATCAGCACTGAGGTTAGGCTCACTCTCATTGTTGATCTCAAGCCCTGACTTGCCATTGTTAGCCCCCTTTTGGAGATACCAGAAAAACGGAAGATGCAGTCTTTGAGCCCCTAGTGACTTGGCTACGTTGATAGCATTGGTGAGCTGCATGATGCTGTTCGCAAAACGCGTCGGCTCGGTGATCCTTACGCCAGTTATGCGGTCGCTGACGCTTCCTTGGCAACGGCCCTGAAGCACGCCATGTTCGATCGTGTAGGAGTCGATACTGATCCCGTGCCGATGGCGGTAGGGGTTGCCCCGCAGAATCCCATAATCGAGATTACGTTCTCTCGCAAACCGTTCCAAGGGGTCGTGATCTGGAACGGTCATTCCCGCATCAGGCCTCGCTCGGGTGGGCGATCACCCGGTCGATCAGTCCGTAGTCCTTGGCCTCGGCGGCGCTGAGGAAGTAGTCGCGGTCGGTGTCCTTCTCGACCTTCTCGAACGGTTGGCCAGTCATGTCCGCCATGGCGTGGTTGAGCATGTCCTTGATCCGCAGGATCTCCCGGGCCTCGATCTCGATGTCGCTGGCCTGGCGCTGGCTGGTGCCGCCAAGGGGCTGGTGGATCATGATCCGGCTGTGGGGCAGGGCCAGGCGCTTGCCCTTGGTGCCGGCCGCCAGCAGGAAGGCGCCCATGCTGGCCGCCAGACCGACGCAGATCGTCACCACGTCGCTCTTCACGTATTGCATGGTGTCGTAGATCGCCAGGCCGGCGGTCACCGACCCCCCCGGGGAGTTGATGTAGAGGTAGATCGGCTTGGAGCTGTCTTCCGAGTCGAGATAGAGCATCTGGGCCACCAGGGCGTTGGCCACGGCGTCGTTCACTTCCGAGCCCAGGAAGAGAATCCGCTCCACCCCCAGGCGGGTGTAGATGTCTACCCAGCGCTCGTACTGGCTGCCGGGCAGGCGGTAGGGAACGCTGGGGGTGCCGATGGGCATGGTTCAGGAGGAGGGGGTGGTGGAGTGCGGAACGGAGTGGAAGGGAAGCTGGTCGGGCGGCCCCGGGGGTGGGTGGGCCGATCGCTCAGCCGATGCCGGCCGGGCTGCGGTCGGCGCTAGGCAACTCGGCCCCGGCGCCGCCGGGTAGGTCTTTGCGACTGCTCAGCACCCGGTCGATCAGGCCGTACTCCAGGGCTTCCTGGGCGGTGAGGTAGGTCATGCGGTCGGAATCGCGGGAGAGCTGCTCCACGCTCTTGCCGGTGTTCTCAGCCAGCATCTCCAGCATGGTGCGCTTGTTGTGCAGCACCTCCTGGGCGCGGATCTGGATGTCACTGGCCTGGCCGCGGGCGCCACTGCGGGGCTGGTGCAGCACGATCGAGGCGTGCGGCAGGGCGGCGCGCTGGCCCTTGGTGCCGGCGCTGAGGATCATGGCCGCGGTGCCCATGGCCTGGCCGATGCAGATCGTGTGCACCGGCGGCTTCACATAGCGGATCGTGTCGGCGATGGCGAAGGCTTCGGTTTCGAAACCGATGGCGTCGCCGGTGAACCAGGAGGTGCCGGTGGAGTTGATATAGAAGAAGATCGGCTTCTCCGGGTTGTCGAACTCGAGAAAGAGCAGCTGGGCAATGATCAGCTCGGTCACGTCGATGCCCATCTGGCGCTTGGCATCGTCGTCACTGAACAGCGGCAGGCCCAGATACACGATCCGCTCCTTGAGCAGCAGGGAGGGCAGGTCGGGCGGCGGCGTGCGCATCACGGCGGAATCGCCGTAATAGGGGGCTGACACCGACATCCGCAGACCTTTGGCTGGCACTGCGATTGAGCCTAGCGGGAGCGCCCCTTGGGCCGCTCGGCACGGCCAGCGCCCGACTGCTCTTGCCCACCGCCGCTGGCACCGCCACTGGCCTGGTTGCTTCCCCTGTCGTGCCCGCCTTTCTCGTTGCCGACTTGGGCACCCTCCAGCCGGGCGAACACGATCCGGCCGGTGGGGTTCTGCAGGGCGCCTGTGATCACCACCGCCAGCCGCTCGCCCTGGCGGCCGCGGGCCCCCTCCACCACCACCATCGTGCCGTCGTCCAGATAGCCCACCCCCTGCTCGGCCTCCTTGCCGTCGCGCACCACCTTCAGCTGCAGCTCATCGCCCGGCTGCACCTCCGGCCGCAGGGCGATCACCAGCTCGCTGAGGTTGAGCACCTTCAGCTCCTTCACCTCGGCCACCTTGGCGAGGTTGTAGTCGGCGGTGAGCAGGGTGCCGCCGGTGTCGGCGGTGAGGGCCTGCAGCTTGTCGTCCACCCCCTTGCCCTCGTAGCGGGTGCTGTTCACCACCAGCCGGCGCCCGTACTGCTCGCGCAACTCGCTGAGCAGCTTCAGGCCGCGGCGGCCCCGCCCCCGCTTGTCGGCGTTGGCCGAATCGGCCAGGGCCTGCAGTTCATCGATCACGCACTGGGCCACGATCACCTGGCCCTCCAGCAGCCCCGAATCGAGCAGGCCACGGATGCGGCCGTCGATGATCACGCTGGTGTCGAGGATCTTGGCGCTGGCGGGCTGCAGCACGCCCTCGGCCACCAGCAGGGCCTCGGCGTTGCTGGGGGCGAACAGGCGCAGCAGGGTGCGGCCGTGCACCTCGGCCAGGTTGTAGCCCGACACGCCGAAGAACACGTTGCTGAGCACCGCCGCCAGGGGCTTCACGAACACCACCTCCCAGGGCAGCGGCAGCAGCAGGATCGGCGCTAGCAGCAGGTTGGCCACCAGCAGGCCCAGGATCAACCCCACCGCCCGGCTGATCAGCAGGTCGGTGGGCATCGAGCGCACCTGGCTCATCAGCCGCTTGCGCAACTGGCCGAAGAAGAAGCCCGCCAGCAGGCCAAAGAAGGCGCCGAAGCCCCCCAGCACGGTGCGCAGCCCCTCGGGGTTGTCCACCTGCACCAGCAGGGATTCCGGCAGCAGGTCCACGCCCAGCCAGCCGGCCGCGGCGCCCGACACCAGAAACAGCACCAGGATGAGGGAGTCCACCATTCCCGCTGCCCTGGACCTGGCCACACGCACGCAGGCAGCATGCCTGAAACCGGCGCCGCTGGCCTGCCGGGGTAACCGCCCTTGACCGTGTCCCCGCCCTGGCCGCCCCGCAGCGCCTACCTGCACATCCCCTTCTGCCACCGGCGCTGCTTTTACTGCGACTTCGCGGTGGTGCCCCTGGGCGACCGGGCCGCCGGCGAGGCCGGTGAGCCCGGCTCCGCGTCGATCGCGGCCTACCTGGAGCTCCTCCACCGCGAGATCGCCGCCGCTCCAGCTGGGCCACCCCTGAGCACCGTGTACCTGGGCGGCGGCACGCCGTCCCTGCTCACCCCGGAGCAGGTGGGGGCGCTGCTGGCGGCGCTGCGGCGCCGCTTTGGCCTGGCCCCGGCGGCCGAGGTGAGCCTGGAGCTGGATCCGGCCAGTTTTGATCAGCAGCGCCTGGCTGGCTACCTGGCCGCCGGCGTGAACCGGGTGAGCCTGGGGGGCCAGAGTTTCGACAACGGCGTGCTCCAGGCCCTGGGCCGGCGCCACAGCGGCGACGACCTGCGCCAGGCCGCCGCCTGGCTGGCCCAGGCCCGGGCCGAGGGTGCCCTGGTGAGCTGGAGCCTCGACCTGATCCAGGCGGTGCCGGGCCAGACCCTGCCCCTGTGGCGGCAGCAGCTGGGCCAGGCGGTGGCCTGCGGGCCGCCCCATCTCTCGGTGTACGACCTCACGATCGAGCCCGGCACCGTGTTCGGCCGCCGCGCCGAGCGGGGCCAGCTCCAGTTGCCCGACGATGACCTGGCCGCCGACCTGATGGAGCTCACCTGGAGCGAGCTCAACGCCGCCGGCTACGGCCACTACGAGATCTCCAACTACGCCCTGCCTGGCCATGCCTCCCGCCACAACCGGGTGTATTGGAGCGGTGCCGGCTGGTGGGGGTTCGGGATAGGTGCCACGGCGGCCCCCTGGGGCGAGCGCCAGCCCCGCCCGCGCACCCGCCAGGCCTATGCCCATTGGCTGGCCAGCGCCTGGCCGCCGGCCGCCGAGGGTTCGCTGGCGTCGGCCGCGGGCCTGCCCCTGGAGGAGCGGTTGCTGGTGGGCCTGCGCCGGCGCGAGGGGGTGCGGCTGGCCGCCTTGCTGGCGGGAGCGGGGCTGGGCCCGGCAGCTGTGGCCGCCGCCCTGGCCGAACTGCGCCACGAGCTCAGCCCCTGGCGCGAGCGGGGGCTGCTGCTGGAGGAAGGGGGGCGCTGGCGGCTGAGCGATCCAGCGGGCCTCGCCCTCAGCAATGGGGTGCTGGCTCAGCTCCTGGACTGGTGGGAGACCCGGCAGTCTGCTGCTGGGCGATCCAGCGGCGCAGCGCTTCCACCGCCAGCTGGCGCGTCTGCAGCAGCGGCGGGCTGAAGGGCGGCTGGCGGGGGGTGAGGCCGAGCAGGTCGGCGGTGACCCGCACCTGGCCGTCGCAGGCCGGGCCGGCGCCGATGCCGATCACGGGAATGGTGAGCTGGGCGGTGATCGTGGCCGCCAGCTCGTCGGGGACGTGTTCCAGCACCAGGGCGAAGCAGCCCGCCGCCTGCAGGGCCAGGGCATCGCGCTCCAGGCGCTGGCGGCTGGCGCCGTCGTTGCCCTGGCGGCGGTAGCCGAGCTGGTGCACCGACTGGGGGGTCAGGCCCACATGCCCCATCACCGGGATGCCACAGCGCACCAGCCGGTCGATCACCGTGAGGGTTTCCGGCTCGGCTCCTTCCAGTTTCACGGCAGCGGCCGGACTCTCCTTGAGCGCCCGGCCTGCTGCGGCCACGGCGTCATCGCTGCCGCACTGGTAGCTGAGGAAGGGCAGGTCGAGGATCAGCAGCGGTTCCTGGCCCAGGGCGCAGACGCTGGCCATGCCCCGGGCGGTGGCCCGGCAGTGATGCAGCATCTCCTCCAGGGTTACCGGCAGGGTTGTGGGATGGCCCAGCACAACCATGGCCAGCGAGTCGCCCACCAGCACCGCATCCGCACCGGCCTCGGCCACCAGGGCACCGGAGAGGGCGTCCCAGGCGGTGAGCACCGTGATCGGCAATCCGGCCTGCTTGCGGCGAACCAGATCAGCGGGGCGCAACGGCACGGGGCGAGAGGGAGGGTTAGGGCATTGCTAGCATCGTGCCGACTCGGACCCACGCGGCCCTGACGCCTAAATCTGGTCAGGACCGGAAGGGAGCAGCCACACGGGATGCTCAAGGCAGGCGTGGATTCCGGGTCACCCTCTTCTCCTTCGGCTTTCACACAGGTCAGGGACCTGGGCGTCGGGATTCATGGCCGTGATTGCCAAGATCGCCGCAACTCCGATTTCACCTGCCACAACTCCGACGGCTGGTCCAAGAGTTGGTCCAACTGTTGGTTCACAGTTGGTCTGAGAGCTGGATGGCCCGCCCCTGATGGGGCTGCTCCAGCGCGTCGGATACCCCGGAAAGATCCGAGGAGAAATCCGCCTGGGACCGGCTGGTGAATGGGGCCGTGCGGCGGCGATTGGGCACTCGGCCTACCTCCGCCCCTCGTTTGGAGCAGGGGGAGAGCCCCGGATCGCCCACGTTGAAAGGGATCAGCTCTCTTCGCTGCGTGCCTGACGATTCAGGAGAAAGGGCGGAATCTTGGCGCCACGGTCATCGCCATTGCTCCTGGTCGACGAGGCCGGTGGTTCCGGATTGAATGCGGTGCCGGAGGCGAAGCTCATGGTGGGCCGCTCCTGGCGGTACGCAGCACCACTCTCGAACCCCGTGGCGATCACGGTGACGTGGATCTCTCCCTCAAGGCGCTCGTCTACCACCGCGCCCACGATGATGTTGGCGTCGGGGTCGACCACGTCGTAGATCGCCTCGGAGGCGGTGGTCATGTCCTCCAGGGTCATGTCCTTGCCGCCGCTGATGTTGATCACCACACCCTTCGCTCCATCAATGCGGGCTGATTCCAGCAGCGGGCTGGACATCGCCGCCTGGGCGGCCTCGGTGGCCCGGCTGCGGCCGGAACCCACACCGATGCCGAGCAGGGCCGTACCGGCATCGGCCATCACCGAGCGCACATCGGCGAAGTCCACGTTCACCAGACCGGGCCTGGTGATGATGTCGGTGATGCCCTTCACGCCCATCCGCAACACGTCATCGGCGGCGCGGAAGGCCTCGTTGAGCGGGGCGCCTGCGATGGCATCCCGCAGCCGGTCGTTGGGGATCACGATCAACGTGTCCACGTGCTCGGCCAGGCGGGCGATGCCCTCCTCGGCCTGGCGCAGACGCTTACGGCCCTCGAAGCCGAAGGGCTTGGTCACGATGCCCACGGTGAGGGCGCCCACTTCCTTGGCCACTTCGGCCAGGATCGGTGCGGCGCCTGTGCCGGTGCCGCCACCCATCCCGGCGGCGATGAACACCAGGTCGGCGCCCTGCAGGGATTCCTGAAGTTCGTTGCGGGATTCCTCGGCAGCCTTCTGGCCAATCACCGGATTGCCGCCCGCTCCCAGGCCGCGGGTGAGCTTCTGGCCCAGCTGGGTGCGGTTCTGGGCCGACGACTGCAGCAGGGCCTGGGCGTCGGTGTTCAACACTCTGTAGCCCACGCCCTGCAGATCGGAGGCGATCATGCGGTTCACCGCATTGCTGCCGCCGCCACCAACGCCGATCACTTCGATCAGCGCCGACTGGCTGGGGACGATGCCGGTGCTGGGGCTCTGGCTCATGGGAAGGGTGTTCGGTGAGGCACCGTTGGCAGTTGGGCCGTCAGTGCCCATGGCGCGATCTCCGCTGATCTGCGCGTGCATTATGTAGGCCCGGGAGCACTTTTATCTTCCGATTCTCACACGTTTGCGGGTTTGAGCACACCAGCCCTGGTGTCTCAGGGTGTCTGCCCCATCGGTTTGGGGGGTGTGCTACCGGGCAACAGGGCCAGTTCCGGCTGATTCGGATCGGTGAGATCCACGCTCTGCAACCGCTTACCTCTGAGTTGACCCGGCAGGGTGGCAACCAGGTGTTCCAACACCTTGAGCCGCTGTTCCAGTTGGCCGTCACCCGGGCCCAGTCGCACCGCCCCGAGGCGGGCGCTCTCCACCCAGATGTTCCCCGCTGGATCGAAGCGCAGCCGGGTCAGGTCGTCGGCCAGGCCCTTGTTGGGCTGATTGAGCACCGTGCTCACCACCGCGCGGTGCCGGGGCTGCCAGCCCTGCACCAGCAGCTTGTCGGTGCTGGCGTTGCGTAGCCCCTGGCCCTGGCTGGCCGTCATCCAGTTGCCCAGCCTGTCGACATACCCCTGCTCCGGGCCCTGGGGCCCTCGGCGTTCCGCCCTGGCCACCGGTTGCCGATCCACCACCACCACCCGCAGCCGGGGGGGGGCCATCAGGCGGCTCACCTGCACCTCCTTCACCGGCAGGGCTTCGCCAAGGCCGGTTGCAATGCTGCGGGGGTCGAGGGTGAGCAGGGGCTGGGGGAAGCGGATCCCGGCCGCTTCGATCACCTCGGCGGTGGTCACCTGGCGGCTGCCCACCACCTCCACCTGCTCCGGTCCACGGAGGGTCCAGCCCAGCCGCAGCAGGCCGTAGCCCAGGCCTCCGGCCATGCCCAGCAGCACCAGAATCCGCCAGCCGTTGCGCAGGCGCTCACGCCGTTGCTGCTGACGCAGTTGCCGGCGCCGTTCGGCGCCCGGGGAAAGGGGACGGGCCTGGCTCACAGTTCACAGCGGGAGCGGGCCATCAGTTCGCCGATCCAGCGGCGGGCCCGTTCCGCGTCGGCAAAGGGCAGGTCCTTCTGCACGCCATTGCCCACGAGCCGCAGCCGGCAGGCCCCCTGGGCCTCCTCGGTGAGCGGTGCCTCGCCGGAGCGGAGGGCCAGCAATTCCACCAGTTCCAGCTGCTTGATCACGAATTCGCCCTCGGGCTTGAGCTGGCCTGCTTCAAAGCTGCTCCAGCTCAGCACCCCGTCCACCAGCCGGGCCGCGCCACAGCCGTCGAGCTTGGCCAGTTCCGCGCCCTTGGCCCACTCCCGGAACAGCCGTTGCCGGCGCCGCTCCAGCCAGCCCAGGGCCGTGAGCAGCACAAACACCAGCAGCAGTGGCAACCACAGCAGGCCTTGAGTCATGCCGCTGGCCCCCCCTCGGGATTCTGGGAGCGCCATTGTCTCGCCCCTTCCACCAGTTCGGCTACCAGATGCTCAAGATCCACACCGGAGGCTGCCCAGAGCATCGGGTACATGCTCTGGCTGGTGAAGCCCGGCAGGGTGTTGATCTCGTTGAGCCAGAGCTCGCCGCTGGCCTCGGCGTAAAAAAAGTCCACCCGGGCCAGGCCCTGGGCGTGCACGGCCCGGCAGGCCTCGATCGCCATCGCCCGTGCCCGCTCGCTGATCGCCTCCGGCACCTGGGCCGGGATCACGGTATGGCTCTTGCCGTCGCTGTATTTGGTGTCGTAGTCGTACCAGTCGGCGTCGAAGCAGATCTCGCCCAGCACCGAGGCCTGCAGCGCCGCAGCGCCGCCCCCCTTCACCGCACACTCCAGCTCGCGGGCCGTGACCCCCTGCTCCACCACGATGCGGGGGTCGAGGGCGGCGGCGGCCTGGAGACCGGCCAGCAGTTCATCGCGGCTGCGGGCCTTGCTGATCCCCACCGAGGAGCCCAGGTTGGCGGGCTTCACGAAGCAGGGATAGCCGAGCTGTTGCTCCAGCCGCTCCAGCAGTGGCCCGGGGTCTCCGCTGAGCTCGGCGGCATTCACACAGGCGTAGGGCACCTGGGGCAGGCCGGCGGCGGCGAAGGCGGCCTTCATGGCCTGCTTGTCCATGCCCACGGCCGAACCGAGCACGCCGGAGCCCACATAGGGCACCTGCATCAGGGTGAACAGTCCCTGGATCGTGCCGTCCTCGCCGTTGGGGCCATGCAGCACCGGATACCACACCTGGATGTCCAGGGCACCGGCGGGGAAGGCCCCCAGCCCCCGGCTGTGGGTGGGTAAGCCGGCTTGCAGCAGGGCCGCATCGAGCTGCTCGGGGCTGGCCGGTGTGCCCTGGGCCAGCACCGCATCGGCCAGCTCGGAGCCCCACCAGCGCCCCACGGTGTCGATATAGAAACAGCTCACGGCATAACGGCTGGCGTTGCCACCGCTGCGCAGGCCGCGCAGCACCGTGGCAGCCGAGCGGATGGATACCGGGTGCTCCCCGGAAGCCCCGCCGAACACCAGGCCCACGCGCACGGGGCCAGGGCTGGAGGGGGCGGGGGTGGAGACCTCAGGCATCGGGGCGCTCGAAGACCGCCGTTGGGCGGTTCAGGCAAAACTCAGGCCAGTTTGCCGCTCAGGGAGAAGGCGCGCACCTCCTCGATCCGCACGTTCACAAGCTCGCCCGGCTGGATGGCCGTGCCATCGGGCCGCTGGCCGGGGAAGAAGGTGAGCCGGTTGGTGCGGGTGCGGCCCATCACCTGGGCTGGATCCTTGGGATTGGTGCCCTCCACCAGGATCTGCTCCACGCGGCCTGCGTAGCGGGCGCTGCGCTCTTTCGCTTTCTTCTCCACGAGGGCATTGAGCTCCCGCAGGCGCGCCACCTTCACCGCTTCGCTGAGCTGATCGGGCCAGGTGGCGGCGGGGGTATTGGGGCGGGGCGAGTAGGCGGCGGTGTTCACCTGGTCGAAGCCGATCTCCTCGATCAGAGCGAGCGTGCGGCGGTACTGGGCGTCGGTTTCGCCGGGGAAGGCCACGATCACATCGGCGCTGATCGAGGCATCGGGCATGCGCTCGCGGATGCGCTCGATGATGCGGCGGTAGCGATCCACCGTGTAGCCGCGGGCCATCGCCTTGAGCACGGCGTCGTCGCCGCTCTGGAAGGGGATGTGGAAGTGCTCGCACACCTTGGGCAGATCGGCGCAGGCATCGATCAGCCGCTCGGTGAAATAGCGCGGGTGGCTGGTGGCGAAACGGATCCGCTCGATCCCCTCCACGTCGTGCACAAACTGCAGCAGGTCGGTGAGGGTGTGGGCGCGGCGGCCTTCGGGAGTGATGCCGGGCAGGTCGCGGCCGTAGGCGTCGATGTTCTGGCCCAGCAGGGTGATCTCCCTGAACCCCTGGGCGGCCAGGCCCTCCATTTCCAGCTTGATGGCCTCCGGCAGCCGCGATTGCTCCTTGCCGCGCACCGAAGGCACCACGCAGTAGGTACAGCGCTCGTTGCAGCCGTAGATCACATTCACCCAGCCGCAGATCGTGCTGTCGCGGCGGGCGGTGGTGATGTCTTCGAGGATGTGGTGCTCGCCTGTGGCCACCACCTGCTGGCCCTGCTCCACCTGGGCCAGCAGCACATCGAGGCGGTTGGCGTGCTGGGGGCCCATCACCAGATCCAGCTCGGGCACCCGGCGCAGCAGCGATTCCCCCTCCTGCTGGGCCACGCAGCCCGCCACCACCAGGGTGAGGTGGGGGGTGGTGCGTTTGCGCTGGGCCTGGCGGCCGAGATAGCTGTACACCTTCTGTTCCGCGTTGTCGCGGATCGTGCAGGTGTTGTAGAGCACCAGATCGGCCTCCAGCTCGGCCTGGGCCTCGCGGTAGCCCATCGCTTCGAGGATCCCGGCCATGCGCTCGGAATCCGCCTTGTTCATCTGGCAGCCGAAGGTGGTGATCCAATAGCTGCCGCGCCCCGCCTGGGGCGCCGGACTGGCCGTGGTGCTGGCCTGGGGGAGGGTCGCCGTCATCCCCTCAGTGTCGTGCATCGCGGGCGCCGGCCCGCCGGTGAACCTCAGCCCATGCCGTTGGGAGATTGGTCGAACCAGATGCCGGTGGTCCACTCAGGCCGTTCGGTGAGCGTGGCCTGGCCTCGCTTGTTGCGATGCAGGTCGAATCCGATGGTCGAGAGGTTGTTGCTGTAGTCGCTTTCCAGGAACCACTGACTGGGATTCACCTGCACCACCAGTCGGTAGGTACCGGCGGCGAGACTGGTGATGTCAACCTCCTGACCCTGCAGGGAATGGCTGTAGCGGTCGATCCAGCCGTCCTGGATACCTTGCACATCCGCAAAACAATCGTTGTAGACGTTGGCATTGGCGGGAGATTTGATGATCTCGTATTCATCGGCGTCAGCGCCGCCCGCTGGCTGGATCTGGTTGACATCAATCAGACAGAAGGTCGTTTTCACAGCGTCGAGCCCTGTAACCGGATCCCAGCCGCCCGTGGCATCAAGGCGCTCAATGCTGAACTCCGCCGTTTCGCCGATATGAAAGTGCTTGTGCTCAGGGTGGTACTCAGAGAGAGCCGCATCGGGAATCACCGCAGCGATGGAACCGTCCTCATGCAGCAGCTCCTGGGCTGTCACGGCCAGTTCGCTGGTGTCCAGCCCCAGGCTTCTGGCATAGGCCATCAAGGCGGGGTTCGTCTCTTCTGTGAGCTGAACGCCGCGACGCACCTGCCAGTTGTTCAGACCGGTGTTGGCGATGGAATTGCTGAAGCGGAGCAGATCGCGTTGGTGTTCCCGCTGGATCAGCAACTTCTCGGGCACCACCGCCTGGATGTCAGGCAGCCAGCTGGCCTTGACGGTTCCCGCCGCGATCAGGTCGTTCACCCGATCCTGGGACCAGGGCTGGAGGTCGCGGGAGAGCTGGAGCGGGGCGGCGAGGCTCCCGGCGGCCTCCGGTGAAGGAGTGGGCTGGGCCGCAGCAGCATCGGCCGGGAGGGCGGCAAGATCCGACGCGGGCGATGGGGCGACGGAAAGGGCAGGAGCCGAGGTGTCGACGGCAGGAAGGGCCGCTGGAGCGAGACCTGTGAGCGCATCCGTCTGCCCATCAATCCAGTGTCGGGAGCGGGATCCCCGCAGATCCAGGGTGCCGGGGTGGATGCCGATCGCGCTGCTGCTCATGGTGTGGTGATGAAGAGAGGGTGTGCTGCGGAAGGGCTGCCGGATGGTGATGCCGTCACTCTGACGAGAGTTCGGGGAACTTTCACGGGGCTGGATTCTGAAGATATTGTGAATCGGGTCGCGGTACCGATGGCGACCAGCCGCCTTCCACCGGCTTTTTCCATCCGCTTCTTCCATCAGGTGTGCCGCCCACCCGTGGCGCTCGGTTCTGCCTTTGAGGTCGTCGCGCTCAGTGCTGGGATGGTGCTCACCCGGGCGCTGACGGAGGGACCGCGCCGTGCCAGCTTGAGAACGGAGGGGTCCGCTCCATGCGCCTGCACCTGCGCCGCTTTCCGCTCACCAAGACCGTGCCGCTGGCCATCAGCCGCGGCACCACCAGCGCCGTGGAGCACCTGCTGGTGACAATCGAGCACGATGGCCTCACAGGCCGCGGCGAGACCGGCGGCTTCGACACAGGCCATCGCGCCTACGCCACCGACGCGATCGCCGCCGAGCTGGAGGCCCTCGCGCCGCAGCTGGAGGCGCTGGCGCCCGAGCCCCTGCAGGCCCTCCAGCCCCTGCTGGCGGAGCTCAGCCCACCGGCGCGCTGCGGCCTCGATCTGGCCCTGCATGACTGGTGGGGGCAACGCCTGGGGCAACCGCTGCACAGGCTCTGGAGCCTGGATCCAGGCGCATGTGTCGCCACCAGCGTCACCCTCGGGCTGGGGGAGCCCGCGGCGGTGCTGGCGCGGCTCGAGCGCTGGTGGCTGCAGCTGCCCGCCACCCGCATCAAGCTCAAGCTGGGCAGCCCCGCTGGCCTCGCCCACGACCTCGCCCTGCTGACGGCAGTGGCGGCGGCCCTGCAACGGCGGCATCAGGAGACCGGCATCGCCTGCGAGCTGCAGGTGGATGCCAACGGCGGCTGGGATGGAGAGACAGCCAGAGCGATGCTGGAGCCGCTGGCGCGCAGCGGGGTGGTGCTGCTGGAGCAGCCCCTGCCGCCTCAGACCGACGCCACAGCCGATACGGCTGGCTTTGCCGCGCTGCACCCGCACTGTCCCCTGCCGCTGGTGGCCGATGAAAGCTGCTGGGACCTGGCGGATCTGCTGCGGCTGGCTCCCCACGTAGATGGTGTAAACATCAAACTGCTCAAGTGCGGCGGCCTGGGAGAGGCCCTGCTGATGGCCCGCACGGCGCGGCGCCTCGGCCTGGGGGTGATGCTCGGCTGCTACTCCGACGGCGCCCTGCTCAACGGTGCCGCCGCCCAGCTGCTGCCGCTGGTGCGCTGGCCCGACCTCGACAGCCACCTCAATCTGATCGACGACCCGTTTGTGGGACTGGAGCGGCGCGGCGACGTGGTGCTGCCGCCGCCGGCGGCAGGGATCGGCGTGCGGCAGGCGCCGGCCTGGGCCGCCCGGAGCAGCGCTGCGGAGGAGAGCCGATGTTGACCCAGGAGCACCGCGTGGTGCTGCTCCAGCACGGCGGCCTCGCCGACCTCTCCGGCAAGACCGGCCTCACCCTGCTGCGCTACCGGCGCGGGCCGGTGGTGGCGGTGGTGGATCCCGATCAGGCCGGCCGCAACCTGCGGGAGGTGACGGGCATCGACCGCACGGTGCCGGTGGTGGCCTCGCTGGACGAGGCCCTGGCCTACGGCCCGGAGGTGGCGGTGATCGGCCTGGCCCCCTCAGGCGGCCGCTTGCCGGAGCCGGGGCGGGCGGATGTGGCGGCGGCCCTGCGGGCGGGGCTGAGTGTGGCCAGCGGGCTGCACAGCCGCATCGGCGAGGATCCGGAGCTGGCGCCCTTGCGCCGCGATCCCGCCTGGATCTGGGACCTGCGCCGTGAGCCAGAGGGATTGGTGGTGGCGGCGGGTCGGGCGGCGGCCCTGCCCTGTCGGCGCCTGCTGGCGGTGGGCTCCGACATGGCCGTGGGCAAGATGAGCGCCTGCCTGGAGCTGGCGGCCGCCGCGGAGCGGCTGGGCATTCCGGCGCGCTTTGTGGGCACGGGGCAGGCCGGCATCCTGATCAGCGGCCAGGGGGTGGCCCTCGATGCGGTGCGGGTGGATTACGCCGCCGGGGCCGTGGAGGCGGCCGTGCTGGCGGCGGCCGCGGGGCTGGCCGCCGATGGCCTGCTGTTGGTGGAAGGCCAGGGGTCGCTGGCCCATCCGGGCTCCACGGCCACCCTGCCGCTGATCCGGGGCAGCCAGCCCACGGATCTGCTGCTGGTGCACCGTGCGGGCCAGCGCCACATCAAGGGCCTGCCCGAGCTGCCGATTCCGCCCCTGCCGGAGCTGGTCTCGGCGGTGGAGGCGCTGGCGGCCCTGGGGCGGCCCGATGGCCTGCGGCCGCGGGTCAAGGCGGTGGCTCTGAACACAGCTCACCTGGATGCCGACACGGCGGCCCAGGCCATAGCCGCGGTGGCCGCGGCAACGGACCTGCCCTGTGCCGATGCGGTGCGCGGCGGAGCGAGCCAACTGCTGGCAGCCCTGTTGGCCTGAGCCCTCCCTCTGGGGCATGGGGGCTGGCCAGGACCAGAGCAGTTTCTGGACGGACTGCCAGGCCTGGAGAGCTCCCAGCCCGCCATGGTTTATCCAGCCGTTTCGTTGACAGGACAGGTCTCCCGGCATGGCCAAGCAGACGTCCCTGCAGGCTGAAGCGCCCCCAACCCAGTCAGCACTCTCCCGAGCAGCCAACTCCTCCCAGAAACCGGAGGTGGTTGTCCTCAACTGGCAAGCGGCCAGCAACACGGTGCTGGATGGCAAGGGTGCCTGGTTCAACGGGGGGCGGCTCACCCAGTTGGTGATTCAGTCCGACTTCAGCAACGGCCGCTGGCGGCGCCCCAAGAACTTCGCGTTCACGAACTGGAAGATCAATGGCTCCATCCGCATTCTGGGTGCCGGTTCCAGTGCTTCCGATGCCGTCAGGCAGTCGTCCTTCAGTCTTGGCCACACCGAACGCATGCAGGCAGCCGCGCCCACAGGGATCACGCTGGCGGGGCTGAAGATCAAGGCCGATGAAAAAATCCCGCTGATTGTTGGTCCAGGGGCCACCAATATCACGCTCAAGGATTCCAAGATTTCCGGGCGAAGCCAGAGTGTGGCGATTTATTTGGATGCCGAAAGCGCCAATCACGTGATTCAGAACAACACGTTTAGTCTCAAGGCGGATCGGGAGCTGATTGCGGTTGATGGGGCCAAGGGGAATTTGATTGCGGGCAACACCTTCAAGCGGCTTCCATGGGGCGGGGCGTATGTGTATAGAAACTGTGGCGAGCGCGGCGTGGTGCGCCACCAGGAGCCAACAGATAATCGAATTATCGATAATATTTTCAATCTCAAGACCCTAAAGAGCTACTGGGAGGAGAATCCAAAAAATGGGCGTCAATTCGAATATCGCTATGGGGTGTGGCTTGGCTCACGGCAAGGTGGGCGCCCGCCCAGTTACTGCGGAGCTGATAAGGGGTTTCCATTTGGGAGCAGCATCGACAACCGGGATTTTGCGGATGACAATATCGTGAGTGGTAATCGCCGGATTGGCTCGAACCGGGGCTACTTGTTGAAGTTTGATGAGGATTTTGGCATCGGAGGATATGACAAGTTTGTGCGGGATGATGGTCGCAACAACCTCGTGACAGATAACCGCGCTCTGGACTCCAAAAACTGGAGATCGCAGGAGCAGTTGCCTGTCGCTCCCCAGCGCGTCCCAACTCACCTCAGGGGCCAGTTCGAGCCCCTGCCCGAGCTTTGGTCGGGGGAAGCCGCACGCGACCAGCCGAGGCCCCTTGAGGCGTTCGAGCGCAGCTGCGGTTGCGGGTTGCTCGGCAGTGATGCCAACGCCGACCTGCTCCCTGCGTATGCATAAAAAATCCCCTTGGGAGCCAGCTCCCTAGGAGAAACAGAAGGAAAAGGGCGAGCGAGGGGATTCGAACCCCCGAATGGCGGCGCCACAAGCCGCTGCCTTAACCACTTGGCGACGCCCGCCGTGATTCGGTGCCAATGTACCAATCCATCTCGCCCAAGCTGCCGTTTGCCCTCTGCTCTCCGATCTGGCTGGTGGCGCGGGGCGGCGGTCACATCGCTGTTCGCCGCTGCCCTGGCGCTCACCAACCCCAGCCCGGGCGACTTTGACAGCTTTGCCGCCGAGCGGCTGGTGGATGTGCTTGAGGTCGAGGTTTGCCAGGGCGAGGTGCTGCCCACGTTGGTGCGTCTGGCCCTGCGGGATTGCTCCCGTCTGATCCAGGCCCAGCGCGGGCCGATCGGCGCCTACGTGGGCCGCCACACCCGTCGCACCAACCTGGGTCTGTTGAGCATCTACCGCACTGAGCTCGGCGGTACGACCCTGCTGGGCTGGAGTTTGCCGCGCTTTTCCGCCACGGTGGTGGCCGCCGCCGGCCAGCTGGTGATCGTGCGGGCCGGCCTCGACGAGGAGGGTTCCTGACGCCCATCCTGGGACGATGACCGACCTCCCTGCCCCTGATTCTTCCCCCCCCGGTTCCCCACGACCGGCGGGGCGGCTGCGCCTGCGGTTGCCACGCTGTCTGCTCGATCCAGGGCTGGCGGGCCTGGGGGTGGGAGACCAGGATGGGCTTGTGGCCCTGGAGCTGGAACACCGGCAGGGGCGGATCACCAGCCTGAGGCCCCTCACCGCTGAGGGCGGGGCAGACCCCCTGCCCCTGGCCCTCACACCCCTGGTGGAGCCCCATGCCCACCTCGACAAGTGCTTCACCGCCGAGGCCTTCCCCAACCGCAGCGGCACCCTGGCCGGCGCCCTGCTCCAGAACCACAAGGAGGCGGCCGGGCGCACCCTGGCGATGGTGCGGGATCGGGCCGAGATGGCCCTGGAGCGGGCCTGGCGCCAGGGCCTGCGGGCGATGCGCAGCCACGTTGACAGCGGCGGTCCCGGCGGACGCCCCAGCTGGGAAGCCCTGCTCGATCTGCGCGAGCGCTGGGCCGGGCGGGTGGAGCTGCAGCTGGTGGCCCTCGTGCCCGTGGCGCACTGGTCCACGGCCGAGGGCGAAGAGCTGGCCCGCTGGGTTGTGGAACGGGGAGGGCTGTTGGGGGGTGTGCTCGGGCCTCCCTATGGCCACGGCCGCCGTGATCGCGAAGCGCTCGCTGCCCTGCTGGCGCTGGCGGAACGGCTGGGCACGGCCGTGGACCTGCACGTGGATGAGGCCGATCGTCAGCCTGGTCGCGGTGTGCAGCAGTTGCTCGCCGTGCAGCGGCAGCTGGGCTGCGCCGTGCCGCTCACCTGCAGCCATGCGGCCAGCCTGGCCCTGCTGGGCGAGCGGCGGCTGGAGCGTCTGGCGGAGCACCTGGCCGATGCGGAGGTGGCGGTGGTGGCCCTGCCGCTCACCAACCTCTGGCTGCTGGGCCGGCGGCCTGAGCGCACGCCGCTGTTGCGGGTGCAGGCACCGATCCGCAGCCTGCAGCGAGCCGGCGTGACTGTGGCCCTCGGCGGCGACAACGTGCAGGACCCCTGGTACCCCGGCGGCGATTTCGATCCGATCGAGCTGCTGCGGCTGGCGCCGCTCACCAGCCATCTCTGGCCGGCCCAGCGCCAGGGGCTGGCCCCTTTCACCACCGCTCCGGCCCGGCTGCTGGGGCTGGAGTGGGACGGAGTGGTGCGCGAGGGAAGCCCGGCTGATCTGGTGGTGCTGGCCGCCGGCAGCTGGAGCGAGCTGCTGGCCCGTACACCCCAGCGGCGCGTGCTGCGCGGCGGCCAGTGGCTGCCGCCGCCCCAGTACCAGCTCCCCTCGGCCCTGCTGGAGGCCAGCATGGGCTGATCTGCCGCTAGCCCCATGCCCTCCCTGCCGCCGCGGCCCAGCCAGGCCACGGTCGATGCCCTGGCCGCCGAGCTGCGCCAGCGCGACGACCAGCTACGGCTGGTCACCGCGGCCGAGGCCGCCGAGCTGCAGCGGCTCTCGCACGATTACTTCGACTACTCCCCGCTGCTGGTGCCCCTGTTCAGCGGCCAGCGGGCCCAGCTGGCGGTGCTGGCGACCACGGTGGCCCAGGTTCAGCTGGTGGCCGGCGCCTGCGCCCGGGCCGGGGTGCCCCTCACCCTGCGGGGGGCCGGCACCGGCAACTACGGCCAGTGCGTGCCCCTGGCCGGCGGGGTGGTGCTTGAGCTCACCGGGCTGAACCGGCTGCGCGCTCTTGAGGCTGAAACCGGCGTGATCGAGGTGGAGGCCGGCGCCCTGATGGCGGCGGTGGACCAGCAACTGGCCCCCCAGGGCCGGGCCCTGCGGCTGGTGCCCAGCACCTACCGCAGCGCCAGCATCGGTGGCTTCATCGCCGGCGGTTCCGGCGGCATCGGCTCGCTGCGCTGGGGATTTCTGCGCGACCCCGGCAACCTGCTTGCTCTGGAGGTGGTCACGGTGGAACCCGAGCCCCGGCTGCTGCGGCTGGATGCCACCGCCAGCGAGCCCCTCAACCACGCCTATGGCTGCAACGGCATCATCACCGCCTTGCGCTTGCCCACCTGTGAGGCGGTGGCCTGGCAGCAGCTGGTGGTGGGATTCGCCAGCTGGAGCGAGGCGGTGGCGGCCGCCCAGGCCCTGGGCAGAACGGCGCTGCTGCTGAATTCCCTCACCCTGCTGGAGGCTCCGATCGCTGCCCGTTCCCCCTGGCCCAGGGATTGTCCGACGGCCAGGCGGGGGGAGCACCGCCTGCTGCTCCTGGCCGCCCCCGATGCCCTGGAGGTGTTGCCAGCCTGGCTGGCGGCCCGCGGCGGCACGCTGGTGTGGCAGGAGCCCCAGGGCCAGAGCCGGGGCCTGCCCCTGCGGGAGCTCAGCTGGAACCACACCACCCTGCACTGGCGGGCCCAGGTGCCCGGCTGGACCTACCTGCAATTGCTGCTGCCCCAGCCGGAGCTGCCGCTGCTGGAGGAGCTCAGCCGCCAGTGGGGAGACGGGCTGCACTGGCACCTGGAGGCCGTGCGCCAGGCGGGCGCCGTGCGCCTGGCCGCCCTGCCGCTGCTGCGCTGGCAGGGGGAGGCTCCGCTGCAGCAGCTGATGGCCCAGTTGCGCCATGCCGGCGCCGTGATCTTCAACCCCCATGCCACCACCGTTGAGGACGGCGGCCTGGGGGTGATCGATGCCGACCAGGTGGCTGCGAAGGTGGCCTACGACCCGGCCGGTCTGCTCAATCCAGGCAAGTTGCGGGGCTGGCTGGAGCGGGCTGGGCCCTGACGCTCAGCAGCCCAGGCTCAGCCGGGTGTCCACCCCGGTCACGGGATTGGTGCCCTCGGCTTCACGGCAGAGGGCCCGCTGGTCGGCTCGGTCGATCAGGGCGTCGCTGAAGTCGGCGCCGGTCACCGTGGCGCCGCTGAAGTTGCTGCCGGAAGCGATCACGCCGCTGAGCAGGGCGTCGCTGAAATCGGCGCCGCTGAAGTCCACCTTGTCCATCAGCACGCCGCTGAGGTCGGCGCCGCGGAAGTTGGCCTCCGGGAAGGCGGCCTGGGTGAGGATCGCCCCGTGCAGGTTGGCCCCCGCGAAGTTGGCATGCCGGCCGGAGGCGCCGGCAAAGGAGGTGTTGGCCAGGTCCTGGCCGCTGAAATCCGCCTCGTTCTGGTTGGTGAGGGTGTAGTCCACGCCCGAGAACTCCGCCCACACCGGGCCTGCCGGCAGCAGCAGGGCCAGCAGGCTGAACACCAGCCCCAGCAGCAGGGGCCCCACCTGCCGGGAGCACCACCGCTGCAGCCTGGACGGGGGAACTGGGGGCATGGATGGCGGCGCCGGGCGGGACCGCCTCACTCTGCCGCGACGGGCACGCCGAGGTGGGTGCGAATGCGCTCGAGGGCGGCCCGCTCCTCGGCCGACACCTTCTCCCCGGAGCCGAACAGGCCCTTCCCGGCTGCTTCCGCCACGGCCACGCAGCCGTCCACGATCAGCTGGCAGTACTGCTGCACGGTGGGCTCGTCGGTCTTCTGGCGCGCCAGCTCCAGGGCGGCATCCACCTCCTCAAGGGCCCGGTCAAGCACGCGGCCGCCGCGCACGTCCTCGGGGTTGATCTGCAGCTTCTCCGGGCGGATGCCCTCCTTGAGGGCTTCGGGGCTGAACAGCCCGGCGATCAGCGGGTTGTCGCCATAGCGCTGGGCCGCGCCTGCCAGTTCCCGGCCCAGGGCCAGGGCTTCCTGGGCGCTGGAGATCACCCCCATGTCCACGGTCATCACGGCCAGGGCGGCGGCCAGGGGGGCGCCCATCAGTTTGCTGCGCTCGTCTTTGCTGAGGTCGAGGGTCATGGAAATGGCAGGGAAGGAAACTGCGGCCAGCCCAATGGCCTGCCGCAGGAACGCCCCCACTCTGGCGAGCCTCCACGAATCCGTCAGCGGTGGCTGGCGGCCAGCAGTGTGCCGATCAGGTACAGGGAACCGGCCACAATCAGCCGATCGCCGGCGGCGCTGGCCTGGGCCCGCTGCAGCGCCGTCTCCAGATCCGGTGCCGCCTCCAGCTGGCTCGCCAGGTGGGGCAGGGCAGCCGCCAGATCCTCCCGCTCCCAGCTGGCATGGCCCGGTACCGGCACGATCCAGGCCCGGTCGGTGGGGGCGAGCAGCTGGGCTACCAGCTCCGGCCCCTGCTTGTTGGCCAGCATCCCCAGCATCCAGTGGCGCGGACCGGCCTGGAGGCCATGGCGGAGAGGATGGAGATCGAGCTCGGTGCGCAGGGCGGTAGCCGCCGGCGGGTTGTGGGCGCCGTCCAGCAGCAGGGGCACGCCCCGCCAGTGCAGCTGCTGCAGCCGGCCCGGCCAGCGGGCCGCGGCGATGCCCTGGCGCATCGCCGCGGCATCCACCGGCCAGCCCTGTTCGGCCAGGGCTTCGAGCATGCCCAGGGCTACGGCTCCGTTGGCCGCCTGTACGCTGCCCGCCAGGCCGCAGGGGCAGAGCTCCCCATGGATCTCCAGGCTCCCGTCGGCGGCCTGGGCCAGGGGTGGGCGCCAACGCAGCTCGGCTCCAATGGCCTTGGCCTGGCGCTCGAGCACCACGGCTGCCTCAGGAGCCTGGGGGGCGCTCACCGCCACGGCCCCGGGCTGGAGCACGCCGGCCTTCTCGCTGGCGATGCTGGCCAGGTCGGGGCCGAGAAACTCGCGGTGGTCGAGGCCCACCGTGGCGAAGCCGATCACGCCTCGGTCGGGGTGGCAGGTGGTGGCGTCGAGCCGGCCGCCCAGCCCCACCTCCAACACCACCAGGGGCAATCCGGCCTCAGCGAAGGCCAGAAAGGCAGCGGCGGTGACCAGTTCAAACGGGGTGAGGCCATGGCGTTCAGCCGCAGCTCGGGCGCTGAGCAGATGGCGGCGCAGGCTGGTTGCCTCGATCGGCTCGGCCCCCAGTTGGATGCGCTCGGTCCAGCTCACCAGGTGGGGGGAGGTGTAGAGCCCGGCGCGCAGTCCCGCCGCCAGCAGGCTGCGGTGCACCAGGGTGCAGATCGAGCCCTTGCCGTTGGTGCCGGCCACCTGCACCGCGGCGAAGCGCCGCTCAGGATGGCCCAGGTCGGCCAGGGCAGCCTTGAGACGCTCCAGGCCCAGATCTACGCCCCGGAGAGTCAAGGGTTCGATCAGGTCGGCGAAGGAATCCAGCTGCGGCAGGGCCATGCTCGGGCGGCTGGAGCGCTCAGACCAGGCTGAGCAGGGCCCGCTCCAGCCGTTGCACGGCCTGGCGGATCTGGCGGGATTTGATCGTGAGTGGCGGCACGAAACGCACCACGCTCGCGCCCGCCGGTACCACCAGCAACCCCTGCTCCAGGGCGGCCTTCACCACCGCCGGGGCAGCCGGGGCCTCGGCCCGCAGCACCAGCCCCTGCAGGAGGCCCCAGCCGCGGCTGCCGGCCAGCAGCTGGGGGTGGCGCTGCACCAGGGCGCCCAGTTCCTGTTCGAGCACGGCACCCACGCGCCGCACCCGGGTGAGCAGGTCGCGGCGGTCCAGTTCGGCCAGCACGGTGAGGCCGGCTCGGCAGGCGAAGGGATTGCCGCCGAAGGTGCTGGCGTGGTCACCGGGGCGGAAGACGTCGCAGTGGCGCTTCACGGCCAGTGCGCCGATCGGAATCCCACCGCCGAGCCCCTTGGCCAGGGTGAAGGCGTCCGGCTCCACGCCCAGCTTCTGGTAGCCCCACAGCTCGCCGCTGCGCCCCACGCCGATCTGCACTTCGTCGAAGATCAGCAGGATGCCGTGTTGATCACAGAGCTCGCGCACCCGCTGGAAAAAGGCCAGCTCGCCGGGATGCACTCCCCCTTCACCCTGCAGGGGCTCGAGCAGCACGGCCGCCACCCGGGGGCCGTTGGCCTCGCACTCCGCCAGCAGGGCTTCAAATCGGGCCGTGTCGTTGTAAGGGAAATAGCGGAAGCCCTGCACCATTGGCTCGAAGCCCTGGTGGTACTTGGGCTGGCCGGTGGCGGTCACGGCAGCCAGGGTGCGGCCGTGGAAGCTGGCCTCGGCCGTGAGGATCAGCGGACCCCGCTCCGGGCCGATGCCGCGATCAAGCTGGCCGTGCTTGCGGGCCAGCTTGATCGCGGCCTCATTGGCCTCGGCTCCGGAGTTGCAGAAGAACACCCGGTCGAAGCAGCTGCGAGCTGTGATTGCTTCGGCCAGGTTCTGTTGTTCCGGGATCCGGTACAGATTGGACACATGCTGGAGTCGGCCCAGCTGGCGGTTGAGGGCCTTGCGCAGGCGAGGGTCGCTGTGACCCAGGGTGCACACGGCAATGCCAGCGACACAGTCGAGGTAACGACGGCCATTGCGGTCCCATACCCAGACGCCTCGGCCTTTCACCAGCTCCACAGGGAAGCGGGCATAGGTGTCCATCACCGGGTTTTCCGGATCTGGTGCTGATGGGATGGGAGCGGTGGGACTCGAACCCACATGCCCGAAGGCGCTCGATTTTGAGTCGAGTCCGTCTACCAATTCCGGCACGCTCCCGATTCCTGGAGCTTAGGCGGCGATGTCCTGAACGGAGCTGGCGGGATCGATGCGCTGGATGCTCGCTCCCACGCCGTTGAGCTTGTGCTCGATGCCGGCGTAGCCCCGGTCGAGGAACTCCAGCCCATAGACCTCGCTATCCCCTTCTGCGGCTAGGCCGGCCAGCACCATGGCGGCCGATGCACGCAGGTCGGTGCCCTTCACAGGGGCTGCGCTGAGGCGAGCGACCCCATCCACGAAGGCTGTATTGCCATCGGTGCGGATGGAAGCTCCCATGCGCTGCAGCTCTGCCACGTGCTGCAGGCGGTTTTCAAAAATCTTCTCGCACACCATGCTGGTGCCTTGCGCCGTGGCCAGCAGGCTCATGAAAGGCGCCTGGAGGTCGGTGGGGAAGCCCGGGAAGGGTTGGGTGCGTAGATCCACAGCCCGAATCTGCCGGGCTTCCAGGGTGAGCCCGTCGCCGTCGCGCTGAATGCGGCAACCGGCCTCTTCCAGCTTGGTGAGCACCGCGCTGAGGTGCTCGGGAATCACGGGTGCCACCCGTAGCGCGGAGCGGGTGATCGCAGCGGCCAGCAGGAAGGTGCCCGCCTCGATCCGATCGGGAATCACGCTGTAGTCAGCACCGTGGAGTCGTTCAACACCGGCGATGGTGATGCTCGAGGTGCCGGCGCCCCGGATGCGGGCACCCATGGCCCGCAGCAGGTCGGCCAGGTCCACCACCTCGGGCTCCTGGGCGGCGTTCTCAATCACCGTCTCGCCGTCGGCCAGGGCTGCGGCCATCATCAGCGTTTCGGTCGCACCGACGCTGGGGCAGTCGAGTTGGATGCGGGCACCGGTGAGACGCCGGCTGGAGCCAGGCACCACTGCCGTGACGACGCCATGCTCAATCGTGACCTGGGCTCCGAGCGCTTTGAGCCCTTTCACGTGCTCCACAACCGGCCGGGTTCCGATCTGGCAGCCGCCCGGCAAGGGCACCTTGGCCATGCCCATGCGGGCCAGCAGGGGGCCAATGCAGAAGAAGCTGGCCCGCAGGCTGTTCACCAGCTCGTAGGGAGCGGTGGAGCAGTTGATGGCGGAACTGTCGAGTTCTAGGGTGTCGCCGGAACGGCGAACCTTGCCGCCCAGGCTCTCCAGCATTTCGCCCATGCCAACGATGTCGGTGAGCGGGGGCACGTTGCTGAGCCTGATCTGGTCGCGGGTGAGCAGGCAGGCTGCCATCAGCACCAGGGCTGAGTTTTTGGCACCGCTGACCCGAAGCTCCCCACTGAGTTTCCTGCCTCCGCTCACCAGCAGGTGGGGGCGGGCCGGCTCGTGGCCGATCTGCGCAACTGCCTGAGCCGCTGCGACCGCTTCCATGCTGATCGCTGTGGAGTTGGGGCCGACAGCGGAGGCGGAAGCGGGAACAGCGGAAAGAGTCACGTAGGGCTATTCCTCAAAATGCTCACGAATGATGACAACAAATCCTTCAATCGTCTAGAAGGCCGCTGTCAGAACTGGCTGACACCTCGCTGCAGCGAGGCCCGCCCCTGGCATCGATTGGATCCGGCGCTACTGGCGGGCCCAATCGATGCCAGGGGCGGGTTCAGGGCGGCGGGTCCACCGTGTCGTATGGTTCTGGGGTCACTGCGGTGACGGCCACGCGGATGTGGCGGAATTGGTAGACGCGCTAGTTTCAGGTACTAGTGGCAGCAATGTCGTGGGAGTTCAAGTCTCCCCATCCGCATCAAAATTCATGATTCTTTTAAAGATCTCGAACGCTTCCGAACTGGTTGCTTCCAAAATCGGCAAGTTTCTTGAGAGTCTCACCCCCGATGGTCTTGATCAGACCACGGTGGAAGACGCGGTAATCAGCAAGCTGATCGAGAACTTGCGGGCTGAAGGGATCAAGGGCGAGGTGGCTGCTGTGCGGGGACTCAACTTCGAGGCCAAGCAGGTTGTGCTTGACGAGTCCACCAAGGTGTGGCGTCACGACCATTTCTGACCCGGCAGCTCTGATCAGCAGCCGTCGCAACCCAGTGGTGCGGCAGCTGCGCCAGTTGCACGACGGCCGCGGCCGTCGGGAACAGGGATTGTTGTTGTTGGAGGGCACCCATCTGCTCCAGGAGGTGATCCGCCTGCAGCTGGAGCCCCGCCAACTGTTGGCCACAGAGGCCTGGTTGCAAGCCCATCCATCCCTGGTGGCGATGTTGCCCTCCGGCTGCCAGCTGCAGCGGGTGTCACAGGACGTGCTGCAGGCGGTCGTCACCACCCAGCACCCTGACGGTGTGGTGGCCACCCTGGAACCCCCGACGGCTTCCCCACTGCCGGATCAGCAGCTGCTGGATGGATCACCAGACCAGGGCTTCTGGTTGGTGCTGGACACCATCCAGGACCCGGGCAACCTGGGCACCCTGATGCGCACAGCCCTGGCTGCCGGGGTCCGGGCCCTGTGGCTGGCCGATGGGGCGGATCCGTTTCAGCCCAAGGTGTTGCGTGCTTCTGCCGGCGCAGCCCTGGCCCTGCCCCTCTGGCGCTGCAGCCGCGCTCAGCTGGCTGAGCGCCTGCTTCAGCTGCGCCAGGGGCATGGGGTGCAACTGCTTGCCTCGGTGCCGCCCGAGCAGGGGGGGCAGCCCTACTGGCAGCTCGATTGGACCTTGCCCACGGCTCTGTTGCTGGGCAGTGAAGGGGCTGGGCTGGCTCCGGAGTTGCAGGCCTTGGCCAGCGGACTGGTCACGGTGCCCCATCGCCAAGCGGTGGAGTCGCTCAATGTGGCGGTGGCCGCGGCACCCCTGCTGCTGGAGCGGCAACGCCAGCAGCAGGGCGCCGGCACTGGCAATCCCTGAGCGACAGGAGAGAATGCCCGCCAGCTGAACAATGGCCCCGGTGAGCGAAGCCCCTTCCTCGGGTTTTGATTTCGATGTGATCGTGATCGGGGCCGGCTACGGCGGCTTCGACGCGGCCAAGCACGCCGCCGAGCACGGGCTCAGCGTGGCGATCGTGGAATCGCGCGACATGGGCGGCACCTGCGTGAACCGCGGTTGCGTGCCCTCCAAGGCCCTGCTGGCCGCCAGCGGGCGGGTGCGGGAGCTGGCTGACGCCGAGCACCTGGCCGGCTTCGGCATCCACGCCGCGCCGGTGCGCTTCGAGCGCCAGAAGATCGCCGACCACGCCAACCAGCTGGTGGCCACGATCCGCGCCAATCTCACCAAGACGCTGGAGCGGGCCGGCGCCACGATCCTGCGGGGCAAGGGGCGCCTGGCCGGCCACCAGCAGGTGACCGTGCGCGAGAGCGGCGGCGGTGTGGAGCGCACCTATTCCGCCCGCGACGTGATCATCGCCACCGGCTCGGAGCCGTTCGTGCCGCGCGGCATCGAGACCGACGGCCGCACCGTCTTCACCAGCGACGAGGCGGTGAGCCTGGAGTGGCTGCCCCGCTGGCTGGCGATCATCGGCAGCGGCTACATCGGCCTGGAATTCGCCGATGTGTACACCGCCCTGGGTTGTGAGGTGACCATGATCGAGGCCCTCGATCGGGTGATGCCCACCTTCGATCCCGACATCGCCAAGATCGCCGCCCGCAACCTGATCGACGGCCGCGACATCGATGCCCGTGCCGGCCTGCTGGCCCGCAAGGTCACCCCCGGCTGCCCGGTGACGATCGAGCTGGCCGACATGCAGACCAAGGAGCTGGTGGAGACCCTGGAGGTGGATGCGGTGCTGGTGGCCACCGGCCGGGTGCCGAGCAGCGCCGAGCTCAACCTGGCGGCTGTGGGCGTGGAGACCGAGCGGGGCTTCATCCCCGTGGACGACCACATGCGCGTGCTGGTGGGCGGCGAGCCCGTGCCGCACCTGTGGGCCGTGGGCGATGTGACCGGCAAGATGATGCTGGCCCACACCGCCGCCGCCCAGGGCACGGTGGCCATCGACAACATCCTCGGCCACGCCCGCCGCATCGACTACCGCTCGATTCCGGCCGCCACCTTCACCCACCCGGAGATCAGCTCGGTGGGCTTGAGCGAGGCTGATGCCAAGGCCCTGGCGGCGCAGGAGGGCTTCGAGCTGGGCGCCGTGCGCAGCTACTTCAAGGCCAACTCCAAGGCCCTGGCGGAACTGGAGGGCGATGGGCTGATGAAGCTGCTGTTCAACAAGGCCACCGGCGAAGTGCTCGGTGCCCACATCTACGGCCTGCATGCGGCCGACCTGATCCAGGAGATTGCCAACGCCGTGGCCCGCCGCCAGAGCGTCAAGCAGCTGGCCAATGAGGTACACACCCATCCCACCCTCAGCGAGGTGGTGGAAGTGGCCTACAAGCAGGCAGCGATGGCTGTTGCCACTTAGCAAGGGATAACTGGACTGGCGAAGGCAGGGGCCTGGGTATCGGGCATGGATCGATCGCAGAACTTCACACATGTGTGTGATGGGGTGAATCCTCAAGTTGGCTGATGCCGACCAGGCCCATGCAGCTGGCTCGATCCGCTGGGCGCTTTCTTGCTCCTCAGTCTTTCTGCTGATTGTTAGCGCCTTTTCGGCAATAACCAAGGGCTGAAAAGGGCGCTGGCTTCGGCAGCCCGAGACGGCGGAAGCGGTTCATGTCCTGGCACCGCTTAGCAATGGAGCGGTGTTTGATCAAGGCAACGGGTGTTCCTGGGCGCAAACGAATTGATCTCTCCGAGCCAACCGACCGTGTTGGTGTTGACAATCTGCGCAACCCTCCACAGTTTTAGGTGGCACTGTGATTCCTTGCTCATGCCTGAGCCTTTGCTGCTCCAGGCTCTGCCTGGATTGCCACCGGAGGTCATGCCCCTTGTGGCCCATCTGATCGGCGCCCTGGCGATTCTGCTCATCGGTTGGATCGTGGGCGGTGTGCTGGCGCGCCTGGTGCGCACGCTGCTACGCCGCTTTTCGCTCGACTCCCGGCTCACCACTGCGGTTCCCAGTGGTGCCCTCCCCGCAGGTGGTATTCGTCTCGACCGGCTGCTCGCGGCGGTGGTGTTCTGGGTGGTGATGGTGCTGGCGGTTGTGGCGGCACTGAATGTGCTCAATCTCACCACCGTTTCAGAACCACTGAATCAGTTTCTTAATCAGATTTTCGCCTTTCTTCCCAAGCTTGGTGCTGCGCTGCTGCTGGCTGCGGTCGGCTGGGTGGTAGCCGTCCTGTCACGCACTGCCCTGCTCCGCGCCACGCAGACGTTCAACCTGGATCAGCGCCTGTTCGCGGGGCAGGCTGAGCAGGGTGCCCCATCGGCTCTGGAGGTGAGCGGGGCTTTGGGGGATGTGGTGTTCTGGCTGGTGCTGCTGTTTTTTCTGCCCCTTGTGCTGAACGCCCTGAATCTGGGCGCCCAGATCACCCCTGTGGTGAATCTGTTTGATACGTTCCTGTCAGCCTTGCCAAGGCTGTTCAAGGCCGGTGCGATCGCTGCAGTGGGCTGGTTTCTTGCCCGTATCGTGCGCACGATCGTGGCCAACCTGCTGGCCGCCAGCGGCATTGATCGGGTGGGGGCTGAGTTCGGTCTCGATCCTGAACGGGGGGCTCAGTCGCTCTCCTGGCTGGTGGGCACGCTGGTGTTTGTTCTGATCCTGATCCCCACGGCCACGGCCGCTCTCGATGCGTTGGCCATTCCTGCGGTCTCCGGTCCTGCCACGGCCATGCTGGACCGCATTCTCACGGCGTTGCCGCAGATCTTCACAGCAGCCCTGATCCTGGTGGCCGGTTTCGTGTTTGGCCGGTTCACCGGTCAACTGGTTGCTCGACTGCTTGCCGGGATCGGTTTCGATGGAATCTTCCGCTGGCTCGGCATGCCCGATCTGAGCGGTGCACCCGGGGCCGGAATGGGCACAGCCCAGCGATCACCCTCTGACGTATGCGGCGTGGTCACCATGGTGGGCATCCTTCTCTTCGCTTCGGTAGCGGCCGCCAATGTGCTGGCACTACCGGCTCTCACGGAAGTGATGCAAGGGCTGCTCAAGCTGTTCGGCCAGATTTTGGCTGGTCTGGTGGTGTTTGCGGCGGGCCTCTACCTCTCCAACCTGGCCTTTCATTTGGTGCGCAGTTCGGGCGGAAGCCAGGCGTTGGTGCTGGCGCGCACCAGCCGGGTGGCCATCGTGATCTTCACCGGAGCAATGGCTCTGCAGCAGATCGGCGTAGCGCCCAGCATCGTCAATCTTGCGTTCGGCCTGCTTCTCGGGTCCGTCGCAGTTGCTGCTGCCGTGGCTTTCGGTCTGGGTGGCAGGGACGTGGCGGCGGAGCAGCTGCGCGAATGGATCCGCGCCTCGAAGGAGCTCAGTTCCTGATCGATCCTCACCGGCACCTCAGCTGTTGGCTGGAAGAGCTGATCAGGAGTTTCTGGGCTGCGGTTCGTTCAGCTGCGGGTCTGGGAAGGCTTCTCCGCGAAGCGCTCCTGGAAGTGCCGGGCCGTGGTGCCGTTGCCAGGCAGCCCGCACTGGCGCAGGGCTTCAGCCATGCCTGGACGACGGCCGCCCTGCAGCAGCAGATGGCGCAGCCGGGCCAGCCGCAGTTCCCGGAGGCTCTGCAGGGGGCGTTTATTCAGATGGCGCCGAAAAGCCATCTGCAGGGCGCGGGGTGTAACCCCGGTCTCCTCGGAGAGGTCGGCCAGGCTGATGTCCCTGTCCAGGCCACGGTTCATGGTGCGCAGGCTTTCAATCACGTGCTGCCATCCCCGGTCATGGCGGGGCCTTGCCTGGACGGGCGCATCCATGAGGGCATCCACGAGCAGGTCGAGGAGCGGCGCTTCCTGGACCAGCCAGTCGTGGCTGAGCCCCTGATCGGCTAGCTCGCGGAGCTTCCCGATCGCGGCGGCCAAGCGGGCGCCGCTGGTGTGATGCAGCCGGCAGCCAGCATCCACGGCCAGGTCATGGACCACACCCAGGCGATCGGCGGCCAGCAGCAATTGTTCGAGGGGCAGCACCAGACTCCAGTGGGTGGAGGGGATCGCTTCCTCCCACCCTGGTGGCTCGAAGTTCAGATCGCTGGGCGAGCCATCCCCCCGTTCCTGCCAGTGCAGCTGAATCTGATCAGGGCGGCATGGTGGGCATAGTCCCGGGGCCCTCAGGTTGAGGATCGGACCGAAGACACAGGCGCTCGTCCCAGGGAGCCGCTCGCTCAGCTGCAGGCTCGCTGCGCTGTGCAGAACGACGCGGGGACGACCCATGAGTTGCATGGCTGTGCTGGACGGCAGCGTTTTTGTAAAAGCATTTTCGCAGCTCGCTGGGACCTTTGGCGGCCCGCCGGGAGGCGGCACCTACGATTGCCTCAATGTTTGTTGTCGCCAGCCCGTTGGAGATTCGCCGTCGGCCACCCAATCCATCCGTGAAAGTGGCGCATCTGGAGTACGCCATTCCCCACGAGCAGGCAGAGCCCCGGCACATCCTGGAGAAAATCGTCTGGGAGAAGGACCGCGAGGTGGCGGCATCCAGGGAGCGGCTGAGCCTGCAGAACCTGCAGCAGCAGGTGGCCGATCTGCCCCACACCCGCGACTTCATCGCTGCCCTTCGGGCCAGCTGTCGCAAGCCTGCGGTGATCGCCGAGGTCAAGAAAGCCAGCCCCAGCAAGGGGGTGATCCGCGACGATTTCGATCCCGAGGCCATTGCCCGTGGTTATGCGGCCGGCGGCGCCAGCTGCCTGTCGGTGCTCACCGACAGGCAGTTTTTCCAGGGCGGTTTTGAGGTGCTGGTGCAGGTGCGCCAGGTGGTGGACCTGCCGCTGCTCTGCAAGGACTTCATTCTCAGTCCCTATCAGCTGTATCAGGCCCGCGCTGCCGGCGCCGATGCGGCGCTGCTGATCGCTGCCATCCTCACTGATCAGGATCTGGGCTATCTGCTCAAGGTGGCTCGCAGCCTGGGTCTCACGGCCCTGGTGGAAGTGCACGACGCCAGCGAACTCGAGCGGGTGCTGGCCCTCGATGGGGTGGAGCTGATCGGCATCAACAACCGCAATCTGGCCACGTTCCACACCGATCTGGCCACGACCGAGCAGCTCACCGCCTGCTACGGCGAACAGATCCGTGCCAGGGGGTGCCTGCTGGTGAGCGAGTCGGGCCTGTTCAATAGAGAAGATCTCGACAGGGTTCAGGCCGCCGGTGCCGATGCCGTGTTGGTGGGCGAATCCCTGATGCGCCAGCCGGATGTCTGCGCGGCTTTGGAAACCCTGATCCATGGCTGAGCTGGGCCCGGATCCCGTGGATCTGTTGGTGGTGGGTGCCGGCCCCGCCGGGGCCATGGCGGCCGCCATCGCGGCCCGGGGCGGCCTGCGGGTGGTGCTGGTGGAGAAGCGCACCTTCCCCCGCCACAAGCCCTGCGGTGGGGGCATGCCCCTGCCGGTGCAGCGGGAACTGCGCGATCTGGTGCCCGAGGCGGTGGTGGATACCCGGGTGCGCAGGATGCGTCACAGCTGGCAGTTCCAGCGGGCCGTGGAGGCCGCCGTCGACCTGCCGGGCACTCCTGTGGAGCAGTCGCGCGGTCTGTGGATGGTGCAACGCCCCCGTTTTGATGAGGCCCTGGCGAAGGCGGCGGCAGCGGCTGGTGCCCGGGTGCTGGAGGGCCATGCCTTCCAGGGGCTGGAACGGGGGGCGCATGGGGTGACGGCCACGCTGCGTGCTGCCGCTGGCCAGGGTGAAGGGCGCCTGCTGCGCCTGCAGGCGCGCCACCTGATCGGCGCCGACGGTGCTGCCGGGGGGGTGGCCGCCAGTGTGGGGCTGCGGCGTGATCCGCGGGTTGCCCTGGCCATGGAGCTGGAGGTGCCCCATCGCTGGGACCCAGCCGACCCGCTGTTGCGCCCCGACCTGCTGCACCTCGACTACGGGGTGCTGCGGCGCGGGTATGCCTGGCTGTTCCCCAAGGCCGACCATCTCAACATCGGGGCGGGGCTGTTCCATGGCCGGCACCGGGATGTGCGCCGAGATCCCATGGCCCGCCAGCGCATCCGCGCCGCCATCGACGCCACCGCCACCGCACTGGGGGTTGCTCCCCAGCGGCTGGCAGGCCTGCGCGGCTATGCCCATCCCCTGCCGTTCTGGGACGGCCCCGAGCCCCTGCACTCGCCGGATGGCCGGGTGCTGTTGGTGGGCGATGCGGCCGGGTTGATCAATCCCCTGTTCGGGGATGGGCTGTTCCATGCCATCCGCAGTGGCCGTCTGGCTGCCGAGGCCGTGTTGGAGGGGCGCCCCCAGACCCACACGGCGCGCGTCCACGACCTGCTCGCCGACGACTTTGAGGCCGCCCGCCGGCTGGCCCGGGTGTTCTATGGGCTGCCCCGGCTCAGTTTCCGCTACGCCATCTGCCAACCTCGGGCCACCGCCCTGGCCGTGCGCTTGCTGGGCGGCGAAGTGTCCTTCAAGGGGCTGGGACGGAGGGCCCTCGGCCGGATCGTCGGCGGACTGCTCAGCGAGATCGGTCTGGGCCCGGTGGCTCGCCCCAGTACCTGAACACGGACACCAGAACCAATCAAAAAAGCCTGCCACCGGAGAGGGTGACAGGCCATGGAAGCGGAACCGGCAGGGTTCAGCTCACACCTTGCGGGAGTAGAACTCCACCACCAGCAGTTCGTTGATCTCGAGGGCGACCCACTCGCGCTCGCACTTGCCGATCACCTTGGCGGAGAGCTTGGCCTTGTCGAACTCCAGGTGGGGTGGAATGTTGGCCAGGCCGGGGAACTCCAGGTTGCCTTCGGCCAGCTTCTTGCTCTGCTTGCGCTCGCGGATGGCGATCACGTCGCCGGCTTTGCACTGGTAGCTGGGGATGTCCACCACCCGGCCGTTCACGGTGACGTGGCCGTGGTTCACCAGCTGGCGGGCGCCGGGCACGGTGGGCCCGAAGCCGAGGCGGAAACACATGTTGTCGAGACGGTTCTCGAGCAGCTTGAGCAGGTTGGTTCCGGTGGAACCCTCCTGGGCGCGCGCTTTCTTCACGTAGCGCACGAGCTGGCGCTCGGAGATGCCGTAGTTGAAGCGAAGCTTCTGCTTCTCTTCCAGACGAATGGCGTATTCGGAGCGCTTGCGCCGGGCTTGGCCGTGCTGACCGGGGGGATAGGACCGCTTTGCGGCCTTCCGGGTGAGACCGGGGAGGTCTCCCAAGCGCCGCGTGATCCTCAGACGAGGGCCGCGGTAGCGAGACATGCTGAACGTTCGAAGGACAGGGACGCCGCCGGATGGGCCATGCTGGACATCGATCCAGCTGGCCCGCAGTGCAGCGCCAACGTTCGATCCTATCCGTTGGCCCCGAGGCCCTTGGTTTCCCCACCCCGCAGGCTGCGGGGCGTTCCGTTCCGCCCGGCGGGCCAGCCAGCCGGGCAGTGGCCTGCCTGCTGCTGGGCCTGATCGTGGCCTATCGCCGCTGGATCTCCCCCTTGCTGGGGCCCCGTTGCCGCTTCATTCCCAGCTGCAGCGCCTACGGGCTGGAGGCGCTGCAGCGCCACGGCGCCTGGCGGGGGGGCTGGCTCACCCTCAGGCGGCTGCTGCGTTGCCACCCTCTTACCCCCTGTGGTTGCGATCCGGTGCCCGAGTGATGGCTGATCTGGTGCTTTACACCCGCCAGGGCTGTTGCCTGTGCGAGGGCCTGGCCGAAAAGCTGCTGGCCCTGCAGCCACCGCCGCAGCTGCGGCTGATCGACGTGGACAGTGATCCGGCCCTGCAGCGTCGCTTCGGCCTGGAGGTGCCGGTGCTCGCCCACCACCTCCGCGACGCAGAACTCCTGCTGCCGCGGGTGCCGCCCCGACTGGAGGGGGAGGCGCTGCAGCGCTGGCTGGATCAGCAGGGCGTGCGGATGCACTGAGCGCGGCTGGTGTGACCATGGCCCACTCCACGCTTTGGTTGCCGGTCAGCGGTGCTGGCTTGGATCCCACTTAGAACGGTTCGCATCCGCAGCACTTCGCGATGACTTGCCTGCTCCATGCCCTTCTAAGCGAGGTGGGTCTGCAGGTGCCGCCGGGCCTGGCCAATCCGGATGTGCGTCTGGTGAGCTGTGATTCCCGCCGCCTGGGGCCAGGCAGTGTGTTCGTGGGCTTGCCCGGCACCCAGGCCGATGGTGGTCGCTTCTGGCGTCAGGCCTTGCAGGCCGGCGCGGTGGCCGCCCTGATCGGCGCCGAGGCCGCAGCGGCAGAGCCACCGGGGGCCGACGATCCGGTGGTGGTGGTGCCCGATCCGGTGGCTCGCTGGGCCGGGCTTCTGGCCGCAGCCTACTGGGGTCAGCCCAGTCAGCGGATGGCCCTGATCGGGGTGACGGGCACCAACGGCAAGACCACCACCACCCATCTGATCGAACATCTCGCCGACCATGCCAGCCGGCCCACAGCCCTGTTCGGCACGCTGGTGAACCGCTGGCCGGGCCACAGCGTCACAGCCCAGCACACCACTGCCTTCGCCGACCTGCTGCAGGGCCAGCTGGCCCAGGCGGCCGAGGCCGGAGCCCAGATCGCTGCCATGGAGGTGAGCTCCCACGCTCTGGATCAGCAGCGGGTGGCCGGCTGCCGCTTCGCCGGTGCGGTGTTCACCAATCTCACCCAGGACCACCTCGACTATCACCCCTCCATGGAGGCGTACTTCGAGGCCAAGGCCCTGCTGTTCACTGAGCCGCTGCTGGCGGCGGATGGGGCCCGGGCGGTCGTGAACGGCGATGACCCCTGGGGGGCGCGGCTGGTGCAGCGCCTGGGCGAGCGCTGCTGGCGCAGTTCCCTGGAGGATCCCTCCGCCGAGCTGTTCTTCGACGGCCTGACGATCGACCAGCACGGCGTGAGTGGCACCCTGCACAGCCCGACAGGCAAGGGCGACTTCCGCTCGCCCCTGGTGGGCCGCTTCAATCTGATGAATCTCCTGCAGGCTGTGGGGGTCCTGCTGCAGCAGGACCTGCCCCTGGAGCTGGTGCTGGCAGGACTGGCCGACTTCCGCGGCGTGCCGGGGCGGATGGAGCGGGTCTGGGCTGGGGCCACCGGCGACCTCCCGGCGGTGCTGGTGGACTACGCCCACACCCCGGATGGTCTGGACAACGCCCTGCAGGCCTGTCGTCCCTTCACCAGTGGTCGCCTGATCTGTGTGTTTGGCTGCGGCGGCGACCGCGACCGCAGCAAGCGGCCCCAGATGGGGGCCATCGCCGCCCGCTTGGCGGACGCGGTGGTGGTGACCTCCGACAACCCCCGCACCGAGGACCCCCAGCGGATTCTCGACGATGTGCTCGCTGGGATTCCGGCCGGCACCGCCCTCCAGGTGCAGGCCGATCGGGCTGCAGCCATCGCCTCGGCGATCGCCGAGGCAGGCCCCGACGACCTGGTGCTGATCGCCGGCAAGGGGCACGAGGATTATCAGATCCTGGGCACCACCAAGGTGCACTTCGACGACCGCGAGGAAGCTGAAAAGGCCCTGCGCCACCGGACTGTCGCCTGAGGGGCAGGGCTCACCTCGATCACCTGGGCTGGGTGAGCCTCAGCCCAGGTGGAGAGAGCCCACCGTGGTGCCATTGGGGATGCGCAGGTGGTTTTCCCGCACCCAGCCGCCACCATCCAACTCCAGCCAGCCGTTGGCGGCGCACCAGAGAATGCTGAGCCGCCAGTTCGTGGATCTCGGTTTGACCGTGTGCGGCCACCGATCGGCGGCTCGGCGTCGCGGTGGCTGAGTTATTCCTCTGCCTTGCCCCGCAGGGCAGCCCAGCTCAGGCCGGCCAGGCCGATCGGCAGGAGCAGCCACCAGGCGTGCGAGCGGTTCACGGCCTGGGTTTCACTGGCGGCCGTGGCCATCGAGCGTGAGAAGTCCTGGCCGAAGTCGGTGCGATCCGCGCCTTCTTTCAGGGCCTCACCCAGGCCAATCACGCCCTTGCTGGCGCTGTAGGGGCAGGTGAGCCGGGCTTTGTTGACGCCGTCCTTGCTGAGGTCGAGCACGATTTCGACGTGGTCGGCGTCGATGGCCCGGCGGGAGACCACGCTCGACTGATCAGCTCGCAAGCCCGCGCTGGTGGCCTTGTCAAGGCAGGCGGTCTCCGCTTTCTGGAGCATGTCGGCAGGGGCGCTGGCCTGGGCGATGCCGCCTGCGGCCAGCAGCACCACGCCGGTGGCGGCGGCCAGCAGGGGCCGCCGCAGAGCATGAGAAGTGACCGGATTCATGATCACGGGGATAGGGGATAGGCGTGGGTTGCGAGGGATGAATCCTGCATTGCTTTGAGGGCTGTTGCCGGTTCTGCTCATCGGGGCCATCTCCCGGGTCGGGACGGTCCACCCACGGGTTTACCGTATACAGATCTGTGCGAATGACAACACAAAACCAGGAATCTGCTTGTTTGCTTCCCCATTGCCTGCCCTGACCCCGGGAATGGGCTGGCCACTGGCATCTCCTGGGCTGGAAGCGACCAGATCTCTGATCTGAACCCCCCAATTCTCAGGAGCTCGAGTGGCGTTAATTGTGTAATCCTGCGGCATTGGCTGGTTCGGGGTGGCCAAACCTCGGCGCTGGCTGGCACACTTTCGGCGTCCCTGTCGATCGCCCATGGCGTCCAGTCCCTCCCTCGCGAAAAAATTTCTCGCTGAATTGTTCGGCACCTTCTGGCTGGTGCTGGGCGGTTGCGGCAGTGCCGTGCTCGCCGCTGCCTTCCCCTACAACGACGCAGCGGCGAACCCCTTCGGCCTCGGTTTCCTTGGCGTCTCGCTTGCCTTCGGTCTCACCGTGCTCACGATGGCCTACGCCATCGGCCATATCTCCGGCTGTCACATCAACCCTGCCGTGAGCTTCGGCCTCTGGGCCGGGGGCCGCTTCCCGGGTTCCCAGCTGCTCTCCTACGTGGTGGCCCAGGTGCTCGGCGCCATCATTGCCGGCGGCTTCATCTACTTGGTGGCCAGTGGCCGCGAAGGCTTCACCCTCACCGGTAGCAATGCCCTGGCTACCAATGGTTTTCTGGCCCACTCGCCCGGGGGCTATGGATTCTTTTCAGCCCTGCTGATCGAGGTGGTACTCACTTTCTTCTTCCTGATCGTGATCATGGGCGCCACCGACCGTCTGGCCCCCACCGGCTTTGCCGGCGTGCCCATCGGTCTGGCCCTCACCCTGATCCACCTGATCAGCATCCCCATCACCAACACCTCGGTGAACCCCGCCCGCAGCACCGGTGTGGCCGTGTGGGCCGGTGCCGAAGCCATGGGTCAGCTCTGGCTGTTCTGGGTTGCCCCGATCGCCGGTGCCCTGCTGGCTGGCTGGGTGTATCGCAACCTGCTCACCCACGAGCCTGCGGTGAAGGGCGTGATCCCCTCGGAGCCGATCTGAGTGGTGATCGGATCGATCTGATCCTTAAGGGTTGGGTCGTGGTGCCCGGGGAGTCCGCTCCCCGGGTTTTTGATGTTCAACCGCGTTGCAGTTCCCGCAGGGCCTGCAGCAACTGCTCCAGGTCGGCTGGGGTGGTGGGGAGGTGGGTACAGGCGCGCAGGCAGGCAGGCTCGGGGAGCGAGCGCAGCCAGATGGCCTGCTCCCCGAGGGCGGACACCACCGCATCGGGCTGGATGCACTGACCAGCGGAGTCTGCGATGGTGAAGCTCACCAGGCCCGCGGGGGGTGGCTCCTTGAGCAGCAGCTCCACGCCAGGCACCTCCTGGAGGGCCAGCCAGAGCTGGGTGGCGGTGCCGCGGATGCGCTCCAGGCGCTGGTCCGCCGATCCCTGCGCGTCCAGCAGCTGCAGGGAGCAGTCCAGCCCGGCGAACAGGGGGATGCAGGAGGTGGCCACCTCAAAGCGGCGCCCATCGCTGTGGAAGGGGGAGGCTCCGGGGGCCATCTGGGCGCGGTTGACCTGCTCAGACACCAGGCTGCGCCAGCCGATCACCGTCGGCTGGGCTTCGGCCAGGAGCCGTTCCGACAACGCCACGACCCCCAGCCCCTCCGGGCCGCAGCACCACTTGTGGCCGGTGCAGGCATAGATATCGGCGGCCCTGGCGGCGGCCACCACGGGCACTGATCCCAGGCTCTGGGCCCCATCCACGAGAAGCCAGGGTTGGTTGGGATGCGCCCTGAGCCTCTCCCCCACCCGCTCGATCGGCAGCAGCTGACCGGTGTTCCACAGCAGATGGGAGAGCACCACCAGCTTGGTCTGGGGTTCCAGGGCCTGCTCCAGCCGCTCCAGCAGCAGCGTTTCCGTGTGGTCGGGGTTGCCGCGCAGGTCGCTCACCTGGAACTGCCGCACCTGCAGCCCATGGCGCCGTGCCAGTTCCTGGCAGGCCGCCACCACGCCGGGATGCTCACAGTCACTGAGCAGCAGGGCGAAGCCCTGCTGCCAGGGCAGGCCCCAAAGGGGCAGTACACATCCGGACGTGACGTTCTCCGTGAAAGCGAGGCGTGCGGGGGCAACCCCCAGCCAGTGGCCAAGGTGCTCGCGCAGCCGAGAGGTGGTGGCGTTCACCTCTGGCCAAACCGCCGCCGTGAACGGCCCCAACTCCTGGATGGTTGCCCAGCAGCCCACGATGGCCTGGAGGGAGGGATCCGGCAGGGGGCCCTGACCGCCGTAGTTGAAGTAGGTCTTGTTGCGGAGGGCAGGCATCATCGCCCGCAGCTGCTGATCACGACCAGGCATCTGGCTAACAATCCTCGGGGGCCCAATCCTCGGATGGGGGCTGGCGTTGGCCGAGCCGGGAGGAGGGTTGGCCCAACGTCAGGCGTTCCCACCCTCCACTTGCGATTGCCCCCCGGTGGGGCTTGCAGGTACCGCCGCTTAGATCGACCCGAAGGCCACCTGACAGGCCGCGTTCACCAGCTCAGCCTCGGACAGGGATGTGGGCACCTCGCCATTGAGCAGCCCGTCCTCGCAGTCGGCCTCCATCTCATAGGTGTAATTGCCATTGGCTGCCACGAAGGTGACTTCCGTGCGGTCCCTGGCTTCCACCGATCCGTAGTACAGCTTCATCGAGCTGTTGGGCACCACCACTGTGGTCTGGCGGTCGCGGATGGCGTTGTTCACCGCGTTGTTCACAATCAATGCCGTGGTGAGGGCATTGATCCCCCAGCCCAGGGCCTGGCCACCCCACCAGCTCCAGTTGGAGTAGCCCGAGTTGTACCACCCCCCTCCCCAGGGACGGTTGTAACCCCAATTGGGACTTTGGGCCCACATGGGATAGCCACCCCATGGGCGGTTGTAGGAAACCGGGCGGACCCAGATGTTGCGACGCGAGGTGTTGTAGTACTTCCACTGTTTGCTGTCCCAGGATTTCCATTCCTGGCGCTTGGCATTGCGATAGGCCTTGTCCTTGCCCTTCTGCTTGCCGTCATCGAAACCTTTGTCGTAGCCCTTGTCGTAACCCTTGTCCTTGCCCTTCTGCTTGCCGTCATCGAAACCTTTGTCGTAGCCCTTCTCTCGACCCTTTTTCAAGCCGTCATGGCGCCCTTCCTCATAGATTTTTTCCCGTTGCTTATCGGAGATCTTGTTCTTGTTTTGTTCTTTGTCTTTGGAAGTGCTGCTGTGCTGCTTCGTGTTGGGCTGGGAGTTTTGCTTTTGAGTATTTTTCGTGGGTTGGGAATGCTGCTGCTGGCTTTTCTTGCCGGGCTGGGACTGGTGCTGTTGGGTGGTGTTTTTGGTGGGCTGGGACTGTTGTTGCTGGCTATTTTTCTGAGATTTGTTGCTTGGCTGATCTTGTTTTTGCTTCTTTTTGTTCTTTTTGTCGTCGTTGTTGCTTTCGGCCAGCAAGGGGGCCCCTTCGCTGGCGAGTGTTGCGCTGGCTTGCCCGGTCTGCATCCGGGGCAAGGCGGCCAGGGCCGGCAGGGTGCTGGTGCTGGTGAGCAGCAGGGTCGCCGCCAAGGCGCCCAGGGATTGTCCGGTTGCTTGGAACCTTGCCATTGGTGGAATTCAACGGGGCCCTTCGGCCCAATCATTTACTGAGGTTAGTCGGGCTGGAAAGGGCGGAAAGCTCAACTGTCTCGCCCTGTTGTAGGCCTTACAGAAGCTGGGCTGTAGGCCTTAGAAAAGTTGGCCGGCCATCACGGCGGCAACCGCTGAGAACAGCGTGATCCCCAGGGCGGTGAGCGGATTTTGGCCCTGGGCCACGGCCAAACTGGTGACCACACCGGCACCGATGCAGGCCACCGCCAGTTGATTCACCAGATCACCGTGATCGCGGGGGGTGGGGCTGGGGGTCACGGCTGGGGCTGCGGATGCACAGGACCGTAGGGGTGGTGGGCTGGGGCGCCATCACCAGGCCGCTGGCTTTGTTACGCCGTGTCGGAGTTCGTCATACCCCGCAATCTCGAGGCCGGCCTGGCTCGGCCGCCCTGGGCCCAGGCCTGCAGCTGCTCCAGCTGCTCCCGGGCCGTGCGCGAGAGGGGCACCACCTGGCTGGCGGCGGCCACCAAATCGGCCTCGCAGAAGTCGCGGGCCTCGGCGAAGGCCAAGTGCATGGCCTCGATCACGGTCTGCTCCAGCTCGGCGCCGGAGAAGCCACCGGTGCGATCCACCAGCACATCCAAGGGGATTTGGTGTTCCGGCCGGCGGCGGCGAAGCTGCAGGTCGAGGATGGCGCGGCGCTCGTCGGGGCTGGGCAGGTCGAGCAGGAAGATTTCATCGAAGCGGCCCTTGCGCAGCAGCTCTCCTGGCAGGCGCTCCACGGCGTTGGCCGTAGCCACCACGAACACGGCGCTGGTTTTCTCTGCCATCCAGGTGAGCACCGTGCCCAGCACCCTCTGGCTGGTGCCGCCGTCACTGCGGGAATCTCCGCCGAAGCCCTTGTCGATCTCGTCGATCCAGAGCACACAGGGGGCCATTGCTTCGGCCCGCTGAATCATTTCGCGGGTGCGGGCTTCGGAGGCCCCCACCAGACCGGCGAACAGACGGCCCACATCCAGGCGCAGCAAGGGCATGCCCCAGCTGTGGGCGATCGCCTTGGCCGTGAGCGATTTGCCTGTGCCCTGGGGCCCCACCAGCAGCACACCCCTGGGAAGGGGCAGCCCATAACGCCGGGCTTCCTCGCTGAAGGCCAGGCGCCGTTGTTCGAGCCAGTGCTTGAGGGCATCCAGACCGCCGATATCCGCGGGAGTGGCCTCGGTGGGGCAGTACTCCAGCAGTTCGGTCTTGGCGATGGCCTGGCGCTTCTCCTCCAGCACCTCGGCCAGGTCGTCCGCGCTCAGCCGGCCGCGGCGGGCCAGGGCCCGGGCGGCCAGCTGGCGCACCCGCTGGGCGCTGAGTCCATGGCAGGCGGCGCTCAGCTGGTCCAGCACCCCTGGTTCCAGGGGCTCACCGCAGGCCTGGGCGATCGAACTGAGCAGCTCGCCGATCTCCTGGGCGTCGGGCAGGGGCAGTTCCAGCACGGTGATGCTGTCGTCCAGCTCGGGGGGTAACTGCCAGTTGGGAGCGGTGATCACCAGGGTGCGGGCACTCCGGCGCAGCACGCCGGCCAGATTGCGCAGGCGTCGGCAGACGCCTGCGTCCTCGCAGTAGCGGTGGAAGTCGCGCAGCAGCAGGATCGCCTCCTGCTCGGCCGGCAGGGGATCGAGGGCGGCCAGGGCCGCCATCGGGTTGCGGGCCGCCTCCCCTTCGCGGTTGGGGACACCGCGCAGGCCGTCCACAAAATCCCAGCGCAGCAGGGGGCGGTTGCCCAGCCGTTGGGCGGCCTGTTCCAGCAGGCGTTCAACCCGCTCCTCCTCCAGGCTGCGGATCCAGAGGATCGGCGTGCGCGAGCGGATCAGCAGATCGAGTTGGTCGGTCCAGCTGCCGGCGGCGCTCATGGGGCCTCGGAATCCTCGCGCCGCAGGGCCTGCAGGGCGGCCCAGCGGGGATCGATGCCGCTGGCGGAGCTGCCCCAGCTGGCCGGTCCCGGGCAGTCGGGGCCGCAGCGGTTGACGGCCGGCAACTGCAGACTCAGCTGTTCGAAGGTCCAATGCCCGGGATCGAAGCTGCCCTGGGGATCGAGACTCTCGCTGAGGGCGTCGGGGTCGAGATCGAGCACCGCTTCCCCCCCCTCGATCAGGCTGGTTTCCAGCCCCTGCTGGCGAGCCTCCTCGCCGAGCCAGAGCAGCTCGTGGGACTGGAAGCTGAGGGGATGGTTGAAGTGCTGCAGGCAGCGGTCGCAGCAGAGGGTCACGATCGTGGACGCCTGGCCATCGACTTCAAGCACATTGCCGCGATGCACGGCCTGGACATGGCCCCGCACGGGGGTGAGACTCGCCAGATCAGGCAGCGGCTGATCAATCTCCCAGCGACGGCCCCCAGCCAGGCCGTTGAGCTCCTGGATGGCCACCGGCCGCAGAGGGTTCACTTCTTACCCTTGGGCTCAAAGGGCAGGCGGTCGCCGCTGGCGGTGGCACTCACGGTCACGGCCTGCTGGGCCATCTGCTGGTCGAGGATCTTCTGGAGGTTGTCCGGCAGGGCCTCCCGGCTGAGCAGGAAGGTTTGCAGGGCCTGGAAGATATTGGCCACCACCATGTAGAGCAGAACGCCGGCCGGCAGGGGGAAGAACAGGAACATCGCCGTGATCATCACGGGGGTGATCTTGTTGGCCGTGGCCTGCTGTGGGTTGGCGGGCATGCCCATGCCCGAGAGGATCTGGGAGATGAACAGGCTGGCGCCGAAGGCAGCCACCAGGAATGCGATATCCCAGTTGATGCCGCCATCACCCATGAAGCCCACCTGGCCGAGGGCCTGGATGAACAGGAAGCCTGTGCGGGCGGCCAGGCCGGGCACCTTGGCCTCCACCGTGGCGTCGCCCGCAGCCAGGGCTGTGATGGTGCCGTTCTGATCCACGCTCACCACGCCCTCACCCTTGGTGACGCTCCAGCTGGGCGCGAAACGACTGCCGTTTTCAGCCCCAGCCAGCACGCTGGTGAAGCTGGTGCCCTCCTTGGTGTGCAGGTTCACCGTGGTGGTGTCCCCCACGCCGAGCTTGGTGCCCTTCTCCAGGGTGCCGATCACCGGCACATGGTTGCTGCTGCTCAGGAAGATCGAGTGGCTGGGGCTGTTGAAGGGTTTGGGTTCCACCGTGGCGATCTGCTCGGCCGGCAGCACCTTCACATTGAAGGTGTAGGGCACGTCGGCGAACGGTGAACCGCGCAGGGTGGCGAACAGGGCAAACAGGATCGGCATCTGCACCAGCAGGGGCAGACAACCCGCCAGCGGGCTGCCGAACTCCTGCATCAGCTTGCCCAGCTCCTCCTGCTGTTTTTGGGGGTTGTTGGCGTGCTTGCTGCGGATCTCGGCCTGGCGCTGCTGCATCACCGGCTGGGCGATGCGCATGCGGCGGGCATTGCGGATCGAGCCGGCGCTGAGCGGGAACAGGGCCAGCCGAATCACCACCGTGAGGGCGACGATCGCCAGGCCATAACTGGGCACCAATCCGTAGAAGAAGTCGAGGATCGGAATCAGCAGGTTGTCGGAGATGTAGCCGATCACGGCGCAGGGGGTGCTGGGGTGAAGGGGTCAGCGTGGCTCAGTGTGCCTGAGCGGGGGCAAGGGTGTGGGGGATGATTCAGGCGGCCATCCCCTTGGGCTTGGCCGGTTGACCGGCCTGGCGGCGCTGCTCGATGAAGGCCTCGAGTTCCCGGAAGCGGGGCACCGAGCGCATCTCCAGCTTGGCGCCGTCGTTGAGCACCAGCACCATGTCCCCCCAGGCGCCGAAGCCACGGGGCACGCTGCGCACCTCTCGAATCTGGCTGTACACCACTTGGGTGCGGTCCCGCCCCAGCCAGCCCCCATTCACCTCGATGCGTCGACTGGTGATGCGGAACCGCAGCCAAAGGGCCCGCACGATGGCGCCAACGGCGAAGGGAATGCCGATCAGGGTGAGGCCGAACAGCAGGTTGAGCAGCAGGTCCCCCTTGGCAGGTCCCCCTTCGTAGAACACGGCTTCCTGAATCGCTGCGCCGGCGGATGGGGGGGAGGGGTTGTTCATCAACTCAGACCTGCACGCTGCAGAAGGTGATCGCATTCTCCCAGCAGGCTGGAGGGATCGCGCTCGCTGCTGCCCGGCTTGCAGCTCAAGAGCAGCCACACGGGGCCCTCCGGACGGCCGATCGGCAGCTGGGCCAGGTGGCCGTGCAGCAGCCGCCGCAGGCGGTTGCGCTGCACGGCCCGCTTGTGCACTTTGCTGCTCACCACGACCCCGCAGCGCCAGGGGCTGGGGGCGTGCAGGCGCTGCTCGGGGGGGAGAAGGTCAGACTCGGCGGGCAGCCAGCGCAGCATCAAAAAAGGGCCGTGGCTGGCACGGCCCCTTCGGTAGAGGCGGTCGAAGACGCGTTGGCCCTTGAGTCGGTGCCGCTGGGGCAGGGCCATGGGGTGTGGCTCAGACAGCCAGGCGGGCGCGGCCCCGGCGGCGGCGTGCACGGATCACCCGGCGTCCGGTGTGGGTGCGCATGCGGACGCGAAAACCGGAGACCCGCTTGCGCTTACGGCTGGTTCCTTCAAGTGTGCGCTTGGTCATGGCCGGACGCTCGCTCCCCTCTGCTCATCAGGAATGGACTGAACTGCCAACTTATCAGGCAGGGGGACCTCAGTTGTTGGGTGGTTCGATCTGGATCAGCCAGCTGCCCAGATAGCCGGAGATGGGCACATCCCCTGGGGCCTGGGCCAGGGCGTTGAACTGGTACATCCCGGCGTTGAAGGGATTGAACAGGCGCATGTGCACGCCGATGGTGCCCGTGTCCGGGATGGCTGTGTCGGGGAAAATCTCCAGGGCCCGACCGTTCTCCGCCAGTTCGATCGTGGCCGGAATCTCCTCCACACAGCGGGTGCGGGCCAGCATGCCTCCCTCGCTCATCCGGCAGAGCCGAACCCGCTTCGGTTCGATCGTGGCGTCAAAGGAGGCGGGAATGGTGACGCTCAGCTTGAGGATGGCGGTCTTGCGGTCCCGCGGGCGGAGCATCAGGTAATACTCCGAACGCCGCAGCCTCTGGGTGTTGGTGACGTAGAAGTAGAGCTTCCGGTAATCGCTGCTGTTCTCCCAGCGAAACTCCAGCAGCCCAGGGGTGCCTTGGGCCGCGGCCGGTTGCCCAAGCGGACCTTGGCCGAGGGCGCCCAGGCCGATCAGGCCTGCGGCCCCCAGGCCGGCTGCGGCAGCCAGTCCAGCCAGGGGCTTGCCCAGCCACGCCATCGGGGGGATTGCCATGCGGCGAAGGTGTCTCATCCCTCGATTCTCAGCAGTCCGTGCGCGGGGCTGGTGAGATCAGTGGCCGGCCCGCTAGCTGGCGCGATCCGGTCGCAGCCTGATGGCCTCGCGCAGATAGGCGTGGCACGGCTGGCGCTCCCCCTCCAGCCAAGCGTGGGCCAGCAGGCGGATGCAGCGAGGCAGATCGCCGGCGACGGCCATCTGCTGGCAGTCGAGCAGGGCCACATGCTCCCAGCCATTGCGGCGCCGGGCGATCGCCGCCGGGAACATGGCATCCAGATCGGCGGTCACCGAAAAGGTCACCGAAACCACCCGTTCCCCCTGCAGCCCGTTGCGGGTCACCAGGGCATCCACCAGTTCGGCCACCGCATCGGCAATGGCTTCGGCGGTGTTGGCCTCGGCCGTGGTGGCCCCACGCAGGGCCCTCAGTTGTAGGCCTTCGCTCATGGCCGCCAGAGCCAGAGAGGCTGGCCCGCCCAGGCCAGTTCCAGGCTGAGGGCCTGCCAGAGAGCCCCCAGGACCGAGCGTCCTGGCAGCAGGCCGCCGAAGCGACGTGGGGCCGCCCCGAACTCGGTGGGCCTGGTTTTCTGGGGATCGAGGCCAGCCAGGCTCGCGGCCAACTCCCGAGCCCTCTCTTCGTCGCCAAGTTCATCCACCAGCCCCAGCTCCAGGGCCTGGGCGCCGCTGAACACCCGGCCATCGGCAAAGCTGCGCACCCGGTCCTCCGCCAGCCCCCGCCCCTCGGCCACGGCTGTCACGAACTGGCTGTAGCTGGAATCGATCAGGCTCTGCAGCAGCTCGCGCTCCCCGTCGGTGAGGGCCCGGTCCGGCGAGAGGATGTCCTTGTAGAGGCCGCTCTTCACCGTCTCGAAGCTCACGCCAACCCGCTCCAGCAGTTTGGAGAGGTTGTTGCCCCGCAGGATCACGCCGATGGAGCCGGTGATGCTGCCTGGGTTGGCCACGATCTTTTCAGCGGCCACCCCCACATACACCCCGCCAGAGGCTGAGATGTTGCCAAAGCTGGCCACCACCCGGCAGCCCTTCTGGCGCAGGCGCAGCAGGGCGGCGTGAATTTCCTGGCTGTCGCCCACGGTGCCGCCTGGACTGTCGATGCGCAGCAGCAGGGCCGGGCACTCCCGTTGCTCCACCTGGCGCAGGGCCTTGAGCACCCGCTTGCGGGTACCGCCGGCAATCGGACCCTCCAGCGCAATCCTGGCCAGGGTGCGACGGGACTTGCGGCGCCAGGGCCAGACCATGCGGCAGCGGTTGAGATGGCTGGATCTTAAAAAGAAGCAGTGATCCGGCCCCGGCCTCCATGCTCCAGGCCCCGCGCTGGTCCCTCCTGCGTCCATTGCTTCTGCTCCTGCCCTTCGCCCTCTGGGGCACGGCGATGGCGGCAATGAAGCCGTTGCTGTCGGGCGGAACCCCTCTTCAGGTCGCCTGCCTGCGCCTGTTGCCCGCTGGCCTGGTGCTGGTGCTGGCGGCCCAGGGGCTGGGTCGGCCCCTGGGGGTCGACCGGCGCGACTGGCCCTGGCTGCTCGCCTTCGCCCTGGTGGATGGCAGCCTGTTCCAGGGCCTGCTGGCCAGGGGACTGGAACAGACGGGAGCTGGCCTGGGTTCGGTGCTGATCGATTCCCAGCCCCTGCTGGTGGCCCTGCTGGCCCGCACCCTGTTCGGTGAGGCGATCAACCCGGTGGGTTGGCTGGGGCTGATGCTCGGCCTTCTGGGAATCAGCTGTCTGGGTCTGCCGTCTGCCCTGTTGCAGCACTGGTGGCTCGAGGGGCCCCTGGCCGTCGGGGTGCGGGCCTGGAGCCATGGGGAGCTGTGGATGCTGGCCGCCGCCGCCGCCATGGCCGTGGGCACCGTGCTCTGCCGATACGCCAGTCGCCACAGTGATCCACTGGCGATCACCGGCTGGCACATGCTGATCGGTGGCTTGCCCCTGGCCCTGCTGGCGGCCCTGCCGGTGCGGCACGGGGCGGCCTGGCTACCGGCCTGGGGCGCCACTGAGTGGGGTCTGATGGCCTACTCCACCCTGTTCGGCAGTGCCCTGGCCTACGGCCTGTTCTTCTGGTTCGCCAGCAGCGGGGATCTCACTGGCTTCACCGCCCTCACCTTCCTCACCCCGGTGTTCGCCCTGGGCTGTGGCGTGCTGTGGTTGGGGGAGCAGTTGCGGCCGTTGCAGTGGCTGGGTACCGCCCTGGCGCTGGTTTCGGTGCTGCTGATCAACCGGCGAGCCCAGCTCTGGCAAGGTGCACCGGCGAAGATCCCAGGGGCTGCCGCGGAGGCCCCCTGATGCGGATTCTTGTGGTGAGCACGCCTGTGGGACGCCTCGGCAGTGGCCGGGGCGGGGGCGTGGAACTCACGGCCACCTCCCTGGTGACCGGCCTGCTGGATCGGGGCCATGCCCTCACCGTGCTGGCACCGGAGGGCTCGCGCTTGCCGCCTGCCTGTGCGACTGCCGAGCTCTGGCAGGCGGCAGGCCAGGACCAGCCCAGCTGGCAGCACCAGGCTCGCCAGGCCGCTGTGCAGATTCCCCCCCAGCCCCTGCTGGGGAGTCTCTGGCGCCGGGCACTGGCAGAGCAGCAGCGCTTCGATGTGATCCTCAATCTCGGCTACGACTGGCTTCCCCTCTGGATGACCCCCCACACCGTCACGCCCGTGGCCCATCTGGTGAGCATGGGTTCGGTGGCCGAGGCGATGGATGGGGTGATCGCGGAGATCGCTCGCAGTCATCCCCTCCATCTGGCCTTCCACACCGCAGCCCAGGCCGCCGATTTCCAGCTGGTGGGGTCGCCCCGGTTGGTGGGCAACGGCTTTGACCTCGAGCGTTACCAGCTGGGCGAGCAGCCCGAGGCCCTGCTGGGCTGGGCCGGCCGGGTGGCCCCTGAAAAGGGGCTGGAGGATGCGGCCCAGGTGGCGGCCCGGCTGGGGCTGCCCCTGGCGGTGTGGGGCCTGCGGGAGGATCCCGCCTACGCCCGCCGGGTGGAGGCTTCGGTGCCGGCGGGCACGTTGGATTGGCGCGGATTTTTGCCCACCCACCAGCTCCAGGCCGAGCTGGGGCGCTGTGCGGTGTTGCTGAATACCCCCAAGTGGAATGAGGCCTTCGGCAACGTGGTGGTGGAGGCGATGGCCTGCGGTGTGCCGGTGGCGGCCTATGCCCGCGGCGGCCCGGCGGAACTGGTGCGGGAGGGCATCAATGGGGCCCTGGCCCCCGCGGACGACCTCGATGGCCTGCTGGCGGCCGTGCAGCGGGCGCAGCGGGTGCCGCGGCGCAGCTGCCGCCAATGGGTGGAGCAGCACTTTTCCTGCCAGGCCTTCGCCGAACGTCTGGAGGCGTGGCTGGAGGCGGTGTGCAAGAACTGGATCCAGCGTGGATAGGGTTCCCAGCTCGGGCCCGGGGCCGATCCGTTGTCAGCTAAGTCGTCTGTGACGTCCGCCATCCCTTCCCCGCCCAGGGCGGCTGGCAGGCGCGTGGCGTTGGTGAGCCTGGGGCTGGGCTTGCTGCTGTTTGTTTGGCAGCTGGGCAGCACGGGCCTGGTGGATGAGACGCCGCCGTTGTTCGCGGCATCGGCCCGGGCGATGGCCGAGTCGGGCAACTGGCTGATTCCCTGGGTGAACGGTCTGCCCCGCTACGACAAACCGCCGCTGGTGTACTGGGCCATGGGGCTGCTCTACGGCCTGCCCGGTCAGCCTGGCTGGGACCCTCTGGGCACCTGGGCTGCCCGCCTGCCTTCCGCCCTCGCCACGGTGGCTGTGATGCAGACCCTGGTACACACCCTGCTGCGCTGGCCCCAGGCCCGCCGCCGTCCCGGTCTCACCGCCCTCAGCGCCGCCCTGGCCTTTGCCCTCTCCCCCCTGGTGCTCATCTGGGGGCGGATCGCCGTGAGCGATGCCCTGTTCAGCGGCTGCCTGGCGATCAGCCTGCTGCTGTGCTGGAACAGCTATGCCTCGGGCGGTCGTCGCTGGTGGGCCGGCTGGCTGCTGTTGGGTCTGGCCGTGCTCACCAAGGGCCCGGTGGCCGTGGTGCTGGTGGGTCTCACCCTGCTGGGCTTCGGCTGGCTGCAGCGGGATCTGGCCGGGTTGGTCCGCAGCCTGCGGCCCCTGCGCGGTGGGCTGGTCACCCTGCTGGTGGCGGGGCCCTGGTACGCCCTGGCCCTGGCGCGGGAGGGGGAGCCCTTCTGGAACAGCTTCTTCGGCTATCACAACCTGCAGCGCTTTGGCAGCGTGGTGAACAACCACCAGGCGCCCTGGTGGTTCTTCGGCCTGATGCTGGTGTTGGCCAGCCTGCCGGCCACGCCGCTCCTGCTGCTCGGCCTGGCGCGGGCCTTGCGGGGCCAACCCCCGCCCCCGCCCTTGTCGCTGCAGCGCTTCGCTGCCTGCTGGCTGCTGGCCGTGCTGCTGTTCTTCACGCTGGCGGCCACCAAGCTGCCCAGCTACTGGCTGCCGGCCACCCCGGCGGCGGGCCTGCTGATTGCCCTGGCAGCCCAGCGGGGCGCCTGGTTGGCCTGGCGACTGATGTTGCTCCTGGCTGCCCTGCTTGCCGGCGGGCTGGCCCTGGCCCCGCGCTGGGTGCCGGCGATCGTCACCCCCGAGATGCCCAGCCTGCCCCAGGAGCTGTTGGCCACTGGTCGCTTGCCTGTGGCAGCGTTCTGCTTTGCGCTGGCGGCCCTGGCTGGCCTGGTGGGCGGCTGGCGGCGCGGCAATCCCGCCGCCCTGGTGGCTCTCCAGCTGCCCCTCGTGGGTTTCGTGCTGCTGGTGTTGTTGCCGCTGGCCCAGCTGGGCGACCGTCTGCGGGCTGCGCCAGTGCGTCAGCTGGCTGCCACGGCCCAGCGCCTGCACAACCGCCCTGGCACACCCCACCTGGCCATGGTGGGCATGCTCAAGCCCTCGTTGCATTTTTACGGTCGCCGGGTGGTGGTGTACGAGGAGGCCGGGCCCCAGGGGCTCGTGAACCTCAGCGACCGCCTGGCTGGCGAGAGTCGCCCGGGGCAGATCCCCAGCCCTGCCGATGGCCGCGGGAACCTGCTCCTGGTGATCGATGCCGAGACCGCCGCCCAGCCCCACTGGCAGGGCCTGGAGCCCGAACGGCTCGACCAGGCGTCCATCTACCGGCTCTGGCGGCTCGACAGGCGTCGGCTGGAGCAACGGGCCGCGGCCCTGCGGCTGCAGGGCTGGCAGCCGAACTGGCGCGAGCCCCGTCCCGAGCGCTACTGACCTCTAGGGGTCACGGGGCCCCCTGGGCTGGACCCTCAGCGCCCAGCTCCTGGCGGCGGCAGAAGCTGCAGTGGCCCCAGCGGGCCATTTCGCCTGCGGGGGCCGGGCTGGTGCAACGGGGGCAGATCCCCATGCCATGCACATCTGCCCGGCTGGGATGCCTGGCCCATGTGGCCTGTTCCTCCTCCATGCCAGGGCGGGCCAGGGGACTGGCGTGGTGCTGTTCCACACGGAGCTCGCGCACCGGGAACCCCGCGGCCCGCAGGGCGCCCAGCAGTTGGTGGCGGTTGTACTGGAGTGCCTGCAGCCAGGGGCCCGGAGCGGCCCCTACCGTGAGCCTGGAGCCCTGCAGCCGCAGGGGCCGGCAATGGGGGGCCAGCTGGGGCCCGGCGAGACTGGGCCAGCGCTGCCACAGGGCCGCCAGATGGCCTTGGCGCTGCCACTCCCGTTCCAGGCTCTCCAGGCACTGGTGGAGGGCTGCGGCCGGTGGGCGGGGGGCTGGCAGCAGCAACGAGAGGTTGCCGATGCGTCGGCTTGCTGGATCGGATTGGCGGGGATTGGCGGGCATCCTGGTCCAGCCGTTCTGGTGGCTGCTGCCGGTTGTGGTTAGCCTCCCAGCATCGCCCCAGTCTTAGCCACCCCTTTCATTCCACGATGGGTTTCTTTGAACGCCTGAGCCGCCTGTTCCGCGCCAATGCCAATGCGGTGATCAGCAGCATGGAGGATCCCTCCAAGATCCTCGACCAGTCGGTGGAGGACATGCAGCGTGATCTGGTGAAACTGCGCCAGGCCGTGGCCACCGCCATCGCCAGCCAGAAACGGATCCAGAACCAGGCCGAACAGGCGGAGAGTCAGTCGAAAACCTGGTACGAGCGGGCGGAACTGGCCCTCAAGAAAGGCGAGGAGGAGCTCGCCCGCGAGGCCCTTTCCCGGCGCAAGACCTACCAGGACACCGCCACCGCCCTGAACACCCAGCTGCAGACCCAGTCCGCCCAGGTGGAGCAGCTCAAGAAGAGCCTGCTGCAGCTGGAAAGCAAGATCTCCGAGGCCAAGACCAAGAAGGACATGCTCAAGGCCCGCGCCCAGGCGGCCCAGGCCCAGGAGCAGTTGCAGAGTGCCGTGACCGGCCTGGGCACCGACAACGCCATGGCCGCTTTCGAGCGCATGGAGGAGAAGGTGCAGTCGCTCGAGGCCCGCAGCCAGGCCGCTGCCGAGCTGGCTGGAGCCGATCTGGAGAGCCAGTTCGCCGCTCTGCAGAGCAGTGATGTGGACGACGAACTGGCGGCCCTGCGCAACAAGCTGGAGAACAACCAGCTGGAGCCCAACCAGGAGCCGATCGCCCTGCCGGCCGAGGGTGGGCCTGCACCCCAACTGGAACCGGTGAAGGTGGCTGAAGTGGACGCCGAACTGGAGGAGTTGAAGCGCTCGATCGACCAGCTCTGACCCCGGTGGGCCCGGCAGGGTCCATACAATCCCTCCCAATGCCTGCTCTCGCCTTGTCCGTTGCCCAGCTCACCGACGCCAACTTCGAGAACGAAGTGCTGAAGGCGGCCACGCCGGTGCTGGTTGATGTGTGGGCCGCCTGGTGTGGCCCCTGCCGGCTGATGGCTCCCCTGATGGACTGGGCAGCCTCCACCTACGCCGGCCGGCTGGCGGTGGGCAAGCTCGAAGCCGATTCCAATCCGGTGAGCCGTGATCTGCTGAAGGTGCAGGGCCTGCCGGCCCTGGTGCTGTTCCGCAACGGCGAGGAGCTGGCTCGCCACGAGGGAGCCATGGCCCAGGCCCAGCTGCAGGCCTTCCTGGATGCCCATCTCTGATCGGCTGGCCCAGTTGGGCAGTGGCGTCTTTGCCCGCAACGACCGCCGCAAGGGCGCCTATCTGAACCGTGCCGGCGATCCCACCAGCGGTCTGCCGCCCCTGTTGGATCTCTCCCTGGGCTCCACCGATCTCCAACCCCCGACGGTGGCGATCGAGGCGATGGCTGCCCAGCTGGCCCGCCCGGAAAGCGCCGCCTACTGCCTGCATGGGGCCACAGCCCCCCTGCGCCAGGCGGTGGCCCGCTGGGCCCGCCGGCGCTTCGGCGTGGAGGTGGACGCCGAGCGGGAGGTGCTGCTGCTGGTGGGTTCCCAGGAGGGCACCGCCCACCTGCCCCTCGCCGTGCTCAATCCGGGCGATGGAGCCCTGCTGCTCGATCCCTACTACCCCTCCCACATGGGCGGTCTGCGTTTGGCGTCGGCCAGGCCCCGCCTGCTGCGCCTGGATCCGGCGTCCGGCTGGCGTCCGGATTTCGAGACAGTCAGCGCGGAGGAGTGGCAGCAGCAGCGGTTGATGGTGCTGGGTTTTCCCCACAACCCCACCGCCGCCACCGGTGAGCAGGCCTGGCTGGATGGGGCGGTGGCCAAGGCCATGGAGCACGGCATCGTGCTGGCCCACGACAATCCCTACGTGGATCTGGCCCTGGACGGCGAGGCGCCGGCCCTGCTGCGCAACCCCGCCTGGCGGCAGTGCGGCATTGAGTTCTTCTCCTTCTCCAAAAGCTGGTGCCTGGGTGGCTTCCGGCTGGCGTTCGCCATTGGTGCGGAGTGGCTGATCACGGCCCTGCGCCAGCTCAAGGGGGTGGTGGATTTCAATCAGTCGCTGGCCCTGCAGGCCGGGGCGATCGCGGCCCTGGAGCAGGCCCCCGACTGGCCCGGCCGCCTGCGCCAGGTGTACCGCCGTCGCCGCGACACGATGGCTGCGGCCCTGCGTGCCCAGGGCTGGCCGGTGCGGCTGCCTTCGATGGCTCTCTACCTCTGGCTGGAGGTGCCCCCGCCGGCCCGGTCCATGGACTCTGAGAGCTTTTGCGCAGCGCTCCTGGAGGCCACGGGCGTGGCACTGACCCCAGGCAGTGGTTTCGGCCCCGGTGGTGAGGGCTGGCTGCGGCTGGCGCTGGTGCATCCCGAGGCTGAGCTGGAGGCAGGCGCCTTACGGATCGGCCGGTGGCTGGCCAGCCTCTGATTCCCCTGCCCTCCCAGGTCGTTCCCCTGCGCTGGCAGCGCCGGCACCTGCCGGTGTGTGCCAGCACCGAGATTGAACTGGGCCGCTGGCTGGCGGGGCGGGAAGCGGCAGGGCGTCCCTTGCCGGCGGACGGCACCGCCCTGGTGGTGGTGGCCCGGCGACAGCGGTTCGGCACGGGGCAGCAGGGCAGGACCTGGGTGTCGCCTCCGGGAGGTCTTTGGCTCAGTGCCGCCTTTCCCTGGCCGTCGACCTCCGGCAGCGCCGCCCTGGGGTTGACTGTGGCCGCGGGACTGGCGCTGCAGCTGGAGGGGTTGGGGCTGCGGCCCCTGATCAAGTGGCCCAACGACCTGCTGCTGGAGGGTCGCAAGGTGGCGGGGCTGCTGCCCAGGCTGCGCCATCGCGGCGGCCAGGTGCGCTGGGCTCAGGTTGGGATCGGTCTGAACGGGTGCAACCGCATTCCCCCCGGCGCGATCAGCCTGGAGGAGGTCCTCTCCTCTGGCCGCCGGGCGGCCCATCCGCAGGCCATGCCCCGGCAGCTGGAGGGACGGGTGTTGGCCGCCCTGGCCTGGGTGGTGGCGATGGCCGAGGCCGCGGAAGCGGTGCGAGAGCTGGCGGAGGCACGCCTTTGGCGACATCCTCAGGGCCTCGCCCATGCCGGCTTGTGCTGGCAGGTGGAGGGGCTGGAGCTCGACGGCCGACTGCGCCTGCGCAGCGGACCGCTACTCACCCGCCTGCAGCGGGAGGTCTGAAGCACGGTTCGGTCAACGGCGAACTGGTTTTTATACTTTCGTCGCAGTAGGTTTCTGAGCCCCAAGCCTGGTCGCACCCCAGAGCTGCCCAGCGCACCAGCTGCCCATCCCGACCCCCGCGCCAGCTCCTCCCTCCAGCGTTTCCAGGTCGCGCCCCTCAGCCCCCTCAGCCCAGGTTTCCTCCGTGGTCCGCCCTCCCGTCCGTTCCTCCCTGCCCGGGGTGCCCCTGGTGGTGGCAGCGTCCCTGGTCGCTGCCCTGCCCGGTCTGGCCGGCTTGGCAACCATCGAGCAACCTCTTCCGCCGGCCCCGTTGCCTGCGGCGCCCCCGCCTGCGGTTGAAGCCCCTGCCGGGATCCCATCCCAACCCCAACGCCTCCAACCGGCGGCACCGATGGCCAGTCCTCCCCAGCCGGCACTCCCTCCGTTGGCCCGCCCTGCGGCACCGGCCTCCTCCCAGCCCCTGCGCTTCGACCAGTCGCTCGATGAGCTGGTGCGCCAGGGTGTGGTCAGCCCCGCCGAGCGCCAGAGGATCCGCAGCGGCGTCACGGCCACTCCCCAGCAGTCTCCAGCTCACCAGCGTGCCTGCACCAGTGGAGCCCTCTCCGAACAGGAATGCAGCACTGGGGTGGTCGTTCGCTGGCGGGGCAACAACGGCTCCCAGGAGCCGATGCTGCAACGGCCTGGAGAGTCCGAGGCCCCTCTCCCCTCCGCCAGTGAGTTGGCGGCGATCGGTTTCAGTGAGGGTGGCCCCCAGCCCCTCTCCACACCCCTCACGGTGCCCGTCTCAGCCTTGATGGCCGGGGCTGATGGCAGTTTCAGCCTCGCCAGCGTGTTTGCCATCACCCCGCGACCAGCGCCAGTGGCTGGCAATGGCAACCGTCGCCTGCTGTTTCCCCTGATCGGTCCGGCCGCGATCAGCAGCGGTTTTGGCTTTCGGCTGCATCCGGTGTTGGGTAGCTGGCTGATGCATGCCGGCAAGGACTTCGCCGCCCCCGAAGGCACACCGGTGGTCTCCGCCCTCGGCGGTCGGGTAGTGAGCAGCGGCATGGCCGGTGGCTACGGCCTCACGGTGGAAATCGAGCACGACAATCCCAGGCGCCGCACCCTCTATGCCCACCTCAGCGAACTGTTTGTGAAGGCGGGCGACCGGGTGCGCCAGGGTGAGGTGATCGGCCGGGTGGGCAGCACCGGCATGAGCACCGGCCCCCACCTGCACTTCGAGCTGCGCCTGCCCCAGGACGGCGGCTGGGTTGCGGTGGATCCGGGTGACCTCGATCCCGGGCCGGCCGGCATCGGTGCCGGTAACGATGCCATTGCCCTGCTGATGGGGCAGTTGCTGCAACGGCTGGAGCGCCCCCGGGTGCAGGCCCAGGCTTCGCTCGGCACACCCTTGAAGCCTCAGTCGCCGTTGGCAGCCCCACCCGCGCCTGGGGCACCCAGGGTCACAACCGACTGACCATCCGGCCATCGCGGAACTGCGCCACCTGCTCGGCCCGGGCGGCCACGTCGTCTTCGTGGGTCACCAGCACGAGGGTGATGCCGCTGCGGTGCAGTTCATCGAAAATCTCCAGCACCTCTTCGGTGGTGCGGGAATCCAGGGCGCCGGTGGGTTCGTCGGCCAGCAGCATGGCCGGGTTGTTGATGATCGCCCGGGCGATGGCCACCCGCTGCTGCTGACCGCCGGAGAGCTGGTTGGGCTTGTTGGAGAGGCGCTGGCCAAGCCCCACCCGCTCCAGGGCCTCCTGGGCCCGCTGGCGCCGTTCGGCGGCCGGCACGCCCGCGTACACCATGGGGAGCATCACGTTCTCCATCGCTGTGAGCTGGGGCAGCAGATGGAACTGCTGGAACACAAAGCCCAGCTGATGGTTGCGCAGGTCAGCCAGGGCATCGTCGTCGAGGGATTCCACCGGCACACCGTTGAGCCGGTAGCTGCCGGCAGTGGGACGGTCCAGGCAGCCGAGAATGTTCATTGCCGTGCTCTTGCCGGAGCCTGAGGCCCCCATCACGGCCAGGTAGTCGCCGGCATGCACGGTGAGATCGAGGCCATCGAGGGCCCGTACTTCGGTGTCGCCATTGCCGTACACCTTCTCCACGCCGATCAGCTCGGCCACCGGAGCTGCTTCGGTGGCCATCAGCCCAGGGCGGCCTGGAGCATTGGGGTGCCCGCCACGGTTTGGCTGGCCCAGGTGAACAGCGGGCTGGAGAGGATGCCGCCAACGGCGGTCATGATCACGCAACCCACCAGCCCTGCCCGCAGAGAAGGCAGGCCGGGCAGGCTCCAGTTGATCGCCGGGTAGGCCTTGACGACGTCGGAGGCCTCCTGGGGCTCCTTCACCACCATCATCTTGATCACGGAGATGTAGTAATAGATCGATACCACCGAGGTGATCAGGCCCACCACCACAAGCAGGTACTGGCCATCGGCCCAGCCGGCGAAGAAGAGGTAGATCTTGCCGAAGAAGCCCAGCATCGGCGGGATGCCCCCCAGCGACAGCAGGCAGAGGCTGAGCCCCAGGGTGATCAGGGGATCCTTCTGGTAGAGCCCGGCGTAATCACTGATGCGGTCTGAGCCGGTGCGCAAGGAGAACAGAATGATGCAGGCGAAGGCCCCCAGGTTCATGAACAGGTAGGCGGCCATGTACAGCACCATCGCCGCATAGCCGTCCTCGGTGCCGCACACCAGGCCGATCATCACGAATCCGGCCTGCCCGATCGAGCTGTAGGCCAGCATCCGCTTCATCGAGGTCTGGGCCAGGGCCACCACATTGCCCAGCACCATGGAGAGCACGGCCAGCACGGTGAACAGCAGCTTCCATTGGGTATCGAAGCTGCCGAAACAGCCCACCAGGATGCGCAGGGCCAGGGCAAAACCGGCAGCCTTGGACCCCACCGAGAGGAAGGCCACCACCGGCGTGGGGGAGCCCTCGTACACGTCGGGGGTCCACTGGTGGAAAGGCACGGCAGCGATCTTGAAGGCCACCGTGGCCAGCACGAACACCAGTGCCAGGGCTGCGATCGGACTGGCGCTGGTCTGCAGGGCCTGGCCCACGGCCTCCAGGCTTGTGGCGCCCCCGGTGAGCCCGTAGAGCAGGGAGGCGCCATAGAGAAACACGGCCGCGGCGGCGGAGCCGACCAGCAGGTATTTCAGGGCAGCCTCGGAGCTGCGGGCGTCGCGCTTCATATAGCCCGAGAGCAGGTAGCTGGCCACCGAGAGGGTTTCCAGCGACACAAAGATGCTCACCAGGTCGGTGGAGCCGCACAGGAACATGGCCCCCAGGGTGGCGGCCAGCAGGATCGCCGCATATTCACCAACCGGCGTGCCGCTCTGCTCCACATAGCGCCAGCTGAGCATCAGGGTGATCAGCGTGGAGGAGGCCACCACCGCCCGAAAGGCGATCGCCAGGTTGTCGGCCAGGAAGCTGCCCAGGAAGGAGGGGGCCAGGGCCGGATCACTCCACTGCAGGGCCAGCAGCACCAAAGCCCCACCCAGCCCGGCGTAGCTGAAGGGTGGGACCCAGCGGCTGGCGGCCTTTTCGCCCGCCAGATCCACCAGCAGGCAGGCCACGAGGGCCACCAGGACGGCCGCTTCCGGGGCAATCGTGCCCGCATTGAGCTGGCTGGCCAGATTGGCCACACCTGCTCCACTGCCAATGGCCTCGACCGCGGGATTGGCCGCGGTGAGCAGGGCGCCGGGCAGGGACATCACAGCGGCTCGAGCCAGGTTTGCTGGGGGTGACTGTAGCCGTGCTGTTTCCACCCACTGGACAGGTGGTGCGATAAAGAGGGAAGTGATCGTCCACCTGCCTGTGGGTCACACCCTCGTCATCGTTGAGAGCCCCACCAAGGCCCGCACCATCCGTGGCTTCCTGCCAAAGGACTTCCGGGTGGAAGCCTCGATGGGTCACGTGCGCGACCTGCCCAACAACGCCAGCGAGATTCCGGCGGCCCACAAGGGCGAGAAGTGGGCCAACCTCGGCGTGAACACCGCCAACAACTTCGAGCCCCTCTACGTGGTGCCGAAGGACAAGAAGAAGGTGGTGAAGGAACTCAAGGACGCCCTCAAGGGTGCCGACCAGCTGCTGCTGGCCACCGACGAAGACCGGGAAGGGGAATCGATCAGCTGGCACCTGTTGCAGCTGCTCAGCCCCAAGGTGCCGGTGAAGCGGATGGTGTTCCACGAGATCACCAAGGAGGCGATCGGCCGGGCCCTGGAGCAGACCCGCGAGCTCGATATGGAGCTGGTGCATGCCCAGGAAACCCGCCGCATCCTCGACCGGCTGGTGGGCTACACCCTCTCGCCGCTGCTGTGGAAGAAGGTGGCGTGGGGGCTGAGCGCCGGCCGGGTGCAGTCGGTGGCGGTGCGCCTGCTCGTGCAGCGCGAACGGGCCCGCCGGGCCTTCCGCAGCGGCAGCTACTGGGACCTCAAGGCCCGGCTGGAGCAGGGCGGCAGCGGCTTTGAGGCCAAGCTCAGCCAGCTGGGCGGCGTGAAGATCGCCGGCGGTTCCGACTTCGACGAGAGCACCGGTGGGCTCAAGGCCGGCAGCAAGGTGCGTCTGCTGGCCGAAAGCGAGGCGCGCCAGCTGCGCGAGGCCGTGCTGGCGGCCCCCTGGCGGGTGGCGGCGGTGGAGGAGAAGCCCACCGTGCGCAAGCCGGTGGCCCCCTTCACCACCAGCACCCTGCAGCAGGAGGCCAACCGCAAGCTGCGCCTTTCGGCCCGCGAAACCATGCGCACGGCCCAGGGGCTCTACGAGCGCGGCTTCATCACCTACATGCGCACCGATTCGGTGCACCTCAGCGACCAGGCGATCAGCGCCGCCCGCAGCTGCGTGGGCGCCAAGTACGGCCAGGAGTACCTCAGCCCCAGCCCGCGCCAGTTCTCCACCAAGGCCCGCAACGCCCAGGAGGCCCACGAGGCGATCCGCCCGGCCGGCGAGAGCTTCCGCGACCCCGCCGCCACCGGCCTCGACGGCCGTGATCTGGCCCTCTACGAGCTGATCTGGAAGCGCACGGTGGCCTCCCAGATGGCCGACGCCAAGCTCACCATGCTGAGCGTGGACCTGGAGGTGGATGGCGGCGAGCTGGGCCTCGCCAGCTTCCGGGCCAGCGGCAAGCGGATCGATTTCCCCGGCTTCTTCCGCGCCTATGTGGAGGGCTCCGACGACCCGGATGCCGCCCTCGAGGGCCAGGAGGTATTATTGCCTTCTCTAAAGGCCGGCGACAAGCCCGGCTGCCAGGAGGTGGAGGCCCTCGGCCACCAGACCCAGCCGCCCGCCCGCTACAGCGAGGCGGCCCTGGTGAAGATGCTGGAGAAGGAGGGCATCGGCCGCCCCTCCACCTACGCCTCGATCATCGGCACGATCGTGGATCGCGGCTACGCCACCCTGGCGAACAACGCCCTCACCCCCAGCTTCACGGCCTTCGCGGTGACGGCCCTGCTGGAGGAGCACTTCCCGGATCTGGTGGACACGAGCTTCACCGCCCGGATGGAGAACACCCTCGATGAGATCTCCCACGGCCAGGTGCAGTGGCTGCCCTACCTGGAGAGCTTCTACAAGGGCGAGCAGGGACTGGAGACCCAGGTGGCCCAGCGGGAGGGCGACATCGACCCCGGCGTGTCGCGCACGGTGGAGCTGGAGGGCCTGCCCTGTGTGGTGCGGATCGGCCGCTTCGGCGCCTACCTGGAAACCAAGCGCGTCGCCGACGATGGCAGCGAAGAGCTGCTCAAGGCCACCCTGCCCCAGGAGATCACTCCGGCGGATCTGGATGCCGAGAAGGCCGAGCTGATTCTCAAGCAGAAGGCCGATGGGCCCGAGGCCCTGGGCGAGGACCCGGAAACCGGTGAGCTGATCTACCTGTTGTTCGGCCAGTACGGCCCCTACCTGCAGCGGGGCCAGGTGAGCGATGAGAACCCCAAGCCCAAACGCGCATCCCTGCCCAAGGGCGTCAAGCCGGAGGATCTCTCCTTGGAGGATGCCCTTGGTCTGCTGCGCCTGCCGCGCCAGCTGGGCGAGCATCCCGAGGGCGGCAAGATCGAGGCCGGCCTGGGTCGCTTCGGCCCCTATGTGGTGCACCACAAGGGCAAGGGGGAGAAGGACTACCGCTCGCTCAAGGCCGACGACGACGTGCTGATGGTTGGGCTCTCCCGCGCCCTGGAACTGCTGGCGATGCCCAAGAAGGGCCGCGGCGGCCGCACCGCCCTCAAGGATCTGGGCAGGCCCGAGGGGGCCGATGAGGCGATCCAGCTGTTTGATGGCCCCTATGGCTTGTATGTGAAGCAGGGCAAGGTGAACGCCTCCCTGCCTGAGGGCACCACCGCCGACACCATCACCCTGGAGCAGGCGGTTGAGCTGCTGGCGGCCAAGGCTGCCACCGGCAAGGGGAAGGGCCGGAAATCCACGGCCCAATCCACCACCGCGGCCAAATCCACGGCCACCAGGAAGCCGGCGGCCAAGGCCCCAGCCGCCCGCAAGGCGCCGGCCACCACCAAGACCGGCCGCCTGCGCGCCAGCGCCGTGCGGTTGATCAAGGCCGCCGACAGCTGATGGCCCCTCCTCTGACGATCCGCGCCTGGCTGGCCCTTGTGCTGGCCCTGCCCCTGGGGGCCTGTACGGGAGCTCCCCTGGGTGAGCAGTTGAGTGACAGCTTCTCCAACCCGCCGCCTGGGGAGGTCGCTCCGGTGGACGTGCCGACCGGCCCGCAGGCTCCGCCCCCCGGTTCCTCGCCGGTGAGCAAGCCTCCCGCCACCCCCAGGCCCACGCCGGTTGCCGCGCCAGCGGCACAGCAGCCCGTCCCTCTGCCGCGGGCTCCCTACCGCCTCGTGCTGCGTCTGCCAGCCGCCGATCCCGCGGCCCCCTCCGAGCAGGTGACCGAGGCCCTGCGGGCAGCCGGGGTGAGCTTCGAGGTGGAGACGATCGAGCGGGTGCAGGCCGCCAACAGCTCCGCTGACCCTGCCTCGCCCCCGGTGGCGCCCGCTCCGGCTCCCGTGCCCGCCCCAACCGCCCAGCCGGCCCCAGCTCCCCGCTGATGGCTCCGCCGCTCAGCCCCCGGCAGACGCGCCAGTTGATGGACACCGCCTACCTTGCGGCGGCCACCGGTCTGCTTTGGGTGGCGCTCTACTACCTGCCGGTGGGCAGTCCCCTGTTCCGTCTCGCCCTGCCCCTGCCCCTCGCCCTGCTGCAACTGCGCCACGGCTGGCGCTGCGCCTGCGAGGGGATGGTGGTCACAGCCCTTCTGCTGGTTGTGCTGATGGGGCCGATCCGTGGCCCCCTGGTGGTCTTCCCCTACGGACTGTTGGCCCTCTGGCTGGGCTGGTGCTGGCGCCGTCGCTGCAGTTGGTGGTTGAGCTGGGGAGTGGGCAGCGTGATCGGCGCCCTCGGCTTTCTGGTGCGGGTGGCCGTGCTCTCGCTGATGGTGGGCGAGAACCTCTGGGTGGTGATCACCACCGCCGCCGCCGGGTTGCTGGAGCGGCTGGCGGGGTTGGTGGGCCTGGCGGCGTCCGTGCAGCTCAGTCAGGTGCAGGTGGCGGCTGTCGTGCTCGTCTGGGTGCAGAACCTGATCGTGGTGCTGGCCCTGCACGCCGTGGCCTATTGGATCTTTCCCCGCCTCAAGGCGCCGATCAGTGAGCCGCCTCCGGCCCTGCGGGCCCTGGTGGCGGTGGATCCACTCTGAAGGGAGCGGGGCGTTGGATGACACCGCCGATGCCGCTGGCCTGCCCTGGCTGAACAGCCGTCTGTTGGTGCTGCTGGCCGCCACCGAAACGGCGGCGGTCCCCGGCATTTCGGCAGCCGGCTCCACCCCGGCCTCCCGCCGGCGGACAGCCGCCGCCGATGCCGAGCTGTTGCTGGCCGGACCGGGTTCGCCCCGTACCCACGCCCTGCCGCCGCTGCCGGCCGGTGTGAGTCCGGCCCTGATCAGCCATGTGGTGCTGCGGGAGCTGGGCTGGCTGGAGCGCACCCTGGTGCTGGACCTGGGCTGCGCCGTGGCTCCGGCGGTGCCCCACCTGCGCCTGCCCGCCGCTGAGGGTGCTGGGGCGGCCCGCTGCCTCAGCTCGGGCCAGGCCATGGCCTCCGAACGGGTTGACGCCCTGCTGCGCCGTGGCCAGGCCTGGGGCGAGCGGCTGAGGGTGGTCGAACCCTTGGTGCTGGCCGAGTGCGTGCCCGGCGGTACCACCACGGCCCTCGCTGTGCTGCGGGGGCTAGGCCTGCCCGCCGACGGCCTGGTGAGTGGCAGTCTGCGGGCCAGTGCCCATGGGCTCAAGGCCAGGCTGGTGGATCGGGGGCTGGCGGCGGCGGACCTGCCCGCGGGCGCTAGCCCGCGGCAGGTTTTGGCGGCTCTGGGCGATCCGATGCAGGCCCTGGCAGCCGGATTGGTGCTGGGGGCAGGCGTGCGCGGCGTGCCGCTGCTGCTGGCGGGGGGGAGCCAGATGGCGGCGGTGCTGGCCCTGGCCCTGGCCCTGGCCCCCCCCTCGGCCCGTGCTGCTGTGGCTGCCAGCACCACCGTGGCCACCACGGCCTGGGTGGCCCAGGAAGCCGACAGCGACCTGCAGCGGCTGCTGGCCCTGATCGGCGATCGCTGGCAGGTGCGCCCCCGGCTGGAGGTGGCTGGGCTGCGCTTCAACCGGTGCTCCAGCCCAGCCCTGCGCGACTACGAGAATGGGTATGTCAAGGAGGGAGTGGGCGCTGGGGGCCTGGCCTGGCTGTGGCAGCGCTGCGGGCGGGACCCCCAGGAGCTGGCCGAAGCCTGTGATCGAGCCTGTGCGCTGCTTCAGGCTGGGCAGCAGTCCGGCCGGGGGCCGGTGCCTAGGGTCGCTGGATGATCCCCTCCGCTCCGCTCCTGCGCCGGCGCCAGTTGCTGCAGCTGGGTCTGGGCGCTTCCGCCCTGTTCACCCTGCCGAGTGGACTCACGGGCTGCCGGGCAGAGAAGACGCACCAGCTGCTGCTGGTGGGCGGTGAGCTGCCCCTGGCCTGGCTGCGGGAGCTGCCATCCCCCTGGCGGGGACGCCCGCTGGCCGATGCGGCCTCGCTCCTGAAACAGCTCCAGGCGCCCCAGCCCGCTTCTGCAGCCATTGGCCTGGTCAGCCTGACGGATGGCTGGGCCACCAGCCTGCCCGTCAGCCGCTGGCAACCGCTGCAGGCCCCGGCACCGCTGGAGCGCCTGGCGGAGTGGGCCCGACCGATCAGCCGTCTCTTCGGTCCGCCTGAGGGCCCCGAGCTGGCCTTCCCCTGGGCCTTCAGCCCCTTGGTGCTGGTGCTGCGCAACCGGCCATCCCTGGCGGCCCGGGCTGCTGAGGGCTGGGACCTGCTGCTCGATCCGAGCCTGAGGGGCAAGCTGGTGTTGCCCTCCAGCCCGAGGCTGTGCATCGAGCTGATGGGCCGCGATTTTGATCGCATCCAGGCCCTGCGGCGCCAGGCCCTGGCCTACGACGACCGCGACGGCCTCAATCTGCTGCTCAGCGGCGAGGCGGAGGCGGCCGTGGCGCCCCTGCGGCGCTTGATTCCCCTGTTGCGCCGCGACCAGCGCCTGCAGGTGGTGCTGCCCGACAGTGGCGCCCCCCTCAGCTGGCAGCTGTTGCTCCGACCCACGGGCACTGCACTGCTCCCGCCTGCCGACTGGCTCACCGCCGCCCTGGAGCCACCCTTGCTGGCGGCCCTGTTGGGGGCGGGCTGGGTCCCGCCCCTCCCCCGAGCGGTGCTTGAGCCCGAGGTGCGTCGTTTCCCGGCGTCCCTGGCCCCGCTGCTGCTGCCTGGGCAGGAGGTGCTAGAGCGCTGCTGGAGTCTGCCGCCACTCACCACGCCCCAGAGGCTGGCCCTGCAGACCGTGTGGGATGCCAGCGGTCTGCCCGCTGCGTCAGCCCCAGAGGCGCCGGCGCGGCGCGGCGGCCAGGCGGCGGTGGGTGTCGGCCAGCAGCTGGGGGATCGGTAGCCCCTGGGGGCAGCGGGGTAAACAGGCACCGCAGTTGGCACAGGCCTCGGCGTTCAGCTCCTCCCACCAGTGGCCGGCACGGCCGATCAGGTTGTAGCGCTCCTCGGCGAAGGCGGTCATGCCGTGGCCGAGGGCCAGGTTGCGCAGGCGCAGCAGCTCGGGGATTGGCACGTGATTGGGGCAGGGCAGGCAGGCGCGGCATTGGCCGCAGCGCTCGCTGCCCAGCCGTTCCCGGCCGGCCGCTGCCAGGTGAGCCAGGGCTGCATGGTGCTCCGGGCGAAGCCAGGAGCTCCCGTCTGGAGGGGCTGCCAGGGCAGCGGCCAAGGCCAGATCCTCGGGTTGCTCGGCCCCCAGGCTCAGGGTGGAGATCCCCTGAGCGAGCAGGAAGCGATAGGCCAGCTCAAGGGGCGCGAATGGGGCGCACTGCGCCAGCAGTTCGGGCGGTGGGTCGTAGAGGCGACCGCCCTTGTCGGCAGGGGAGATCGCCAGCACACCCATGCCCTCGGCCAGGGCGGCGCGCGCCAGGGGGAGGCGAGTTTGGTCGAACAGGTGCACATGCAGGCTGCAGGCCGTGAAGCGCCTGGAGGCCAGGGCGGCCCCAATGAGTGCGTTGCTGCCGTGGCTGCTGAAGCCCACCTGAACCGCCAGTCCCTCCCCGAGCGCCCAGGCCAGCAGCTCCGCGCCAGGACCTTCGGTGGCCCAGGCCAGGTGCTCGGGGCGATTGAGGCCGTGCACCGCCAAGGTGGTGAGCTGGCGGATCCCCAGGCGACGGAGGATGGCCTGCAGCTGCTCCTGCCCGCTGGCGAGATCACAGCCCGGCAGCAGTTTGCTGGTGACGCGCCAGCCGCCCTCCGGTTCCAGGCCGTCGCGCCTCAGAGCCGTGAGGGCCTGGCCCAGGAAGGTTTCGGCGGGGCCGTAGGCGGGCGCTGTCTCGAGATGGTTGATCCCGGCGGCCAGAGCTGCCCGCAGCACCGCCTCCATCTGGCCCCGGTTGGCCAGGGCCCGCATGGTGCCAAGGCTGAACACCGACACCGGCGGTCCTGAACCGAAAGCACGCTCAGCCAGCGGGGTCACCGGCAGCGCCGCCAGGTGTGTCGTCGGGGCCTTCGACGGTGCTGTCGGAGTTGCCAGCGGTGCCGCCGTTGCTGCCAGGGGTCTCGGGTTCGGGCTGGGCTTTGCTGAGGTGGCGCACCAGCTCGGCCGGGCTCACCGATTCGAGGAAGCGGCGGAAGTCGGCGGCTTCCTCCGCATCGGCTTCGGCATCCACCGGCATCGAGGCATCAGCCACCACCTCCTCGAGCATCCAGATCGAGCTGCCGGTGCGCACGGCCAGGGCGATGGCGTCACTGGGGCGGGCGTCGAGTTCAATCTCGGGCTTGCCTTCGCCATGGGTGAGTTTGAGCACGGCGCGGAAGGTGCTCTCCTCGATGGCGTGGATGATCACCCGCTCCAGCTTGAGCTCGCCGGCCTCGAGAAGGGCCACCATCAGGTCGTGGCTGAGGGGCCGGGGCGGTTTCTCCTCGCCCAGCCCCGCCAGAATGTTCTGGGCCTGGGCCTGGTCGATCCAGATTGGCACCTGCCGGCGGCTGCCCGGATCGCGCAGCAGCACGATCGGGCTCCTGCTGGCCGCATCGAGGGCGATGCCGGCAACGCGCATTTCCACCATGATGTGGCGTAGCCCTTTGCCCGATTATGGCGAGAGCTTTGGGCTGCTGAGCCGAACGGAGGGGCGGATGTTCACCGGCTTGGTGCGGGCCACCGGCACGATCGAGCCTGTGGCCGGCGGTGTCAGGTTGCGCTGGAACGGGGCTGGCTGGGGGCCGGCGGAACTGGCCCTGGGCGACAGCGTGGCGGTGGATGGGGTCTGTCTCACGGTGGCTGAACGGCAGGCCGACGGTTTTCGCGCCGATGTGAGCGCCGAAACCCTTGGCCGCAGCACCCTGGCGGCCAAGGCCCAGCGCCGCGCTGCTGTGAACCTGGAGCCGGCGCTACGCCTGGCCGATCGGCTCGGCGGCCACCTGGTGAGTGGCCATGTGGACGGGCAGGGGGAGGTGTGTGCGGCGCAGCGCGAGGGGGAGAGCTGGCGGCTCGAGCTGGCCTGGCGCGATCCGGCCTACGGCCGCTATGTGTGCGAGAAGGCCAGCATTGCCGTGGACGGCATCAGCCTCACGGTGGCCGGCTGCACTGTTGACGGCAGTCGCTTCTGGATTGCCGTGATTCCCCACACCTGGGCCGAAACCACCTTGCACCGGCTGCGACCCGGCGATGCGGTGAACTTGGAGGCCGACCTGCTGGCCAAGTACACCGAGCGGCTGCTGGCCAGCCGCTCGCCGGCCCCAGCAGCCCCAGCCCCTACCCCGCCGTCCCTCGATCAGGCCTGGTTGGCGGAGCACGGCTGGTCATGAACCCGGTGGTTCTGCTGGAACAGCCTGCCTAGGCTGCACTCAGCTTCGATTCCAGCCTGTGGCCAGAACGTCGAGTCTGCGCTCGTTCACCCTGTTTGAAGGGGTGCTCATGCTGGTGCTTGGCGTCTTGGCCCTGCTCTTCCCCGTGCTCGCCTCGGTATGGGCCACGGCGATCGTGGCCCTGGCCTTCTTGGTGGGAGGCATCGTGGGCTGGATCAACAACCTGATGCGGGCCCGGTTGCTCGGACGCTGGCTGGTGTTTTGGCGGCTGGTGGTGTCCACCCTCTTCCTGCTGGCCGGCGCCAGCATGATCCAGCTGCTCGGCTCGGGCTTGACCGGTGCCGCGGTGCCGGTGGCCGGGCTGGCCTTGGCGATTGGGGTGGTGTTCGTGCTGGAGGGCCTGGTGGCCCTGGGTGTGTCCCTCAGCCATCGCCAGATCAGTGGTTGGGGCTGGGGCCTGCTCAACGGCATTGTCACCCTGGTGCTGGGAGTGCTGATCTTGAGCATGGGCAAGGCCGCTCTGCTCAGCGTGCTCGGCATCCTGGTGGGGGTGAGTTTTTTGTTCAGCGGAATCGATCTGCTCAGCTTCAGCGCCAGCTTCCACGACGACTGACCCCCAGCTGACCCCCATCAATCCGGCTTCAGTCCCCCGCCTGGTCGGACTCCATGGGCATCAGCCAGATCGAGCCCGTTTCCTGGTGAATTTCGATCTTGAATTCCTGGCCGGGCTTCAGCCCCAGCCGCCGGGTGTAAGCACTGCCGATCAGAAGGTTGCCATTGCCGTGGACCTTGGTGCGGAACTCGGCCTGCCGGCCCTTAACGCCGGTGTGGCCTGCGGATTTGACGGTGGGCACGGCGTAACCCTTGGCTGCCACCAGGGCCCGGTAGAAGCTCTTGCGCAGCACCCGACCACTGGGTCCCACATAGCCGCAAGCCCGGGCAATCTCATCTTCAGGACGGTTGCTCAGGGCACGGGCCCGATCCAAGAGTGCCTTGCCCTCCAGCATTTCTGTTTGTCCCGGGCCGTTGCCTGAGGCCATGGTGCTGACTGTTGCGAGCGTCCCAAGCCGAATTGTGCCCATCTGTCCAGGCCATCGGCAAGCACTGGTTTGGGGGAGAAGTCTTGGGGCTGGGGCAGGAAGGGCTGGAGATTCTGTTCTCGATTGCCCGGCCTTACAGCAGGTAGATGATCCCGTAGAGAACCACCCAGATGCCGTCCACAAAGTGCCAATAGAGCTCAGCAGCTTCGAGGCCGAAATGGCTCTCGGCGGTGATCACCCCGCCGGGGCGGGTCTGGAGGGCGACGATGGCAATGCAAATCGCCCCCAGGGTGACATGCAGGCCGTGGAAGCCCGTCAGGGCATAGAAGGTGCTGGCGAAGAGGTTGTCGGTGAGGCCGAAGGGCAGGGTGAAGTACTCCACCATCTGGCCGCCCAGAAAAGCCAGGCCGAGGGCACCGGTGAGCAGCAGCCAGTTGCGGGCTGCTGCAAGACGGTTGGCCCGGCATTCCTTGCCGGCGCGATGGAAGGTGAAGCTGCTCACCAGCAACAGCACGGTATTGATCGTGGGCAGCAGCAGCTCCAGTTCGTAGGTGCTTCCCTCGGGCAGCGGATTCACGGCCCGGAAGGTGAGGTAGGCGGCGAAGAAACCTGCGAACGTCATGCCGTCAGCCACCAGAAAGGTGGCGAGACCGAACAGACGCAGGTCCGGATGCCCGTGGTGATCGGTGCTGGCTGGGCTGCTGGCGTTCAGGGCCTGGGTCGAGGCCGCAGACGTGGTGCTGGTCATCGGGCGGGCTCCAGGGTTGTGGCTGCTGCTGCCGGATTGCGTCCGTAGCCATAGGGCTCGGTGACCAGGGGGGCTTCGCCTTTCCAGTTCTCAACAGGCGGGGGCGAGCTGGTGAGCCATTCGGGGGTGAGGGCATTCCAGGGGTTGTCTCCCGCCGGCTTGCCGTTGAGGGCCGTGATCACCACGTTGATCAGCAGCGGCAGGGTGCTGATCGCCATGAGCAGGGCGCCCACGCTGCTCACCTGGTTAAGGGTGGTGAAGGTGGGGTCGTACTCAGCCACGCGCCGGGGCATGCCGTTGAGGCCCAGCCAGTGCTGGGGCAGAAAGCAGAGGTTGAAGCCGATGAAGGTGAGCACGAAGTGCAGGCGGCCCAGGTCTTCGTTCAACATCTTTCCGGTGAACTTCGGATACCAGTGGTAGAGGGAAGCGAAGATCACGAACACCGTGCCGCCGTACACGATGTAGTGGAAGTGACCCACCACGTAGTAGGTGTCGTGCACGTGGATATCAAACGGTACCTGGGCCAGGGTGATGCCGGTGATGCCGCCGAATACAAAATTGAGGATGAAGCCGCAGGAAAACAGCATCGCTGAATTCAGGGCGATCTTGCCGCCCCAGAGGGTGGCAAGCCAGTTAAAGAACTTGATTCCGGTAGGTACGGCGATGAAGGAGGTGGCGATCGTGAAGAACAGGCGCATCCAGGGTGGTGTGCCACTGGTGAACATGTGGTGAGCCCACACGATCAGCCCCAGAAACACAATGCCCATGATCGAATACACCATGGTGGTATATCCGAACAGGGGCTTGCGGGCGTGCACCGGCAGGATCTCACTCACCAGGCCAAAGGCCGGCAGCACCATGATGTAAACGGCCGGGTGGGAATAGAACCAGAACAAGTGCTGGTACACAACTACGTTGCCGCCCAGGGCTGGATTGAAAAAGCCGGTGTGGGCAATGATGTCGAAGCTGAGCAGGATCAGCACCCCGGCGAGCACGGGGGTGGAGAGCACCACCAGCAGGCTGGTGCCGAGCATTGCCCAGCAGTACATGGGCAACTGCATCATCTTCAGGCCCGGTCTGCGTAACTTGAGAACCGTTGCGATGAAATTCACTGCCCCGAAGATCGAGCTACCGCCCAGGAGCAGAACGCTGAGGATCCACACCACCTGTCCAGCGGCTGGCGTGGTGAGGCTCAGCGGCGGGTAGGCCGTCCAGCCCGACTGGGCAGCGGCGCCAGCCAGGAAGTAGCTGCTGATCAGCAGCAGGCCCGCCGGCGGAATCATCCAGAAGGCCACCGCATTCAGGCGCGGGAAGGCCATGTCGCGGGCTCCCACATAGAAGGGGATCAGGTAATTGCCGAAGGCCCCGTTCACCACCGGCACGATCCAGAGGAAAATCATCACCGTCCCGTGCAGGGTGAGCACCTCGTTGTAGGTGTCGCGCGGCATGAAATCCGAAAGTGGCGTGGCCAGCTCGGTGCGAATCGCACCGGCCAGCAACCCGCCCACCAGATAAAAGAAGAAACCGCACACGAGATACTGCAGCCCGATCACCTTGTGGTCGAGGCTGAAGCTGAAGTAACGCAACCAGCCATCGGGCTGCAGGGCCTCCTGTCGCTGCGGTTCCAGGTTCTGGGGAGTGGCGATGGTCATGGGTGAATGGCGGTCAACAGCATCAAGGGGATGGTTGCGGGTTGTCAGGTGGCGGTAGTTGGGCTGTTCTGGGTCACCCAGGCCGAGTAATCGGCAGCGTCATGCACCACCACATTGGTGCGCATCCCTCCGTGGTATGGACCACAAAGCTCCGCACAGATCAGCGGGTAGGTGCCTGCCCGGGTGGGTGTGAAGGAGAGCACGGTGGGCTGACCAGGAATCACGTCCTGCTTGAGCCTGAACTGCGGCACCCAGAAGGCGTGAATCACGTCCCGCGCTTCCATGCGCAGTTCCACCGGTTGGCCGACAGCAACGTGCAATTCGCCACTGGTGATGCCCTCTTCGGGGTACTGGAAGATGAAAGCGAACTGCATGGCCGTGAGATCCACGGTGAGCGGCGGGCTCGCCGGTGGCCGCTCAGCGTCATTCAGGACCGCTGCTGGACCGATGCCGCCCCAGATTCTGGGCCGCTTGGCCAGGTCCATGGCTACAACATCAGCACCGTTGGCCGCCATGGCTCCATGCCCCATGGCAGCGTGATCCATGGCGCCGTGGTCGAGGCTGGTCATGCCCCCCATGCGGTCGTAGATGTCATAGCTATAGATGCCCACAAACAGAATCAACACAGCTGGAATAGCTGTCCACACGATCTCCAGGGGGAGATTTCCCTCGATTGCAGGGCCGTCTGCCAGCTCGCCCGGTCGCCGGCGAAAGCGCACAAGGCTGTAAACCAGAACGATCACAATGCCAATGAACAGCATCGTGCCAATGCTGAAGAGAACCTGAAAGAGGCTGTCGTAGGCGGCGGCGTTGGTGCTGGCATCTTCCGGCAACAGATTCACCTGGGTGCCGATCGCCAGCCCCGTCACCACAAGGGCTGTCGCGGCGAGGGCGGTGGTGGCGGCGGTGCGAATACGCACGGTTACAAATGAGCGTCCCACCACCCTATGGGCAGCGATGCGCGCGTGCGAACCGGCCGGGGCTTTGGATGTGAATCGCCTCACATTGCAGCCGGCCGTGGCGGGGGAGTCCCCATCTGGGGACAACTCGAGATGATCCAGTGACTCAGGATCCGATCTTTGATTTCTGTCTTGAAATCAAGATCGCCAGCCCGTTACGAGCGCTCTCGCCCCGGGCCAGCCTGGCTACGGTGCGAATCCATTTCCAGGGGCTCTGTGGCACGACCGGCGCCTGCCGTCATCACCTCCCTTGGTTCCGGGGTTCCCCACTCCTCTGGTGATGGAGCGTCCTCCAGGTCTGCTCCGATCCTGCATCGGCTGGCCGCCCTCACAGCGCATTTAGTGGTTGCACTGGTGGCCCTGGTGGTGATTGGTGGGGCCACCAGGGTTATGCAGGCCGGTCTGGCGTGCCCGGACTGGCCTCTCTGTTACGGCTCCCTGCTGCCAGGTGGCCAGCTCAACCTTCAGGTGTTCCTGGAGTGGTTCCACAGGCTCGACGCCTTTGTGGTGGGAGTCGCCCTGCTGGTGCTGGCCGCTGCCAGCTGGCTGGCCCGCAGCCGCCTGCCCGCCTGGCTGCCGAGCGCTTCCCTCGGTGCCCTTCTGCTGGTGGCCGTCCAGGGGGGCCTGGGTGCGCTCACTGTCACCCGTCTGTTGGCGGCGCCTCTGGTCACGGCCCACCTGGCCACGGCCCTCACCCTCGTGGTCCTGCTGAGTGGCGTGCATCAGGCCCTGGTGGTCTCCATCCCGGGGCCAATCCCTTCTGCGGAGGACCGTTTCGCTATCGTGCCGCGCTGGTGGCTGCCGCTCCTGGTGCTCTGCGGGGTACTGGTGCTGAGCCAGTGCCTGCTGGGCGGTTCCCTGGCCAGCACCTGGGCTGCCGAGCGCTGTCTCACGGCTGGCGAGGGCTGTGAGCTGCTCTGGCGCCATCGCATCCTGGCCCGCCCGGCGGCCATCGCCGTGTTGCTGTTGCTGCCCGCCAGTTGGGCCCTACCCCCTGCCCAGCGCTGGCAGCGCTGGGCCTGCCTGGCCAGCGCCCTGCTGGTGCTTGGCCAGGTGCTGCTGGGAATCACCACCTTGCGCCTGGGCCTGGCAGTGCCGGCGGTGACCATTGCCCATCAGACCGGGGCCGCTCTCTTGGTGGCCCTGCTGGGCGCCAACCTTGGCCGCACGCTTGCTTCGCCGTTTCGCCCCGCTCCCGCGGTACCCAGCCATGGTTAGTGCCCCTGCCCAGGCGGCGGCCCCGCTGCTAGCCGGCCAGTCCTCGGCCGTGCGTCCCTCCGTTCGCCTCCCCGCCTGGCTGGAGGTGGCCAAGCCCCGCCTGATTCCCCTGCTCCTGGCCACCACCCTGGCCGGCATGGCCGTGAGCGATCCTGCCGGGGCTGAACCGCTTCAGGCGGTCACGGTGGTGGCCACCCTGGTGGGGGGCAGCCTGGCGGCGGCGGCGGCCGGGGTGCTCAATTGCATCTGGGAGCATGAGCTGGATGGGCGCATGCAGCGCACCAGTCGCCGGGCCCTGCCCTCTGGACGGCTCGATCAGGGGAGGGCCCTCACCCTGGCAGCTCTGCTCACGGCCGGGGCCGTGCTGGTGCTGGTGCTGGGGGTCAATGCCCTGGCGGCGAGTCTGGCCCTGCTGGGCCTGTGCAGTTATGTGCTGCTCTACACCGCCCTGCTCAAGCCCCGCACTCCCCAGAACATCGTGATTGGCGGCGTGGCCGGCGCCATCCCTCCGCTCGTGGGGGCAGCCGCCAGCACGGGTGAGCTGGGTTGGGGTGGCTGGTGGCTGTTTGCCCTGGTGATGGTGTGGACGCCCGCCCATTTCTGGGCCCTTGCTCTGTTGCTTCGCGACGACTACCGCGCCGTGGGCATCCCGATGCTGCCGGTGGTGAAGGGTGTGGTTTTCACGGGTCAGGCCATCTGCCGCTACGCCTGGGCCACGGTGGTGCTCAGCCTGCTGGCCCCGCTGGTGCTGCCCGCCGGCGGCCTGCTCTACGGGCTGCTGGTGCTGCCCTTCAACGGCAGGCTGCTGCAGCTCAGCTCCGCCCTGGCCGCCGAGCCGGAGAACCCCCAGCGGGCCCGGGCCCTGTTTCGCTGGTCGATTCTCTACCTGTTTGGCATCTGTCTGCTGTTGTTGCTGGCACGGCTGCCGCTGGCCCAGGCCCTGGCGCTGCCGCCGGCTGTGCTGCCTACATTGGCCGCCTGAAACCTGGGGCCACGGCTCTGATGGGCGAGCCACTGATCCAGATCCACGATCTGCGCAAGACCTACGGCCGCGGCGAGGGGGCCGTCCGGGCCCTCGACGGCGTGCAACTGCGTGTGCCGGCCGGCTGTCTCTATGGCCTGCTGGGGCCCAACGGTGCCGGCAAGACCACCACCCTGCGCATCCTGTGCACCCTGCTGGCCCCCGATGGCGGCAGCGTGAGGGTGGCTGGGGTGGATGCTCTGCAGGATCCGCGACGGGTGCGCTCCCTGCTGGGCTACGTGGCCCAGGAGGTGGCCATCGACAAGATTCTCACTGGCCGCGAACTGCTTCAGCTCCAGGGCGATCTATACCACCTCGATCGCGGCCAGCGGCAGCGCCGCATCGCTGAGCTCATCGAGCTGCTGGGGATGGGCGACTGGATTGATCGCCGCTGTGGCGGCTACTCCGGCGGCATGCGCCGCCGGCTCGACCTGGCCTGCGGTCTGCTGCACAGTCCCCAGCTGCTGGTGCTGGATGAGCCCACCGTGGGCTTGGACATCGAGAGCAGGGCCGCGATCTGGCGGGTGCTGCGCGAGCTCTGCGATGGCGGCACCACCTTGTTGCTGAGCAGCCACTACCTGGAGGAGGTGGACGCCTTAGCCGATCAGCTGGCCATCATCGATGCCGGCCGGGTGATCGCCGAGGGCAGTCCCGATGCCCTCAAGAGTGCCCTTGGTGGGGATCGGGTGACCCTGCGGGTGCGGGAGTTCAGCGATGCCGAGGAGGCCGACCGGGTGCAGCGGCTCCTGCAGAACTGCCCCGGCGTGCGCCAGGTGGTGGTGAACCGCGCCCAGGGCTACTCCCTCAATCTGGTGGTGGAGGACAGCAGCGCGGTGGAGCTGCTGCGCCGCCAGCTGGCCGGGGCCGACCTGCCGGTGTTTGCGCTCGCCCAGAGCCGCCCCAGCCTCGATGATGTGTATCTCCAGGCCACCGGACGCACCTTGATGGATGCCGAGCTGGCCGTGGCCGGTAGTCGGGACGCCAAAGCGGAACGCAAGCAGAGCATGCGTTGATCGTTGCCTCCCTTGGCCCTGCCCGCGCCCGGTCCGCACCCGTTCACCGTCTGATTGCCATCCTTCCCCCCGCCGCCATGACATCCGCGTCTGCTGCCGCTGAGATCAGCCAGGAAACCCTGGCCCTCACCCGGCGATTGTTCGTGCAATTGCAGCGCCGTCCCTCCACCCTGGTGGCCGGTGTGCTGCAACCCCTGATCTGGCTGGTGCTGTTCGGCGCCCTGTTCGCCAATGCCCCGGAGGGCATGTTGCCCGGCGGCATCAGCTACGGCCGCTTCCTCGGTGCCGGCGTGATCGTGTTCACGGCCTTCAGCGGCGCCCTCAACGCGGGCCTGCCGGTGATGTTCGATCGGGAATTCGGCTTTCTCAATCGCCTGCTGGTGGCGCCGTTGCGCTCCCGCAGCTCGATTGTGCTGGCCTCGGTGCTCTACATCACGGCGATCAGCCTGATCCAGAGCCTGGCGATCATGGCCACCGCCGCCCTCCTCGGCTACGGCTGGCCTGGCGGCGCCGGTCTGCTGGTGGTGTTGGGCACCCTGCTGCTTCTGGTGTTCGCCGTCACCGCCCTCAGCCTGGGCCTGGCCTTCGCCCTGCCAGGTCACATCGAGCTGATCGCCGTGATCTTCGTGGCCAATCTGCCCCTGCTGTTTGCCAGCACGGCCCTGGCTCCCCTCTCCTTCATGCCCGGCTGGCTGGGCTGGCTGGCGGCCCTCAATCCGCTCACCTTCGCGATTGAACCCATTCGCGCCGCCTATGCCGGCCAGTTCTCCCTGGCGGCCGTGGTGCTGGAGGCCCCCTACGGCCAGCTCAGCGCCGGCGTCTGCCTGCTGATTCTCAGCGCCCTGGCCGCCGGTCTCTTCCTGCTGATCCGCCCCCTGCTGAACCGCAAACTGAGCTGATCTCTCCGCACTCCATGGCCATGCCCCAGCCCCAGCCCCGTGGCCTGATTGTGTCGGTGCAGGCCCCCGAGGGGTCTCCCTTGCGCGATCCCCAGGTGATTGCCGCCATGGCCGAGGCCAGCCTGCGCAATGGCGCCTCTGGCGTGCGGCTGGAGAGTCCGGAACACATCGGCGCGGTGCGCCGCCGTTGTCCGGAGGCCCTGATCGTGGGCCTGTGGAAGCGCACCTTTGCCGACAGCCCGGTGTACATCACGCCGGGCTGGGAGGAGATCCGCGCCGTGTGGGCGGCCGGTGCCGATGTGGTGGCGCTTGATGCCACCGAGCGGCAGCGTCCCGAGGCCGCCGACTTGGCGGAGCTGATCGACCGCGCCCGCCACGAACTCGGGGCTGTGCTGATGGCCGACGTGGACAGCCTGGCCAATGGACTGCGTGCTGCCCAGCTGGGCTGCAGCTGGGTGGGCACCACGCTCTATGGCTACACCGAGGCCACGGCGACCCTCCGGCCGCCGGGCTGGCAACTCCTGCAGGATCTGCGTCGGGATCTGCCGCCCGGGGTTGCCCTGATCTGTGAGGGGGGGGTGGCCTCAGCTGAACAGACTCGCCAGGCCCTGGACTTGGGCGCAGACGCCGTGGTGGTGGGTACGGCGATCACAGGCATCGATCTGCAGGTGGCCGCCTACTGCCGGGCGATCAGCTGAGCCCGCGAAAATTTTTCAAAAGCCATACTGCGGAGCGCTCAGCCGAGGCACACACTGGAATCAGTGTTGCGCTGGCAGGGAGGATGTATGGCAAAAGCCGGCTTGATGGCCCATACCAGTCATCGCTCCGGGTGGTTCGCTGGACCAGGCCTGGTGTTGATGAGCAGCCTGCTGATGGGCATGCCCCTCACGAGCTTCCATCTGGGTCAGATTCAGGCTCTCAATCGGGAACTGGGGCGGCTCTGCACGAACCCGCCCCGCGAGGCCATCACGGTGTGCCGCATCCACGCCACCCTGGTGCGCTCCCTCTGATCCCAGGGGATCACATCATTCCGGGCATCCCCATCCCACCCATGCCGCCCATCCCACCCATGCCGCCCATGTCACCAGCGGCGGCCGGGGCAGGGGGTTCGGGCTTGTCGGCGATGACGGCCTCGGTGGTGATCAACAGCGCCGCAATCGACACGGCGTCCTGCAGGGCCAGGCGGGTGACCTTGGCGGCATCGAGAATGCCGGCAGCCAGAAGATCTTCATACACCCCACTGAGGGCGTTGAAGCCCTTGCCCTGGCGAAGAATCTCGGCGCTCACCACGGCCCCATTGGCGCCGGCGTTGGCGGCGATCTGATGCACGGGGGCTGCCAGGGCCCGTCGCACGATCTCCACGCCCGTGCGCTCATCGCCCTGGCAACCGGCCGCCAGGTCGGTGAGTCCCTCGGCGAGTTCCAGCAGGGTGGTGCCACCGCCGGCCACGATTCCCTCCTCCACGGCCGCCCGCGTGGCGTTGAGGGCGTCCTCGATGCGGAGTTTGCGGTTTTTCAGTTCGGTTTCCGTGGGGGCGCCCACCTTGATCACGGCTACGCCACCGGCAAGCTTGGCGATGCGCTCCTGCAGCTTTTCGCGGTCATAGTCCGAATCGGTGCGCTCCAGTTCCCGTTTGATCGCGGCCACCCGGTCGGCCACGGCCTGCTGGTGGTCGCCATTGGCCACGATCGTGGTGTCGTCCTTGGTGATCGTGATCCGGCGGGCGCTGCCCAGGTCGGCCAGGCTGACTTTGTCCAGGGTCATCGCCTGGTCTTCGCTCACCACCGTGGCTCCGGTGAGGATGGCGATGTCCTGGAGGCTGGCCTTGCGGCGGTCTCCGAACCCCGGGGCCTTGACGGCAGCCACCTGCAGCACGCCGCGGTTCTTGTTCACCACCAGGGTGGCCAGGGCCTCGCCGTCCACGTCCTCGGCGATGATCAGCAGCGCGCGGCCTGCCTTGCTCACGGCCTCCAGCACGGGCACCAAGTCGGTGATCGCACTGATCTTGCGGTCGGTGACCAGGATCAGGGCATTTTCAAATACGCACTCCCGCCGCTCCTGGTCGGTGATGAAGTACGGCGACACATAACCGCGGTCGAAGGCCATGCCCTCGGTGATCTCCAGCTCAGTGGCCAGGGAGTTCGACTCCTCCACGGTGATCACGCCATCGGCGCTCACCCGCTCCATGGCCTCGGCGATCATCCGGCCGATCTCCTCCTCGTTGCCGGCGCTCACCGTGGCCACCTGGCGGATGGCATCGCCGCTCACCGCCTGGGCACGGGCAGCGATCCCGGCCACCACCTGGGCAGCAGCCCGCTCCATGCCCCGGCGCAGACCCACCGGGTTGGCGCCGGCGGCCACGTTGCGCAGCCCCTCGTGCACCAGGGCCTGGGCGAGCACGGTGGCCGTCGTGGTGCCGTCGCCGGCGGTGTCCTTGGTCTTGCTGGCCACCTGTTGGATCAGCTTGGCGCCCACGTTCTCGAACGGATCCTCCAGTTCGATCTCCTTGGCGATCGTCACGCCATCGTTCACGATGTCTGGCGCGCCAAATGAACGCTCCAGCACCACGTTGCGGCCCTTGGGGCCGATGGTGACTTTCACGGCGTCCGCCAGGGCATTGACGCCCCTCTCGAGGGACGCGCGCGACTCATCGGCAAAACTGACCAGCTTGGCCATGGGAAGTGGAGATCTCTTGGGCCCCAGGCTCCCATGGCGGCGGTGGGAGCGGCGGGTGGGGAAAGCCGAATCGCCCGAACGTCGATAGGGTTCGTCCAACCCTGCCGGGGCCTGAAGGCCGTTGATCGATCACCGCCACTGTCACCGCCACTGATGGACGACCTGCTCAGCCAAGCCCTGGAAACGGCCCTGGATTCGCCGGCAGACGTGGTGCTGCTCGATCCCACCACCAGCGCCAACGCCATGGTGTTTGCGTTGATCACCCTCTTGGGGGTCGTGATGGCCCTGATCTACGTGCCGCTGCGGTTGTTCCTCACCATCACTGCCCGCAGCCGCCGGCTGCGGCTGCTCCAGCGCATCCGTCAGTTGCGAGATGAGCTGGGCAAACCGGTGGGCACCTCGGGGACAACCCGAGCCTGAATGGCTGGCGATTCGCCGCCGGATACCTGGCCGCCCTCGCCTCAGGCGTCGAACGCTGGGGTGAACTGACCCGATCTGCCCAAGAGGGATGCGGGTTGGCTGAGCGCAGGCAAGCTGCAGGGCTTGGATCGATTCTGTTGCTGTGTTGGCTATGGTCAGGAGTTGGCTCTCTTGATTTCCGAGCTATAATCAATAGGCTCAACACCTTCGTTTTCGGTTATGAGACCGATTCAGGGCGTGGCCACGCGGCTTCGAAGACTGGTTGGCTCTGCCAAGGCTCGCCCGATTCCAGATCGTTTGGCGAGATTTGATTCGCCGGAGTTCCTCGCGAAAACGGAGTCACTTGCGGACCCGTGGCTTCGCGAGCATGCCTTGAATGTGTTGAAAGATGGTTATACTGTGATCGATAATGCCGTCCCAGAGAAGATCGTCGATGTGGCATTGACGACGTTTTCTGAATGGAAGGAGAGGCGTCGACAGCGCTTTTTGCCTGAGTTTTACAAGCAAGGCTGCTTTCTTGATCGGGTTGTCAATTTTCAGAATGTCGTTGATGAATTCAAGGCACTCTTTGCTTGCAATCAATCGCTAGTATTGCAGGATTACTTGTTTGGCTCGCCAGCAACTTGCTACACAAGTCTTTTCTTTGAAGCTGCTACGCAGCAGGCGATTCACCGCGATATTACGTATTTCTGGACCTGTCCTGCCTATATGTATTTTGGTATGTGGACGGCGCTTGAGGAGGTTACGATTGAAAATGGCCCTTTGACTGTCGTCCCTGGGAGTCACCGCATCGGTGATATTGATCGAAGCCGTATTGTTCAGGACAAATATTCTCGCAAGTCGGTTCCTCGTCGAGACCGTGATCTGGCGGTGGAATACCAGCGCCTGGTGCTAGAAAGATGCGACGAAATGGGGTTGCAGCCGAAGCAGTTGCCGGTTCCAAAAGGGGCCACGATTGTTTGGCATCCCCTTCTGGCGCATGGGGGAGCTGCGGTGCTTGATCTGCAGAAGTCCAGGCTTTCTTTCGTGGTTCATACGACTCCGAAACATGTACCGGTTTATCAGCATGATGTATTCTTTCAGCCTGATAAGCCCGTTGCGAAAAGGGCTGCCTGGTCATATTCGGATTACGCTGGCCGCTCTATTGCGCAAACTGGAGGTCTTTCAATCGGGCATAAAATGCCCGATTATGACTTTCTCTCCCTCGTCTAATTTGCAGTTTTTGTAGATGTCTTCAATCGGTCTTGGTGTTGCGCCTGCTCAGCGCATCACCATGCCGCCATCCACCTGCAGCACCTGGCCGGTCATGTAGGCGGCGGCGGGGTCGGCGGCGAGGAAGCGCACGGCGCTGGCCACCTCCGCTGGCTGGCCCATCCGGCCCAGGGGGATGGCCTTGAGGATTGGCTCCTTGTCGAGCTCGGCGGTCATGTCGCTCTCGATGAAGCCCGGTGCCACGGCATTCACGGTGACGCCACGGCTGGCGAACTCGGCGGCGCTGCTGCGGGTGAGGCCGATCAGGCCGGCCTTGGCCGCGCTGTAGTTGGCCTGGCCCGGGTTGCCCATCAGGCCCACCACCGAGGTGATGTTGATGATGCGGCCGGAGCGGGCCTTGAGCATGGTTCGGCTCACGGCCCTGGTGCAGAGGAACACACCGGTGAGGTTGAGGTCGAGCACGCTCTGCCAGTCGGCGGTTTTCATCCGCATCAGCAGCCCGTCGCGGGTGATGCCGGCGTTATTCACCAGCACGTCGAGGCGGCCCTCTTGTTCCAGTACCGCCTTCACCATGCCCTCCACCTGCTCCTCGTCGGCCACGTTGGCCTGGTGCGTCCAGGCCTGGCCGCCGGCCGTCCGGATCTCAGCCACCACGGCGTCAGCGGCATCGGGCGAACTGGCGTAGTTCACCACCACCGTGGCACCGGCGGCGGCCAGCTCTCTGGCGATGGCCGCGCCGATGCCCCGGCTGGCCCCGGTGACGAGGGCGACCTGGCCGGCGAGGGGGGGAACTGGGGCCATCGATACAGTGGCGGGAGGGCTGTGATCGTATGGCCCGCCCTGTCTCAGGCCAGCCCGAGGGCCTGCAGCACGGCCTCGCTGTCGAGCTCGGCCAGTTGCCCAGGATGGCCGACGCCCCGCACGCCCTCGCGGTTGGGTAGCTCGGAGGCCCTGCGGCCCAGGGCCACCAGCGGCAGCCCAAGCATCAGGGCCAGCTCCATGCTGGTGGCATCGCTGGCCAGCACCACGTCGGCCGAGGCCAGCCTGGCGGCCTGGGCCCGCACCGAGGCGCCGCCGGCTTCAAGCGTGCGCAGCCCTGGCAGGCGCTTGCGGATCTGCTCGGGCAGGGCCTGCCACTGGGGGGCAGGCCAGTCGGCCTGGCCCCCGGCCGGTGCCAGCAGCAGCAGGGGACCATCGCCGCTGGGCAGTTCCGCTGCAGCAGCGTCCAGGTCGGTTCGGGCCAGGCTGAGGCGGAAGGCATCGGCGTTGAGCCGCACCCCGATCGGCTGCAGGAAAGCCTCCCAGGCCTGGGCTTCCCAGCCCCCTTGCCCGGGTTGCACGGTCTCGGTGGCAGAAAATCCGGCGGTGGCCACCCGGGTGGGGATGTGGCTCATCGAGAGCATCAGGTCCACCTGGCGGCCGCTGGCGCGGTTGATGCAGAGCTGGAAGTCTGGTTCGCGCACCGAACCCAGCAGATTGGCCCAGTCGGCGAGGGTGGCGGCCTCGAAGGGGAAGGGGATGGCACGCACGCCGGCGGGGTGCAAGCTCCAGAGCGCCGTCGCCGCAGGCGGACACACCACCTGCACCTGCGCCCCCAGTTGCTCGGCCACGGCCGCCACGGCCGGGAAGGCCTGGAGCTGACGGCTGCTCTCGCCCGGGATCAGGAACAGGGCGCGCATCTCACTGGCACGGGCACGGCGGCCTGATTGTATGGAGCCCGTTCCATTCCACCCGCTCCGGGGCGTTGTTTGTGCATCTGCTGATCGCCGCCGCCGGCAGTGGCCGCCGCATGGGGGCCGCCGGCAACAAGCTGCTCCTTGAGGTGGCCGGCCGCCCCGTGCTGGCCTGGACCCTGGAGGCGGCCCTGGCCTGTGAGGCGATCCACTGGATCGGCATCGTCGGCCAGCCGGTGGATGCCCAGCCGATCGCCGACCTAGTGGCCGCGGCGGCACCGGCCAAACCCGTGCACTGGATCCTCGGTGGCGACACCCGCCAGGAGTCGGTGAGTCGGGGCCTGGCCGCCCTGCCCGCCGAGGCCGCCGGCGTGCTGATTCATGACGGTGCCCGCTGCCTGGTGGAGTCCGCGCTGCTCAGTCGCTGCGCCGAGGCTGTGCTGGCCGGCCGTGCCGTGATCGCGGCCACCCCGGTGACCGACACCATCAAGCAGGTGGACGGCGCCGGCACGATCACCGCTACCCCGGACCGCAGCCAGTTGTGGGCTGCCCAGACTCCCCAGGGGTTCCCGGTGGAGCAGCTGCGCCAGGCCCATGCCACCGCCAGCGCCGAGGGCTGGAGTGTCACCGACGATGCGGCCCTGTTCGAGCGCCTGGGTTGGCCGGTGCAGGTGTTGGAGGCGCCGCCCTCCAACATCAAGCTCACCACGCCCTTCGACCTCACCGTCGCCGCGGCGGTGTTGGCTGCCCGCCGCTGAGGGTGGCGGCAATCAGTGGTGGCTGGGTGGCCAGGCCACCAGCTCCAGCCGGCCCGCGTCGGCGTCCAGCCTGGCCCGGGCCCCCAGGGGCAGGGCGGCGTTGCCGCAGCGGTGCCCCAGGGGGAGCCCGGCCAGCACCGGGATGCCTAGGTCAAGGGTGCGCTCCCGCAACACCTGGTTCAGCTTCCGATGGGCGGCCCCATCGGCGATGTGTGGGGTCTCGCCCTGGTTCTGATCCTCGGCGGCGCCATCCTCCTCCTCCTTGTCCTCCTCTTCGTCCTCGCAGTCGCTGAAGGCGCCGAAGGCGATGCCGGCCAGCTGGCCCAGGGCGCCGCTCAGCCGCCAGTGGGTGAGCATCCGGTCGATGCGGTATGGGGCTTCGCCCACATCCTCCAGCACCAGGATCGCCCCGGCCAGGGCGGGCAGGTGGACCGTGCCCAGCAGATGGGTTGCCACGGTGAGGTTGGCCACCAACAGCGGCCCCTCGGCCACCCCGTCCCGCCAGCTCTCCCCCTCCAGAGCCGGCGGCGGCTCGCCGAACAGCAGTTGGCGCAGGCGCTCCTGGCTCCAGGCGGGCTCCGCCGCCAGGGTGGTGAGCAGGGGGCCGTGCAGGCCGCCGCCATGGCCCTGGGCCAGCTGGGCCCAGAGCAGGGAGGTCACATCGCTGAAGCCCAGCAGCCAGCGGGGAGGCAGGGCCAGCGGCCGCTCCAGCAGCCGGGCAGCCCCCCAGCCGCCCCGCACACAGGCCACCAGGGCCGCCCCATCGCGCTCGGCACCGAGCAGGTCGCCCCGCCGCTCGTCATCGCGGCCGGCCAGGTAGCCCCAGCTGCGGCCATGAATCGGGCGGCTGTCCAGCTCCAGGCCCCAGCTCTCCAGCACGGCCCGGCCCGCAGCCAGCCGGGCCAAGGCCCCGGGGTCGTCGAGGGCGGAGCTGGCGGCGGCCAGGCGCACCCGGTCGCCGGCCTGCAGCGGCTGGGGCCAGGCGAGGGGCGTGCTCATGGCCAGCGCCCCACCACCAGGGCCAGCAGCAGCAGCCCGCCCAGCTGCACCTGGCGGCTGAAGTGGCGGCCGTAGCTGGCGGCGGGCGCCGGGCCGGTGCGCTCCAGCCGGCGCAGCAGCAAGCCCTGGCGCACCATGGCGGCCGCCGCCACCAGCCCCAGCAGCCAGCCCAGGGGTTGCAGGCCGCGTAGTCCGGCGGCCAGGGCCAGGCAGCTTGCCGTGCCGGCATAGCAGAGGGTCACCACCAGGGGCGCCCGGCTTCCGAGGCTGAGGGCGCTGCTGCGTACGCCGATGTGGCGGTCGTCATCGCGGTCGGCCATGGCATACACCGTGTCGAAGCCGAAGGTCCAGAGCACGGTGGCCAGCCAGGTGAGCAGCAGGGGCCAGCCGCCGGCCAGATCGCCCGTGGCGGCTGCCCAGGGAATCAGCACGGCGAAGCCCCAACAGAGGGCCAGCACCAGCTGGGGGTAGCCGAACCAGCGCTTGGCCGAGGGGTAGAGCAGCACCAGCGGCAGGCAGGCCAGGGCCAGCAGCAGGCAGAGCCCCCGCTGGGCTGGGGGGAGCCCCAGCAGTACCACCGCCAGGGCCGCCAGCAGGCAGAGCAGCAGCAGCACCACGGCCTCGGTTAAGCCCAGCCGTCCGCTGGCCAGGGGGCGGCCGCTGGTGCGCTCTACCAGGGGATCGATGCGCCGGTCCCAGAGGTCGTTGGCGATGCAGCCTGCGGCGCTCACCGCCAGGCCACCCAGCACGATCCAGCCCACCAGGGCCAGGGGCGGCGGGCTCTGGGGCAGCAGCCACAGGCTCCAGCCGGCCGGAATCAGCAGGATCAACCGGCCACTGGGTTTATGCCAGCGCACCACTTCCAGCCAGGCGCGCCAGCGGGGCGATTGCGCTGCCCTGCGTGCTGTGCCCTGCATCGCTCTATGCCATTGCGGCTCAGGCTAGGGGGTGCCAGGGGTGGCAAAGTGGCGCCGCCAGGCTCCTCGCCGTTCCCATGGCCCAGGCCCCCACCCCATTGAAGGCCGGCCGGAGGCGGGTGGCGGCCATCGACATCGGCACCAATTCGATCCACCTGCTGATTGCCGAGGTGGACGAGCAGCTCAGCAGTTTTTCCGTGCTGTTGGCGGAAAAGGCCACCACCCGCCTGGGGGAGCGCGACCCTGCCACCGGAGACCTCAGCGCCGAGGCCATGGAGCGGGCTTTCCGCACCCTCCGGCACGATTGCCAACTGGCCGAGAGCCACGGGGTTGAGCAGATCGTGACCGCCGCCACCAGCGCCGTGCGCGAGGCCCCCAACGGCGGCCAGTTCCTGCAGACCATCCAGGACCAGCTGGGTCTGGAGGCGGATCTGGTGAGCGGTCCGGAGGAGGCCCGCCTGATCTACCTGGGGGTGCTCTCCGGCATGGCCTTCGGTGAGCGGCCCCACGCCATCATCGACATCGGCGGTGGCTCCACGGAGCTGGTGCTGGCGGACGGCTCCGATGCCCGGGTGCTTACCAGTACGCGCATCGGCGCCGTGCGACTGCAGCGGGAGTTTTGCCAGCTCGATCCCCTGCCTCCTGGGCGCCGCGGCTTCCTGCAGGCCTACATCCAGGGTGCGATGGACCCGGCGGTGGCCGAGTTGAAAAAGGCCCTCCACCCCGGTGAATCCCCCCAGTTGGTGGGCACCAGCGGCACGGCCATGGCCCTGGCGTCCCTGGCGGCGGCGGAGGATCCCCAGCCTCCGCTGAAGCTGCAGGGCTACCGCCTCAGCAAGGAGCGGATCGACCAGCTGGTGGCGAGGCTGGTGGTGATGACCCCGGAGCAGCGCCGCGGGTTAGCGGCGATCAACGAGCGCAGGGCCGAGATCATCGTGCCCGGGGCGCTGATCCTGCAAACCACCATGGCGATGCTCGGGGCCAGGGATCTGCTGGTGTGCGACCGGGCCCTGCGCGAGGGCCTGATCGTGGACTGGATGCTGCGCAACCAGCTGCTCGGTGATCGCTTCTCATTCCAGAGTTCGATCCGCGAGCGCACGGTGCTGCACCTGGCCCGCAGTTTCGGTGTGGATCGGGACCGGGCCGATCGGGTGGCGGGCCATGCCCTCAGCCTCTACGACCAGACCCGGGGCTTGCTGCACGACGACGATGGCGAGGGTCGCCAGCTGCTCTGGGCCGCCGCCCAGCTGCACACCTGCGGCAAGAGCATCAACATCTCGGCTTATCACAAGCACACCTGGTACCTGATCCGCCACGGTGAGTTGTTGGGCTACTCCCAAATCGAGCACCTGATGGTGGCGGCCATTGCCCGCTACCACCGCCGCAGCCTGCCCAAGAAGCGGCATGAGTCGTGGCAGCTGATCACTGGCCGTGAACAGCGCCGCTGCGTGGCCAGCATGGCCCTGCTGTTGCGTCTGGCCGCCGCCCTCGATCGCCGTCCCGCCGCTGTGATCGAGGCGATCCGGGTGCGGGCGATGCCCGAGGCTGGGGCCCAGGCCGTGGCGGTGGAGCTGGTGGCCCGCCTGCCGGATTCCGGGGAGGCACCCCCGGATCTGAGCCTCGAGCGCTGGAGCCTGCGATCCTGCGCAGAGGTGGTGCTGGAGGCCAGCGGCGTGGAGCTCAGGGTGCTGGAGCCGGCTCCTGTGCTGGAGTCAACTCCGGGCTGAAGCGATACCAGGTCACGGCTTCGATCGGGCCGAGCGCCTTGGCCTGGCCTGAGCCGCTAGCGGCGGTGACCAGGTCGGGACGGCCGGGGAGCACCTGCACGTCATCCTTCAGCGGGAAGCGCTGTTCGCCCCGAAGGGTTCCCCGGAAGAGCAGTTCTCCGCCGGCCGCCCGCACTTCCACCCAGCTGGGTTCGGCGCTGCGCAGCACCAGTTCGGCCTGGGGGCTTGGGCTGGTGGCCTTGGTCTGGCCAGGGTCTGGCGCTGTTTGGGGTGCTGGGCTGCTGGCCTGGGCCCCGACTGCCGCCTGCGGTTGGGGGGCCTGCAGGCTGCCGCTGAGACCGTGCAGGGCCCCCCAGGCCAGGCCGGCGATGGCCACCAGGGCCGCGCCCATCCCGAGCACACGACGCGGTGGCTGGCGTGACGGGCTCGGAGCCGCCAGGTCTGCAGGCCGCTGGCCTGGTTGGGGCGGCGTTACGGGTCTGGGTTGCAGCTGCCGCTGGGGCGTGCGGGCCTGAAAAGCCTGATTGCTCCGCAGGGCTGCGATGTCCTCGTCAATGTTGAGGCCCAGGCTGGCGGCCACCCGCCGCGCCTGGGCCACCACAAACACCGCTTCTGGGAGTTCTTCGCGGTTCGCCTCCTCCAGGGCTCGGAGTTGCTCGGCTCCCATGTGCAGCCGCTCGGCCTGGTCGTCCAGACTGATGCCTTGGGCCTGGCGCGCCTGGGCCAGGCGCTGGCCGAGGCGTTGCAATTCCGGGATTGGCTCGGCACTCACAGGTGGCACTCAGGCAACGGTCACGACCGGTGGCGTGTGCCGGCATTGTGCCTCTGCCTTGCCGTTGCTGCAGGATTTCCTGCGCAACACAACAATCAGCCTGCGAGGCATCGAGACAAATCTGGATTTCGCTTGGAAATCGGAATGGCCGCAGCTTGAACGATCGCTCTGCGTTGAGCTAATGCTCTACCTTGAAAGTTGCTAACACACCTTATCGAATTAAATCAAACAAAAAGATGTTTGAATGGCCCGTGAATGTAATGCAAACGGTTATTTGTTGTATGGGCGATACTGGATTCGAACCAGTGACCCCTTCCGTGTGAAGGAAGTGCGCTACCGCTGTGCTAATCGCCCGATGGTGTGCCCCTCAGGGTGGGACCTGGTGCACATTACCCCGCAGCCTGGTGTCCCGTCTTCGACCGGACCGGTGCGTTGAAGATGGAGCTTAAAACATGGCCCACCCCCGGCTGGCTTGCGCTGCTGTCTGCCCCAGGGTGGTGATCGGCCACCATGGGAGCCGTAGACCTGTCGCTTCTTCGCCCGGCCCGTGAGCATCGCCCAGTCCCCCGCCGACGCTTCCTGCCCCCAGCGGCGAGAGCAGCCCAGGGATGGACAGGCTGAGGCGAGCAGGGCTGCTCCCGTGGACGTGTTGATCGTGGGCGGCGGCGTGTGCGGCACCGCGTTGCTGTTCGAGTTGGCCCGCTACACGGACCTGGGCCGCCTTGCCCTGGTGGAGCGCTACGACCAGCTGGCCCAGGTGAACTCCCGCGCCACCAACAACAGCCAGACCATCCACTGCGGCGACATCGAGACCAACTACACGCTGGAGAAGGCCGTAGCGGTGAAGCGCACGGCGGAGATGATCGTGCACTACGCCGCGTTGCTGGAACCGGAGCAACGCCGGCACTGCGTGTTTCGCACTCCGAAGATGGTGCTGGCGGTGGGCGAGCGGGAGTGTGCCTTTTTGCGCGAGCGCTTTGCCCGCTTCTCTCCCCACTTCCCAGCGATGGAACTGCTGGAGAAGGAGCAGATCGCCGAATGGGAGCCGGCCGTGGCCCTGGTTGATGGCCAGTTGCGCCCGGAACCGCTGCTGGCCATCGGCATCCGCAGCACTTTTACCGCCGTGGATTACGAGGCCTTGGCACACTCGTTCGTGGATCAGGCTCGGGCTGCGATGGCCGCGAGCCCGGGCACCGCTCCGGAGCCACGCCAGCTCGATCTGCTGCTGGGCACGACGGTACAGGAGATCATCCCGGAGGGGGAACTGTTCCGGGTGACGCTGGCTCCCACCCCCGGCTGTGGGGCTGGCCGGGCCGGCGATGGCACTGCGCTGGCACCAACCCAGATCCTGGCTCGCCACGTGGTGGTGAATGCCGGAGCCCACAGCCTCCTGATGGCCCAGCGGATGGGCTTTGGCCTGGAGTACTCCTGTCTGCCCGTGGCCGGCAGCTTCTACTTCACGCCCGACTTGCTGAACGGCAAGGTGTACACGGTGCAAAACGACAAGCTGCCGTTCGCTGCCATCCACGGCGATCCCGACGTGCGCGCTCCCGGTAAGACCCGCTTTGGCCCCACGGCCCTGCTGCTGCCCCTGCTGGAGCGCTACAAGCCAGCTTCCTTCTGGGAGTTTCTCAAGGTGCTGCGGCTCGACTGGGCCGTGCTGGCGGTGTTTTGGCAGCTGCTGGGCATTGCGGACATCCGCAACTACATCGTGAAGAACCTGCTCTTTGAGGTGCCCTGGTTGCGGCGGCGACTGTTTCTCGCCGATGCCCGTAAGATCGTGCCCGGCATGAAGCTCGAGGACCTGCGCTTTGCCGAGGGCTATGGCGGTGTGCGCCCCCAGCTGATCGACAAGGCCAAGCGCAAGCTGATGCTGGGTGAGGCCAGCATCCCCGCGATGCCGGGCCTGGTGTTCAACGTCACCCCGTCACCGGGGGGCACCTGCTGCCTGGGCAATGCCGCCCGGGACCTGGAGGCGATTGTGGCCAGGCTGGGCTGTTGCTTCGATCGTGAGCGGCTGGAGCGGGAGCTGTACTGCGAGGGCCAGAGCGAAGCCGCCGTAATCGACTCAGTCGCCTAGATCGCTGTCGGGCCGAGGGCCTGGATCATCCTCGGGCGCGCCGCCGCGGAACAGGTGTCTGTGGCTGGCCGAGTACAGCCTGGAGCGGGCCTGATCGGGGGGCGCAAGGGCTGGACTCACCACATAGAGGGTGGTGCGGATCAGGGAGCGCTCCTGGCTCACCTGGGCCATCTGGCTGAGGGGCACCACCGTGAGCCACTGGTCCGGCCAGCTCACCCGGTAGCCGATTGCCACGGGCGTGTCGGCGGGATAGTGACGCAGCAACTCGGCCTGCACCTCCTGCACGTGTCGGGCCGAGAGGTAGAGGCAGAGCGAGGCGCGCAGGGATGCCAGACGCTCCAGTGATTCCCGTTCCGGTACGCCGGTGCGGCCGCCAGTGCGGCTCAGCACGATGGTTTGCACCAGGCCCGGAATTGTGAGCTCGGCATTGAGGGCAGCTGCTGTGGCCTGATAGGCGCTGATCCCAGGCACCACCTCCACGGCGATGCCTGCATCGGCCAGACGGCAGATCTGTTCGGCCAGGGCTCCATACAGGCAGGGGTCGCCGTCGTGCAGGCGCACCACCCGCTTGCCGGCGGTCGCCCGTGCCTGCACCACGGCCAGCACCTCTTCCAGGGTGAGGTTGCTGGTGCGCAGCGTCTCGCAGCCTTGGGGCGCAAGGGCGGCGATCTGGGGATTCACCAGGGAATCGGTGTACACCAGCACTTCAGCCTGCTCGATCGCCCGGGCAGCCCTGAGGGTGAGCAGGTCTGGGGCACCGGGCCCGGCTCCCACAATCCAGACGCGGGGGCTGCTCAACGGTTGACTCCTGCGGGATCGGGCAGCGCACGACGCCGGCCCAGCACCCACCAGAGGCCTGCTCCGCCCAGGGCAATCAGCAGCAAACTCACCAATTGGGCCATGCGCAGGCCGCCCTCACAGAAGGGCGGCTCGGCGAAGAGGCAGAGGGGATCGATGCGCAGCCCTTCGATCCACACCCGGCCACTGCTGTAGGCCATCAGATACACGCAGCTCAGGGCACCGGCGGGCAGGTTGATGCGGCCCCGGCTGGCCTGCCGGAACAGCAGCAGCAGCAGCAGGCAAACGCCCACATTCCAGAGCGATTCATAGAGAAAGGTGGGGTGGAAGTGGAGTTGATCAATGAATTCAGGCGGCCGGTTGGCAGCGGGAATCTTCAGTTTCCAGGGCAGATCGGTGGGCACCCCGAAGGCCTCGGAGTTGAAGAAATTGCCCCAGCGGCCGATGGCTTGACCCAGGGCCACCGCCGGCACGAGCACATCCAGCAGGGGCCAGAAGGCCTGGCGTCGCCAGCGGCAGTAGAGGATCGTGGTGAGCACGCCGCCGGCCAGGGCGCCGTGGATGGCGATGCCACCTCGCCAAATCGCCAGGGCCTCCAAGGGATTGGAGGCGTACTGGCGCCATTCCAGCGCCACGTAGTAAATCCGTGCGCCGATCACGGCACCCAGCACCAGCAGGGGCAGCAGATCGGCGATCAGGGCTGGTTCGATACCGCGGGCCTTGCCGAGCCGGGTGGCCAGGACGAGGCCAGCCAGCACTGCCAGGGCGATCAGGAGCCCGTACCAGCGCAGAGCAAAGGGGCCCAGCTGGAAGACCAGGGGCCCCGGGGAGGTGAAGGCGAACAGGGGAATCAATTCACTCGGGTCGGGAGATCAGCCTCTGGGGCTGGCTGGGGACCGCGCTCAGACGATGCCTTCGGCGGCCTGCACTTTTTCCACCTGGCGCTTCTTCAGCACCAGCATGATCTGGGCAAGGGCAATGGTCGCGAAGAAGGCCAGGAGCCCATAAATCCGCACAGGGTTCTGCAGCACGATTTCGGCATCGAGCTGGCCAAAGCCACCGACATTGGGGTCGTTGGTGAGGGCTGCACCGGCGGCAACGCTGTCGCCGACAGCGACAATCAGGCTCGGACCGGCTGGGATGGTCTCGTTCGTGGTGCTGCCATCCTCGGCGGTGATTTCCACCACGGTGGCACCACCATCTCCAGGAGTGATCGCCGAAATGGTGCCAGCTGCTAGGGCGTTGTAGACGGTGTTGTTGCTCTTCTCACCGGTGGGATACACCTGGCCGCGGCCCCGGTTTCCGCCCACGTGCAGTTGGTACTTGCCGAAATGGATGGAGCTATCGGTGGCAGGGTCAGGGGAGAGAACCGGGAACACGATCTCCTGGTGGGCGTCGCCCGGAAGGGGACCCACCAGCAGGATGTTGGGCTGGTCGTCGGAATATTGGGTGTAGAAGATTCCGGCTGTTTCCTCCTTGAGCTCCTCACTCAGGCGGTCCTGGGGGGCCAGGGTGAAACCGTCGGGGAGCATCACCACCGCGCCCACGTTCAGGCCAGTGCTGCTGCCATCGCCGGCGATCTGCTGCACGGAGGTGTCGTAGGGGATCTCCACCACGGCCTTGAAGACCGTGTCGGGGAACACGGCCTGGGGCACTTCCACCCGCGTGGCCTTCTTGGCGAGGTGGCAGTTGGCGCACACGATCTTGCCGGTGGCCTCGCGGGGGCTGGCGTAGTTCTGCTGGGCCCAGAAGGGGTAGGCCCAGCTGGGGCTGGCTGCGCCCAGGACAACGGCCAGGGCCAGGCTGGAGCCGATCAGGGAGGCGAGCAGGGAGGAGAGGGAGCGGCGCATCGGGGGTGGGAACAGGACGACGGGACGGGATGGATCTGTCGGTTCAGGCCCACCAGGGCTTGTCGCCGGTGCGGAAGTCGGTCTCACTCCACTGGCTCACGAACACGTTGTCGTTTTCCACGGACACGTGGGCCAGGGCCAGGGAGAGGGGGGCAGGACCGCGCACCACTTTGCCGGTGGCGTCGTACTGGGAGCCATGGCAGGGGCAGATGAACTTGTTGGCGCCGCTGTTCCAGGGCACCACGCAGCCCAGGTGGGTGCAGATGGCGTTAATGCCGTAGCTGCCGATGGCGTCCTCGCCCTCCACGATCAGGTAGGTGGGGTCGCCCTTGAGCCCCTGCACCAGGCTGCGGTCGCCTTCCTTGTGGCTGCTGAGCCAGCCGCTGGCCGTGACCGGATTGCCCAGCTCATCCTTGGCGGCGGTGCCGCCGCCGGAACCGGCCGCCTTGGGGGGAATGAAGTAGTTCACCACCGGGTAGAGGGCGCCGAGGGCGACGCCGGTGAGCGACCCGAAGGTGAGCAGATTCATGAACTGCCGACGACCCATTCCGGGCACATCACCACTCGCGCTGGCTGGGATCTGGGTCATGGACGACCTGCCGGTGTAGCCGGTGCAACGTGGCGGCCACATTAAGGCCTGCCCTCCCCGCTCCGCTGCGCCATCCGCACTGGCCAGGCCGTCTGCAACAAGCTGTTGTGCGTGGGATCTGCGCCATGCCGATCCGCTCCTTTGCTGCTAGGGCTCCCTCTGGAGCTCCTTCCGGTCTGATCAGCCCCCCTTGCAGCCTGCCGTTCCCCCCCCATCCCCCGCGCCCCCGCTCAGCGGGGCAGAGCTGCTCGAGCTGCTGCGTCAGCGCTGGCAGGTGTCCTACGACCTGCAGCTCGTGCAGCGGCGCGGTCGCCTCTACCTGCAGGTGATGTGGGCCTATCTGGAGCAGCAGTCGTTCCCCCTCTCCCCCGAGGCCTACGCGGCCCGGTTGGAGGATGTGGCCGGCATGCTGAACGGCATGGGCGTGGCCGGCCAGGTGCGGCACTGGCTGCGCACCACCGCCGACAAGCCGCGGTTGGGACGGGCCATGGGGTTGGCCCTCAGCCTCCCCCCGGACCGGCTGGGCGAATACCTGCTCTAGGCGGCGTCGCTGGCCGTGGCGGGCCGTAGCTGTTCGCTGAGCGCAACCAGGCCCACGCCCACCAGGTAGAGGGCGGTGATCGCGCCGCCCAGCAGCAGCATCGTCACCGGGTCGGTGGAGGGGGTGAGCACAGCGCCGGCGACCGCGGCCGCCAGCAGCACCCAGCGCCAGGCCGCCAGCATCGTGCGGGCCCGGATCAGGCCGAGGGCCCCCAGGATCAACTGCAGCACCGGCAGCTGGAAGGCCAGGGCCGTGGCCACCATCAGCAGCAGAACGAAGTCGAGGTAGCGCTCGATCGACCAACTCGGCTCCACCACGTCGGCCCCGTAACTCACCAGGAAGCGCAGGGCCGCCGGCACCAGGGCCCACCAGGCGAAGGCCAGGCCAGCGGCGAACAGCACGGCTGAACCCGCCACCGCCGGCGCCACCAGGCGACGCTCCCGGCGGGTGAGGCCGGGCAGTACGAAGGCCAGGATCTCGTAGAGCACCCAGGGCAGGGCCAGGCTGAGGCCGGCGTAGCCCGCCACCTTCAGCGATACGAACAGGAATTCCCCCGGCGCCAGCTGCAGAAAGCGGATGCCGTCGGCCGGCATCTCCAGCAGGCGCACCAGGGGCTTCACGAACACCAGGCAGCCGGCTGCCGCCACCACCACCGCCAGCAGGCTGCGCAGGATGCGGCGGCGCAGCTCCTCGAGGTGGTCCACCAGGCTCATCTCCACCTCGCCGGGGAAGTCGTCCGGGGTGGAATCGGACACCGGCGGTACGCGGATTGGCGGCGGTGGCGCACCTGGCTGTCCCGGCGGCCGAGCCGGAGCCTGGGCGGCGGGATCGGTGGGGGACTGGGTCATGGCTGCCGAGCTGCCAGCAGGCTAAGGGCCCGTTCCGGGACGCCCCAGAGCACCCTGCCGCCCCGGTGGCGCACGGTGCCTGGGGCGGCGCCGGGGATGCGCTGCAGGGCGTCCACCGCCACCATCACCACCGGTACTCGCCCGTTGGCGCGGCCGCGGCTGAAGTGGGCCGCCAGGTCTGCCGCCGCCTGCAGGTCGTCGTCGGCCGCCGCCGCCCCTGCGCTCTTGAGCACCACGTGGCTACCGGGCAGTTCCTGGGCGTGGAACCAGAGGTCGCCGCGCCGGGCCTGGCGAAAGGAGATCCACTCGTTCTGACGGTGGTTGCGGCCCACCTGCACCACCAACCCTGACCCGGTGCACAGCTCCAGGGGGCTGGGGGTGCCGCGGGCCGCCTCCAGGGCCCGGCGCTGACGCCGACCGGGGCGGGTGGAGCGGCCCAGCAGCTCCTCCAGTTCCTCGCGCAGCCCCTCCAGCTGGGCCACCTCCTCGGCTTGCTCCAGATAGGTGAGGCTGGTTTCGATCGCCGCCAGGTGCTGGCGGTGCTGCTCCAGGCGCGGCGTGATCGCCGCCACCGAGCGCCGCAACTTGCGGGCCCGGCGGTAGAGCTTCTGGGCGTCATCGATGCACTGGCGGCTGGGTTGGAGCTGGCTGAGCAGGGCATCCGCCTCCTGCCGCAGGGCCTCGCTGCCGGCTGCGGCCGCCAGCAGGCACTCCTGGTCGGCCACCTGGCGGGCCTGCTGGTCGGCGAGCTTGCGCAAGTGCTGCTGCAGCTGCTGGCGGGTGGCGAGCAGCTGCCTGGCAGTGAGCTGCTCGCCGTAATAGCCCGCCAGGCCACGGTTGATTGGCAGGTCGCCATGGATCGGCTGGTCGGTGGCGCGGGCCAGGCCCGCGGGGTTGGCGGTATCGCCAGCTGCCCAGCAGCGGTAGCCCGTGGCCGTGGTCTGCCACACAAAGCGCCCGGTCTCCAGGGCCGCCAGCCAGCTTTGCCAGGCCTGCCAGAGCTGCTGCCACTGGAGTTCGCTGAGGGTGTCCACCGGTTGCTCCAGCCAGGCATCGGGCGCCAGCTGGCGGGCCAGGGCTGGGCTGATGCCCTGGAAGGCATCGCGCAGGGCCCTCTCCAGGGGAAGGGGCAGCAGCAACAGGCGCTCCTGCCAGGCCGCAAAGCCGGCGACGGCGCTGGCGGGTTCGCCGGCGGCGGGCGGTGGCGGCTGGTAGGTGTCGCCGGTGCCGATCGGTCGCAGCCGCGACTGGCCCGGCTTCACCTGCCGGGCCAGGGTCACCACGCGCGCGTCGCGATCGAGCAGGAACAGGTTGCTATGGCGGCCCATCAGCTCGATCACCAGGCGCTTCTCCAGCGGTTCCCCTGGCCGTCGCGCGAAGCCGAGCGTCACGACCCGCTCCCAGCCGGGTTGCTCGAGACTGGTGAGGGCCAGGCCCCGCAGGCCGTGCTGGAGCTGCTGGGCCAGGGTGCTCCCCTCCCCCTGGCGCGGGGGGGGAGCAATGGTGTGCGCCCGGGCCGCCTCGGCCTGCCAGCAGAGCTCCAGCCACTGGATGCCGCCCAGGTGGCGCAGACCCAACTGCAGGCTGTGGCTGCCGCCCTGCTGGGCCTTTTCGAAACGGCTGGGCAACAGCAGGGGCCGCCACTCGCTCAGCGCAGCCCGCAGGCTGGTGAGGTCCATCGGTTGCAGCCTCGCCATCACCGCCGGGAGTGCGCCAGGGGGTGCCCCTACTCTGCAGTCCACCTCCGCAGCAGCAATGGCCCGTCTCACCGTGATCACCGGCCCCAGCGGTGTGGGCAAGGGCACGCTCGTGAGCCAGTTGCTGGCCCGCCATCCCTGCATCTGGTTGTCGGTGTCGGCCACCACGCGCACCCCCCGCCCCGGCGAGGTGGAGGGGGAGAGCTACTTCTTCCTCAGCCGGGAACGCTTTGAGCAGCAAGTGGCCGCTGGTGGCTTTTTGGAGTGGGCCGAGTTTGCCGGCAACCTCTACGGCACCCCGCGCCAGCCGGTGGAGCAGCGCCTGGAGGCGGGGCAGCCGGTGCTGCTGGAGATCGAGTTGGAGGGGGCCCGCCTGGTGCGTCGCAGTTTTCCGGCCGGCTTTCAACTGCTGATCAAGCCCCCCAGCATGGAGGAGTTGGAGCGGCGGATCCGCGGACGGGGAACAGATGCCGAAGCTGCCATCCTGCGGCGTCTGGAGCGCGCCCGTGTGGAGCTGGCCGCCGAGGCCGAGTTCGACGCCACCCTGGTGAACGGCGACCTGGAGCAGGCCCTGGCCGAGCTGGAGCAGCTGATGCAGCTGCCCGCTGGTGGGTAGCTGGTGGGTTGGCGGTCGGATCGCGCCAGGCGAGCGGGGAGGATCCTGAATCGCCGTGGGTCGCCAACAAAAAAGCGGCCCGAGGGGCCGCTGAGTTAATCCTTGGAGCCCTTGCCTCAGAGGGGGTGGAAGAGCAGGTCGGGGAAGAAACGATTGAACTCAATCAGGATTCCGGCCGTGATGGTGAACCAGATGGCGGAGAAAACCGGAGCGGTCGTCAGAAACTTTTTCATCGTCAGGAGCTGGATGGGTGGGGGGATTCAGGCTGGATTCAGCGGGGCGAGACGGTGATCTTGTCGTCGCTCTCGGTGAGTTTCCTGCCGGTGAACTCGCCGAAGGCGGCCAGGGGCCAGCTGGCGGCGGCCAGGGTGCTCTTGAACGCCAGCGGCACATCGATCTGGATCTCGCGCATGGTGGCGTCTTTGCTGCCGCGGATCGCCATCAGGTAAGTGCGGCCGGCCCAGCCGATGCAACCGGCGATGTAGAGAAAGGCAATGCCCGGGATCAGGAAGTCGCCGGCATGGCTCCAGCGGCCATCCACGATCAGGTGAGGCAGGCCATCGGTGCCGCAGAGGGCCTGGCTGTACATCTCGAAGCGGGCCTTGGCCTGGTCGGTTTTGGCGGCGGCGGCGCGCTGCTGGAAGCGGGGACTCTCGGCGCAGGGGGTGAGGCCGGCAACGGATGCGTCTGCCTTGGCAACGGGTGCAAAGCCGAACAGCAGGAAGGCGGAAAGCAGAACCGCGCACAGGCGGGGGAAAAGACGGCGCATCGCGGTGCAGGATGTCACTCGCGGACAGTAAGGGTGTGGAGGGGGTGGCATGACCACGGTTCTGGCGCTCGAAACAAGTTGTGACGAGTCGGCGGCGGCGATCGTGCGCAACGGCCTGGTGCTGGCGAGTACCGTGGCCTCCCAGGTGGAGGAGCACGCTCGCTGGGGTGGCGTGGTGCCGGAGATCGCCTCCCGCCGCCACGTGGAGGCCCTCCCCCAGCTGATTGCCCAGGTGTGCGGCGAGAGCGACGTGCCGGTGGCGGCGGTGGATGGGGTGGCGGCCACCGTGGCGCCGGGGCTGGTGGGCGCCCTGCTGGTGGCCTCGGTCACGGGGCGCACCCTGGCGCGCCTGCATGGCAAGCCCTTTCTCGGCATTCACCATCTCGAGGGTCACCTGGCCTCGGTGCAGCTGGGTGAGCCCCTGCCGCCCGGGCCCTACCTGGTGCTGCTGGTGAGTGGCGGCCACACCGAGCTGGTGCGGGTGGAGGGCCCGGGGACCTACACCCGGTTGGGCCGCAGTCATGACGATGCCGCCGGCGAGGCCTTCGACAAGGTGGCGCGCTTGCTGGGCCTGGGCTATCCGGGTGGTCCCGCCATTCAGGCCGCGGCGGAGGGGGGTGATCCCGCCCGCTTCCAGCTGCCCAAGGGACGCATTTCCCTGCCGGAGGGTGGGTATCACCCCTACGACTTCAGCTTCAGCGGTCTCAAGACCGCCATGCTGCGCCAGGTGCGCGCCCTGGAGGAGTCGGCGGCTGCCAGCGGCGAGGCCTTGCCCCGGGCCGACCTGGCGGCCAGCTTTGAGCAGGTGGTGGCTGAGGTGCTGGTGGAGCGCAGTTGTCGCTGTGCCCGCGACCATGGCCTGGGCACGCTGGTGCTGGTGGGGGGTGTGGCAGCCAACCGGCGCTTGCGCGAGCTCTTGGAGCGCCACTGCCAGCGCGATGGGCTGCAGTGGCGCCTGGCACCCCTGGCCTATTGCACCGACAACGCGGCGATGATCGGGGTGGCGGCCTGCCAGCGCCTGGCCGCGGGGCAGGTGAGCAGCCCGGCACTCGCGGTGGCGGCGCGCCTGCCCCTGGAGCAGGTCGCCTGTCTTTACGAAACGCAGCCGGCCTTTTAGTGCGCTTAGGGTGCATGCGATCGATCTCTCGCGTCTGCCGCCATGGCCTCTGCGAAGACCTCCCAGGCAGAGCCGACCACCGCCTCTGAGCCCAGCCCTGCGGAGCCGGTGAGTGCCACCGAACTGAACGCCTGGCGCCGGGGCTTCACACCCCAGGCCGAGATCTGGAACGGTCGCCTGGCCATGTTGGGGCTGTCCCTGGGATTGGCCGTGCTGTTGGTCGCCCGACTCACCTTCCGCTGACCGCCCTGACGGCTGAGGGCCCCGGACTGCGCCCGGATCAGGGCTGCCGATCAGGTGCGCCCCCGCAGCGCCTGGGCCAGTTCGTTGGGTTTCAGGCTCTGGGCCAGGGCATCCTCGGCTTCCACCCGGCCATCCTCCACCAGTTTCAGCAGGGCCTGATTGGAGGTTTGCATGCCATCAAAGGCACTGCGACCCATGATGTCCTCGATTTCATCGAGTTCGCCCTTGAGGATGTAGTCCTTGCAGGCATCGGTGTTGATCAGGATGTCGTGAAAGGCGCAGCGTTTGCCATCGCTGGTCTTGAGCAGGCCCTGGGAAATCACACCGAGCAGGGTTTCGGACACGGCCCGGCGCACGCTCTCCTGCTCGTTGGGCGGAAACATGCCCAGCACCCGCTCCACGGTTTTGACGGCTGAATTGGTGTGCAGGGTGCCGAACACCAGGTGGCCGGTCTGGGAGGCTTCCAGGGCTGTGGTGAGGGTTTCGCGGTCGCGGATCTCACCGATCAGGATCACGTCTGGATCCTCGCGAAGGGCCGCCCGCAGGGCGTTGTGGAACACCTTCGTGTGTTCGCCCACCCCCCTGTGGCGGATCAGCGATTGCCGGCTCTCGTGCACGAATTCCACCGGATCCTCAATCGTGAGGATGTGGCGACTCATGTTGTTGTTGATCCAATCGATCATCGCCGCCAGGGTGGTGCTCTTCCCCGAGCCCGTGGGCCCGGTGACCAGGACCATGCCCTTGGGACGGGCGGAGAGCTCCCGCAGCACCGCCGGCAGGTTGAGGTCCTCCAGGGAGGCGATCTTCTGGGGGATCAGGCGCAGCACCATCGCCGGGCCCCGAAGGGTCATCAGCAGATTGATGCGCACCCGCACGAAGGGGAAGGCGTGGGAGCCGTCGTATTCCAGGTCGCGCAGAAAGCCGTCCAGATCGGCGGCCCCCAGCATCTCCCGCACCCAGCTGATGAAGGTGGGCTGGTCGGTCACCGGCCAGCCGGTGCGCACGATGTCGCCCCGGTTGCGGAAGCGGGGCTCCTCTCCCACGCCCAGGTGCACATCGGAGTGGTTCTGGTCGAAGGCGATCCTCACGATCTCCTCCAGGGTTTCGGGCTGGGCCCCCAGGACCGGGTTGGCCCGGGCGGCTGCCGCCGGTGGCGGGCTCACCGGCGCGCTGGGCGGGGGGCTGGCTGGGGGGCTGAATGGGGAGGGGGGAAACGGGGACGGAGGAAACGGGGACGGAGGGAAGGGAGAGCTCGTCATCGTTGGCCACCGGTCCGCCCCAGCTTCGCCGCTGGCCCGGCTCCTGTCAGCTTCTGTGCGCGTCTGAGAGCTCCGTAGGATCACCCCACCTGCCCTGGACACCGGTGTCCCTGCCCCTGGTCACGATCGTTTTGGGCACCCGGCCGGAAGCGATCAAGCTGGCGCCGGTGATCCGGGCTTTTCAGCAGGCTGACCAATTCCGCACCCGGGTGGTGCTCACCGGCCAGCACCGCGAGATGGTGAGCCAGGTGATGGAGCTCTTCGGCCTCGCCGCCGACCACGACCTGGCCCTGATGGCCCCCAAGCAGACCCTCACCCACATCACCTGCGCGGCCCTGCAGGGCCTCAAGCAGGAGTTCACCAACCACCGGCCCGATCTGGTGCTGGTGCAGGGCGACACCACCACGGCCTTCGCCTCGGCCCTGGCGGCGTTCTACGAACAGATCCCGGTGGGCCACGTGGAGGCTGGCCTGCGCACCGACAACCTGCTGGACCCCTTTCCGGAGGAGGCCAACCGCCGGCTGATCTCCCAGCTGGCCCAGCTGCACTTCGCGCCCACCGAGCGCTCGGGGGCCAACTGCCGCGCCTCGGGCGTGGTGGGCGAGGTGCTGGTGACGGGCAACACGGTGATCGACGCCCTGTTGCAGATGGCGGAGCAGGCCCCCCGGCTCGACCTGCCGGGGCTCGACTGGCAGGGCCAGCGGGTGCTCCTGGCCACGGTGCACCGGCGCGAGAACTGGGGCGAGCGGCTCGCGGAGATCGGTGCCGGCTTCCTGCAGCTGCTGGAGCGCTTCCCTGACACGGCCCTGCTGCTGCCGCTGCACCGCAACCCCACCGTGCGCGAGCCGCTGCAGGCTCTGCTGGGCAACCACCCCCGCGCCTTCCTCACCGAGCCACTCGACTACGACCAGCTGGTGGCGGCGATGCGGGGCTGCACCTTGGTGCTCACCGACTCCGGTGGCCTGCAGGAGGAGGCGCCCGCGCTGGGCAAGCCGGTGCTGGTGCTGCGCCACACCACCGAACGGCCCGAGGCTGTGGATGCCGGCACGGCCCGGCTGATCGGCACCGCCGCGGCCGACATCCTGGCCGAAGCCAGTACCCTTCTCACCGACGTCCAGGCCTATGACGCCATGGCCAGGGCGATTAATCCCTTCGGGGATGGCCAGGCCAGTGGGCGCATCGTGGCCGCGGCCCGGTCCTTCCTGGGGGTCTGATCAGTTCCGGCGCCGGTCGCCGGGGGGCAGGTCGATGAAGATCCGGGTGCCTGACTGCAACCCGGACACGATCTCTGTGTCCTTGCCGCCGCTGACACCCAGTTCCACGGCCTGGAAGGTGGGTTTGTTGCCCTTGCCCACCACCAGCACCCCGGGTTTGCCGTTCTCCGTCACGATCGCCACGGTGGGCACCAGGGTGCGTCCCGTCAGCTGGCCGGTCTGGAAGCCCACGTCGGCAGTCATGCCGATGCGCAGCTCGGGGGTGGGCTCCACGAAGTCCAGGTACACGTCGAAGGAGGTGACGTTGTTCTGTTTCACGGCCCGGGGCGTGATCCGTTTCACCCGAGCGGCAAAGCGGCGATCGGGGAAGGCGTCCACCCGCACGCTGGCCGGCAGGCCCTCGCGCACCCGACCGATGTCGCTCTCGGGCACCTTGGCCACCACTTCCAGCCCCTGGGAGAGCTCCACGATCGAGGAGCTGGTGGCACCGGCAGTGGCGGACGCCGTGGTGGTGGGGGTGACGAAGGCACCGGGATCGGCGAAGCGCTGGGTGACCACCCCGGTGAAGGGGGCCCGCACAATCAGGTCGGCCAGCTCCACCCGCCGGGCCTCAAGCCGCTGGCGAGCCGCGTTCACAGCCGCCTGTTCCACCAGGAAGGTGCTGCGCACGGTGTTGTAGTCGCTGAGGCTGATGGCGTTCTGCCGATAGAGGCGCTCGTTGCGCTCCAGCTCGCTGCGGCTGCGCTCCAGCTGGGCCTCGGCGGAGATCAGCTGGGCCTTCAGCTCCCGCAGCCGCTCCTGCAGGTCGCCTGCATCCATCCGTGCCAGGGGCTGGCCTGCCTCCACCCGGTCGCCCTCCTCCACGAACAGGTCCACGATGACTCCCTGGCGTTTCGGGCTCACGTTCACCCGCTGTTCGGCCTCCAGCTCAGCCGAGGCGTTCACCACCCCCGGCAGGTCGCCGGAGCGGGCCAGCACGGTGTAGGGCTCGATGTTGGCCTGGGCGGTGCTCCTTTGGCGCAGCCATAGGCCGCCGCCGCCAAGCAGCAGGCCAGTGGCCAAGGCGCCGGCCCACAACCGGCGCCGTCGCCACCATGGCCGGGCCTTCAGCGCTGCTCCAGGGTCGCTGGCGCCGCTGGGCCGCGCTGGGCCAGGCCGGCCATTGCCGTTGGGCTGCGCCGTGGGCGGACGGTGCGGAGTGGGACTGGCGGGAGAACGGCTGGGAATCGGCCTGGCAATCACTGGAGCCAGTCTCGCGCCCTCGCTCCGCAACTGCGGCACTTCGGGCGACGGCCCCGCTGGCCGGTGGCCCCATAGATTTCAGCCATGCTCAAAGCCGGAATCGTCGGACTGCCCAACGTGGGCAAGTCGACCCTGTTCAACGCCCTGGTGGCCAACGCCCAGGCCGAAGCCGCCAACTACCCCTTCTGCACGATCGAGCCCAACTCGGGCGTGGTGGCCGTGCCCGACCCGCGGCTCGATCAGCTGGCGACCCTCAGCGCCAGCAAGGAGATCGTGCCCACCCGGGTGGAGTTCGTGGACATCGCCGGCCTGGTGAAGGGCGCTAGCCAGGGCGAGGGCCTGGGCAACAAATTCCTGGCCAACATCCGCGAAGTCGACGCCATCGTGCACGTGGTGCGCTGCTTCGAGAACGACGACGTGATTCACGTGAGCGGCTCGGTGGGGCCGGCCCGCGACGCCGAGGTGATCAACCTGGAGCTGGGTCTGGCCGATCTGGCCCAGGTGGAGAAACGCCGGGAACGCCTGAAGAAGCAGGTGCGCACCAGCAAGGAGGCCCAGGCCGAGGATGCCGCGCTGGAGCGCATCCAGGCAGTGCTGGAGGCCGGTGGCGCCACCCGCAGCGTGCCCCTCAGCGATGAAGAGGCGGCCATGGTGAAGCCCCTGGGCCTGCTCACCGCCAAGCCGATCATCTATGCCACCAACGTGAGCGAAGACGATCTGGCCTCGGGCAACGCCTACTGCGAGGAAGTGGCGGCCCTGGCGGAGAAGGAGGGCGCCGGCACCGTGCGCATCAGCGCCCAGGTGGAGGCCGAGCTGATCGAGCTGCCGGAGGAAGATCGCGCCGAATTCCTGGCCGGCCTGGGCGTGGAGGAAGGCGGCCTGCAGAGCCTGATCCGCGCCACCTACGCGCTGCTGGGGCTGCGCACCTACTTCACCACCGGCGAGAAGGAAACCCGCGCCTGGACGATCAAAGCCGGCATGACCGCTCCCCAGGCGGCCGGGGTGATCCACACCGATTTCGAGCGCGGCTTCATCCGCGCCCAGACGATCGGCTATGCCCAGCTCCTGGAGGCCGGCTCCCTGGTCGAGGCCCGCAACAGGGGCTGGCTGCGCGCGGAGGGCAAGGAGTATGTGGTGGCCGAGGGCGACGTGATGGAGTTTCTGTTCAACGTCTAGGTCGCTCAGGTCGGTGTCAGCGTTGTGGTCGGCGTTGTGGTTGGTGCCTTCGCCAGCCGCCTTTGCGGGCAGCTTGGGGACTGACCGAAGCGTCGCGGCTGCTCACACCACGAGGAAGGCCTGGGCGCCGAGACGTCCCTGCAGACCGGCGGGAAGCACGGCGAACACGGTGGCCCCGCCGCTGAGGCTGCCGTTGCTGTCGTAGGTGAGTGCGCCGTTGGAGGGGGCGTAGAGCACGCGGTGAGCAGGGCTGGTGGCGGCGCCGATCGCGAAGGCGTTGGCTGGGAGCGCCCCAAGAGCACCAAGGGCCGTGAAGGTGGTCTTCTCCAGCTCGATGCGATCGTCCTCCGCCGGAGCGAAGTCGATGAGCCGGTCATGGTTGCTGGTGCTGTTCAGGCCGCTGCCGCAGCGAAAGCGGTCGGCACCGCCCCCGCCGCGGAGGGTGTCATTGCCGGCACGGCCGATCAGGCGATCGGCGAACGCCGTGCCGGTGAGCTGGTTGGCGGAGCTGTTGCCGGTGGCCAGCCGTGCCGCACCGCTGAGCACAAGGTTGGTGTAGGTGGCTGCCAGGGTGGAGACGTTCACGTTGCTCACCAGGGTGTCCGCCGCCCTGCCAGGGCTGGCGATGGTGGCCAGGTCGTTGCCGGCCCGATCCTGCACCACCCCGCTGGCGTTGTTGCCTGCCGGATCGCTGTAGCGCAGTCGTACGGTCTGGTTGGCTGTGGGCGCAACACCGGAGAGGGTCAGTCGCAGTTCGCTCGCGCTGGCGCCCGGGGCGATGGTGTTGATGGCGCGGCTGCTGGTGCCCACCGTGGTGCTGAAGCGGGCTGGCAGCAGGCCCGTGCTTTCAATCGGCTCGGAGAAACGGAGTTCAAGTTGCGTTCCCGTCACCGTGATGCCCACGATCCGTGGCGGGCTGCCATCGGCCGGTGGGGGCTGCCAGAGAGACCCGTCGGCGGCGGCCACCACCGCGTTGTAGCGGTGGGCTGTGGCCAGGGGCTGGTCCATGCGGTGCAGCTTGGCGAAGTCGCCCCAGCCGTTGATCGCCTCCTGGCCCGTGAACTGAAAATCCACGTACAGATCGAGACCCGCAGCAGCCAGGGCCTGTAGGTAATCCCGGTAGATGGGGTCCATGCGCGGGTCGGTGCCGGCGGCATGAAAGGCCCCTTGATAGCTGGCGTTGCGGCCGTCGAGGTGGGCGCCGCCCTCGTAGGCCAGCAGCTCCACCGGACGCCCCAGCCGGGTGGCCCAGGCATCAGCCAGCCGGGCGTGGTTCGCCACCCACTGCGCCGAGGTGGCGATGTTGAGACGGGTATCAGCCAGCACCTGATCCACGCTGGTGGCGGCGCTGTAGCTGGCGCGCTGGGTATCGGTGGGGGTGATGTAGGGGGCGATGGCGATCGCATCGAACGCCCCGTTCATCGCCTGGGCGATCTGATCACTCACCCAGTCGACTGCCGCCCAGCCAGCAGCCACCCGCACCAGCTGGTGGTTGTTCTGACCACTGAACACGTCCGACCAGATGGCCATGTCGCGGGCGGCCTCCCGGCCGGCCACGATCCACTGGCCCAGGTCGGGATCCAGACCGGCGGCCTGAGCCTGTTGCGCCACCCACTGGGAGGCCTCGAAGCCCCAGCCGAAGTTCCACACCTCGTTGGCCCACTCGACGTAGACCTTCCGACCCGGCTCCAGATGCTGGCTTACGTAGGTGGCGAAATGGCGCACATACGTGTCGTCGGCCTGGTGGGGCATGTTGAACCAGGGATCGGCATCGAGGGCGTTGGCCAGCGCCACCATCACCTCGAGGGAAACGCCATTCACCAGGGGTTCGCTGGGGGTGCCCTCGGCGCCGGAGCCCTGGCGCACAGCCGTGCCGGTGCGGCGCTGAGCCCAGGAGCTGATGTCGGAGCTGTTGGTCTCCTGCATCGCCATGAAGCGCAACGTGCCGAACGGGGCCAGCCTCTGCAGAAACAACGGGTGAAACGGAGAGTCCGCTGCACCGGGCTGCCAGCGCCGACCCACGAAGCTCTGACCCTGGTAGTCGGGCATCCAGACATTGATATTGCGCACCGGATCCGCGGGATCGGTGGCCTCGATCGCCAGGTAGATGCCGTTGTTGCTGGGGGTCACCTGCAGCTCGGCGAAATGTCGGCCGGCCGGGGTGCGGCCCGTGGCCTTCACCACCGCATCGAAACCGAAGCGCACGTCCCCCTTGCCATCCCATTCGGCGATATAGGTGCCGGCCGGGTGGCTGCCGCCGGTGTCGCGGAACATCAGCGTGCCGGCCCGCTGCTGCATCTCCACGCCGTTGGCGCTCCAGCGGGCCAGGGAGCGCACGTTGCCGTCGGCATCGAGATCGAGCAGGGGGGCCACCGCCGGATCCCAGGTTGTGGCCCAGGTCTGGGTGTTGAACGTCTGGGCGATCCAGGGGCGGGACGCCTGGAAGGCATCCACGAAGGTCCAGGCCGGAGACCAGTCGACGATGCTCTCCAGGTTCATGCCCACGGCCATCGGAGCACCGCTGGACAATGTCATGGCTGGGCCGCTCAGGTCTTCGTCCATCCTCGCTGTCACGTTGCGCTGGAGCTTCACGGGCAGCCCCCGCGCCGCGGCTGCTGGAGCCTGAGGCGGTGGTGATGGGCTGCTGCTCAGTGGGCTGGCAGGTGCCCCAGAATCGGCGCAGCGCAAGAGCCGTGATGACCACCCAGCAACCCTCCCCCGCCCCTGAAACAGCCGGGGGAGAGTCCCCAACCGCCGGCGGCGAGCATCCCCACGACTTTGAGGTGCAGAAGGAACTGCACCAGCAGATCCGCAACGATCCCGACTACGACGACTGGGAGTACGGCACCGAACCCCTGCCCCATGAGGCCTGGGTCAGTCCGCAGACGCCGCCGGCCTGAGGCGCTTGGCCAGGTTGAAGCCGGCCAGGCAGAGCAGGGTGAACAGCAGCCAAAGGCCGCCCCCATGCCCCTGGCGATCGAGAGCCTGGCCGGCCAGGGGCGGCGCCAGCAGGCTGCTGAGGGCGAAGCACTGCGAGAACAGGGCCATGGCCACCCCCTGATGCTCCGCCGGGGTGAGCTCGATCACCGCCTCGGTGGCGGTGGGCAGAAAGGCCGCCAGGCCGAGGGCCAGGGGGAACTGGGCCACGGCCACGAGCCACAGCCCCTGGCTGGTGAGGGCGGAGAAGGCCAGCACGGCCGTGCCCAGCGCAAAGCAGACCAGGCTCAGGCCCAGGCCGGTGGCCACCGGCCGGCGGGCCAGCCACTGGCCCACTGGCCACTGCAGGAGCAACAGCAGGCCCAGATGCAGGCCGATCAGCAGGGCCCCGAGGCTCGCCGGCATGGCGGCCCGGCGCAGGCCGCCGCGAACCAGATCCAGGGGGAGGGCGCTCTGCATCAGGGCCGGCAGCGCGGTGGCCAGCAGGGTGATCAGCAGCACCGGCAGCAGGGGTGGCAGCCACTGCCGCCAGGTCGTGCCGGCATGGCCGCGGCGGTTGCGGGCCGGCGGATCGGGAAGGCGGCGCAGCAACAGCAGCAGCACCATCGCGCTCAGGCAGAGCATGTCGAGCAGGTAGATGCCGCGCAGCTGGCCGCGGCTGGCGAGCACGGCGCCGATCAGGGCCCCCAGGGCTACTCCGGCGGCATCGGCGCTGCGGGCCAGGGCAAACCCCCGGGCCGAGGGGATCGGTTGGGCGCCGCTGCCGCAGCCGAGGGGGATGGCCAGTTCGATGGCGGGCCAGTACAGCCCCATGGCGATGCCCATCAGCACCTGGCCTTGGGCATAGGCCCCAAAACTGCGGGCGCCGAACAGACTGCTATCGGCCGCCAGGGCCGAAAAGCAGGCCAGCAGCACCGGGATGCGGCAGTTCACGCCGCGGTCGAGCAGCAGGCCACTGAGGAAGCGGCCCAGGGTGCCGGCCAGGGCGGCGATGGCCAGGCCGAGCGTGACGCTGGAGGCGGTGAAGGCCTCCTGGTGGAACACCAGGGGCGTGAGGTAGAGCACGGCGCCGGCGCCGATGGAGCCGATCAGGCGCAGGCTGGCCACCTCGCGCAGGGGCGCGGGAAACTGGAGCCACCAGGTCAGTCCCCGCATCTGGCGACCTGCCATTCCGTTCGCTGCCGTTGCCAATCCGCCGCCGCCTGTCCGCATTGGCCGCCAGTCTGCTGGCGCTGCTGCCCTGGGGCGGGTGGCCGCCGGCACGGGCCGCCGATGAGCTGCTGGTTCAGATTGAGGGTCTGGAGATCCCGATCGACCTGAAGGAGCTGGAGGCCTGGAGCCGCCAGCCCGACCAGCAGGGCGGCAGCCAGGTGGTGTGGCTCAATCTCCTCGACCCCCAGGCTCGCCTGGGCCTCAGCCGCTTGCTGCGGGCACCCCTGCTGCTCGATCGCAGTTTCGGCCGGGAACTGTTGCAGAGCTGGACCGGCCAGCCCCTACTGCGGGAAGCGGGTGGTTTGCTGCAGGGGGCGAATGGGCAAAACCTGGCGCCCGAGCTGGAGGCCACCTTGCAGGCCTTGTTCAACCGCCAGAGCGAGGTATCCAGCCTCGACCTGCTGCGGGCCCTGCCCAGCGAGCGTCTGGTGCTGCGGGTGGATGGCCTGCTGGATTTGGCCGCCCTCTTGCGCGACCAGCTCCGCGACCAGGCGGCTGCCATCGAGGCCCTGCGCCGGGCGCCATTGCCACTGCGCCACTCCAGCCCGCTGCTGACCTCGGGGCAGCAGCGGGCCAGGCCCCAGCAGCAGCTGCTCACGGTGGCCCATCGGGTGTCGCCCCTGCCCCTGGAGCTCTGGCCGGCCCAGGGGGGCGGTGATCAGCGCCCCCTGCTGCTCTTGATGCCGGGCCTGGGGGGGACATCCAGTCAGCTGAGCTGGCTGGCTGGCGCCCTGGCCCTGCGCGGCTGGCCGGTGGTGGTGGTGGAGCACCCAGGCAGTGATGAAGCAGCGCTGAAGGCCTCCCTGGAGGGGGCGGCGCCGCCACCCGGGGCCGAATCCGTGCCGGCCCGGCTGGCCGACCTGCAGGCCGTGCTGGCGGCCCGGCGCGAGGGGCGGCTGGGGTTGCTGGGCGAATCCAGGCCCGAGGACGGGGTGGTGCTGATCGGCCATTCGCTCGGTGGCCTGGCGGCCCTGATGGCAGCTGGCCTGGTGCCGGAGGCCGGACTGGGCCAGCGCTGTGAGCAGGCCCTGGTGGCGCTGCCCCTCACCAACCTCTCGCGCCTGTTGCAGTGCCAGTTGCCCACGATCACCGGCGATGGCAGTGCGGATCACTCCCCCCCTGGGCAGGCCGGTGCCGAGCTGCCGCAGCTGGCGGGCCATCCCCTGCGCGGGGTGATGACTTTCAACAGCTTTGGCAGCTTGCTCTGGCCACAGCAGGGTCTGGCGGCCCTGCCCGTGCCCGTGCTGATGGTGGGGGGCAGCCTCGACCTGATCACCCCACCGGTGCAGGAGCAGCTTGATCTCCTGCTCAGCAGCGGCCATCGCGCCAGCCGGCTGGTGCTGGTGGACGGGGCCAGCCACTTCTCGCCCGTGCGTCTGAGCGCGCAGGGGCGGCCGCTGTTCCGGTTGGGCCAGGAGCTGGTGGGGGAGGACCCGGAGCGGGTGCAATCGCTGTTGCTGCAGCTCAGCCTGGAGTTTCTGGAATCCGGCCGCCATCCGGCCCTGCTCAGTGCCCAGCGCCGACAACATGGCGGAGTGACCGCCTATGTGCTTGATGCCGCCGCCGCCCGGCGCTGGAAGGCCACCCTCCCTCCCGTGAGGACGGGTCGGACGGTGCTCAGAAACGCACCCGTGGGTCGAGCAACGCCACCAGCAGGTCCACGGTGACCGTGACCAGCACCACCAGCGCCGCGACCACCACCACGATGCCCTGCACCAGGGGATAGTCGCGCTGGGCGATCGCCTCCTGGAGGCGGAAAGCGATGCCCGGCCAGGAGAAGGTGACCTCGATCAACAGGGCACCGCCGATCAGGGAGGCCACGGTGATGCCGGTGATCGTGAGCACGGGCAGCAGGGCGTTGGGCAGGGCGTGGCGCAGCACCACCTGGCGCTCGCCGATGCCGCGGCTGCGGGCTGCCTCCACGTAGTCGGATCCCAGGGCCCGGCGCAGATTGAGGCGCAGGGCGTTGGTGAAGATGCCGCTGAGTAGCAGGGCCAGGGTGCAGGCCGGCAGGGTGAGGTGGCGCAGGCTGCCGGCCAGGGCCTGCCAGTTGCCGCTGCCCAGGCCCTGGCGAACGCTGTCGAGCAGGTAGAACCCGCTGCCGCTGGGCGGCAGCAAGGTGGGGGGAAAGCGGCCGCCCACCGGCAGCCAGCCCAGCCACACGGCAAACACCAGCTGCACCAGCATCGCCGCCCAGAACGGGGGCAGGGCATAGGTGCCCACGCCGTAGAGGCGTCCGGCGAGGTCGACCTTGCCTTCGGGGCGAGCGATGCCGGAGAAGCCCACGGCCAGGCCCACGACGGCGGCCAGCAGCAGGGCGGTGATGCCCAGCTCCAGGCTGGCCGGCAGGCTCTGGCCGATGATCCCGGCCACCGGCTCCTGGCTGTTGAGTGACTCGCCCAGGTTGCCGCGCAGCAGGTTGCCGAGGAACTGGCCGTACTGCTCCAGCAGGCTGCGGTCGAGGCCCAGCTGGCTGCGCAGGGCGGCCCTGGCGGCCTCCGGCGCCCGGGTGCCGAGCACGGCATCCACCGGGTCGCCCGGGGCCACCCGCAGCAGCAGGAACACCAGGCTGGCGATCAGCCACAGCATCACCGGCACCAGGGCCAGCCGGGCCGCCAGGTAACGGAACAGGGCGCGGCGACGGCTCATGGCTGGCGCTCCAGCTCCTGGAGCAGCAGCCGGCCATTGCCGTCGAAGCGGGGGGTGGCCAGTCGGGCCTGGGCCCAGGCCCGGGGACTGACCAGCCAGAGCGGCAGATAGGGGGCCGCCCGCGCGGTGCGTTGCTCGATCTCCGCCAGCAGCTGGCTCCGCTCCTGACCGGCCAGTCCCTCGCTGCGCAGCAGTTGCTCCTGCAGGCCGGGTTCGGTCCAGAAGCTGCCGCTGAGGGCACTCTCCCCCTTGAGGCAGCGGTCGGCCTTGGCCTCGGTGCAGCTGATCAGGGGGAAGAGGTACGACTCGGGATCGGGCACGGCGCCGCGCCAGTCGAGCATCACGGCCGCAAAGGCCCCCTCGCCCAGTTGGCGGTACACGGTGGTGGATTCCATGCCGTTGGGTTGCAGCACGATGCAGTCGTCGAGATCGCGGGCCAGCTGGGCCTGCCAGGTGAGCACCATCAGCCGGTCGGAGGGGATGTTGGAGCGGAAGGTGAGCGGCAGCTCCAGGCGCCGCCCATTGCAGTAGCCGGCTTCCCGGAACAGCTGGCGCGCCCTGGCCGGGGCGTAGGCGGGCCAAAGATCATTGCTGTTGCCGTTCACCACAGGCGGCACCAGGTTGCGCAGGGGGGGGCGCAGCCCCTGGCTCACCCGCTGGCTGATGCGCCCCCTGTCGAGGCTGTGGGCCAGGGCCCGACGCAGGGTGGGGTCGTTGAAGGGAGGCTGGTCGGTGTGCAGGGTGATGTAGCCGATCTCCAGGGCTGGCCCGTCCCCCTGGCGCAGCTCGCCGCGCTTGGCCTGCTGCTGCAGGGCCTGTTGGTGATCTTCATGCAGGCCTGTGGAGAGCAGCACATCCACCTCGCCGCTGCGCATGGCGCCGTAGAGGGCGGTGGAGTTGCCCAGGCTGATCAGGTCGATGCCGCTGTTGCGGGGCCGGGGGCCCCAGTAGTCGGCAAAGGGCTCCAGCCGCTGCTGCTGGTCGCTGAAGGCCGTGAGCCGGTAGGGCCCCGTGCCCACAAAGCGGTCCGGCAGGGCCTTGTCAGCGTTCTGGCGATAGGCGGTGGGCGAGACCGGGGTGAGGTTGATTGTGCTGAGCAGCTCGGGCAGCACGGTGGTGGGCCGCTTGAGGCGCAGTTCCAGTTCGTGGCTGGCGCTGGCCCGCACGCCGGCGATGCGGTCGTCGAGCAGGTAGCTGAGGGTGCCGATCGCCAGGAAGCGCTCCAGGCTGAACACCATCGCCGCGGCATCGAAGGGGGTGCCGTCGTGGAAGCGCACCCCCTGGCGCAGGGGAATGCGCACGGTGAGGCCATCGCCACTCACCTGGGGAAGGGCGGTGGCCAGGGCGGGCTCCAGCTGGCCGTCTGGCCCAAGCCGGTAGAGGGGATCGCCGAGGGCGCTGAGTAGCTGGGTGGCGCCGAAGGTGGAGGCCCGTACGGGGTCCACCGAGCCCACGCGGGCACTGGTGGCCACCACCAGCCGGTCGCTGAGACGCTGCACCTGGCAGCCCTGCAACGCAGGCATCACCAGGGTGGTGATGCTGATCAGGCCTGCGGCCAGCCTGGAGTACAGCCGCACAGACCGGAACAAGGGGGGCGTGGGGGACTTTATCCGCCCGCCATTCAAGGGCGGTGGGGCCTCGCCGGCCGCACCTGCTGGAGGGAAATTTCAAACACCTCGGAACCCTGGCGGGCCAGGGGCCAGCGACGCACCCAGCAGCGGTTGTGACGGTCGTCGACACCGATCACCTGGTAAAGCTGCTCATCGGCGGCGTCCAGCTGCACGCACTCGCCCTGGCTGGGCAGGTGCTGGCTGGGGCTGGTGCAGGGAAAAGCTGTCATGCGGTGGGGTGTTGATGGAACCGACTCAGGTGGCTTGGCGGTGGCAGGGGAAAAGGGTTGGGGCTTGGGGAATGCTGTGGGCCCTGGTCGGAATGAAAGTGTTCCTGCGGATACTGAAGACCGGCTGGGTCTGGGGATCCCGACAGGATTGCCAGGGGGGATCCGCGGCGAAGATCTGGGTTGGGGGGCCAGATGGGGTTGCGGGGCCCCATGGCGTTCTTGTTCCAGATGGAGTTGTGGCGCCAGATGGCCCTGTGGGGATGAATGGCGCTGCTGTGGCCTGGATGATGCGGTGGGCAGGGTGGGCAGGGTGGGCAGGGTGGGATGGGCGGCTGGAAGGTCTTAAGACTTTCTTCCGCCTTGTTTCAGTGTGCATCCTTCCTGGCCCCTCGCGCCAGTCCGTGCTGATTTGGCGATCTGATCACCGCCATCAGTGGCGGGAGCGGCAGGGCTGCCGGTCAGAGCGTGCGCAGGCAGGCCGCCACGCCGTTCACCGCCGGCAGGGCCTCGATCGCCGCCAGGGCGCGGCGGAAGTTGGCTTCCAGCACCTCGTGTGTGATCACCACGATCTCGGCCGCCTCGCTGTCGGCCTCGAACTGCACGATCGACTGGATCGACACGCCCGCCTCGCCGAAGCAGGTGCCGATCTGGCCGATCACGCCGGCCTGGTCGCTGGTGCGCAGGCGCACATAGTTGCGATGGGTGGTCTGCGCCCCATCCACCAGTCGGCACTGGCGCCAGCTGCCCGCCGCCAGCAGCGGGTCGAGGCCTGCTCCCTCCAGCTGATGGCAGGCCTCGCGGATGCCAGCGATGTTGAGGATGTCGGCCACCACGGCGGAGGCGGTGGGTCCGGCCCCCGCCCCAGGGCCGAAGAACATCACCTGCCCCACCGGTTCGCCCTCCACCAGAATGGCGTTGTTCACGCCGTTCACCCCCGCCAGGGGGTGGCTGCGGGGCACCAGGGTGGGGTGGACGCGCACGTCCAGCCACTGGGTGCCGTCCCCTGAGGGGCTGCCCCCCCCAGGCTCGACGCGCTGGGATACGGCCAGCAGCTTCACCACGAAGCCGAGCTTGTCGGCATAGGCCACATCGCGGGCGTCCAGGCGGTCGATGCCCTCTGTGGGGATGGCCTCCCGGGGCACCGAGCCCCCGTAGGCCAGCCCCGTGAGGATGGCGATCTTGTCGGCGGCATCGCCACCCTGCACGTCGGCCGCCGGGTCGGCCTCGGCGTACCCCAGCCGCTGGGCATCGGCGAGCACGGCGCCGTAGTCGGCCCCCTCGGCCGCCATGCGGCTGAGGATGTAGTTGGTGGTGCCGTTGATGATGCCGCTCACCCGCTGGATGCGGTTGGCCCCGAGCGACTGCTTCAGCGGTTCGATGATCGGGATGCCGCCGCCCACGGCCGCCTCCAGCAGCACGTACACCCCGCGCTCGGCGGCGGCGGCGGCGATCTCTTCGCCATGGCGAGCGATCACGGCCTTGTTGGCGGTGACCACCGGCTTGCCGGCGGCGATGGCGCGCAGGATCAGGGAACGGGCCGGCTCCAGACCGCCCATCACCTCCACCACGATGTCCACCGCCGGGTCGTCCACCACCGCCTCGGGGTCGGTGCAGAGCAGGGCAGCGTCGAGCTGCACGGGGCGGGGACGCTGCAGGTCGCGCACGGCCACCCGACGCAGGGCCAGCTTGCCCACCAGCGGGTGGCGCCCCTGGGGCGTGGCCAGGATCTCGGCCACGCCCGCTCCCACCGTGCCGAGGCCGAGCAAGCCGATGCCGATGGTCATGCGCTGGGGAATCCGGGGAACGGCGATCCTAGAAATCGGCCCGCTGCTCGGTCAGAGGCCAGGCCGCTCAGGCCGCCAACACCTGCGCCTGGCTCTGCATCATGCGCAGGATGTTGAGGAAGCCGTTGGCCCGCGAGGGGGTGAGACTGGCCTGCAGGCCGGTGGCGGCGATGAAGCCTGGATCGATGGCACAGGCCTGCTCGGGGGTGAGCCCCTCCAGGCCTTCGATCAACAGGGCCAGCAGGCCCTTGGTGATGGCGGCGTCGGAGTCGCCCTGCCAGTGCAGCTTGCCGTCGCGCAGCTGGCCCACCACATACACCTGCGACACGCAGCCCTTCACCTTGAAGGCGTCGTTGCGGAACTCCTCGGGCAGGGGCTCCAGTTTCTTGGCCAGCCAGAGCACGTATTCGTAGCGCCGCCGCGGATCGGCCGTACCGGCCAGACGCTCCACGATTTGATCGAGGGTGGCGCTGCCTGTGGACTGGGAAGGGGGTTCGGCCATTCAGCGGCGGCGGCGGGAGATGGTCAGCAGACCGGCCACACCCAGGCCCGCACCGGTGAGACCCACCAGCAGGTGGCTGCGCTGGGTTTGGCCCAGCATGCGGGCCAGGGGAGAACGGCTCTCAGCGGGTACCTGCCGCGTGGCCGCCCCATCCATCAGGCTCTCGTTCAGCTCCAGGTAGTCGCGGTGCCCGGGGCCGGCATCCACCTGCAGTTCCCAGTCGGAGCCGGCCTGGCGCGGCAGTTGAAACCGGAGTTGGCCTTCGGCGTTGGTCTGGCCCAGCACGATGGCCTCTCCCTGCGGCGGCACCAGCCGCACCGTGGCGCTCTGGGCCGGTTCGCCGGAGCTGAAGCGGCTTTCCAGCTGGAGGGTGTCGGCCTGGGGCGTCCTGGCGGGACGTCGCTTCGGCGGGCTGGCTTTGGGGGCCGCAGCAGTTTGAGGTGGGGCGGCTCTGCCCGGGGCCGTGAAGCTGTCTGGGGCCAGGACCGACAGCCTCTCCAGACTGCTCTCGATGCCATGGGCCCCGACCGGGGCTGCCGATGCCATCGCCAACAGAGTGGCCCCTCCAAGGGCCATGGCAACGCCGGGTGCAACCGGCAGACGGAGCAGGCGCATGGTGGGCGGAAACAATGCTGTGGCCGGACCTTAGCGATCCTGCCAGCGGCTCTCGCGGGATTTGCCGGCCTGAACCATGTGCACCACGCTGCTCACCATCAGAGAGAGCGCGTCGTGGGCGTCGCCGCGGGCCTGCAGTTCGGCGGCCAGCACCCGCTCGGCGGCTGTGGGGGCCTGGGCTTGCTCGGGAGCGGGCGGGGTCAAGGCTGGGGCAGCGCTTCTTGCGGGAATCCTCGCAAATCCAGTGGGTTCGCGGTGGGGCGGCAATGGTTGTTGATGCATGGGTTCATGGCTCCGCTCGCCGTCCAGGCGAGGGCGCCAGCTGCCGCCAGCCCCGTTCGCTGATCCAGCCATCGAGGGGGATATCCCAGGAGTCGCGGGGCAACGCGGTCACCACGCAGGCCTGGGGCAGCACCGCCAGGGCGGGTCGCTGTCGCCAGGCTGGATCGCTGCGCAGCCGGTCGTACCAGCCGCCGCCATAGCCCAGGCGCACTCCGCTCTGATCGATAGCCAGGGCAGGGATCAGCAACAACAGCAACTGGCTGGGCTCCAGCGAGCCGGCGTGGGCTGGTGGTGCGGGAATGCCGCAGGCATCGGTCTCGAGGGGCTCCCCTGGCGTCCAGGGGCGGTAGTGGAGGCGTGCGTTGGCCACCGCCGGCAGGGCCAGGGGCAGGCCGCTGGCCTGCAGCCAGCCGCGCAGGTCGACTTCCCCCGCCAGGGGCCAGGTGAGCCCCACGTGGCCTGCCTGCTGGCCTGCAGCAAGCTGCCGCAGCGCCCGCTCCAGGTCGGGCGCGCCCCGATCGATCCACTGCTGTAGGCCTGCCGCATGCTGGCGGCGCAGCTGGCGGAAGTGGCGACGCAGTTCAGCTTTGCTGGCGGTGCGCATGGCGAGGCGGGGTTAGCGCTGGAACCAGCCGGTGAGGGCCGCCGCCAGGGCGTCGGCGGCATCGTCGGGCCGGGGCGGGTGGTCGAGGTCGAGTTCGCGCATCACCGCCGCCAGCACGTCGTCCTTATCAGCGTGGCCGTTGCCGGTGAGGGCCTGCTTGATCTGCATCGGCGGGAATTCGGCGATCTCCACCCCGAGGCGGGCCAGGGTCATCAGCAGCACACCGCGGGCCTGCACCACGGCGATGGTGGTGCTGGAGCGGTAGAAGAAGAACTTCTCCACCACCGCCAGCTGGGGCTTCCAGGTGCGCACCAGCACGCGCAGGTCGCGGGCGATCTCCACCATCCGCTCGCCCTCGCTGCGGCCGGGATCGGTGCGGATGATGCCGCAGTCGAGCAGGCGCTGGGCGCGGCTGGCGGGCTCGATCTCGATCACGCCGTAGCCCACCCGGGCCAGGCCTGGGTCGATGCCGAGGATGCGCATCAGGGGACCTCTCGTCGCCCCCCGGCGGCCATCAGGCGGCCAGGGCCAGCTCGAAGGCCGATCGGTCGGCGGGCTCGCCGCGCTCGAACACCTTGCAGAACACCTTCACCACCCGGTCGCCGGAGTCGATCTGCTCCAGTGGATCCTTGCGCAGGCGGTGGCGCAGGCAGCAGGCGGCCACCCGGGCCACGTCGTCTTCCGTCACTTCGGTGCGGCCCTCAAACGCCGCCAGGGCGCGGGCGGCCCGGTTGGTCACGATGTCGCCGCGCAGGCCGTCCACATCCAGCTCGCCGCAGATGGCGCTGATGCGGATGCGCAGGTCGTCGTCGATCTGCACCTGGGGCAGCCGCTGCTGGGCTTCCACCACCCGGGCCTGGAGGGCATCCTGGCTGGATTGGATGGCGCTGTTGAAGCCATCGGGGTCGTTGTCAAACGCAGTGCGCTGGTCCACCACCTGCACGCGCAGCTCGGGGTCGCGCACGGTGCGCACCTCCACGCTCATGCCGAAGCGATCCAGCAGCTGGGGGCGCAGCTCCCCTTCTTCGGGGTTGCCGGAGCCGATCAGCACGAAGCGGGCCGGGTGGCGCACGCTCACGCCCTCCCGCTCCACCGTGTTCCACCCCGATGCGGCCGAATCGAGCAGCACGTCCACCAGGTGGTCGTCGAGCAGGTTCACCTCATCCACGTAGAGCAGGCCGCGGTTGGCCTTGGCCAGCAGGCCCGGCTCGAACGCCCGCACGCCCTCACTCAGGGCCTTCTCGATGTCGATCGTGCCGCAGAGGCGGTCTTCGGTGGCGCCCAGGGGCAAATCCACCATCGGCACCTGGCGGGGCTCCACCGGCAGCTGCTCGCCCTGCTCGGCGCGGGCCCGCACCTCGGCGCTCTGCAGGTCGGGGTCGGTGGGGGAGCTGTTGTAGGGGTCGCCGGCCACCACGTCGATCTCCGGCAGCAGGTCGGCCAGGGCCCGGATCGTGGTGGATTTGCCGGTGCCGCGGTCGCCCATGATCATCACGCCGCCGATGCGCGGGTCGATCACGTTGAGCAGCAGGGCCAGCTTCATCTCCTCCTGCCCCACGATCGCGGTGAAGGGATAGACCCTGCGCTGGCGGGCTGGCATCAGAGGGAGGGGGCGGGCTGGTCGGCCGATTGTTTCACAGGCAGCAGGCTGAGCACCTGGGGTGGGCTGGCGTCGGCCGGGTAGATCAGCCGCACCCGCACGCTGCGCATCGCCCCGGGGGCCAGGCTGATCGTGCCCAGGGCGGGGCTTTGGTCGCCGGCCCGCTGCACCAGGTGGAAGCGCCGCCGCGCCGTGGGCTGACCACCCGGGCCATCCAGGCCGCTCACTTCCACAGGTCCGCGGAACATCACCGCCCGCGAGGGGGTGACGTTGAAGCGCAGGCCGCCCTGGGCCTGGTCGCCCTTGATCGGCGACTCCAGGGCCAGCTGCAGCTGCACCGGGGCCGTGCCGGTGTTGCGCAGGGGGATGGTGAGGTCGTACTCCACGCCGTAGTTGCCATGGGCGGCCCAGGCGGTGCCGGGATAGAAGGCCTTCAGCTCAGCGGTCTGCACCTGCCCCGTGCCCAGGGTTCCCCGCTCCAGGGAGGCGAGCGGCCAGGAGATCGGCGCGGCGCCCGCACTCAGCCAGCGCTGGCCCGGGTCGGTGATCGTGGCGCGCCAGACACTCCCCTCCTGCACGCCGCTGACGCGGGAGTAGATGATCCGGCCGCTGGCGCCACGGGGGGTGGGCTGGTGCTCCTTGGGGCTGAGTGGGCCATCCAGCAAGCGGGCCCAGCTCTCGGGCGCCGGCGGGGTGGTGCTGCCGCCGAAGGCCGCCAGGGTGGCCAGGCTCACCGGGCCGTCGCTCTCCAGGCGCAGCTGCAGGTTGCGGCCGTTGAGCAGGGGGTCGAGTCCCCGCACCGGCAAGGGCAACACCACCAAGGTGCTCGGCGTGCCGACAGGCAGGGTCCAGCTGGCGGGGATCTCGGGGCTGTTGCGTCGCATCAGCAGTTCGGTGGCCACCCGGCTGCCCGGGCCGGCCCAGGCCGGCGTGGTGCTCTCGGCCAGCAGGGGCGGTAGGGGCAGGAAGGGGGCACCCGCCATGGCCGGATCCAGCGACTGGGAGAGGGCCGTGGAGCCCCCCAACAGGCGCAGGGTCACGGGCCGATCCCCGCGGGGCTGGGCCACCACCGCCAGCCAGAGCGTGGAGTTGAGGGTTTCCGGCTTGCCGGCGAACACGTGGTGGCTGAACAGGTCGAAGCGGCCGTCGAGGGCCACATCGAGGTGGGCCTCCGGCACGCCCCGCCCGGCGGACGGGAAGGTGGAGAGCAGGATTCCCGGCCCGCTGATCAGCTCGGGGTTGTTGTCGTTGACCAGCAGCACCCGATCGAGGCTGCCAGGCAGGGGCGCGACGGTCTGGCGGCGCAGCACGGGCGGGGCTGGGGTTGGGGCGGTGGCAGGCGCGGGGGTGGCCGGGGCCTGGCCCTTGGCCTGGGGCTGGGCCGTGGCCGCATCGGTGGCCGTCAGCAGCGCGGTCGCCGCCAGCAGCAGGGGGAGCAGGCGCATGGGTTGCTTCATTTCGTTCCCACCAGGGTTTTGCTCACGCCGCCGGCCATCGCCCGGATCAATTCGGTGGAGCGCGGATCGTTGAACGGACCCTTCACCATGAAGGCGGCCACCGCCCGCTGGCCAGTGGGCAGCTGAATCAGGGCAGCGTCCGCGTAGGCCGTGCCGATGTCGCCGGTTTTGTTGTAGACGCTGATGCCCTGGCTGTGCAGTTCGGCATCCGGATCGTTGCTGCTCTTGCCCAGGCCCTTGAGCAGACCGGCCGGAATCATCGTGTTGGTCTGGGAGGTGGCCATGATTTCGCGGAACAGGTCGCGGGCGTGGGGGCTGAGCCGCTCCCCGGTGTCCACCAGGGCGATTGAGCGGGCCAGATCCCTGCTGCTGGTGGTGTTGGTGCCATCCAGGTCGGGCAGCCAGTTGTTCACCACCGTGGCGTTCAGCCCCTTGGCCCGGAACAGGGCGTTGAGGGCCTCCTTGCCGCCCAGTTGCTGAATCAGCAGGTTGGTGGCGCTGTTGTCGCTCACCCGGATCATCTCGGTGGCCGCCTCATAGAGGGGGAAGCGGGTGCCGATCGGCTTGCTGCCCATCCAGCCGGCGCCGCCGCCCACCAGCTCCTTGGTGAGCTCCAGGGGCTGGTTCCAGCGCAGCTTGCCCGCGTCCAGTTCGTCGAGGGCGGCCAGCAGGATGGGGGTCTTGATCGAGCTGGCCGCCGGCATCGGCTGGTCGGGATTGAGCTGGGCGAAGCGGCCGTCGTCGAGCACCAGCAGGAAACCGGTGGCCTGCAGATCCTTCTGGGCCGCAGCCAACTGCTGCCACTGCTGGCTGAGCGCGGTGAGTTCGTTGCGGGCTTCGAAACGGCCGGCCTTGATGCCCTTGGCCGCGGCGCTGGCGGGGCTGGCGCCGGCGGGTGTGTTGCCACCAGGCAGCTTCAACGTGCCTTCGGCCAGATGGGGGGCCAGAAGGCGCAGGCCCGTGCCGGTGATCACCCCCAGGCCCACGCCCATCACAATCAGGCGGAGCAATAGGCGCACGGGCTGACCCCAGCTGCTGCGGGGCGGGCGGGACGAACGTCCGGTGGTCAAGGCGCCAGGGCTGGAGGTGGTCCGAAGTTAAGGGGTCCCGCCAGGGTCGGCTGGCGATGGGGGCCGGGTGCTGGCCCAGCGCAACTGGCGCACCATGCCCCGCAGCAGGGCCACTTCCTCGCTGGCGGGCTGGGCGCGCTGCAGCAGGGCGCGCAGCTTGGCCATGCGGGCGGCGGCGGTGTGGGGGTAGAGAAAGCCCACTTCGAGCAGCAGGGCCTCGGCATCGCTGAGCATGGCCTCCAGGGGCCCGCGGGTGCTGGGCTCGGGGGCCCTGGGTCCGGCCGGCGGCGGCGGGCAGGTGGCGCGGGGCGGCTCGAATTGGCGCAGCTGGTACCACTTGTGCAGCACGATCGCGGCGGCCTGGGCGAGGTTGAGCGAGCCGTAGGCGCCGCCGGCATCGATGCAGAGCAGGCGGCCCGCCTGGAGCAGCTCGGCGTTGCTCAGACCCCGGTCCTCCCGGCCGAACACCAGGGCCAGTGGCGCTGCAGCCGCCTCCGGCTGGTCTGTCTGCCCATCGGGGGTGGGGGCACCGAGCAGCCAGGTCAGGGCACTGGCCGGGGGATGGAGAGGCAGCGGTTCGCCGCTGCGCCGGCCGCTGCTGGCCACCACCCGCCGGCAGTCGGCCAGGGCAGCGGCCAGGCTGGGGAACAGGCGGGCCCGCTCCAGCATGGCGGCGCCATGTACGGCCATCTGCCGCGCCTCCTCGCCGTGGTGATCGCAGCGGGGGGCCACCAGCCGCAGTTCCTGCACGTCAAAGTTGGCGCAGAGCCGGGCCACGCTGCCCACGTTGCGGGCCCCGGCCGGCTCCACCAGCACCACCACCAAGCTGGGCCCCTCGGGAAGGCCGCTCACACCAGCCCGTTGAGATAGGCGAGCAGGTCTGCCATCGCCTGGGGTTCAGGCTGGAAGCGGGGCATGGGTGGGGTACGGCCGCTCACCACCTGCTGGATCAACTGGCGCTGGTTCTTGCGCTCGGCCACGCCGTGCAGGTCGGGTCCCACCAGCCCTTGGGCGGCGATGCCGTGGCAGCCGGCGCAGTTCAGGCGGAACAGCAGGGCGCCGTGTTCCACCGACCCCTGCAGGCTGAGGGTCTGGCGGGTGTAGGGGTCGGTGCGAGCGCTGGGCAGCACCAGGGCCACCACCACGATGCAGGCCACCGCCGCCGCCAGCACCAGGGCCGCGGCCAGCCCCCGCGACAGGGCGGGGGCCTGGGCCGCCGCTGGCGCGGCCGTCGCGGAGCTGGAGCTGGGGGGAACGGTCACGGGAGGAAACGCAGGCGTGCTCTCTGAGCTGTGACGTGGAACAATTGTGCCTCGACCGCCCCATCGGCCCTCCCATGATCGAACCCCTGCTCTGCGGCATCGTGCTGGGTCTGATTCCGGTGACCTTGCTGGGTCTGTTTGTGGCGGCCTGGAATCAGTACCGCCGAGGTTCACTGCTCGACGGCTGAACCAGCCGGTCGCCCCAGCATCAGCACCGTGGTGCTGCCATAGCGCCGCCGATCGCGCAGGCACCAGCCCCCTGGTAGTTCCCCAAGGGCCAGTGGTGCTGAGCTGGAGCACTCCAGCAGCAGCAGGCCATCGCTTTGGAGCCAACCTCCTGTCGCCACCTCGTCGCAGATCAGGGGGTAGAGCCCGGCGGCGTAGGGCGGGTCGGCGTAGATGAGGTTGAAAGCGCCCTGACCCCCTTGGCGCAGCCAGCGGCCCACCTCGGTGCAATGCACGGTCACGCTGGCTTCACGGCCCAGCCCGCTGCGTACGGCCTCGAGGTTGGCCCGTGCCACGGCCGCATGGCGTCGGTCCTGCTCCACGGCCACCACCGCGGCGGCGCCCCGCTGCAGGGCTTCGCAGGCCATGGCGCCGCTGCCGCTGCAGAGATCCAGCCAGCGACAGCCGGGTAGTTCGGCCGCCAGGATGTTCATCACTGCCAGGCGCACCCGCGCTGGGGTGGGCCTGGCGGTCTGGCCGCTCGGGCTCTGCAGGCGTCGCCCGCCACTGAGGCGCAAGCTCACGATGCCGAAACGGCGCCGCCCTGGAGCCACTGCAGCCAGCGGCGCAGGATGGCCTCGCCGTGGGGTCCGGATTTCTCGGGGTGGAACTGGCAGGCGCCGATCGCCCCCTGCCAGACGGCGGCGGTCACCGGCGTGCCGGCAAAGTCGACCTGGGCGGCGGTGACGGCGGGATCGCTGGGCTCGGCGGCATAGGAGTGCACGAAGTACACCCAGGTGCTGGGGGCATCCATGGGCAGCAGCGGACTGGGGTTGGCAGCGATCAGAGGCTCCCAGCCCATGTGGGGGATCGGGTGGCCGGCCCGGCGCGGCAGGGCACGCACGCGGCCTGCCAGCAGGCCCAGGCCGGCGCTGCTGCCTTCGTCGCTGGCTTCGAACAGCAGCTGGAGACCCAGGCAGATGCCCAGCAGTGGCTTGCCCTCGGCGCACCACTGGCCGAGGCGGCGGTCGACACCACTGCTGCGCAGCCGCTCCATGGCCGGGTCAAAGGCGCCGACCCCGGGGAGGATCAGGGCATCGCAGTCCGGCAGCTCCCCCTGCACCGGCAGCACGGTGGTGCCGAGACGCTCAAAGGCCCGCTGCACCGAGTGCAGGTTGCCCATGCCGTAGTCGATCAGGCCCAGGCGGGTCATGGCTGCAGGCAGTGACGTTGCCCAGGTTGCTCCAGGGCGGTGCAGGCGGGCAGCTCCAGGTTGTTGAGCGCCTCGATCAGCTGGAACAGGCGGCCCATCCGGCGCTTGTTGAAGTGGAAGCGCAGGCAGTGGCGCAGCAGCCCCTCCTCATCGCTGGTTTCACCGGCCACGATCACGCCCTGGTCCACCAGGTCGTCAAAGTCTTGGTTGAGTTGGTGCAGGTTGGCGGCCGCCACGGCCACATTGAGCTGGAGCTCCACCCGGTCACTGTGCAGTTCGGCGGCGTGGAACACCCGGTAGAAGCGGCTGATGTAGGCCATGGCCGCGGCTGCGCTGTCGGCCTGGAACACCAGGGAGCGATCCTCCGGTGAGATCAGGCCGCGGTGGGTCATCTGGCGCTGCACTTCCCCCTGCCAGCTGGCCCAGTACCCATCCCCCTCGGGGGCCAGCAGCACCAGGGGCACGGGCGGGGTGCGGCCGGTCTGCACCAGGGTGAGCGACTCGAACAGTTCGTCGAGGGTGCCAAAGCCGCCGGGCAGCACCACCACGGCATCGCTTTCGCGCAGGAAGAACAGCTTGCGGGTGAAGAAGTAGCGGAAGTGAAGCAGGCGACCCTCGCAGCCGCTCACGACCGGATTGGGGTGCTGCTCGAAGGGCAGGTCCACATTGAGGCCGTAGCTGGCCTCGCAACCGGCACCCATGTTGGCGGCCTCCATGATGCCGCCGCCCGCGCCGGTGATCACCTCGAAACCTGCCGCCACCGCCGCGGCAGCCAGCTCATGGGCCAGGGCGTAGGTGGGTTCGTCGGCCGTGGTGCGGGCAGAGCCGAACACCGCCACTTTGCGCACCGACCGGGATGGGCGGAACACCGTGAGGGCTTCGTTGATATCGGCCAGGGTGCCCTGGATCACCCGCCAGGCCTCTGGCTCGGTTTCCTGCCGGCAGATTTCCAGCAGGGACACCACGGCACGCTCGATGGAGCGGCGCTGGGGGTGGCCCTCAATGGCCTGGGCCAGCGCTTGGAGGGGACTGACTCCCCCGCCGCCGGGAGCGGGGGAGGAAAGGGGTTGGGAGGAGAGGCTCAGAGGTACTTGCTGATGGTGCCGGAGAGGGTGGTCTTGGGCACGGCACCCACCACGGTGTCAACCTTTTGGCCGCCCTTGAACACCATCAAGGTGGGGATGCTGCGGATGCCGTACTGGCTCGCCACGTTGGGGTTTTCATCGGTGTTCAGCTTGAACACCTTGATCTGGCCCTCGAACTCCTTGGCGATTTCATCCACGATCGGGGCCACCATGCGGCAGGGGCCGCACCAGGGTGCCCAGAAATCCACCAGCACGGGCACATCACTCTTGAGCACGTCCTGCTCAAACGAGGCGTCGGTGACAGCGGCTGCGCTGGACATCCTTTGGGGTGGTCAATGTCTGCCGAATCTAGCAACGGTTTCCTGCCGCGCCCCCGGGAAGACGGCAAGCGTTGCAAGGCGTGAAGCGGGTTGGCGGGCTGGCTCAGCCAGGCATCGCAGGCAAGAATGAAAGCCCGGGCTCGCCGGGCCATGGGTGTGAGGAGTGTGTGAGCCGTAAAGCCCCCACTCTTTCAAGATAGACCGGGCGGCGCAGCGCGCCTGCCGCTTACTTGCCCATGCCGAGCTGCTGCGCCTTCTGGTACACCTTGCCCTCGGTGAGCAGGGATGGGGCCACCACCACTTCCACCTGCTGCATCTCCTTGAGGGTGCGCGCGCCGAGGGTGCCCATGGAGGTGCGGATGCAGCCCAGCAGGTTCTGGGTGCCGTCGTCGAGGGAGGCGGGGCCGCGCAGGATCTTCTCCAGGCTGCCGGTGGTGCCCACGTTGATGCGGGTGCCGCGGGGCAGCACCGGGCTCGGGGTGGCCATGCCCCAGTGAAAACCGCGGCCGGGGGCCTCGGCGGCGCGGGCGATCGGCGAGCCGATCATCACGGCGTCGGCGCCGCAGGCCAGGCACTTGCAGATGTCACCGCCGGTGACGATGCCACCGTCGGCCACGATCGGCACGTAGCGGCCGCTCTCGGCCATGTAGTCGTCGCGGGCGGCGGCGCAGTCGGCCACCGAGGTGGCCTGGGGGATGCCGATGCCGAGCACGCCGCGGCTGGTGCAGGCGGCGCCGGGGCCGATGCCCACCATCACGCCGGCGGCGCCGGCGCGCATCAGCTTGAGGGCCACCTCGTAGGTGACGCAGTTGCCGATGATCACCGGCACGCCGAAGGTGCGGCAGAGGGCCTCAAGATCCAGGCTCTCCTGGCCCTCGGGGCCGATGTGCTCGGTGCTCACCACCGTGGCCTGCACAAAGAACAGATCGGCGCCGGCCTCCGCGATCGCCTTGCCGAATTTCAGGGCCGCCACGGGGGTGGCGCTCACGGCGGCGATGCCACCCTGGTCCTTGATCTCGGCGATGCGTCTGCGGATCAGGTCTTCACGCACCGGCTGGCTGTAGAGCTCCTGCATCAGCGGCACGAACTCCTCCTTGCCCACCGCGGCGATGCGGTCGAGCACCGGGTTGGGGTCGTCGTAGCGACACTGCACGCCCTCCAGGTTGAGCACCCCCAGGGCGCCCTGCCTGGTGAGCTCCACGCACATGCCCACATCCACCACGCCGTCCATGGCGCTGGCGATGATCGGGATCTCGCGGGTCACACCACCGAGGGTCCAGCTGCTGTCGGTGACGGCCGGGTCCACGGTGCGCCCGCCGGGTACCAGGGCGATTTCGTCGATGCCGTAGGCGCGACGGACCGTACGGGAGCGGCCGAGCTGGATGTCCACCGGAAACAAACGGATATTCGGTGCACCGTATCAACAGGGCCGACACCCCAGCGGTGCTCCGGGCTGCCCTCAGCCGCGACCGCGGAAGCTATCCCAGCGCTGTTGGAGGCTGCTGATCAAGTCCTGGCGCTGGCTGCGCTGCACCAGTTTGGGCACGCCGAAGCGCACAGCCCAGATCACCCCCACCAACTCCAGCAGGCCTGGGATCAGGGGCAGGCTGTCGATCGCCGCCAACAGGGCGGAGTACACGCGCAGCACCACCAGCAGGCCGGCGGCCGCCAGGATCAAGGTGAGCGGGTTGCGGGCCTGGGCCCAGAGCTCCTGAAGCTTGCCCTGGCCCAGCCAGGCCTGCACCTTGCCCAGCAGCAGCTCCCACTCGCCGCCGCCCTCGCCGCCGGCCTCTCCCGGGCCGGTGGCGGGAACGACCGTGGTGCTCTCCAGTTCGGGTCCGCTGCTGCCCGCATCAAGCACGTCAACTACGGCGTCAGCTACCTCGCTGGCCATGCTGTTGGCACGATCGACAACCGATTCAGCGGTCTCCACCACGGGTTTGGCCGCGTCTGCCACCGCCTCAACCGAGCTGTCGGCCGCCGCCTCGATTACCTCCTTGAGCTCGTCTGCCGGCCCTGGCTGCGGGCTGGTGGCCGCCCCGTCCGCAGCAGGTGCCGGAGCTGCCCCAGGGGTTGGCTCGGGGGCGGGCGTTTGGGAGGCGTCGGACTGGACGTCGGCCATGGCTGGGCTGGGGCGCAGCGGTTTGGGCTGAGCTTAAGGGGACCGGCCAGGGTGGGCTCAGGGGTCGAGGGGCTGGAGATTGGAACCCTGCGGCAGGGATTGGAGCGGGAGCTGCAGGGGGAAGCGGTTCTGCTCCAGCCGCTGCACCAGTTCCGCGCCGATCTCGGCCGCCAGCCGCGGGCTGTGGGCGGGAGCGCAGCGCAGCCGCTGGCCGCCCACTGTGAGGCGGCCGCTGGCCAGCTCGGCGTAGCTCACTGTGCCCAGGGCGGGTTTCACCCGGCGGGGGATGGCCAGGTCGAGCACGGGGGCCTGCAACTGTTCAGGGGTGGCAGCGGCCTGGAGGGCACTGTTGGCATCGAGCAGCTGCACCGGGGCAGCAATCGCCACCAGCAGGGCGCTGCCATGGCCCTCGAACGCGCATGCTCGCAGCCAGCGCCGGTCGAGTTCGGCCAGGTCCACCGCCAGCGCGGCGACCGCCCCCGGGCTGGTGGCATGGCCAGTGGGCAGGCGGCGCACGCCGGGCTGGTGGCCGCTGCCGGCCCCCAGCACCCAGCCGGTGGCGCCGGCCACCAGCAGCGGCGAGCCGGGGCCGAGCTGGGCCAGGCCGGGCATGGTGAGGCCGATGCTGCCGGCGCCGCCGCAGCTGTAGAGGGCGGTGTGGTGGGGGCCCAGGAGGGGCCCCCAGGGGCTGGCGCAGAGGCCGGCGGCGCTGCTGCAGGCCACCACGCCGTTTTCCACCACCGCCCGCTGCAGGAGCAGCCGGGCCATCCCGATCCGGCTGAGGTCGAGGTTGGTGTGCAACTCGCGGCGGGGGTGCTGGGCCGTGGCCTCGCCACTGGCGGCGAAGGGCAGGGCCTCGCCCCGCAGCAGGGCCTCCAGCACCTGGGCGCCGCCGCTGCCGATCGGCAGCGCCAGTTCACCGGGGCCGCCGCTGGCCAGGCCGGTGACGCCGCCGAGCTGCAGCTCGCGCAGGCGGATCGGCGGGTCGGTGGGCCCCAGGCTGAGCAGCAGGCTGCCCTGGTCGCTGAATCCCGCGTCGGCGGCCACCACCACGTCGGTGGCGGCATAGGCCTCGGCCAGACCCGACTGCTGCACCAGCTGGCGGTAGGCGGCGGCCGTGCGCACCCGCAGCTCGCCCCGCTCCTGGCGCAGGCGCAGCTCCACGGGGCTGCGGGGGCGGATCTGCCCGTCTGGAGCGCTGTCGATACAATGGACTGGTTGAAGGCGGTCATGCATGGCGGATCCCACGGGACCGGTCAATCCCGGCGATTCCGGCTCTGACGGCGATTTGCGGATCATCCAGACCGACCTCCGCAATGAGATGTCGCGCTCCTATCTGGAGTATGCGATGAGTGTGATCGTGGGCCGGGCCTTGCCCGATGCCCGCGACGGCCTCAAGCCCGTGCATCGCCGCATCCTCTATGCGATGTACGAGCTGGGCCTCACCAGCGACCGGCCCTACCGCAAGTGCGCCCGCGTGGTGGGTGAGGTGCTCGGTAAGTTCCACCCCCACGGCGACACGGCGGTGTACGACGCCCTGGTGCGCATGGCCCAGGACTTCTCCCTGCGGATGCCGCTGATCGACGGCCACGGCAACTTCGGCTCGGTGGACAACGACCCGCCGGCGGCCATGCGCTACACCGAGTCGCGGCTGCAGGCCCTCACCACCGATGCCCTGCTGGAGGACATCGAGAGCGAAACGGTTGATTTCGCCGACAACTTCGACGGCAGCCAGCAGGAACCCACCGTGCTGCCGGCGCGGATCCCCCAGCTGCTGCTCAACGGCTCCTCCGGCATCGCCGTGGGGATGGCCACCAACATCCCGCCCCACAACCTGGGCGAGCTGCTCAATGGCCTGCTCGCCCTGATCGCCAACCCGGAGATCAGCGACCGCGAACTCCAGGCCCTCATCCCCGGGCCCGACTTCCCCACCGGCGGCCAGATCCTGGGCCGCAGCGGCATCCGCGAGATCTACAGCAGCGGCCGCGGCTCGGTGACCATGCGCGGCGTGGCGGCGATCGAAACCCTGGAGGTGCCCGGCCGGCCAGACCGCGACGCGGTGATCATCACCGAGCTGCCGTATCAGACCAACAAGGCGGCGTTGATCGAGCGCATCGCCGAGCTGGTGAACGACAAGAAGCTGGAGGGCATCTCCGACATCCGCGATGAATCCGACCGCGACGGCATGCGGATCGTGATCGAGCTGCGCCGGGATGCCTATCCGCAGGTGGTGCTGAACAACCTGTTCAAGCTCACGCCACTGCAGAGCAACTTCAACGCCTACATGCTGGCGCTGGTGGGCAGCGAGCCGGTGCTGCTCAACCTGCGGCGGATGCTCGAGGTGTTCCTCGACTTCCGCATCGACACGATCGAGCGGCGCACGCGTTATCTGCTGCGCAAGGCCGAGGAGCGCGACCACATCCTGCTGGGCCTGCTGATCGCCCTCGACAACCTCGACGCGATCATTGCCCTGATCCGGGCCGCCGCCGACACGGCCACAGCCCGCACCGGCCTGATGGAGCAGTTCGGCCTGAGCGAGTTGCAGGCGGACGCCATCCTGCAGATGCAGCTGCGCCGGCTCACGGCCCTGGAGGCCGACAAGATCAGGCTGGAGCACGAGGACCTGCTCGCCAAGATCACCGACTACAAGGACATCCTGGCCCGCAAGGAGCGGGTGCTGGCGATCATCAGCGACGAGCTGGCCACGATCCGCAGCCGCTACGACTCCCCCCGCCGCACCGAGATCCTCGATGTGGAGGGGGGCCTCGACGACATCGACCTGATCGCCAACGAGCGCTCGGTGGTGCTGCTCACCGAGACCGGCTATCTCAAGCGCATGCCGGTGAGCGAGTTCGAGGCCACCAGCCGCGGCACCCGCGGCAAGGCCGGCACCCGCAGCCAGGGCGAGGAGGCGGTGAAGCTGTTCATCAGCTGCAACGACCACGACCACCTGCTGCTGTTCTCCGACCGGGGCGTGGTGTACACGGTGCCGGCCTACCGGGTGCCGGTGGGCAGCCGGGCGGCCAAGGGCACGCCAATCGTGCAGCTGCTGCCGATTCCTCGCGAGGAGCAGATCACCTCCCTGCTGGCCGTGAGCGAGTTCACCGAGGAGGGCGTCCTGGTGATGCTCACCAGTGGCGGCACGATCAAGCGCACCCGGCTGTCGGCCTTTGCCAACATTCGCTCCAACGGCCTGATCGCCATCGATCTGGTGGAGGGCGATGCCCTCTCCTGGGTGCGCATGGCCCTGCCCGGCGACAGCATCCTGATCGGTTCGCGCCAGGGCATGACCATCCACTTCCGTCTCAACGACGAGGAGCTCAGGCCCCTGGGCCGCACGGCCCGGGGCGTGCGGGCGATGAACCTGCGCCCGGGCGACCGGCTGGTGAGCATGGATGTGCTGCCGGCCGAGCTGGCCGACCGCGTGGCCTCCAGCAGCACCGATGCCGGTGATGAAGATGGCGACGAGGTGGACGGTGAGGAGACCGCCGCCAGCGAGGGCCCCTGGGTGCTGGTGGCCACCGCCAGTGGCCTGGGCAAACGGGTGCCGGTGGATCAGTTTCGGATTCAGAAGCGGGCCGGCATGGGCCTGCGGGCGATCAAGTTCCGCCAGCCCGACGACGTGCTGGTGGGGCTGAAGGTGCTGGGGGCCGGCGAGGAGCTGCTGCTGGTGAGCGAGAAGGGGGTGATCGTGCGCACCCAGGCCGACGCCGTTCCCCAGCAATCGCGGGCGGCCACCGGCGTGCGCCTGCAGAAACTGGATGCCCGCGACCGCCTGGCGGAAGTGGTGCTGGTGCCCCCGGCCCCCGAGGAGGAGGCAGAGGGCGAGGTTGCTGCCCAGCAGGCTGAACCCAGCTCCCCTGCAGAAGCCCCCGAGGGCAGCTGAGCACGATGCCCACCGACTTCTGGATCGCCAACACGGTGAGCGATCTGATCCAGGGGGACGTGCGCGAGCACCTGCCCCTGGAGCGCATTCCCCTGCAGGGCGACGTGCTCGGGCTGGGCACCACCACCAGCCTCGACAACGGCGAGCTCACCTTCCTGCAGCAGGCGGGCTCGGACAGCACCACCATCTGGAAGTGCGAGGCCAGCAGCGGCGGCATCCGCGCCCTGCGCCCCGGCGATGGCAGCGGCCACTTCCCCTACGTGTGCTTCAGCGGTGATGCCACAGCCCTGCGCACCCCCGTGGATCTGGCGCTGCTGGGGGACTGCAGGGGCCGGCCCCTACAGGAGCTGGTGGCTGAAGCGATCGAGCGCCTTCGCCGGGATGGCACCCTGCCCCAGGCTCCGATCTATGGCCTGCGCTTGCTGGCCCGCTGGCAGGAGCTGGTGATCACCGTGGCCTCCAAGCTGTGCATGGGCCAGCAGCGCCGCAACACCTCGATTGCCCGCAGCGCCACCAGTGAAGCCACCGCCGGCCGCAGCATCTACCAGCTCCTGCAGCACTACCGGCTGGCCGCCCACGATCCCGGAGATCCTGAGGATCCGATCCGCTACCTGGGCGCCTCCCTGCAGTGGGAGTGCTGCGGATTCTACGACAGCGACCCCGAGCAGGGGCGGGTGACGGTGCCCCAGCCAGGAGCCCACCTGCACCTGCATGGCTGCAGCACCGACCTGCGCTACGGCGGCCACCTGCACCACGAGCACCCGGGGTCGGCGTTGGCGGGGCTGGAGCGGCTGGTGCTCTATCCCCTGCAGCGGATCCACAGCCTGGCCAGCGACCTGGGGGTGGAGGACCTGGATTACGCCGGCGGCGCCGCCCAGTTTCGGGTGGTGAACCGCGGCAGCCTCGATGTGAGCGATGTGGGCGTGGCGGTGGTGGTCGACGACCGCTACAGCAGCCACCGCTATCTGCGCCTGCCCTGGCTGGCGGCCGGCGAGCAGGAGGCCTTCATGGTGCCGCTGGAGCTGGCGCCCGGGCGTCACCGGCTGGAGGTGATTGCCGATCCCGAGCTGGAGATCCTGGAGCGGCCGGAGCTGCGGGCCAACAACCGGCTGGCGCTTGAGCTGCACGTGGAGGCGCGGGTGTGAGTTGCCACGACGTGCTGGTGCTGGGCGGCGGCCCGGCCGCCCTGGCCATCGCCGCGGCCTGTGCCGGCGAGGGCCTGGCGGTGGCGCTGCTGGCTCCGCACGATCCCCGCGCGCCCTGGCCGAACACCTACGGCATCTGGGGGGATGAGGTGGATGCCCTCGGCCTGGGCCACCTGCTGGAGCACCGCTGGAGCCACACGGTGAGCTACTTCGGCGCGGGCTCGGCTGATCCGGCCGATCCGGCCAATGCGCCCACCGCCCATGGCCGCGACTATGGCCTGTTCAGCCGGGAGGCGCTCCAGGCCCACTGGCTGGAGGCCTGCGCCCGCGGCGGCGTAGCCATTCTCCAGGGCCTCGCCAGTGGCTTTGCTCTGGAGCCGGCGGATGGCAGCGGGATCACCCTGCTGCACTGCGCCGATGGCAGCAGCCAGCGCACCCGCCTGCTGGTGGATGCCACCGGCCACCAGCCGGTGTTTGTGCAGCGGCCTGATGAGGGCCCGGTGGCCGGCCAGGCGGCCTACGGGATCGTGGGCCGCTTTTCGGCCCCGCCGGTGCAGCCCGAGCAGTTCGTGCTGATGGACTACCGCAGCGACCACCTCAGCGAGGCGGAGCGGGCCGAGCCCCCCACCTTTCTCTACGCGATGGATCTGGGTGAGGGGCGCTTCTTTGTGGAGGAGACCTCCCTGGCCCTGGCGCCACCGGTGTCCTACGCCACCCTGCAGGAGCGCCTGCAGCGGCGCCTGGCCCACCGGGGCGTGGCCGTGGAGCAGGTGGAGCACGAGGAGTTCTGCCTGTTCCCGATGAACCTGCCCCTGCCCGATCTGCACCAGCCCGTGCTCGGCTTCGGCGGGGCGGCCTCGCTGGTGCATCCGGCTTCCGGCTACATGGTGGGCTCGCTGCTGCGGCGGGCGCCGGCGGTGGCCGCGGCGGTGGCCGCGCAACTGCGCAGCGATCCGGAGGCCGGTTCGGCCCAGCTGGCGCGGACGGGCTGGCAGGCCCTCTGGCCCCCGGAGCTGCGCCGCAAGCATGCCTTGTATCAGTTCGGGCTGGAGAAGCTGATGCGCTTTTCCGCGCCCCAGCTGCGGGCCCATTTCGCCACCTTCTTTGCCATGCCCGCTGAGCAGTGGTATGGCTTTCTGGCCAACACCGCCAGCGTGCCCGAGCTGCTGGGGGCGATGCTGCGGCTGTTCGTCACGGCCCCCTGGAGCGTGAAGGCCGGTCTGATGGGCATGAAAGGTCGGGAGGCCGCGCTGGGGCTGCGGCTGCTCAGGCCGGTGGGTTGACGCCGCCGGGCATGGTCACCCAATCGGCGGCGTTGAGGCGGGGGAAGAGGCCGTCCTCGTGCTGGAGGGCCCGCAGCCAGGCGGCCGGTGGGGGGGTGTTGGTTTCGATGGCGTTGATCAGGCGCCAGAAGCGATCGAGGTGGCGCTCGATGCGTTCCTTGGCCAGTTCGGTGGTGGTGCCGGCGCGCAGGATGAAGCTCCAGTCGGAGCTCTGGGCCAGCAGCAGCTCGCGGCCGGCCTGGGTGAGCAGATCGCGCTGCCCGGGGTTGGCCACACCCCGGTTCACCCGCCGCACCATCGCCCGGGACGCCCGCTGCCACTCGGGAATCACCCAGGCGTTGCTGTCGTTGAGCCAGTAGTCGTGGTAGCCGCCCTGGCCCCAGCTGCTGGTGGAGGGGCAACACACCTGCAGGTTGGGCCGCTGCTGCAGGGCCTCGCGCAGGGTTACCAGGTGCACGCCGGCGGCGCGGGCCTGGTGGAACAGGCTGGCCAGGAACTGGGGCCCCTCAAACCACCAGTGGCCGAAGAGTTCGGCGTCGAAGGGGGCCACCAGCAGGGGGCGCTGCTCCATGCTGGTGGCCAGCTGCTTGAGCTCCTGCGCGCGGCCCTGCAGGTAGGCGGCGCCGTGCTCGCGCAGGCGGGCGGCGGCCGCCGCCGGCTCGTAGGGCTGCTTGTGATCCAGGGGGCAGCCCTGGGCGGTGACCCGGTGCAGCTTGAGGCCCAGGGGGCGGCGGCTGGGGATGCCCAGCCCCTGGAGCTCCTCCTCGGGCAGATCCCAGCCCATGTCGCGATGGAATTCCCGGTAGGCGCCGTCGCCCGGGTAGCCCTCGCGGGCGCTCCACACGGGCAGGGTGGCGTTGCCGTCGCGGGCGAAGAAGGCCACGCCGGCCGGGGAGCAGATCGGCGCGAACACGCCGTAGCGGGGGCGGGGCAGGGCGTGCAGCAGGCCGTGGCCGTCGAGCACGGAATAGCGCAGGCCCACCTCAACCAGCTGCTGGTCGAGCCCCTCGTAGTAGGCGCATTCCGGCAGCCAGATGCCCAGCGGCCGCTCGCCCAGCTGGCGCTCGTGTTCGCGCACGGCGTTGAGCAGCTGGGCGCGCACGGCCTCCGGCACCTCGCGCAGCAGGGGCAGGTAGCCGTGGGTGGCGCCGCAGGTGATCAGGTCCACCACGCCCTGTTGCTGGAGTTGGCGGAAGCGGGGCACCAGCTGGCCCTCACAGTCCAGCCATTGCTGGGCCACCTGCTGGAGCTGCTGGGCCAGGTGGGCGGCGGCGGTGGCGTGCTCGGCCGGCGCCCGCTCCAGCAGTTGCTGGCGCTGCACCAGCCAGGGCAGGAAGCGGGCGTTGAGGCGGCGGTCGGCCAGCAGGCTGAGCAGGGTGGGCGACAGCCCGAGGGTGATGCGGGCGTGCTGGCCGCTGTCGGCGGCGGCGGCCTCCAGCACGGTTAACAGGGGCAGGTAGCACTCCTGCAGGGCCTGGAAATACCAGTCTTCCTCCAGGGAGCCGGGTTCGCTGGAGCGCACGTAGGGCAGGTGGGCGTGCAGCACCAGGGCCAGGTCGCCGGCGCTGGCGAGGCGTTCGGCCTCCGCCGGGGGAGGCGATGCGGGGCTGGGCTGACTGCGGGCCATCAACGGCCCCCTGAGCTTGGAGTGCGGCGCGCCAGGATGACCAATCGACCGGCACCACTGGGCCCAATTCTATGGCCAGTGCGGGGCTGAACCTCCAGGCCTGGCCAGGGATCGGGCCGGCCGCCCGGACCACCCCCTAGAATGGGCCTATCTCATAGCCAGTCCGCTTAAGGCTGGCGCGCAGCAGGAGCTCCGATGGCCCGCGACCCCGGCCGGGTGTTGATCTTCGACACCACCTTGCGCGACGGCGAGCAGTCGCCCGGCGCCAGCCTGAACCTGGAGGAGAAGCTGGCAATCGCCCAGCAGCTGGCCCGCCTGGGGGTGGACATCATCGAGGCCGGCTTCCCCTTTGCCAGCCCCGGCGATTTCAATGCCGTGCAGCGCATCGCCGCCGCGGTGGGCACGCCTGATGGGCCGATCATCTGTGGCCTGGCCCGTGCCGCCGCTGGCGACATCAAGGCCTGCGCCGATGCGGTGGCGCCGGCCGCCAACAAGCGCATTCACACCTTCATCGCCACCAGCGACATCCACCTGGAGCACAAGCTGCGCAAGACCCGCGCCGAGGTGCTGGCGATCACCGCCGAGATGGTGGATTACGCCCGCTCCCTCGTCGACGACGTGGAGTTCTCCTGCGAGGACGCCGGCCGCAGTGATCCGGAATTTATGTACGAGGTGATCGAGGCGGCGATCAGGGCCGGTGCCACCACGATCAACATCCCCGACACGGTGGGCTACACCACCCCTGCCGAATTCGGCGAGCTGATCGCCGGCATCAACGCCCACGTGCCCAACATCGACCAGGCCGTGATCTCGGTGCACGGCCACAACGACCTGGGCCTGGCGGTGGCCAACTTCCTGGAGGCGGTGAAGAACGGCGCCCGCCAGCTGGAGTGCACGATCAATGGCATCGGCGAGCGCGCCGGCAACGCCTCTCTCGAGGAGCTGGTGATGGCGCTGCACGTGCGCCGCAGCTACTTCAACCCCTTCCTGGGCCGGCCGGCAGACAGCACCGAGCCGCTCACGGGCGTGCGCACCGTGGAGATCACCAAGACGTCGCGGCTGGTGAGCAACCTCACCGGCATGGCGGTGCAGCCCAACAAGGCGATCGTGGGCGCCAACGCCTTCGCCCATGAATCGGGCATCCACCAGGACGGCGTGCTCAAGAACCGCCTCACCTACGAGATCATCGATGCCCGCACCGTGGGCCTCACCGACAACCGCATCTCCCTGGGCAAACTCTCAGGCCGCAGCGCCTTCCGCGCCCGGCTCGAAGAGCTGGGCTACGAGCTGAGCCGCGACGACCTCGACGACGCCTTTGCCCGCTTCAAGGAGCTGGCCGACCGCAAGCGCGAGATCACCGATCGCGACTTGGAGGCGATCGTGAGCGAGCAGGTGCAGCAGCAGGGCGACGGCAGCTACACCCTCAAGAGCGTGCAGGTGAGCTGCGGCACCGGCCTGCAGCCCACCGCCACCGTGACCCTGCTCAATGCCGACGGCGCCGAACTCACCGAGGCGGCGATCGGCACTGGGCCTGTGGACGCGGTGTGCCAGGCGCTGAACCGCCTGGCCAATGTGCCCAATGAGCTGGTGGAGTTCTCGGTGAAGAGCGTCACCGAGGGGATCGATGCCATGGGCGAGGTGACGATCCGCCTGCGCCAGAACGGCGTGCTCTACTCCGGCCATGCCGCCGACACCGACATCGTGGTGGCCGCCGCCCAGGCATTCGTGAACGCCCTCAACCGGCTGATCGCCGGCAACCGCAGCGTGCCGCTGCACCCCCAGAAGGCGCCGCTGCCGGTGGTGGGCGACCTGCCCCTGCCCGAGCGGCCCCGGGTGTGATGGCCGAACCCACCGCCGGACAACGCCGCTCGCCGCTGGCGGCGGCTCTGCAGCTGGGGCTGCTGCTGCTGGCGGCCCTGGCGATGCTGCTTCCGCTGCTCTGGCTGGTGAGCACTTCGCTGAAGGGCCCGGCGGAAGACATCTTCACCAGCCCGCCGGCCCTGCTGCCGGCCCAGCCCAGCCTGGAGGCCTACGGGCGGCTGTTCGCCGACCAGCCGATGGGGCTGTACCTGCGTAACAGCGCGATTGTGAGCGGCCTGGCGGTGCTGGCCAACCTGCTGTTCTGTTCGCTGGCGGCCTATCCGCTGGCGCGGATGCGCTTCGCCGGCCGGGGGTTGGTGCTGGCGCTGGTGGTGGCCACGATCCTGATCCCCTTCCAGGTGGTGATGATCCCGCTCTATCTGCTGATGGTGCAGATCGGCCTGCGCAACACCCTCTGGGCCCTGATCATTCCCCAGGCCGCCACGGCCTTCGGCATCTTCCTGCTGCGCCAGAGCTTCCTGGGGGTGCCGGTGGAGCTGGAGGAGGCGGCCCGCAGCGATGGCTGCACGCCCCTGGGCGAGTGGTGGAACGTGATGATTCCAGCCGCCCGGGCCGATCTGATCACCCTGGCGATGTTCGTGTTCATCGGCACCTGGAGCGACTTCCTCTGGCCTCTGGTGATCCTCGATGAACCGCAGCTCTACACCCTGCCCCTGGGGCTGCAGCAGCTGGCCAGCAGCTTCTCGCTCGACTGGCGGCTGGTGGCGGCCGGCTCGGTGATCTCGATCCTGCCGGTGCTGGCCCTGTTCATCGGCCTGCAGCGCTACATCCTGCCCAGCGCCAGCGGCGATGCGGTGAAGGGCTGAGCGTTCAGGGGTTGTCGTGGCGCCACTGGCTGAGCCAGAGCCTGCGCCAGCTGCCGCGGGGATCGCGGCCCAGGCGCCGCTCGCTCAGGTACCAGAGGCGGTTGAGGGCATAGGAGGTGCGGTTGTGGCGCTGCAGTTCCGGGTCGCTGGAGATCGTGGCGCTGTGCTCGCCGTTGAGGGCGCCCATGGCGGCGTGGGCGAAGGTTCCGTCGAGCTGCTCGATCGCGGCGTTGGCGTTCAGCCGGTCGCGGTAGTCGAGGTCTTCGCAGTAGGCGGGGTGGAAGTTGGCATCGAACAGGCCGAGCAGATCCCAGCAGCGGCAGGTGAGCAGGAAGGCGGCGAAGGCGTGGGGGGGCGGCAGGAGGGAGAGGAACTGGGGCTGGCCGGCATCGATCCGCCCCAGGGCGGCGGCGAGCACGCCGGGGGCGAAGCGCACGTCGTTATTGGCCAGCAGGGCGCAGGGAGCCTCGGGGAAGCTGCTGAGGATCAGGTTCCAGCTGGCGGCCACGCCCAGGTTGCTGAAGGGGCGGGCGATGCGGATCGCCCGCACCAGGGGGTGGCCCCGCTGGCGGATGGTCTCCAGCGCGGCGGCCAGGGCGCCCTCGCCCGGAGGGCTGTTGTCCACGATGGCCAGGGTGTCCACCGGGTGGTCGAGGGTGGCGAGCAACTGTTCCAGGAGATCAACCCGGTTGAGGATCGGCACACCCAGCAGCGGCAGGGCCTGGAGGCCACCGGCGGGTGGTGCCGGCGCGGTGAGCCGGTCGAGCAGCTGCCAGTAGCGCTCGATCAGGGAGCGGTCGCCGCTGGCGTGGGCATGCTCCACCAGGCCATCCCAGAGCTCGGGATGGCGCAGTTGCTCGCGCCCGGGCCGGGCAGAGAGCTGCAAAGCAAAAGCCCGCAGCCACTGCAGGAGCAGGGCGCGGGCTGTTGGGTGATCGTTGGCGGTGAGGGCGATTTGAATCGCCCCCAGGGGGGACGGGCTCAAGATCAGACAGTGGGCCCGAAGCGCTCGGTGTCGGCGGGATTTGCCACGTTCTGCCAGGTGTAATCGCCCACGAACTTGTACTGCGAGCTGCCGATGAACAGCATGTCGTCGCTGCTGGCCCCTTCGATCACTAGGCCGGTGGTGTCAGGATCGGAATCGACGAAGCGGACGATGTCCTTGCCGCCGCCGAGGTTGATCAAGGTGTCGGTGGCATCGCCGAAGAAACGGATCTGGTCGTTGCCGGTGCCGAGCTGGATGTTGGAGCCACTCACATCGCCAAGAATGCCCAGCTGGTCAACATCGTTGCCGGTGTTGATGTAGCTGTTGATCACGTCGCCATCAACGCGCATCACGTCGGGACCGGCCCCGAGATCAACGCCACTGTCGACGAGGTTGCCCTCGATCACCAGGCTGTCGCGGCCGGTGCCCAATTCGATGGTGGCGCGGGTGGCATCGCCGCCGATCAGCAGACGGTCGTCGCCGTCGTTGAGGTTGATCCGGAAATCTTCCACCGAGGCGAGAACCTGGACGCTCTCACTGATGGGACTGGAGCCGATGCCAACATTGGAAATCGGATCTTCGCCGCTCAGCACAAACACGGCACCGGAGTTTCCGGCGGGCGTCTGTATCTGAAAGCCTTCGGGCGTATCGCCACTGACTCCAGATCCAGAGAAAGTAAAAGTCTGGTCAACAGCCACAGTGAGCCTCCCGGAGACCGGCAGTGATCAATTGCGAAGGAAATTAGCAGCAGATTCGGGTGGGTCGAACGGCACTGTGCTGATTTCCTGATCGGCCTGCGCCTTTGGGACTGATGGTGTGCGGTAAAACACCAAATTGTCCGAGTTGGGACCCGTTGGACCTGGATGAGGCGTTGCGGCCGTTGCAGGCGGAGGCGGAGCGTCTGGCGGCGTTGGTGGCCGATTCGCCTGGCGACTGGCGGCACCTGGCCAACTGGGGCAACGCGCTCTGGGTGGCTGACCAGCCCCGCCAGGCCCTGGAACCCCTGCGCCGGGCGGTGCTGCTCAATCCCGGGGAACCGCGGCTGTACCGGGGGCTGGGCAATGCCTTCACCGACCTGCAGCGGTTTGGGGCGGCCCACCGGGCCTACGGGCACAGCCGCCGGCTGGAGGATGGGGCGGAGACCGCCTGGAACCACAGCCAGCTGCTGATCGGGCTGGAGCGCTACCAGGAGGGCTATGCCCTGGCGGAGCGGCGCTGGCAGATGCCGGGGGCGGTGCCCTGGCGGGATCCTGGCGCGTCCTGGCGGGGGGAGGCTGGGGGCTGGCAGGAGCCGCTGCTGGTGTGGAGCGAGCAGGGCCTGGGCGACACGATCCAGCACCTTCGCTGGCTGGGGCCGCTGCAGGCGCGCCGGGGGCCTTTGGCCCCACCCCTGGTGCTGGAAGTGGAGGCCTGCCTGGTGACCCTGCTGCGTCAGGCGCTGGTGGATCTGCAGCCCAGGCCCGAGGTGCGGGCCAAGCCGGCCGAGGGCGGGCCCCAGGTCTGGGCCGGTTGGCAGGTGCCGTTGCTGAGTCTGCCGGTGCTGCTGGGGGGGGCGCCGCTGCCGGCGGCGGCCAGCTGGCTGGCGGCGGAGCACTGGCCGCAGCCCCGGGGCCAGGGGCGGGTGGGGCTGCTCTGGGCTGCCGGCCGCAAGCTGAGCGACCCCATCACCACCCGGGAATATGTTCGGCGCAGCCTGGATCAGTCGGCGCTCGATCGGTTGGTGGAGGGGATTCTGGCTCTGGGGTGCCGGCCGGTGCTGCTGCAGTTCGGCTGCGATCGGCGGATGGCGGACCCCTGGCTGGCGCGGGGGATGGAAGCCTTGCCGGCCGATGCCGATTTCGGCGCCACGGCGGAGCTGGTGGCCGGCCTGGATCTGGTGATCACGGTGGATACGTCGATGGCCCACCTGGTGGGGGCCATGCGCCGGCCGGGCTGGCTGCTGCTGCCGTTCAGCGCCGCGCCGCGCTGGCTGCGCCAGCGGGCCGACACCCCCTGGTACCCGAGCCTGCGCCTGTTCCGCCAGCGGGAGGGCGAGGGCTGGGGTGCCGTGGTGGAGGCGGTGCTGGCGGCGCTGGCGCGCGAGGGAATGGGCCCGGTGTGCGCCAGCTGAGGGGCGTGGGCGCCGCACAACCGGCGCAGGGAAGCTCCCTTACGATCGACCCCACGGATTCTGGGGCCCCTGTCACGATGTCGATCCTGAGCCGATTGGCCCGCCGCCTGGGCCTGGTGGAGCCCCCGGCCGGCATGGGCGGCGGTGTCGCCGCGCCCCTGCCGGAGGATTCGCTGGTGGAGGAGCCGAAGGTCTCGGCCACCCAGCTGGGTGGGGAGCCGCGGATCATGCCCTGGTCGGTGGCGCGGCTGCTCACGATCATCCAGACCTACGGCCGCGACCCCAATCCGGCCACCCTGCGCCAGGCCCGGCTGGCCCGCCAGTGCCTCTCGCAGTTCTGGCTGGTGGCCCCGGTGGACCAGCTGGAAGTGCTCTACCGCTCCGCCACGGGCGAGTGCTACCGCGAGCTGCTGGCGGGGTCGCTGGCGCGCGAGCCGCTGCTGCCCGAGGAACAGAGGTGGCGCGACCAGCTGGCCCAGCGGCTGATGCGGGCCTTTGATCGGCCGGAGACCACCAACCTGCTGCTGGCGGTGTTTGCCTACTTCCCGCCCGGGCGGATGCGGGTGGACAACCCGCTCACCCAGGTGCCGCGCTGGCTCCAGGAGGACTACGCCCGCCTGTTCGATCCCGAGCTGCTGCAGCGCATCTGGCGCCCGGCCGGCCTGCTGGCCCCCGCTGGCCAGGCCCTGGGGCAGGCGCCCAGCCTGGGCCTGGGCCTGGCGGCCAGCCCCCTCCCCGGCCCGCAGGTTGGGGAGGCTCAGCCTCGGCAACTGGCCAGCAAGCGGGGCGCGGCGGCTCTGGCGCTGGTGCAGGACGAGGGCTATCAGAACCGGATGGCCGGCCTGCTCAACCTGCATGTGATCGACCCCGCGGATCAGGAGGTGGCCGAGCAGCTGGCTGGGCTGCGGCGGCAGCTCGCCCAGGTGTGGCTGGATGCCCCGGCCGACCAGCTGGAGCCGCTCTACCGCAGCCGTTTCGGCGAGCTCTATCGCAATCTGCTGGCCAGCGGCTTCGCCCGGGCGGAGATGGCCCCCGCCGACCTCAAGCTGCGCCGCCAACTGGCCCAGCAGGTGGCGGACATGAGCCGGCCGGGCTCGATCAATGCCCTGCTGGCGGTGCTGCCCTTCTACCCACCGGGCAAGATCGCCTTCGGCGGCGGCGAGCAGCACATGCCGGTGTGGCTGGTGCGCGAGATCGCCCGGCTCGATCCCAGCGCCACGGCGGCGGGTAAGCCGGTGGCGCCTAGCGGTGAAACTCCCGCCAGGTGAGCCAGTAGCTGAGGGCGGCCAGGGGCGGCAGCAGCAGCAGGGGCAGCAGCAGGGCCAGGGCCATGCCCCCGGCTCCGGCGGCCGCCAGGCCGGCCGAGCCCGCCAGCAGCGGCAGCAACAGCAGCAGCAGCAGGCTGGGCCGACTGGAAAGCCGTTGGCCCAGCCGCTGCCAGCGCCGACGCCAGAGGGCCTGCTGTCGCCGCTCGGCCGGCACGTGCCGCCACCAGGGGTGCTGGCGGGGGTCGTCGCCAGCGGCCATCAGCGCAGCCGCTCGAGGTTGCGGCGCTGGTCCTCGAAGAAGCCGGTGAAGATGTTGATGAAGCGGCGCTCGCGCAGCTTGATGTTGGCCGTGAGGCTCATGCCGGCCTGGAGGGGGGCGGTGCTGTTGGGCAATTGGATGGTCTGGCGGTCGAGCCGCATCACGGCCGGGTAGTAGAGGCCGGTGGAATCGGTGCCGAGCTCGCGCTTCTGCTCCTCGGCGGGCAGGGCATCGGAGCCGATGCGTTCCACCCGGGCGGCCACGGTGCCGAAATCGCTGGCGTCGAAGGCCTGGATCTGCAGGTCGGCGCGCTGGCCCGGCTGCACGAAGCCGATTGCCTGGTTGGGCAGGAACACGCGGGCCTGGAGGGCATCGCTTGGCACCACCTTCATCAGTGACTTGCCGGAGGCGTTGGCGCTGGTGCCGGTGCCCTGGGCCACCACGCTGCCGGGGCTCACCTCGATGTCGAACACGGTGCCGTCGGCGGGGGCGGTGAGCAGGCCGAACTGGATCTGCTGGCGGGCCTGGCGGATGTCGCTGTCGAGCTGGGCGATCTGGCGGAGGTTCTCTTCCACCTTGCGGCGCAGCTCCACGTTGGTGGTGGCGCCGGTGTTCACCAGGGACGATTCCAGCCGGGCGATCTCGCGCTGCTCCTGGGCGATGGCGCTCTCGCTCTTCTGCACGTTCTGGCGGGCCTCGAGCAGCTGCACCTCGCTGGCGGCGCCCTGGGCCACCAGGCCGGCGATGCGGTTGGCGATGTTCTCGTAGGTGGCCAGGCTGGCGCGCTCACCGGCGAGGCGCTCCTCGGCCTTGCGCAGTTCCTGGCGGGCCCCCTCGCGGCGGCTGGCGAACTCCTCGGCCTGGCTGGCCAGCTGCAGCCGCTGGTTGGGCGTGAGGGCGGCGGTGGCGGCGCTGTCGCCGAGGGTGGCGGCGGCGATCTGGTTCTCGTTGAGCAGGCGCTGGCGGATGCTCTCGCTGGCCTGCAGGCGGCTGCGGGGCTCGCGCAGGTCGAAGCGCACCAGGGGATCGCCCTTGCGCACGGCCTGGCCTTCCTTCACCAGCACCGCCTCCACCACCCCGGGCACGGGGGCATCCACGCGCTTGGTGCTGTTGCGGGGCTCAAGCTTGCCCTGCACGGCGATGGTCTCGGCCAGGGGGGCGGTGACGGCCCAGAGGCCGAGCAGGGCCACGCTGCCGATGCCGGTCCACACGAGCACACTTGCGCTGCTGCGCTGCTTGCGCAGCAGCACGGTCTGGTTGAAGCTCCAGGGGGTGACCGGCCCGCCGGGGTTGGCGCGCAGGCCGGCATTGCGGAACGGATTCACGGCCAGGGGGCCGGCGTCCCGGTTGCCGTTGGCGGCCGGAGTGCCGAAGCTCACCGGGCTGTCGTAGCCCTGCAGGTTGCTGTTGGGGGGTGTGTGGCTGGGTAAGTCGCTGGTGAGCGGATCGCTGGTGGTGGAGGGGGTGTGGCGGCCCTGGCTGGGCCGGCCGAAGGTGGTGGTTTCGCCAAACCCGCTGGGGCGGCTGCCGTTGCGGGGGCGGCGCAGCCAGCCGAAGGCGCGTTGCAGGGCGTCCTGGAGGGGGGTGGAGGGGCGCAGCATCAGGCCTCGCCCTCCTGGCTCTGGCTGCGGTAGAGGGCGTAGTACCAGCCCTGGCGCGCGAGCAGGTCGGCGTGGCTGCCCATCTCCATGATTGCGCCCCGGTCCATCAGCACGATCACGTCGGCCGGATGCACGGTAGCGAGCCGGTGGGTGATGAAGAACACGGTGCGGCCGCGGAAGGCCTCGAGCAGGTTGATGCACACCTGGCGCTCGGTGCTGGCATCGAGGGCGCTGGTGGCCTCATCGAGGATCAGCATGCGCGGGTTCTGGAGCACGGCACGGGCCAGGGCAATGCGCTGGCGCTGGCCGCCGGAGAGGCCGGCGCCGCGCTCGCCCACGTCGGTGTTGTAGCCGCGGGGGAGCTCCATGATGAAGTCGTGGGCGCAGGCGATGCGCGCGGCGCGGATCAGCTCGGCGGCGCTGGCATCGGGCTTCACCAGCAGCAGGTTGTCGCGGATCGAGCCGTCGAACAGCATCGATTCCTGGGGCACCACACCGATCTGGCGGCGCAGGGAGTAGAGCTCGAGCTTGCTGATGTCGAGCCCATCCACCAGCACGCTGCCCTCCAGGGGGGCATAGGAGCGGGGCAGCAGCTTGAGCAGGGTGGATTTGCCGCTGCCGGAGCCGCCCACCAGGCCCACGAAGGCGCCGGCGGGGATGGCGAGGTTGATGCCCTCCAGATTGAGGGGGCCCTGGTCGCGGTAGCGGAAGCTCACGTCGCGGAACTCCACCCGGCCCTGGATGGGCGGCATGGGGATGGTCTGGGCCTCGCTGAGGCTCTGCTCGGTGGGCCGGTCGATCACGTCGGCCACGATGCGCAGGGCCTGGGTGCCGAGCATCAGCTGCTGCCACTTGCTGGGCAGCTGGCTGAGCGGACCGGTGACGTAGTTGCCGAGGATGCGGATGGCGAACAGGCCGCCGATGTTCATGTCGCCCTCGATGATCAGCCACAGGGCGATCACCATCACCAGCAGATCGGTGAACTGGCCCACGAAGGCCAGCAGGTTGGCGTTGGAGTCGCCGAGCACGCGCAGTTTGAAGTCTTCGCCGAGGAAGCGGCTGTAGCGGTCTTCGAATTCCCAGCGGGTCTTGAGCTCGGCGTTCTGGGCCTTGATCGTCTGCACGCCGGTGATCGCCTCGGTGAGGAAGCTGTAGGTGCGCACCGCCTCGGCCTTGCTACGGCCGATCTGGGCCTTGATCGCCGGGTTGGCCAGCAGGCCGATGGCCAGCACCACCGGCACCACCGCCAGCTGGATCACCGCCAGCAGGGGGCTCAGGGCCAGCATCACCACCAGGTAGAGCGGCACGAAGGCCAGATCCACCGCGAACAGCACGTTGGGGCCGAGCAGCAGGTCGCGCAGGCGGTCGAGCTCGTTGAAATAGAACACCACCCGGCCCACGGGACGGCTGTCGAAGAAGCCCTGGGGCAGGCGGATCAGGTGGTCGAGCACGGCGCTCTTGGCGCTGCGGTCGATGCGGTTGGCGGTGTCGGCGAAGATGTAGGTGCGCAGGCTCTTGAGCAGGGCCTCCACCACGATCGCCAGCAGCATCACGGCGGCGATGCTGAACAGGCTGCCCATGCCGCTGCTGGGCCCCACGGACATCATCAGCACCATCATTCCCAGGGGGAACACCAGGCGCAGCACGTTGATCACCACCGAGCTGAGCAGCACCTCCACCAGCTCGCGCCGGTGCTCAGCCAGGTAGGGGCGGAACCAGCCCCAGCCGAACTGGACGCTCTTGCTATCGGCCTTGCGCTCGAACAGCAGCAGTTCGGTGAGCTGGCCGTCGTGGGTGGCCAGCTCGCCGCAGGGCACGCGCAGGGCGCCCAGCTCGGCCTCCAGCAGGCGGGCCTGGCCGTCGGCGTCGACGCCGTCGAGCAGGCCGATGCGGCCGTTCTGCAGCAGGGCGGCGGGGGTGGGCACCCGGGCCAGCCTGTCTGTGGGCACGCGATTGAGGGTCACCCGCAGGCCGAGGGTGTCCATGATCTGGCCCAGGTTCACCAGGTTGAGGGCGTCCTGGCGCTCGAGCACGCCGTCCACCAGCTGGGCGAGGGTGTCGCGGTTGAGGGGCAGGCCGAAGTAGTCGGCCAGGGCGGTGCAGACGGAGATGGCGATCGCCCGCGGGCCGCTGGCCGGCTGGAGGCGCAGCTCGCCGGGGCGGGCGCGGGCCTGCGGCGGCTCGGGCGAGGGGCTGAATTCATCGTCGGCCAGCACCTCGGGGCTCACGGGGGTGGCGCTGCCTGGGGTGGCCGGGGCTGGATTGCCGCGGCTGGCGGCCGGGTCGGGGCCGCTCGGGTGGCGGGGCGGCGGCGCCGTGAGGCCCACCAGGCGCAGCCAGGGGCTGCCGGCGGCCAGGGGCTGGAGGGTCGGGGCCGGATCGGGCCAGGGCTCCCCCAGGGGGCGCCCGCTGCTGGCGAACCAGCGGTGGCCGGGGGGCAGGGCGAGGGCCGATTCGCCGCCCGGCACCAGGCTGCGCACGGCGCTGCTGGAGAGGGGGGCGGGCCACTGCTCCAGTTGCTCCTGGGCCCAGGGGTGCTCGGGGGCCAGGGCGTGGAGCAGGGCGTGCAGCTCGGCGGCGGCGGGGCGCTGCTGGAAGGCGGCGGCCAGGGCGGGGTGGCCGGCCAGCAGCTCCTGGAAGCGGGCGGCGGGCAACAGCAGGGCCTCCACCTCGCTGCTGGCGCGCAGGTGCTCGCACGGTTGCTGGCGCAGCACGCCCACCCAGCCGGCGATGGCGCCGGGGCCCAGGCGCTCGATCGTGCGCAGGCCCTGGCCGCGGGGAGCCGGGGCGAGGCTGCGCAGCTGGCCGCTGCGGATCAGCAGCACGCCGGGGGGCAGCACATCGGCGCGCAGCACGGTCTGCCCCAGGCGGAAGCGGCAGGGCTCCAGCAGGGGATCGAGCAGCGGGGTGAGCTCCGCGGGCAGCTGCTGGAAGGGCTCGAACTGCCGCAGGATGGGCTGGGCCGATGCGGCGGTCATGGCTGGGCGGGAGCGGTGGGTGCTGGCGCGGGGGGCAGGGGGGTGATCGCGGGCAGCGGTTCGCCGTTGAACAGCAGTTTGAGGCGCGCCTGCAGCCAGGCCTCGAAAAGTTCATCCATCATGCGCGACCTGGTGGCCTCGTTCAAGCGGGCCGGCAGCTGCCGCTCCAGGCGCAGCACCACCCAGTGGCCCTTCACGGCGAAGGGGGGCCAGAGCTGGCCGGGTTGGCCCACGCGCAGGCGGGCGCCCACCTCGGGATGGGCGGCGGCGAGCGGCTGGGGGCCCACCAGGCCGCGGCTCTGGCGCTCGCGGCCCTCGGCGTAGCGGGACGCCAGGGCGGCGAAGTCGGCGCCGTCGTCGCGCAGGCGCTGGTGCAGCTCCTCGGCCAGCTGGCGGTCGCGCACGCTCAGCAGGGAGTACACGGCCTGGTCGAGCTCGGGCTTGCGGCGCAGGAAGTGCACCTCCACCTCCGGGGCGAAGCGTTGCTCGCGGAAGTGGCGCAGGCGGGCCTCGCGGCAGGCGATCACGGGTAGGTCGGCGGGAAGCAGGCGCTGGCGGCGCAGCCAGGATTCGCGCTCGGCGCCGCTGCCGGACCCCTGGCGCTCCAGCCAGGCCTCCACCAGCTGCTGCTCGTGGGCGGGATCGAGGGGAATGGCCTGGAGCAGCTCATCGATCAGCCAGGCGCGGGCCAGGGCGGGGGCGAGGCCCTGCTGGCGCACCAGCCGGTTGATCTCGCTGAGGGTGAGCCAGGGGTGGCCGGCGCCCAGCTCCACCACCGGCTGCTCGGGCAGGCCGGAGAGCGGTTCGGGCAGCTGGCGGCGGGGGGCGGTGGAGTCGCTCACGGGGGGTCGGGGCTCAGCTGCCGGGGAGGGTGTGGGGGAGGTGCAGGCGCTCCAGGGCGGCGGCCATCAGCTCCAGGCCGCGCTGGTGGCTCCAGGTGGCGCGGGCGTAGCGGTGGGCGGCCGCACTGTGGGCGTGCCAGAGGTCGTCGTCTCCGCAGAGGCGGCCGATGCCCTCCAGCCACTGCTCGGGGGTAGAGGCGATCCACACCTCCTGGCCGTGGCGCAGACCGGTGGCCTCGGCGGCCAGGGGACTGAGCACCTGGGGGATGCCGTGGGCGGCGGCGGCGGCCACCTTGCCCTTGAGGCCAGCGCCGCTGCGCAGGGGGGCGATGAACACGCGGTGCCGGGCGTACACGGTGGCGGGGCTGGCCACCCAGCCCTCCAGCTCCACCCCCTCGATCGCCCCCCAGCTGGCGCTGAGGCCGGCGGGCAGGCCGCTGCCGTAAAGGTGCAGGCGCAGGCCGGGGCAGCGCTGGCGCAGCTCGGGCCACACCTCGGCCAGGAAGCCCTCCACCGCCTCGCGGTTGGGGGGGTGGCCGTAGCTGCCCAGGAAGGCCAGGCCGGCGCGGCCTGCGAGGGGGGCCGGTTCGGCGGGCCCCGCCACCACCCAGGGGCAGGTGGCTGTGGGGGCGGCGCCGAGGGTCTCGGCCTCGATCACCGCCTGCTCCACGTCGGAGTAGCTGAAGGTGAGGTGCACCTGGCGGATCACGGCCAGCTCCTGGCGCTGCACCTCGCGCACCTCGGCCAGGGCCTGGGCGGCGGCCTCGCCCTCCAGGGCCTGGGCGCGGGCGGCGCGCAGCTGGCGCAGGTGGTGCAGGTCGGCGTTGCAGAACAGGATGCGGGCCTGGGGGGCGTGGCGGGCGATCAGGGGCAGGGCCTGCTGGGCCACGGTGTAGCGGGTAATGTAGATGAGGTCGAACTCGGCGCCGCGCTCGCGCAGCAGCTGCTCGAGGGAGAGCACGAAGGGGGCGTGCAGCAGTTCGATGCCCCGGCGCTGCAGCTCCTCGCTGTAGCCCCCCAGCCAGGCCAGGTTGGCGGGCAGGAAGCTGATCTTCCAGCCCAGGGCCTGCACCAGCTCCATCTCCACCAGGGCGGCGTGGCTGCCGGCGTCGCGGTCGGGGCGGGGGGTGTCGTGGTCGAGGAAGAGGGCGCGACCGAGGATGCCGCGGTCCTTGATCAGTTCAGCGCCGGCCAGGCTGGGCTGGTCGGGTCCGTCGAAGGCCTCGGCCCACTTGCGCTGGAACAGGGGGGCGTTGATCTCCTGGTAGCGCTTGAGCCCCTCGGCGGCGGTGGTGTCGCTGCCGTTGCTCACGCCCTCGTGGTGGATCACCCGGGCCAGGGGGCTGTAGCGCACGGTGTGGCCGGCCTGGCGCACCTTGAAGGCCAGGTCGGTGTCCTCGAAGTAGGCGGGGGAGAACTCGGGGCTGAAACCGCCCACCTGGCGCCAGAGCTCGGCGCTGATGGCCAGGGCGGCGCCGCTGGCGTAGTCGATCTGGCGGGCGTAGGCGTGGCGGGGGTCGTAGGGGTTGCCGCCGCGGCCGTAGTTCCAGGGTTCGCCATTGCCCCACACGATGCCGCCGGCCTCCTGCAGGCGACCGTCGGGCAACAGCAGCTGGGCGCCCACCAGGCCGGTGTCCGGGCAGCGCTGGAAGGGATCGAGCAGTTCCTCGAGCCAGCGGGCGCAGGGCTCGGTGTCGTTGTTGAGCAACACGATGAACGCGCCTCTGGCGGCGGCGGCCCCGCTGCAGCAGGCCTGGTTGAAGCCGCGGGGGAAGTCGTGGCGCACCAGTCGCACGGCCGGGGCCTCGGCCTCCAGCCAGGCGGCGGTGGCGTCGGGGGAGCCGTCGTCCACCACGATCAGCTCGTAGGGCACGGTGGTGGGGGCGTGGGCGATCGCTGCCAGGCAGCGGCGGGTGCTGGGGTACTGGCCGTGCACCGGGATCACGATCGACACGCGGGGCTCCGCGCTCACCGGCAGCTGCAGGGGCTGGCGGGGCACGGGGGCGCCGTCGGGGCCGGGCTCGCAACCCTCGGGCAGGGCGAGGCCCTGGCCGTCGCGGCGCAGGGGCTGGCTGAGCAGCCGCTGCCAGAGGGGCAGCTGGGCCGGCAGGGGCTGGCCGCTGCGGTCGGCCTGCTCCAGCCAGAGCAGCAGGCTGCGCTGGCGCTCGCGGGCCAGGGGGGAGAGGTGGTCGGGGAAGGGGGCCTGGCCGTGCTGCAGCAGGGCCGGCCAGGGGGTGAGCTGGAAGGGCACCAGCTCCAGGCGCTCGTGGATCGGCTCGCCGGCCTCGCTCTCCAGCTGCAGGTGGTGCACGGAGCCGTCGCAGACGGCGGCGGGCAGCTCGAGCTGGAAGGGCCACTCGCCGCCGGGGAGGGGGTCGGGCGGCAGCAGCGGCTGGGGGTGGGGGGCGGCGTCGATGCGCAGCTGCAGGGGGCTGGCGCCGCTGGCCCAGCCGCGCAGCTGGTGGCCCTGCAGGCCCACCAGCCGGGCGCGGCGACCCAGGCCGAGGCGGCAGAGCTCGCGCAGCTCGGCGTAGCGCTCGCCGTCGAGGCGATAGGGGCTGCCGGCCAGCTCCTGCCAGCTGTCCTGGGGGTGGGGGCTGGGCAGGCGGCAGAAGGCGCGCAGCACCATGCCGCTGCTGTGGGGCGGCAGCTCCACGCCGGAGTGGCCGAGGAAGAGGAAACCGCAGGCCCGCTCCAGCTCGAGGGCGGGCAGGTCGGGGCGGGGGGTCTGGGCGGGCAGCTCGGCCAGCCGCCAGCTGCGGTTGGGCTGGAGTAGGTCGGCCAGCACCAGGCGCACGGTGAGGGGGGGCGTGCTGGTGCCGTCGGCCACGGCCGCGGCGGAGCACACCCAGCCCGCTACCCCTCCGGTGGGCAGCAGCCCCTCCAGCTCGCCCACCACGGGGCCGCGCTGCAGGTGCTGGATCTCGCTGGGGAGGGCCGCCGTCAAGGGGGGTGGTTGGGCAGCGCCCATGATCGCCCCAGGCGTCGACGGGTGCACTGGCCAGATAATGGGTCGATCAGCGTGCCTGTTCCCCTGACCTCTTCGCCCGGCCCCGGATCCGCCACCAGGCCCGCAGCCGCGTCGCCGGCGGTGACGCTGCCGCTGGAGCGGCTGCGCCAGCTGCCGATGGAGCTGCCCCAGCGCCAGGCGCTGCTGCGCGAGCTGGCGGCTGGTGCGGAGAATCCGGCGGCGGCGCTGCCGCTGCGGGGCGAGCTGGCGGAGGTGACCCTGCGCTGCTGTGAGGCGGCCTACCAGGCGGGCGACTGGGCCGAGGCCTTCGCCCAACACGATGCCCTGCTGGCGCTGGTGCGGGAGCTGGCGGTGGCCCTGCCGCAGCGGGCCCCGGGCTTCTGGGAGCGCTATGGCCTGCTGCTGGCCTTCCTCACCGCCGAGCTGCACGGCCTGCTCTCGCTGGTGAGCACCAACCCGCCGCCTCTGCCGGAGCGGGTGGAGCTGTGCTGGCAGATCGGCGAGCGCCTGCGCCAGGCAGAGCCCCTACCCCTGCAGCCGCCAGAGTGGCTGGCGGTGCTGGAGCAGCAGCTGGTGCAGGATGGCGCCCTGCTGGCGATCGACCTGCTCAAGGAGGCCGGGCCGGCGGCCCCACCTGCCACGCGGCCGCGGGTGGTGCGGCTGCTGGTGCGGTTGGCGCACCTGCTGGAGCCGGCTCCGGACTGGGTGTTGTTGGCGGCGCGGGAGCATCTTGAGCTGCAGGCGCGGCAGGTGCTGGTGGCTGAGCCGGCCCCGGAGCCGCGGGCGCTGGCGGAGCTGGCCGAGCTGGTGGAGCTGCTGCCGGTGGCGGAGGAGCGGCAGCCGGCCCTGGCGGCGGCGCTCACGCGGCTGCGGCTTGGGCTGGAGCTGCTCGATCCTTCCTTGGCCCCACTCTCCCCACCGGCTCCGCAGCCTGCTGCCAACCCGCCACCCGCCCAGGCGCCGCCAGCCCCCGCCGCCCACGATTCTGTTGCGCCCCAACCGGCGGCAGCCGCCGAGCCGGAGCTAGCCGGGATGGTGCTGCTGGCGGCGGGGGAGAGCGCCAGCCCGCTGCAGCTCGATCTCACGCCGCTGCTGGCGGCCGAGCCGGAGGCGATCGAAGCCGCCCTCGACGACTTCGTGTGGCACCTGCCGCGGGGCTGCCGGGCCCTGCCGGCGGCCACGGCCCTCCCGGCCCTGCTGGAGGCCCAGTGGCGCCAGGGGCGGCGACTGCCGGCGGCGGCATTTGAACGGCTGGCCTACCTGGCGGCCAGCTGGCAGCGGCGGCTGGGCGAGCGCCTGGAGCCCCTGCCCGCCCTCGACTGGCAGCACAGCCTGCTGCTGGAGCTGGGGGCCACCGAGTTGGCGGTGCTGCTGCCGCTATTGGCTGATCCGGCCAGCCTGGAGCCGGCGCTGGCGGAGCTGCGCCGCGAGCACCACCACCAGGCCTTCTGGCAGCAGCGCCAGGAGCTGCCCTGGATGCGGTGCCCGCCGCCGCTGGAGGCGCTGCGGCGCTGGCACCTGGAGGAGGGCTACTACGCCCGCGCCCACAGCCCCCTCGATGAGCTGCGGGGCTGGGGCGAGGCGGCGGCTGATGCGCTGCTGCAGGCCGAACTGTGGACCGACAACGCCGGCTGCCTGGGCCTGTGGCTGGCGGCGGCCCAGGAGCTGGTGCTGCGCCACGGCCAGCCGCTGCCGCCCCTTGGGGTGCCGCCGGCACCGGAGCGGCTGCTGGCCGAGCTGGCCGGGCTGGAGGTGCTGTATGTGGGCGAGCGGGCGACGGCGGTGCAGGCGGCCCACCGCCAGGGGCTGTGTTTCCGCGGTGCGCCGTTCGGGCTGCGGGTGCTGGAGCCGCCGGCCAGCCGCTGGCCGGCGCGGCCGGCGGGCGGCTATGGCGACAGCCTGGCGGCGCTGCTGGAGGTGGTGGACGGCCTCTACCGCCAGCGGCCGTTTGCGGTGCTGCTGGCCGATTGCGGCGCCTACCGGCTGCCGCTGCTGCGGGCGGCCCACCAGCGCTACGGCGTGGCGGCCCTGAGCAGCGGCTTGCCGGTGGCGGGCTGGCTTGTGGCCTGAGCGCGGATGGCACGCGCGGCCTTGCTGGGGGGGCTGTTGCGTCACAACAGCCGCCTGGGGGCCAGCACGGCGATCTGGGGAGAGACCGCCGCCGCCGCCGCGGAGCAGGCGGTGGCGGCGGCGGCGGCCAGCCTGCCCAACTGCAGCGCTGAGACCGGCAGTACGGCCCTCCGCCTGGATACACCTCTGGACTTTGGCTATGCGGTGCGCTGCGACCAGCCGGAGCGGCTGCATTTCCCCGTGCGGGGAGGGTTCCCGGGGCTGGAGGCCAGCCCGGTGTGCCTGGAGGTGGCGCTGCTGCGCCAGGCGGCGGTGGTGGGTTGGCAGGGCTACCACCTGGTGCGGCAGGGGCCTGGGCTGGTGGCCGATGCCAGCAGCGCCTACTGGCCGCTCAGCGGCGGGGTGCTGGCGGGTGAAGGGGTGCCGCCGCCGGCGGAGCCGCGGCGGCGGGAGCGGCTGGCGGAGGCGTTTCTGGTGTGCGACGACCTGGAGGCCAGCAACTTCTGCCATTTCCTCTGCGATGTGCTGCCCAAGATCGCCCTGGCGCAGGAGTGCCGGCGGCGGATCCCGCTGGTGGTGGATCCGCCGGTGCAGCCCTTTCAGCGGGAGCTGCTGGAGCGGGTGAGCGAGCGCTGGGGTCACCCGATCGTGCCGCTGGAACCGGGGCTGGAGCTGGCGGTGGAGCGCCTGTTCTACCTGCGTCGCGCCGGCCACATCCACCCGCTGCTGCGCTGCAGCGGCCTGGCGATCGGCTGGGTGCGGGATCTGGTGGATGTGCGGCCGGAGCGGGCAGCGGCCCAGTCGGTGCTCTACCTGCGCCGTCAGCGGCGGCGGGTGCTCAACGAGGAAGAGCTGATCGGAGCACTGCAGCGCCACACGCCGCGGCTGCAGGTGGTGGACGCCCTGGATGGGTTGGGGGTGCGGGCCCAGGCGGAGCTGGTGGGGCGCCACCAGCTGCTGCTGGGACCCCATGGCGCCGGTTTCACCCACCTGCTGTTCGCCCGGCAAGCGCCGCAGCAGGCGCTGGAGCTGATGGCCGAGGGCAACGGCAGCCTGACTTTTGCCCTGATCTCAGGCCGGTTGGGGCTGGATCACGCCATCCACGTGGGCACGGCTGTGGCCAGCGACAACGGCCCCAACTACCCCGATCTGCGGGTGGATGTGGAGGCGGTACTGGCTGCCATCCGCGCCTGAATCTGCCCCTTGGAGATCAGGATTGCCCAACCCAAGCGGGGATTAGATTATGCACATGCTGCATCGCTGCTACCAGTTACAGCATGCTGGTATTCATGACGACTATCGGATTATGCGTTGAGGCCCTATTTTTCAGGCCTGAATGATTGGCCAACCAGGTCGCCAGGGGTTGTGCATGAAGAGTCAGGCCCTCCAGCAGTTCCTGCAGGCTGTGGCGGCAGATCCAGGGCTCCAGGGCCAATGCGCTGTGGTGCGCGACCTGGCTGCGCTGGTGCAGCTGGGTCGGGATGCCGGCTTTGCCATCACGGCCCGGGAACTGCAGCTCTGGGCGCACGATGAGGCTTTTTCGGAGCCCTGGTGGCCCTGGGCCAGCGCTGACAGCGCCCAGCGGCAGAGTTTTTTTCGGGGATAGGGCCCGCTGGTGATGGGACATTGCGAAACTCTTGCCGTTCTGTGTTGGCGGCTAGGAGCCTTAATCAAGCCAGGGCGAATCAGGTCCTTTGCTTGGGGGCTCAGCCAGTGCGCACCGGCAAGAAACGCCTCCAACTGAAGGGGCAGCGCGGCTGGCCCGAGCCGGAGCCGCCGGTTGGGCGCCACCACAACCATGGCCAGATGGAGCACCTGGGGATACAGCGCATCGCCGGTGCCAAGGCTGGCAGCAGCAACACCAGGCAACAGCAAGGTGATCCGATCCGGCGCGCTCTGGCACAGGCCGTAGAACCTCTGGTGCCATCGGCATCCGATCCAGCGTCCAGTAGTGGGCGCCTGGATCGCGGCGAAGGGCCATCCAAGGCGAGCTCCAGCGCGGTTTCCAGACGAATCACGCGACCATTGAGATCATCGAGGCGGCGCTGCTGTTCCTTCATCAGATTGGCCATCTCCTCCACCTTGATATTCATGCGAATCACTGTGCTGAGCGCCGAGAGGATGCGATCGGTCACGCTCATGCCTCCAGTGCAGCGCGCAGCTGCTCCAGGGCCTGATCAAGCGCCTGCTCGGTTCTGGCGGTGCTGAGTTCCACCTGTCTCAAGGCCGCTTCCAGGACTTCGTGATCGGCCTCGTTCACGGAGGGCACGGTGGCATAGGCGGCTCCGGCCTCGCGGAACAACCGCCCCAGCGAAAGCCCCATCGTTTTGGCTTTGCCCGTGAACACAGCCTTTTCAGTGGGTGACATCAGAAGGGCGACGCATTCTGTACATGCTCAGGTCTTGGAGGGCAGGTCGCAGCCGCAAGGGGGTTGCGACGCCATGATTTGCGGTTCAGGCAACGTCAGCCCATGCCCCGCGACCTCCTGGCCTGGCGGGTGAGCACCCAAGCAAGGCGTCCTTACCGCAAGGAGCGCCCTCGGTGGGATGGAGGTGTTTTGGCGTGTGAGGGGAATGGAGCTGGCCACGCTCGCGTCCAAGGGGCAGGTGACCGCAGCCCACTCTTGAGCGCCATTGCCACGGGAACTCCGGACGGATCCCTGATGATCCATGCCGGGCCCAAGGCCCATAACCTGCAGGCGTGAGCGACGGGGCAGGCGATGAGCCAGCAGGCATTCGAGCGGGGCGACTGGCAGGCCGTGATCGAGGCCCATCCGCTGGAGAGCCACGACCCGGAGGAATGGCTGCGCTATGGGGCGGCGTTGCTGCACACGATCGAACCGGGGCCGCAGCAGGGCAGGCAGCAGCAGCAGGCGGCGCTGGCGTATGTGCAGGCGCAGAAGGAGGGGGCACCAGCTCAAGCGGTGGCGGCGTCGCAGCGGCAGTCCGTGCTGTTGAGCCTGCGGGAGGCGCTGCGCCAGACCGGTGTTGCGATGCCCCACCACGCCGGCCAGAAGGACGCTGACGCCGCAGAGCGCAGCGATCTGGATCCACCCGAGGAGGCGACGGGGCTGGATCAGACGCCTCCAACCGAGGACTGGGCGGCCGGCCGCCAGCAGCCGGAAGATCCGCTGTGGGTGCTCACGGCTGCCATGGCCCGCGTCTTTGGCCTGAAGCTGATGGAGCCGTCCACCGTGCTGGACCAACTGCTGGCGGCCAAGCGGCAATTGCGCGCCCAGGGGGTGGATCCTGCGGCCGTGGAGTTGGCCCTGCGCCAGATGCTCCCCAGCCAGGAGCCAGACTGGAGCGAAGCGCTTCAGAAGCTGGTGTTGGTGTTGCGCTGAGTATGCCGGGTTTAAATCATCACCAGCCCCTCATGTGCCCTTGGTTGTCGGGTGAGCCTGGCTTTGCCGCTGGCTTGCTGCAGGGCACGGCCCCATCGGCTGCGCCATGACCGCTGACGCTCACACCAGCCGCGAGTTGGCCCTGGCGGCCTTTGCTGCCCTAGAGCTCGATCAGCTTGAGCGCGTGGAGGAGCTGGCGGGCCGGATCGAAGGGCCGATGCAGGTCAATGGCATCCGCGATTACCTGCTCGGCTCGGTGTTGGCCAGGCGCGGGCACTACGAGCAGGCCCTGCAGATCGCCCTGGCGCTCTACGGCCAGGATGCGAGCCGGGCCAGCGGCGAGCGGCTGCGGGCTGACGCCCTCGCGCTGCTGCATGGCCTGAGCCGCAGCGGCGTGGCGGCGAGCACGCTGTTGGATCAGAGCCTGCAGGCGGCGCCGGTGGCGATCGATCCGCTGGAGCCGCTCAGTCACGCCCTGCCTTCCTCAGCGCTGGGCCCCGAGGCCGATTGGCAGGCACTGGTTGCCTATTGGTGTGAGTGCATCGGTAGGGGGCGCTGCGGCGAGTTGGGACGCCTGGGCCAGGCCCAGCTGGAGCAGCTGGTGGGGGCCCAGGGGGAACAGGCGGTGGGGCTGCGGGCGGCGCAGGCCTCGATGGGGTACGACGAGGCCAATGCCTTCGCGTTTGTGTACTACCTACTGGCACTGCGGGGCGTGGAGGCGCTGCCAGCGCCGGCGGGGGTTGTGGGTCCCCATGATCACCAGCCCGTGCGGGTGAGCATCATCCTGCCGGCCTACAACAAGTGGATCCTGTCGCTCAACTGCCTGCGCAGCCTGGTGGTGGCCGAACACGGGGCCAGCGGCTTCGAGGTGATCCTGGCCGACGACGCCTCCAGCGATGAAACGCCACAGATTGCCGCGTGCAACCGGTGGTTGCGGCATGTGCGGCAGGAGCGCAACAGCGGCTTTGTGGAAAACTGCAACCACGCGGCGGCCGAGGCGCGTGGCGAGGTGCTGCTGTTCCTGAACAACGACACTCTGGTGGGCAACGGCTGGCTGGGGGCCCTGCTGGCCAGCCTGCGGCGCCGGCCGGGCGCCGGCGTGGTGGGCAGCCAGGTGTACGCCAGCGATGGCGGGCTGCTGGAGAGCGGCGGCATCTTCTGGGGCAACGGCGATGTGTGGAACCACGGCCGCGGCTTTAGCCCGGAGCGCTGGTTCGAGCTCGACCACGAGCGCGAGGTGGATTACGTGAGCGGCTGTGCCATGGCGATCCGGCGCGAGCTCTGGCAGGAGCTGGGCGGTTTTGACATCTGCTATCGCCCCGCCTACTGCGAAGACGCCGACTTCTGCCTGCGGGCCCGCGCAGCGGGCCAGGCAGTGCTGGTGCAGCCGCAGTCACGCATCCTGCACATGGAGGGGCTGAGCAATGCCCGCAGCACCGATGCCGGCCTCAAGCGCTATCAGCTCACCAACCTGGACCAGCTGCGCCAGCGCTGGAGTCGCGTGCTGCTCACTGAACAGCCGATCGACATGAGTCGCCAGCTGGTGGCCAGCGACCGGGGCCTGCGGCGCGGGCCGGTGGCGCTGGTGGTGGATCACTATTTCCCCACCCCCGATCGCGATGCCGGTAGCCGCTGCACGCAATCGCTGTTGAGTTCGCTGCTGGCGCTGGGCTTCAAGGTGATTTTTCTGCCCGATAACTTCGCGCCGATGGAGAGCTACCGGCGTCGGCTCGAAGGCTGGGGGGTGCTGTGCCTTTGGGGAGACGAGATCAGCCAGAGCTGGCCGCAGTGGCTGAGCAAACAGGTGGAGCGGATCGATCTGATCCTCTACAACAGCCCGCACATCACCGCTCGCTTTCTGCCCACGCTGTCGCAGCTGTATCCGGATGCTCGCCGCTTCTACAACACCCACGATCTCCACGGCTGGCGGCAGGCGCTCGAGGCTGAACAACCGGAAGATCCGGTGGAGCAGCTGACGCCGCCGCCCACGCCGCCGGCCAGCCTGGAGGGCCTGTGCACGCCGGAGGAACGGAAGGTGCTGGACCAGATGCACGGGGTTATCAGCATCTCGGCCAAGGAAACGGCCCTGCTGCGTCGCCATCGGCCCGAGGGTGTGCACACCGTGCCCGGCTACATCTGCCGCTGGCACGGCGGCGGCGCCAGCCGTGCCAGCGGCCCGGGCGGTGCTGTTCGTGGGGGGGTTCGGGCACCGGCCCAACCGGGCGGGGCTGGTGTGGTTCGTGGAGCGGGTGTGGCCGCTGCTGGCCCAGGAGGTGGCGGCTGGGTTGCAGTTGGTGGTGGTGGGCTCGAACTGTCCGGCCGAGCTGGAGCAGCGGCTGCTGAGCACCACGGGGGTGGTGTTTGAGGGAACGGTGAGCGAAGAGCGGTTGACAGAGCTGTACGGCCGCACCCGCCTCAGCCTGGCGCCGCTGACCTATGGGGCCGGCCTGAAGGGCAAGGTGGTGGAAGCGTTGAGCTGGGGGCACCGGGTGATCGGCAGTGCCTACGCGTTTGAGGGCCTGGAGGAGGGAGTGTGGGCGGCTCCGGCCGTAGCCAGCCGCTGCTGCCATCGCCCGGAGGAGTTTGCCGCGGCGGTGCGGGAGGGACTGGTGATGGCCCCCTCCGAAGTTGAGGCGCTGGAGCGGGACTGCCAGGCCTTCATCGAACGCTGCTTCAGCGCCGAAGCCCAGCAGCAGGCCCTGTGGGAGCTGCTGCAGCCCGTGCTGGTGCCTCAGCCCGCAGCAACGGGCGCAAGGGGGTGGCCCGATGGCCTGCGCGGCGGCGAGGCGACTGGCCTGATGTTGCTGTCAAGCAGCCATGGGCTGTCGCAGGACGGCTGGCTTGAGCTGGACAACCAGCTGGTGGTCCAACTCAGAGATCGGCCGAGTATAAACCAGTTGTTGCAGGTTGGCCTCTACCTGCCCGAAGGGGGAAACATTGAGGGCGAGAGTGCACTGCAGATCACCCTCGGTGATGGCAACGCAGCATGGGGACGTGTGCAGATAGCGATGAGACGAGGGCTGAACGTGAAAAGATTTGTAATCCCGGCAGGCTTTGGCAAGCTGGCAACTTTGAAATTTGAATCTTTTTACCGTTTCATACCTGCTGGTGGAACGGATCAAAGGGATCTGCTGGCGGTACTCAGCGAATTGAGCCTGATCCACGAGGGCAAAGAATGACCGCTGAAAACCTTGGGGCCGTACCCAGCCACAAGCTGCGCCGTATCAGCTCGATTGAACTCAGCATCCTGATCGAAGCTCTGCAATCGGAAAAGGGAGCGGCCGTTGACTTCATACAGATAGGCGGCAATGACGGCATGCTGGCTGATCCGATTCAGGCGTATGTCAAGAAAAACGGCTGGACAGGAACGATTCTTGAGCCAGTGCCACCTTACTTTCATCAGCTCCAGAAAAACTATCAGGACTTCCCGCGAGTTGAACTGAGAAACGTAGCAGCAGGCCGCCTAGGCAAGGCCTGCATTTACTACGCTACCGACGGAGCGATTGCAACAGCTGATCGCTTTCTGGGACAGGGCGTTGCATCGTTCAGCCGGGACCATGTGCGCAACTTTGGCTTTGCAGATGATGAGATTCTTGAAGTTGAGGTGCCGGTGATTCCTCTTTCGCAGGTTTTTGCTGAGCGTTCAAGGGGTACCGATCTTCTTGTGATTGATGTGGAAGGTGCCGAACCAGAAGTGCTCGAATCGATGGATTGGCGCTGGCCCGTTCGATCGATCATGTTTGAATCAGACAACCTCGGGAGCCCCGAGCGGCAACGGGTCCAAGCAGTACTGGAGGCTGCTGGCATGGTTGTGTTCTGGCGTTGGCCCGATTCCTTTGCCATAGCGGTTGATGAAACAAACTTACTGGCAGGCTTCATGGAACGCGAACGGCTCCTTGATGAACGATTGCAGAGCGATCTGCGCAACGTGGCAGGAAGTCGTGATTTGGCATTTGGAGCAGGCTCTCCTGCTGTGCATCTGCTGGGCCTCGGTTGGTCAGCATCGGAAGAGGCGTTTACCTGGTCGTGTGGAGAGGAAGCCTGGCTTACGATTCCAACTTCAGTAGTTGACGATTTCATACGCTCAGCTACTTTTCATTACAGTGCGCTGGCCCCACTCCATGATCTAACGATTGATTTCAGAATAGCGGGAGATCTTGTGACTCGCCAAGTGATTGCGAAGTCCGATCAACTTGTGTCCATGGCGACCCAAGTGGACCTGCCTTTGCGGCGCACTGGCAGTGTCAACATAACGTTGTATTTTGACAAGCCTCTTTGCCCGGCGGCGCTGGGCCTCGGGAGTGACCAACGCAGCCTGGCGATTGCACTCAGTCGAATTGAGCTCAGAAGTTGAAGCAAAACAGCAGGGGCATCGCCCAGACTATCTGGAGGATTCAGATTCCCGGACTAGCGACCCTCAGCAATGCCACTTTGACTCCATCTATTATCCTCATGAACGACACCGGGATCCGCATTCCTGATGGCTACTGAGAAGTCCCCAGCACAGGAGCCATTCGCAACCGGCGATATCCTGAAGCTCGTGCCGTTGCTTTTGGAGCGATTGGAAGCGTCCCAGCCGCTCACAGACGATGTGGGCGCTGCACGTCAGCTGGGAATGCTCTGCCATCAGCGCATGTTGGACTGTGGCGAAGCCGACAAGCCAGCCGCCATTCCCTACGCTCTGGCGGGTGCAAAATTGTTGGCAGCTGTCCAGTCTGTCGAGGCTTCGCAACCAGATTGGGTAGCCATTCACGAGGAGCAATGTTGTAGCTATGGAGGAATCTGGATTCACGCACTGTCCCAGACGGACTTCACCGTGTCGACGGACTGGATCATCGATGGAGTCGGCCTCCTCGATCGATTACAGACGCTCAATCCCGAAACCCGAGCCTGGGCGCCGCGCCTGCAAAGCGACCTTAGAGAATGTGAACCTGAGCGATTCATCCCCGAAGGCACTCCAACAATTGCCGCTTTAATCAACTACTTCAACGACGAAGACATGCTGCGCTGGCAGCTGGATGAGGGATTCCTCGAAGGCTATGACCGCATTTATATCTGGGATGGTCCATATAGCTACGTTAATGCAATGCCACTGTTTCCTAGTGGCGAGAGGCTGGATCAAACTGATCTGGGAAAGCGTCTGTTGGCTGATCCACGCGTGATCTACCATCACGCGATCTGGAAGGATGAGGGCGAGAAACGGATCAATGCCTACAGCAGGATCACAGAGGATGTCGTTGTACTGCACGACACTGATGAGTTCCCGAAGTTTGACAGCACGTTTTTTAAACGATTCTGGTGCTCTGATGCCACTGTTGCCAGCTTGTTGATCGAAAACCTTTACGCCGGTGGCATCGCCGCGGCAACAGTGAACTATACGGGTGAGACCCTGAAGGATTTGCCCAACAAATGGGTAATCTTCAAACGTGCAATGGTCAATGCAGATCGCCATATCGACTACACATGGCTCGTGGGCGTGGATCAAAAGCCCCTTGATAAGACTGTTCTCTATTCTAAGCCCCTAGCTCACACTTATCACTTAACAGGCTGCCGCAATAAACTTGGTCAAAGCAACAAAATATCATTCTATATGGCACTCTCAATGCGGCATGAAGCGCCTGATTCAGCCCCCGCGAAGCTGCAAGCGCTGGTTTCCAGTGGGGAGCTGACTGCCGAGCAGGCTCAACTGATTTTGCTAGGCGGCAATGCTGGATTCACGGGTGTGCCGCATCCTGATGCCGGATTCCGCCTCAAGCGAAGGCTGGCAAATCCTGATTTTTCTGAGGAATTGTTAGGGCGGATTCTTTCAGATTCACATTCAGGCATGAATGATGAATATCTGCTACTGGATCAATATCCACTCTATCTCTGGGTTCCAGGAGATATCCAGGCAACAGCTCTTCATTTTTGTTTTGAAGTTCCCTCATTGATCCAGCTGCAAAACTGGTGCTGGCTCGATGGCCAGCCGCCAGCTTCCTTGGCACCACAAACAGCAGCCGGCAGTAGGCTCACGTTGGAGATACTGCCTCAGCCAGGATTGATCGGTCATCTGCTGATGATTCAGGCGGCGATGGAGGATCAGGCGGTGTGTTGGCAGCAGCTCAGGGTCAACCGCCAGCAGATGGCGCAATGACAAATACTGGCACCCATCCGGCAATCACCAGCACACGTGAGCAGGCGAGCGGCTGGAAAGACAGTGTTGTTGAAATTCGCTCTGAACTGGATCAGGGCAACATCGATGCCGCAGTGGCAGCCCTCTCGTCCGCGATGATCAAGCACGGAGAGCAGATCTGGATGCTTGTGACTGGTCACGACGTGTACCGAACTGCAGGCCAGGACTACACGGCACTTTTGTATGCGGAAAAACTTATAACTCTATACCCAAGCGAATATCATGGCTATTGCCGGACAGTTCAGACACTGACCAAGCTTCAACGGCATAATGAAGCATTAGAAATCACGAAGCAGGCGCTGCAGTTGTTCCCCAGAGAGTTCTGGGTTCTGGTAAATGCTGTTGATGTCTACCGCCAGATCGGAAATCATGAGGCTGCATTGAGCTGCTCTCGCGCCCTGATCGAGAGTGACCCCAACCACCCCTGTGGCTACATTCGCGTCGTTCAGGAACTTCTCACCGTCAGACAGCTGCCGGAGGCCAAGGCAGTGATCGACGAAGCGCTCGGCCGGTTCCCAGGGGATATGGGCGTGTTGATGCTTGGCCATGATCTGTACAGCTTTCTGGATCAGCAGGAGGATTCACTTCCACACGCCCAGCAGCTGATCAAGCGTTTCCCATCCAAGTGGCAAGGCTACACGCGACTCGTGGACGATCTGGTGGCGCTGAAGCGATTCAACGAAGCGATGACAACCATCGAGCTGGGGCTGCAACATGCATCAACTGAGCCTTCACTTCTGCGGCTGAAAGACTACGTTGGCCAATACTTAATGATCGCGCCAGCAACCCACAGCCTGGCTGGGATGTCAACAACAGTTCTGTCAATGCGCGACATGATTGCCTACTCGCATATTCCCTCATTCTTTACTGATCTTCAGTCTGTGCGCCGACATGCCGTTGAGGCCAGCCAGCCCGTTACCGATGGACCCGCAGCCGAGAAGAACTTTTTGTTCGTGACGGGGCTTGGGCGTAGTGGAACATCTGCGTTGGGTAAGTTGTTGAATTGTTCAGAGCGGATTGAAGTTTACACTGAACTGTATGATCCAGCCAGGCTCAACGGCTATGGGAGCAGCGATTTTTCTCAAGCACGTCTTCAAGCAGCTCTGCAGCGTCATCCATTTGCGAGTGATTGCACCATCTTTGATCGCAAGCACGCCATCTCCAGCTGGATCGGGGATAAGCGTCCGAATTTTCACTTTTGTCTGGAATCAACGTTTGACAACTTGGCGAAGACCCAGGCCGTACGCACAGTTTTTATTCAGCGAGACTTGCGAGACGTGTTGAGGTCTAGCCATCACCGCTCAGAAAATCGGGATGATCAGTTCTGGCGACGCGAGCATGGTATGGAATACACTGTTTTACTACACAACGCTACAGTCCGCCTTTTGTTAGATCTGCATCAGCGCAGACCTGAGATTTATGAATCCATATTCTTCGTTGGTTATCACGATGTTTTCGCCAACCCTGCCTGTAGCCTTCAGATCTTCGATTGGCTGGATGTGGAGCTGACGGAAGCTGAACTCGCTCAGCATTCGTTATTTCTCGGTGGTTCGGCGCCCTACGCCAACCGACCCCAGCGCGAGGATGAGTTGGCTATGCAGATTGAGATGATCATAGACCGTTATCTGGATAAGGATGCCCAGCAGCAGCTCAGTGCGATTACTGGTCTGCCTGCCTTGTGCTGAGCTCTTCGGTTTGCCGATGTGGTATTGCAAGAACGCTACAATGGCCATGCACAGTTGGTTGGCCGGATGCTTACGCCAGAGCAGCATGGAGCGCTGCGGGAGCTCCAGCCGTTGATGTGGGCTGAGCCCGCTGATCGACGAACAATTGAGCACGATTACGCGCTGAGTATTGAACCGAGCTCCTTCTACCTTGGATTACCAAGTGTTGACGAGATTCTGGGTTCTTTTGAGTACGATGGTGGTGGGGAGGCTCTGCCGGTTCATGGGCGCGAGTTATTTGATCTCGCCAAGGAATGCGAACTGCTGCGGGGCATGCAGGAATTGGCACCGCCCCAACTCGCGAACCTCTGCAGCGATACAGGATTTGACTGGAACAACGACCAGTTCAGCCATTCTGATGCTCTGAATCTCTACTTGTTTCTCAAATGGTTTCAGGTTCGAAAGGTTATTGAAGTGGGGTGCGGCTGGAGTTCCCGAATCAGCAGCTCTGTGATGCGGGCCCAGGGAGGCGAGCTCATCTGCGTTGATCCAAGCCCACGAGCTGATATGCAGAATCTGCAGGCGGTCTTCCATCAGAAGCGCATTCAAGACGTCGATCCAAACTTTATCGTTGGAGGCCTGGAAGCTGGTGATTTGCTGTTCATTGATTCAAGCCACACGCTCAAGCCGGGATCTGACTGTCTCTACCTCTACACACGTGTTGTGCCCTATCTTCAGAAAGGCGTGTTGATACACATTCATGATCTTTACCTGCCCTACCCAAGGCCGATGCAACAAGTGCTGTTGGAACGACGTTTCTGGTATGAAGACTACGCGGTGCTGCTGCTGATGCTTGGCGGCGTGATCACACCTGTGCTTTCTAATTATTTTCTCTGCAAACAACCTGAAGCCGCCGAGCTGATGCTGCAATCCCCTTGTGCGGGAAGCAAGGGTGGAGCGTCAATCTTTTTCGTCAAGAACTAAAGTTGGGACCCTTTCATTTGTTGGTGTCGGAGAGGCTCCGCAGCGCCCGCACCGCTGAACGACCCCGGTAAGCCGCGATAGGATGGCTTAAGGTTCAGAAACGAACGTGGTGCAGCTTTCGCAGAGCGAAGAGCAGCCAGCTCGGCTGGAGCCCTCTCTGGCGCCCTCCGAGGAAGTGCTGGCGCTGCACGAGCAGCACCGCAGCTACGGCAGTTTTGGGGATTTTCTCCCGGATGCGCCGGCCCTGCTCGCCCAGGGTGCTCTGCTCGACGACTGTCAGACGCTGAACAGGGTTCTGGGCCTGCTGGAGCCGCTCACCGGCGAGCACATCCCGCCGGAGGCGCTGCTGATCCAGGGGCCCAACTGGCGTGAATCACTGGTGGGCAACGGGCTGCTCAGCCGCCATCGGGCGGTGTTGTGGCTGCTGCAGCACCTGTATGGGTCGCTGGAGGTGCTGCGCCAGCAGGACATCTATCTGGTGGAAGCGCTCACGGGTTTTGCTCTATGGCTGCGGCGTCAGTTGGGTGGAGAGCGGCTGCTGTGCAGTGAGTTTCTGGAGGATGCCGAGCAAGCTTTCTCGGGCATCCCCCATCAAAACCTCTGCGCCCTCACCTTCTCGGATGCCAGCTTTGATCTGGTGCTGTGCAACGAGCTCTTTGAGCACGTGCAGGATCTGGAGCTGGCTTTCCGCGAGATTGCCCGGGTGCTGCGGCCGGGCGGGCGACTGGTGGCCACCTGCCCGCTGGCCTTTGGGCAGCTGGAGGGGATTGTGAAGGCCCGCCACAACGCGGCCACGGGCGAGGCGGAGCTGCTGATGGAACCTGAATTCCATGGCGATCCCGTGCGGCCTGAGCAGGGTGCGTTGGTCTACCGGATCCCAGGCTGGGACGTGCTGGACCAGCTGCGGGGGGCGGGCTTCCTAGAGGTGCGCATGCATCACATCGCTAGCTGGAAGCACGGGGTGCTGGGTTCGGATCTGCCGGGGGTGCTGGTGATCGAGGCCCAGCGCTGAGCGACGATCTGGGCCTGGCTGGCCATGGGCATTTATCCGAGCACCTGGAGCACCTTCCGCAGAGCCCTGTTCCAGGCATCTGGATCCGCTGGCATCTGAGTGCTAAGAGCACGCTCGACATCTTTGATGCCCACCTGCCGACGGAGGAGCAATTCCTTGATCTTCAACAGTAGATCAAGATCGGAAGTGGTGGTTGGGCAATCAAGCTGCACTGATCTGGCAAGCGCCTCAATGATCACTCGCATCGGCTCAATCGACACCTGCATGCTCTTTCGGAAGGCTGAATCGCTGAGGTTCAGTTGCGCGGGTGTGTGCCCAGGGACAGTCCCGTGATCTTCGAGAACCGCCAGGGCATGATCGACACACCACCGGGCCGCCTGCGCAACATCGACAACATAAAACTCATCCTGCCCAATATCACACCAGTCCAGAAAGTTCAACGGTAAGGTTCCAGGAATCAGCCCGGCTTCAACCACCCTCCCTGGCCAGCTCACACGATGCCCACGCTGAGCATGCGGACTTTCAAGGATCATGCCAGGCTTGTTCCATATCCAGCCGATCTTGTGCTGGATGGTTCCAGGGCCGCACACGTAGAAGCGCTGCTGCCTGCCAAGGCCAGCGATTCGCGTAGTGACTGATCACGGGTGGTGAGAATCCCCACACTCTGTGGCAGGCCTTCTGCAATGGCATCAACCATGGCTGCTGCTTCTTGCTTACCCTTCTGGTTGTGGTTGCTCCCACTGGGTTCATCAGCAGGTGTGTAGCAATCAACCACAACATCACCGCCTGAAACTGCCGCCCATAGGGTTGCCAATTCGCGAACCAATTCAACAGTGTTGAGCGGACTTCTGCCCCGATTGGGATGTCTCACCCCAAGCCAAAGCCTTAGCTCTGCTGCAGGTGGTGTTGGACAGGTCTTCAGGGAAGCCATCACGCGTTCCCGCGCTTGCAGGCTCACCAGGGCTGAACCCAATCGCAGCGAGTTCACCGGCGGCCAGACGCAGGTTTTGCTTAGGGACTGCGCCAGCTCCGGCAGCAGCTCCTCAGGGCTGCCGAGGCTGCGAAACTGCCCCTCACTGCCCGGGGAATAATGGAGGGTCGCTTCGCCAGCGGCGACCAGTGCCGCCACCTCGGATTCCTTGGGATCAATGCCGGCAGATTGTTCCAGAGAAAATGGGCGAAATTTCTGTGTCCGATCCGCACGGCGCGCGGGTGCTGGGAGGGGTCGATCCCGGCGTTGCGCGACTTAAACATGAACCATCCCGCTTTCTCTCCACAGACAGCCTTGAATTTGCCCAGATCCAAGTGAAAGCAATGGATCTGCACGAGAGATTGGCTCATGCGAATCTCCTGGCTGAAGGCTTGCGCGCAGCGGCAGACCTTGCGCCTCTTGCAGTCAGGCCACATGATCCTGCTGCCGCCGCCATTGCGGATTTTTCCAGGCAGGTCCAGAGCGCCTGCTTGTGTCTGAACAGATGGTGGCTGGCGCGCACCGTCTTGGTCCATGGCGATCCCTCACCCTACTGGGAGCACAGCTCCACCACCCCCTGCAGCGTTAGCCAGTCTGCGGCTCCAGCCTTCCACTGGTGCCAGTGCTCAAACCAGGGTGCTTCAGCGATTCGTCAAGGGCTCAGGGCTCGACAAGGCGTGCGGACACCCCCGTGAACGCTTACGTTATTCGAGCCGCCGGCAAGAGTTCTACAGGCTCGATGTTCGTTCGTAGCGAGTCGTCTCACCCACAAAACGGGTTTAATTCTATCTGAACCATGGCAATACCTGACCTTCTGATTCATATCGGGGCCCACAAGACTGGGAGCACTGCTATTCAAAGTTATTTTGTACGCAATCGCATGGTATTGGCCCAGCAAGGCGTGCTAGTTCCACAAACTGAGAACGATAGGCATGAGCAGCTCAGGCCTCATGCAAGATTAAAGTCGCTCAGGGTTGACGACAAGATAGATCCATTTAGCAATTCTGTCTCGCGCTTGCAACGCGAAATCGATGGCGGAAGTTATCGCACTGTTATTCTTAGCAATGAGTTCATTTATTGCAGTGACTTCGATTATGTAGGCTTGCTCATTTCATCGCTTAAGCCTCTGTTTGATCGCATTAGAATCATTTTGTATGTGAGGCCCCAGCATCAGCTGCTGGCATCTCTTTATGCGCAGGAATGCAAGGCATTGAGAGTTTTGCCTCACCATACTTTCTGGAGTGGATCCACGGACTGTTTTCCCGCTGGTAGGCATGTCAGAAGTGGTCTCTTTTTTGCTTCCATATTGGATGCTTACGCGATGTATGTCGGCTTCGATAATGTCATGGCGCATTTATATGATCGATCGCGCTTTCCAGGTGGTGACATCGTTTTAGGCTTCCTGAGTCTCTTGGGGATAGATGAGCCTGCGCATTATTCTCCAAGTTCGCGCGCTGCAAATGAATCCTGGGGATGGAAAGCGGTTGAATTATCTAAAGGGCACCTCGAAAAATCGCAACAGGTCTTGATTTAGTCCGTTATCAGATTATAATCTGACTCTGCAGATGCGTGCGAACCGTGGGCCAGAGAGGCTTCTGGGACGAACAACAA
>JBILNZ010000063.1:0-8936 GCA_044374745.1 Prochlorococcaceae cyanobacterium | reverse complement strand
AAATCCATGATTATCTTGACGATCTGATCAAAAGACTCTCTCGAAAACTCGTGCAAAGCCGCCTCTGTGCGGCTTTTTGTGTTTAGACTTTCCCATCGCAAACGCCGAATTTTCGAGGCGCCCTTAAGGGAGCCGCATGGGGACTGATGGGAGGGAGACGAATCAGGAAGACGATTCAGTGGTAGTCGACGATCGTTGATCTGGCTGCCGTTTAGGCCACCCGCCTGGCTTCCGGTGGTACGGCCAGCACCGCCCCATCGGCGATCAGCCACTGGCGCTCGTGGGCCGGCAGCGGCATGCCGCCGGTGAGGGCGCCGAAGGCCGGCAGGGCCAGCCGCTCGCTGCGCGGGCAGTAGCTGAAGCAGCTCAGGCGCAGGCGGTCGCCGTTGCCGCCCAGCAGGGCCACCGGGTGCAGGTGGCCGCAGAGGTTGAGCTGGCCGGCGCGGGGCTCGGGCTCGTGGCTGAGCCACCAGGGGCCCAGGGCCTGGCTGGGTTCCTGGGCCAGGCCGGCGATCCAGCTGCCGCGCTCGTGGTTGCCGCCGATCAGGCGTAGGGGGCAGCCGAGCAGCTCGGGCAGGGCCGCCAGCTTGGCCCGCAGCTCGCCCGTGAGGCCCAGGCGGCTGTGGATCAGGTCGCCCAGCACCACCACCTGCTCCGGCTGCAGCCGCGTGGCCAGCGCCAGCAGGGCGTTGAGGGTGGCGGCATCGCCATCGGAGGGCAGGGGGATGCCCTGGGCCTGGAAGCTCTCGGCCTTACCCAGGTGCAGATCGGCCAGCAGCAGCACCCGCCGCCGCGGATCCCACACGGCCCGCTCGGCCAGCAGCTCCAGGCGCTCGCCGCCCCAGCTGAACGGCGCCGATGCCGGGCCTGTCACCGGCTGCCCATCGCCCGCTGGTAGGCCGGGCTGGCCTGGGCGCTGGCGATCGCCGCCCGCACCCCCGGCCATGGCTCCAGGTCGATCTGGGGGAAGAAGATCGGCAGGTAGGCCTGCACGGCGCAGTCGGCCGCGGCCCACTGCTCGCCCACCAGCGGCTGGCCCGTGGCCAGCAGGCCATCGAGCACGCCCATCAGCCGCGGGAACTCCCGCTCCCGGTTGCTGGGCACGAACAGGGCCACCGCCAGGGTGGCGTTGGCGAACAGCAGCCACTGGGCCACCTTCGCCCGCCGCACCGCCGCCTGCTCCGGCGGGCCGCTGAATTCGCCGCCGTCGTGCTCGGCCAGGTGCAGCAGGATCGCGCCGCTCTCGAACAGCCGCAGGGGCCCGCCCGCCGGATCGCTGAAGCGGTCGTCCTCCAGGGCCGGCAGCTTGGCGAAGGGGTTGATCGCCGTGAACGCCTCCTCTCTGTGCTCGCCCGCCTCCATGTCGAGCTGGCGCCAGCTGTAGGCGATGCCCTTCTCCTCCAGGTACCAGCGGGGCATCGAGGCGCGGCTGCGAGCGCCGCCATAGAGGGTGAGGGCCATGCGGGAGCGAAGGGCAGGCGACCAGCCTATGGAGCAGAGCGCGGGGGCCGGCGTGGGCTTCTCCCCATGGCAAGGTGTTGCTGTGGCGTTGTGATGGTGTTGTGCGATGGCGAGCACCCCCCCGGCATCCCCCGCCCCGGCCCCTCCTGCCCACCCCAGCCAGGCCTGCCTGCTCAAGCTGGCCCCCTTCCTGCTGGGGCGCTCCCGCCGCGGCGTGGTGGGCAGCAGCCGCTACGCCGACCGCCTGCGCCAGGCGGTGCGGGACGCGGCCGCCGACCCTGCGGCCCGGCCGGTGCTGATCAGCGGCGAGCCAGGCCTGGAGAAGGACAACCTGGCCGCCCTGATCCATTTCGGCAGCCCGTTGCGGCGGCGGCTGATGGCCCGCGTCGATGCCGCCACCCTCGGGGACGACGGCGCTGCCCTGTTCGGCACGGCCTCCAGCGGCGGCGCCGGTTCACTCCTGGAGTGCCTGGGCGATGGCGCCCTGCTGGTCGACAACCTCGACCGTGCCGATCCGGCCCTGCTGCCCCAGCTGCTGGAACTGGCCCGCAGCGGCCGGTGGCGGGCACCCGGGGAGGGCAGCCCGGAGCGGCAGTTCGGCGGTCGCCTGTTCGCCACCACCGAGTCGGCCCTGCCGGCGTTTGATCGCTGCTGCACCCTGATCCGGGTGCCGCCTTTGCGGGTGCGCCGCCAGGACCTGGGCGAGTGGCTGCGCTACAGCAGCCGCCAGCAGGCCCGCCGGCTCGGCTGGCACCAGTCGCCGGCGATCAGCGAGGCGGTGGTGAAGCGGCTGCAGAACCACGACTTCCCCGGCAACATCCGCGAGCTCGACGTGCTGGTGCAGCGGGCCCTGCGCCAGGCCGCCGCCGACCATCCGGCCCAGCTGCCCGACGACGTGTTCTGGACCGGCAACCGCGCCAGCCGTCTGCGCTTCGATCTGTTCCGCTGGCGCCCGCGCCTGCGCCAGTGGCTGCGGGCGCCCCAGCTGTGGAACGGGCTGCTCTTTGGGCTGGTGAGCTGGGTGTTTGTGCTGGTGAACCTCTGGCTCTGGCTCGGGCCCCAGGACCGGGCCCACAACGGCGCCCTCAACCTGTTCTGGGCCTGGTGGTGGCCCCTGATCCTGCTGGCCTACCCCCTGGTGGGGCGGCTGTGGTGCTCGGTTTGCCCCTTCATGGTGTGGGGCACGATCTGCCAGCGCCTGGCCACGGCCCTGGGCTGGCGGCCGCGCCGCTGGCCGCGGGGCGACAGCGACCGCTGGGCCGCGCCTGCCCTGGCCGGGGGCTTCGCCGCGATCCTGCTCTGGGAGGAGGTGTGGAACCTGGAGAACACCGCCTGGCTGAGCAGCTGCCTGCTGCTGCTGATCACCGCCGGGGCGGTGGTGGGCTCGCTGCTGTTCGAGAAGCGCTTCTGGTGCCGCTATCTCTGTCCGGTGGGGGGCATGAACGGCCTGTTCGCCAAGCTGGCGATCAGCGAGCTGCGGGCCGAGGCCGGCACCTGCAGCGGCAGCTGCAGCAGCTACGCCTGCTTCAAGGGCGGCCCGGCTGAAGGTGAGGGCCTGGCCACCGCCGGCTGTCCGCTCGGCACCCATCCGGCCCACCTGGCCGACAACCGCAACTGCGTGCTCTGCTTCACCTGCGCTGCCGCCTGTCCGCACCGGTCCGTGCAGCTGCGCCTGCGGCCCCCCGCCGCCGACCTGCAGCGGGAGATGGAGCCCCCCGCCGGCGAGGCCGGGTTGATCCTGGTGCTGGCCGGCGGCATCTGCCTGCACCAGGGCCAGCGGCTGCTGGGCTGGCTGCCCCTGGCGCCACTCAGCCTGCAGGCCGGGCCGCTGCTGCCGCGGCTGGCCTTCGCCGCCCTGGCCCTGGCCCTGCCGGCTGCGGGCTGGCTGCTGCTGCGCCGGCTGGCGGGCCTGCCCCAACCGCTGCTCTACGCCCTGCTGCCGCTGCTCTGGGCCCTGCTGCTGGCCCGCCACCTGCCCCTGGGGATGGGCGAGGCCGGCCTGCTGCTGCCCGCCAGCTTCGGGCTGGCCACACTGCCCCACTGGCAGGCCGACCCCCACGTGCTGGCGTTCTGCCAGAGCGCCGCCGCCCTGGTGGGGGTGCTGGGCAGCGCCCTGCTGCTGCCCCGGTTCCTGCCGCCGGGGGCGGGCCGCTGGGCGGGGCTGCTGCTGGCCATGGGCCTGGGGGCGGCGGGCCGCTGGCTGGTGGCCGCCTGAGGGGAGAATGGCGGTTCACCTCTCCCCTGGCCGTTGATGACGATCGCCCTGCTGGTTGCCCTGGCCGGTTCCCTGGGCCTGATGGCTTTCATCGTGAAGCGCCTGGAGAACTCCTGAGCCGCGCCCCCCAGCCATGACCCTGATCACATGACCCTGATCGACAGCGTGTACAGCGGTGGCCTGCGCTGCCGCTCCAGCCACCAGCCCTCGGGCAGCGCGCTCGACACCGACGCCCCCACCGACAACCAGGGCAAGGGCGAGCGCTTCTCCCCCACCGACCTGGTGGCCACGGCCCTGAGCACCTGCATGCTCACGATCATGGGCATCGTGGCCGAGCGCCACGGCTGGGCCCTGGAGGGCTGCACGGCCCGGGTGGAGAAAACCATGACCAGCGAGCCACCGCGGCGCATCGCCCTGCTCACCGTGTGGGTGCAGCTGCCGGAGGCTCTCGATGGGCAGCAGCGGGCCGTGCTCCGCCGGGCCGCCGAGGCCTGCCCGGTGAAGCGCAGCCTGGAGGGCGCCGTGCCGATGCAGGTGCACTGGAGTTGATCTGAGGAACTGATCCCATGGCCACCTATCTCGTGACAGGCGCCAACCGGGGCATCGGCCTGGAGTACTGCCGCCAGCTGCAGGTCCGCGGCGAGCAGGTGATCGCGGTGTGCCGCTCGCCATCCCCCGACCTGGATGCTTTGGGCGTGCGCATTGAGGCCGGCATCGACCTGGCCAGCGAGGCCGCCATCGCCGAACTGGTGGCGCGCCTGGAGGGCCAGCCGCTCGATGGTCTGATCCTCAACGCCGGCATCCTGCAATCGATGGGCCTCGAGGATCTCGATGCCGAGGGCATCCGCCGTCAGTTTGAGGTGAATGCCCTGGCGCCGTTGCTGCTGGTGCGGGCCCTGCTGGAGCAGCTGCCCCGCGGTGCGAAGGTGGCGCTGATGACCAGTCGCATGGGCTCGATCGACGACAACAGCTCCGGCGGCTCCTACGGGTACCGGATGTCGAAGGTGGCGCTGAACATCGCCGGCAAGTCGCTGGCGATCGACCTCAAGCCCTGCGGCATCGCTGTGGCGATCCTGCATCCCGGCCTGGTGCGCACGCGCATGATCAACTTCAACCCCCAGGGCATCAGCCCCGAGGAGAGTGTGCGGGGGCTGCTGGCGCGGATCGACGCCCTCACCCTGGAAACCAGCGGCACGTTCTGGCACGCCAACGGCCAGGTGCTGCCCTGGTAGCAGCGCTGCTCAACGCGCTTCCACCCGGGTGGCCTCCGCGATCAGCCGTTGCACCCGCTCCAGCACCGACTCGTTGCTCATGCGGTTGTTGAGCCGCTCCACCAGCAGCGGGAAGGCCAGGGGGCCCGGGCGGGGGGTGGTTTCCAGCAGCCAGCGGCTGGCCGCCAGCCGCTCCAGGGCGGCCTGCAGGCGCGGCAGCTCCAGCTGCTCCTCGATCACCTCGCGGCGGGCCTGCTCCAGCAGCAGGTGGTCGGGCTCGTGCTTCTGGAACACATCAAAGAGCAGGGCAGCGCTGATCTGCAGCTGACCACCCGTTTTGGCCTGGCCCGGCATGGCCTGGGTGATCAGGCCGCTCACCTGGGCGATGGCGCGGAAGCGGCGGCGACACAGCTCCGAGAGGTTCACCGCCTGCTCCAGGTCGCTGTCCAGGGATGCCACGTCGAGCAGGTCGTCGCCGTGCAGCTCCAGCAGCTCGTCGAAGGGGTAGCCCTTGGGGGCCAGCAGCTCGAAGCCGTAGTCGTTCACCGACACGGTGATCGTGCTGGGGCGGTGGCGGGCCAGGCGCCAGGCCCAGAGAAAGCCGATGCCCTCATGCACGAAGCGCCCTTCAAAGGGGAAGGCGAACAGGTGGCTGCCCTCGCGGCTGCGGCACACCTCCACCAGGAATTCGCCCTCGCGGGGCAGGCGCGAGAGCTCGGCCTGGCGGCGCAGCAGCGGCTCGAGCGCTTGCAGTTCCGGGGTGTCGAGGCTGGTTGCGCTGGCCAGGGCGCGGGCGCAGCGATCCACTTCGGCGCGCAGGTGCTGGCTGAGCAGATCGGAGAGGGCCATCTGGCCGCCGGCCCAGGCCGGCACCGTGGAGCTCTTCTTTGCGGTGGCCTTCACCTGGGCGGTCATCTCCCGCAGGCGCACGAATTCCAGCTGGCGGCCGGCGAAGAAGAACACATCCCCGGGCTTGAGCCGGCCGATGAACGCCTCCTCCACGTGGCCGATCACGGCGCCACGCACGAAGCGCACGGTCACGGAGCGATCGGCCGTGATCGTGCCGATGTTGAAGCGGTGCAGGCGGGCGATCGCCTTGTCGACCACCCGGTAGAGCTCCCCATCGGGCACGAGCTTGCGGTAGCGGGGATAGGCGCCCAGGCAGCGGCCGCCGTGCTCGAGGACATCGAGGCACCACTGCCACTGGCCGTCGCTCAGCTCGCGAAAACTCCAGGCGCTGCGAACCGCCGCCAGCTCCGCCCGGGGATCCAGGCCCGGCCCGCAGGCCAGGGTGGTGAGGTGCTGCAGCAGCACATCGAGGGCCAGCTGCGGCGGCCGGCGCGTTTCCACCAGCCCCTGCTCCAGGCCGCGCCGCATGGCGCTCACCTCCAGCAGTTCGAGGGCGTTGGTGGGCATGAACAGCACCTGGGAGGTGCCGCCGGGGCAGTGGGCGCTGCGGCCGGCGCGCTGCAGCAGTCGCGCCAGGTTCTTGGCCGAGCCGATCTGCACCACCCGCTCCACCGGCTGGAAGTCAACCCCCAGATCGAGGGAGCTGGTGCACACCACCCAGCGCAGATCGCCGGCCTTCACGCCGGCTTCGATCGCCTCGCGCTCGGCGCGGTCGATGGAGCTGTGGTGCAGGGCCAGGGCCCCCTCCATCTCCGGACAGGCGAAGCGCAGGCACTGGTGCCAGCGCTCGGCCTGGTTGCGGGTGTTGGTGAACAGCAGGGTGGAGACGGCCGGATCCAGCCCCGCCACAAGCTCCTCGTACATGCGCAGGCCGAGGTGGCCGCCCCAGGGGAAGCCATCGATCGCGTTGGGCAGCAGGGAGCGGATCGCCGTGGCACGCTCGATCGCGGCGGTCACGATCCGCGGCTCCGGGGCAGCGGTCCCCACCGCGGCGCGGGCGGCCTCCTGGAGGTTGCCGATGGTGGCGCTGATCGCCCAGGTGCGCAGACCCGGCCGCAGCCGCCGCAGCCAGCTGAGGCAGAGCTCGGCCTGCACGCCGCGCTTGCTGCCCATCAGTTCATGCCACTCATCGAGCACCACCGCCTGGAGCGAGGCGAACAGCTCCGGTGCCTTGGCATTGGCCAGCAGCAGGCTGAGCGATTCGGGCGTGGTGATCAGGATCTGGGGCGGCGTGCGCAGCTGCTTGGTGCGCTCATGGCTGCTGGTGTCGCCGTTGCGGATCGCCAGCCGCAGGGGCCAGCCCATGGCGTTGATCGGTGCCTGGATCGCCAGGGCCAGGTCGCGGCTGAGGGCCCGCAGGGGGGTGAGATAGAGCAGGCGCAAGCCGGGGCCGGGGGTGGCCAAGAGCTCGGCGAGCGGACCCATCACGGCGGCATAGGTTTTGCCGGAGCCGGTGGGCACCTGGATCAGGCCGCTCTCACCGGCCAGGTAGGCCTGCCAGGCCTGCCGCTGGAAGGCCATGGGTGTCCAGCCCTGGCTGGCAAACCAGGCTTCGATCGGGGCGAGCAGGGAGCTGGCGGGATCGGCACGCCGGGGTTGGCTCACGCCGATCGCTGGGCTGCAGGAACCGAAGTTAGCCATCCTCTCCGGCTAGCCGCACGCCCTGCTCCGCCAGCCAGCGGGCCTGCTCTTGTTCGATCAGTGTTTCGATGCGAGCTTGCAGCTCTGCCGAGCCCAGGTTTTGGATGGGTGCCGGGAAGGCGGATTGCCAATCGCTCTGGCCCAGAAAGCTGAGGGCGGCACCGGTCTGCTCAAGCGCGGAACGGATCGCCGCACTCACCAGCTGCAGCGCCTGCAGGGCATCGATGCCATGGGCATGGCCGTGGATCGGCTCCCCCAGCCCGGTGATCCCATAGGGACAGGCCCAATCCCAGCCATCGCCGATGAACTGCGGAGTGCCGATGGAGACCAACACAGGCTGGCCGTTGTGCTGGTCAACCAGCTCTCGTTGGGCGATGACTGGTTCGAGGTTGATGTGCTCTTTCATGCTTTGTTTCTATGTTAACGCTGGCAATCATTCGCCTGCCAAGAGATGGTGCTTCGGGGAACTCGCTGGGCCTCGGAACAATGAAGGGGGCGCGTCAGGTGCATGACCTTGTTAGCAAGACCTCTACACTGCGAACATCGCCTGAAGGACACTCAGCAGCTCAGACAACGTAGTCTCCGAAAGCCTCCCCAATCGTTTGACGAGACGTTCACCATCTACGGCCCTCAGCTGGTCAGGCACAACATGTCCTTCTTTGCCGTCAAACTTGCAACGCACACGAAACGGGTATGGATGTCCACCAGTTGTCAGTGGAGCAACAATAAAAGTGCGAAGGTGAGTATTCAGCTCGTCCGGCGACACGACGACACAAGGCCTGGTCTTCCTAATTTCAGATCCTCGCGTGGGATTCAACGCGACAAGGAAGATGTCACCTCTTGAGACGCGTTCCTCAGTCACCATGACCACTCTTCATCATCAAACCGAGTAGCGCTCATCTCATCAAGAAGCCCCTCCGGCTCAAACGACGCTGCAGCCTCTGCCCAGCCAGCCCTCGGATGAGCAGAGGGCCTGATGGTCAGAACCCCTGGAGCTGCCTCGATCTCGACTTCGTCAGCCAGCCCCGCAACCTCAAGCAACGGCTTGGCGAGGCGGATCCCTCTCGAATTACCGATTTTGACCAGCTTTGCTCGAACCACCACTACACTCCGTAGACGTGCTCACATTGTAGCCACGGCGGCAACCTTGGCGCATGCCCCTGCTCTGGCTAACGCGCCAGATCAGAGGCGGGCGGAAGTGAGGCGTTCAATTATGCCTCTGCTCCCGCCCTCTGCATCTGGATGTTCGGCGCCTATGGCTGCTTGCTGTTGTCACGCCAAGGCAATAGGACTACCCTCAGGTTGTCGTCGGGAACATTAGAACAAATGCCACGTTATGTTGATAGCTCATCAAACCAACCCGATGAGACCTTAGGGAGACTCTGGAAAACCCAGCCCGTCTGCGCGAAAATAAGCCTGTAATTGCAGGCCAGGACTGGGTTGATGGGCGGCAAGCAGCTCGGCTTCTCGGATTACGAGCTCACCACTGCCAAGAAGCA
>JBILNZ010000042.1:0-28810 GCA_044374745.1 Prochlorococcaceae cyanobacterium | reverse complement strand
TGAAGGGAGATCTGCGGGCGCTGCTGGAGCAGCTGCCGGAGCTGCAGGGGCGGGTGCTGAAGATGCGCTACGGCATCGACAGCGAAGGCACGGGCCTGCAGGAGCCGATGAGCCTCAGCTCAATCGCCAAAACCCTGGGGATGAGCCGCGACAAGACCCGCAACCTGGAGCGCAAGGCCCTCGAGGGCATCCGCTCCCAGTCGCGCCGGTTGGATGGCTATCTGGTCGCTTAAAAGAACTGGTCGAAGTTGTCGAAATCCACGGCGCTGAAGGTGCCGTCCTGCACCTGGCCCATCAGCCGCTCCAGCTGCACCCAGAGGGCGCCGGCGGTGCCCAGCGACAGGATGAAGCTCACCAGCAGGGCTGCGCCGCTGGAGAAGCCGAACACCTGCAGGCTGCCGCCAATGAACAGGGTGATGCCGATCACCACGCCGATGTAGGGCAGGGTGGTGGCGGCGTTGCCCAGGGGGAGCAGGGCGAGCCGGTCCTGCTTCCAGCCCTCCAGCCGGTTCTGCACCAGCTTGGCGAAGGTGAGGCCACAGAGCACGCCGATGGCCAGGCCCACGCCGGCCACCAGGTAGGGCGGCTGGCCGATCGGTGCGAACTCCAGCAGCAGCTCGGCCATGTCCAGGTCGCCGAAGTCGCCGCTGGCCAGGTCGCTGGCCGCCTCAGTCAGGTTCACGGGTGCGGGAAAGGGCTCGGGAGGCACGGCGTGGGAAGCAGTCGGGGCTGACCCTAGCCAGCTCGCCCGTCAGGGCTCCCAGCGTTGGGCTCCCAGGAAGGTGAGATCGGTGAAGGAACTGGCCTCGCGATCCTTCGGGCTGAGGTCGATTCTGAAACCGCCCAGGTCGAGCCCCCGGATCGATTCCAGCCCACGTACCAGGGCCTGGCGGCTGGGCTGGGGGCCAGCCCGCTGCAGCCCTTCGCTGATCAGCTTGGCGGCCAGAAAGCCCTCCAGGCTGGTGAAGCCGAAGCGCGCCTCCGGTGAACGGCGCCGCATCAGGCGCTGGTAGTCGGCCACCACCGGCAGGCGCCGATTCCAGGGGAAGGGCACCACCTGGGAAATGCCGATGCCGCTGGCCTCCCCCCCCGGCAGGGCGTCCTGCAGGCCGCGGGTGCCCACGAACGACACGTTCATCAACTGGGCTGTGCTGCGCCGTCGCCGCAAGTCCCGGCTGAAGGCGGCTGAACCCGGATAGGCCGCCACCACGATCACGCCGTTCGGCCGGGTGGCAGCGATGCGGGCCACGGCGCTGCCCGCCTGGAAGGAGTTGCGCTCCACCCTGGCCGTGGCCACGGGCTTCAGCCCGTGGTGCGCCAGGGCCCGCTCGCTGGCGGCCAGGCCGTCGTCGCCGAAGGCATCGTTCTGGGCCACCACCGCGATCCGGTGGCGGGCATCGCGTACCAGCGCAGCCACCAGCTGATCGATCTCGGCCTGGTAGCCGGCCCGCAGGTGGAACACCGTGGCGCGCAGGGGCTGGCGCAGGGTCCGGGCGCCGGTGAGCGGGGCCACGAAGGGGATTGCCTCCCGTTCCACCAGCGGCAGCACGGCCTTGCTGGTGGGGGTGCCCACGTAGCCGAACAGCGCCAGCACCCGGTCCTCCTCCAGCAGCTGGCGGGTGTTGCGCAGGGTGAGCGCGGGTTCGTAGCGGTCGTCGCGGCTCAGCAGGCGGATCGGCCGGCCGTGGATGCCGCCACGCCGGTTCACCTCGTCGAACCAGGCCTCCGCGCCCTCGCGATACTCCTGGCCCAGCTGGCCCGAGGGGCCCGAGAAGGGGGCCGACTGGCCCAGCAGAAGCGGTGGCGGGGCGGCGCTCCTCCCCTGGGCGCTGAGGCCGGTGGGAGGGGCGATCGCTGCCCTGGCCGCGGCCATGGCCAGCAGCAGCAGGAACGCGCCCAACAGCCAGCGCCCCCGTACGCTCAGTCCGTCAGCCTGGGCTGCCATGGCCGCGCGCAAGCAGAAGCGCTGGAACATCCTGGCCGCCGTATCGCTGGTGCTGGCCATCATTCTGGGGGTGCTGGGGCTGGCCCACATCGACGTGGTGCCGATGCAGAACCGGGATTCGTTGCGGCTCACGTCCGCTTCCCGGGCCCTCACCACCGATCCGGCCCGGCTGCGCGCCGGCGACTGGACCTCCCTGCGGGGGGAGCGGCTCAGCGAAGCGGAGAACGCTGAAGATCAGCTGGCCATGGAGCGGGCGAAGCACCACCTGCAGGTAGGGGTCTATGCCACCAGCACCTACGACCTCGATCTGAGCGTCCCCAGTTTCTCCTCCAACGGCTATGTGTGGCTGCGCTGGGATCAGCCGTTGCAGGATGTGCTGGAGGCCCAGAACGTCGGCATCGCCGAGCGCATCAGCCTGCTCAATGGGCTGGTCTCAGACGCCGAGCCTGAGCTGCGTCCGTTTGCTCCCAACCCTGAAAAGCTCGCTGACGGCAGCTACTACCAGTTGTTCGGCTACATCGGCCGCTTTTACATCGATCGCGCCAGCTTTCGCCACTACCCCTTCACCACGGTGAGCCTGCCGCTGGTGCTGGAGGTGGACGATGTGGACGGCGCCTTTGACTACGCCACCCTGCGTCTGGAGCCAGACCTGCAGAACAGCGGCATCGGCCTATATGCCGGCATCATCGGCTGGCTCAACCGGGGCTGGTCGATCGCCGAGTACCGCCACCACTACGCCACCAACTTCGGCCTGGGCGGGCCCGAGAACGACTACAGCCAGGTGGTGTTCGACATCGCCTACGGCACTTCGGCCTGGGCAGCGTTCTGGCGGTTGCTGCTGCCCCTGGCGGTGCTGATGGCCATGGTGCTGCTGGTGTTCAAGGTGCGGCCGGATGAGCAGGATGCCCGCGCCAGCATCCCGGTCACGGTGCTGCTCACGCTGGTGTTTCTGCAGCAGACCTACCGGGCCGAGCTGCCCCAGTTGCCCTTCCTCACCTTTCTCGACCAGGTGTATGTGGTGGCCTATGTGGTCACGCTGGTGGCGTTTGTGCTGGTGCTCTGGATCGGCCGCCGGTACGGCGACATGGAGGACCTGCCCGAGGGGCCGGACCGGGAGCAGATGGAGCGGAGGCTGACCCGCCTCGACGAACTCTGGCCGCTGCTGGTGGTGGTGTTCAGCTCTCTCACCATCCTGCTCTGCTGGCTCTCGATCCCGTCAAGCAGCTGAACGACGGGGCGGCAGGGGTAGGGTCATCACCACCTCGGCCCCCCCCAAGTCGGCGCTGCGGCCGAAGCTGAGGCAGCCGCCATGGTGCTGAATGGTGGTCCTCACCACGAACAGCCCGAGGCCACAGCCCTGGGGTTTGGAGCTGGCGAGCGGGACGGCAGGGGGTTGCTCCGGGAAGCCCGCACCGCTGTCGGCGATGCTCAGCCGCACCTGGCAGGCCTCGCGCATCAGGGATACGTGAAGCCGCCGCTGCTGGCCGGGTGGCTGAGGTACCAGGGCGTCGATCGCATTCTGAATGAGGTTGTTGATCGCCGATTGAAGCTGGGTGGCATCCCCATCCAGCCGGAGCTCGCCATCGAGCCCCTCCGTGGTGAGGGCAATGCCGTGCTGGTGGATGGCACGTTTGAAGAACAGCAGGCAGCTCTCCACCACGGCCACCAGGTTCACCGGGCTGTGGGGCGTGTTCACATTGCGCAGCAGCATGCGCATGCGCTCGGTGATCTTCGCGGCCCGTTGAGCCTCACTGTTCATGGCCTCCAACCGCCAGGCCAACTGGGTCTGAAGACCACCCTCGGCCTGGTCTGGTGGCCCATCGGGGCCATCCAGTTCCCTGAGGGCCATTCGGGAATGCAGCAGGATCGTGCTCAGGGGCTGCTGGATCTCATGGGCCACCACGGCGGCGGTGAGGCTGCTGGTGAGCTGTTGTTCGATCTGCAGGCGCTGCTGCTCACTCTGCCGCCGGCGTTGCTGGGTGCGCCGGCTGCTTTCCTGGCGGCATTTCTCCAGCCGTTGGCGGCGGCGCTCCAGCATCCACAGCAGGCGAACCAGTAGGGCGCCTCCGCTGCCCATGGCCAGCACCAGCAGGGTGTTGCGCAGGGGGATGGCGGCGCTCTCCCAGACCGACAGCGGCATCACCGTCAGCGGGCGCTGCTCCTGGTTCAGCAGGGGCAGGTTGAGTTCTTTCCAGAGGCGGGGAGCTGCCTTGCCTGGCGCGGGTTGCAGATCGCCCATCAGTTGGCCCAGCAGCCGCTGGTTGCGCGGCAGCTGGTCAGGGCTCAGCACGGGCATCAGAAAGGCAAGGGTGCCATTGGCGGGCTTCTTGCTGGCGCTGTCGGTGATCCTGCCGATGCCGCCTCCATAGAGAACGCCCTTCTCGCCCTCGCAGAGAAGGAGTTGTTGCTGCAGCTGGGCTGGAGGACCTTCAAGAATCGGCTGCAGGCACTGCACCAGCGGCCGGTGGGAGGACCGGTTCATGCCCTGGCGATCGGCGCTGAACAGCAGCTGGTGGCGGTGGTTGAACGCCAGCATCACCCCCCCATCCTTGAGCATGGCAGCCCTGAGGATGTCGACCTCCACGAACCCGCGCCTGGGGCTGGCGGCGTAGTTGTACATCTCCGTCCAGTGGCCCCAGTCGAACACCGTCTGCAGGGTGAGCTGCATGTGGTAGCGGAGAAGCGTCAGGGCCTCCTGCCTCTCTGCCAGCCGCAGCTGATGGCGCTGTTCAAGCAGGTTGGTGAAGGTGAGGCCGGTGAGGCCCAGCAGGGCGACTGCGCTTGCCCCCCACAGCCACTGCTGGTGGGAGTTCGGCGGAAGCGGTCGCCGCTCTTCCCGTAGCCAGGAGCGCAGTGCCAGGCGAAGTCGGGTGAAAGCAGTGGGCGGGGCTGTCACGGCGGATCTCTGCCGCTTCAGGCTGCAGACGCCAGAGGGTTGAAACGGGCGAGCATGCCGCCGGCCAGGCGGCGGGGAGAGAAGGTGCGGCGCAGCAGGCCGGCCAGGGCGCGCAGGTCGTCGGTGTGCAGGTGGTCGCCCTGCACCAGGGTGAGCAGCAGCCGCTGGCGCAGGCTGGCGCCATCGGGGCCGAGCAGCAGGCGCAGGCCCGAGCCCATCACGGGCAGCAGCTCGGGGCCAGGCCCCTCGCCCTCCACCACCGCCAACAGGCTCTCCAGTCGCTCCACCCGCAGGCGACCCTGGGGGTCGAACAGCACCTCCAGCAGTTTCTCGCGCATCTCGGCGGTGTCACCGGCCAGCAGCCGCCGGGCCACGTAGGGATAGGCCACCTGCAGGATGCGGAAGGAGGGGTCCAGCCGCATCGCCAGACCCTCCTGGCTCACCACGGCGCGGATGATCAGGGCAAAACGGGCCGGCACCCGGAAGGGGTAGTCGTACATCAGCTCCGAGAACCGGTCGGTGACCGCCTTGAAGTTGAAGTCGCCCACGTTCTCGCCGATCGCTCCCCCCAGCACCTCTTCGAGCGCCGGGATGATCGGCTCCAGGTCGGCGCTGGGGTTGAGGAAGCCCAGGGTCACGAAATCCTGGGCTAGGGCGCCGAAATCGCGGTTGATCAAATGCACCACCGCGCCGGTGAGGGTGAGCCGGTCGGCGTCGCTGATCGAGTCCATCATGCCGAAATCCACGTAGCCCACATGGCCCATGGGTCCTGTCCGGCCGGGCAGGGCGAACAGGTTGCCCGGATGGGGATCGGCGTGGAAGTAGCCGAATTCCAACAACTGGCGCAGTCCGGAGATCACGCAGGTGCGGATCAGGGCTGCGGGATCGAGCCGCTGGGCTTCAAGCGTCTGCCGCTCCTGCAGCTTGGTGCCATGGAGCCAGGTGGTGGTGAGCACCCGCTGGGCGCTGAGGTGTCGCTCAACCGCCGGTACGGTCACCTCCGGGTGGGCAGCGAACAGCGTTGCAAAGCGCTCGGCGTTGTCGGCCTCGCGGCGGTAGTCGATCTCCTCGAACAGGGAGCGGCCGAATTCATCGATGATCTCGCCGAGCCCGAAGCCCAGGTTGAGCGGCAGGAACGGTGCGGCCACGCTGCCCAGCAACCGGATCAGCACCAGGTCGCGGCGAAGGATCCAGTCGAGGTTGGGCCGCTGCACCTTCACTGCCACCCAGTGGCCATCGGCCAGCTGGGCCCGGTACACCTGGCCCAGGCTGGCGGCCGCCATCGGGTGGTCGGGGAACGCGGCGAACAGCTGATGGGCCGGAGCGCCCAGCTCCCGCTCGATCGTGGCCAGGGCCACGGCATGGGGGAAGGGGGGCAGGTTGTCCTGCAGCTGCGTGAGCTCCTCCAGCCAGTCGCGCCGCACCAGGTCGGGCCGGGTGGAGAGGGCCTGGCCCACCTTGATGAAACAGGGGCCCAGCTGGGTGAGGGTGCGCAGGATGCGCTGGCCCAGGCGCCGCTGGGTGGCGCTATCGCTGCTGCTGCCCTGCACCAGCAGCACCACCACCAGGCTGCCCAGCTGCCAGAGCACCGTCACCAGACGGGCGATCAGCAGCCAGGGCCTCAGCAGGAGCCAGCGCAGGTCGGCGCCTGGCTGATAGCCGGCAGTGGCGGAGGAGATCCCCGCGGTGGCCTGGGCTGGCGCGACGGTCAAAGGCGTTGCCGGCCGGGGTCGGCGGCGTACTCAGTGGGCAGACTCTAGAAACTGCGGCCCGCCTGGGTGATGCGCCCGCTTCTGCCCGACCTGCTGCTGCGCCGCCCCTGGCTGCAGGTTCCGCCCCTGGCCCTGCACCTGCCTGCCCACGGCCGCGGCCGCGGCCTGGCCCCGCCCCTGGCCCGGTTACTGCGCCAGCCCCCCGGCCGCTGGGACCTGCCGGAGTTGCCGGAGATCGGCGGCCCGCTGGAGCAGGAGGGGGGCGTGGCCGAGGCCCAGCGCCGCTGTGCCGCCTTGGTGGGCGCCGACCACTGCTGGTTCGGGGTGAACGGCGCCTCCGGGCTTCTGCAGGCTGCCCTGCTCGCCCTGGCGTCGCCGGGCAGCCGGGTGCTGCTGCCGCGCCAGCTGCACCGCTCCCTGTTGCATGGCTGCCTGCTGGGGCAGCTGCGGCCGGTGCTCTTCGACCTGCCCTTCGATCCGGCCACGGGTCTGTGGCAACCGCCCGATCCGGCCTGGCTGGAGCGGGCGCTGGCCGCGGCCCTGGACAGCGGTCCGCTGGCGGCGGCCGTGCTGGTGTCTCCCAGCTACCAGGGGGTGGCGGCGGCGGAGCTGCCGGCGCTGGTGGCGTTGCTGCAGGCTGCCGGCCTGCCGGTGCTGGTGGACCAGGCCCATGGCCGCGGTGAGGCCCTGGCCGCTGGCGCCGACCTGGTGGTGCTCTCCTGCCAGAAGGCGGGCGGCGGTCTGGCCCAGAGCGCGGTGCTGCTGGCCCAGGGCGAGCGGGTGCCCCAGGTCGCCCTGGAGCGGGCCCTGCTCTGGCTGCAGACCTCCAGCCCCAGCGCCCTGCTGCTGGCTTCGGCTGAGGCCTCCCTGCTGGCGGCTACCAGCCCCGCTGGTCAGCGTCGCCGCCATCGCGCTGAGGCCCGCGCCCTCCGCCTGCGCCGGCGCTGCCAGGCCCTGGGCCTGCCGCTGCTGGATAACCAGGATCCGTTGCGCCTGGTGCTGCACACCGCGGCGTTGGGTATCAACGGCCTGGAGGCCGATGCCTGGCTGCTGCAACGGCGGGTGCTGGCCGAATTGCCAGAACCGGGCACGCTCACCTTCTGTCTGGGGGAGAGGCCTCCCCCCGGGCTGCTGTGGCGGCTGCCGCGCGCCCTGCTGGGCCTGAAGGCGGCCCTGGGTGGGGAGCCCCTGCCGCCCTTCAGCCGGCCGCCCCTGCCCCTGGCCAGCGAGCCGCAGCTGCCCCTGGTTCAGGCCTGGCGCGCCGCCAGCCAGGCCGTGCCCCTGGCCGCCGCCGCCGGCCGGATCGCGGCTGAGCCCATCTGTCCCTATCCACCCGGGATCCCCCTGTTGATTCCCGGCGAGCGGATCGATGGCCCCCGGGCGGTGTGGTTGGTGGAGCAGGCCCGGCGCTGGCCGGGGCAGATCGCTGATACGGTGAGGGTTGTGGCCGACTGAGCCAGCGCAGGAGCCGTGGCCGGATCCCCACCCCCTTACCACTGGGATTTCGTGACGCCGGGTCTGCCCGACGCCGCGTTTGCCAACGCTCCCGGCTTCAGCCCCACACCGATGGAGCTGCGGGTGATGCTGCTGGCCCATCTGCGGCCCCAGAGCGATTCGCTGGTGTGGGATGTGGGCGGCGGCACCGGGGCCCTGGCTCTGGAGATTGCCCGGCTGATGCCCCATGGCGCCGTGCACACCCTGGAGCGCGATCCAGAGGCGATCGCCTTGCTGGAGCAGAACCGGTTGCGCTTCGGGATCAGCAACCTGCACATCCACGCCGGCTCCGCCCCGGACGGCCTGGCCCTGCTGCCACCCCGGCCCGACCGGGTGCTGCTGGAGGTCGGCCGGCCCCTGGGCGATGTACTCGCGGCGGTGTGGGAGGTGCTCCAGCCCCGGGGGCGGCTGGTGATCAGCACCGCCAGCTTGGAGGGCCTGGTCGACGCCACCGATACCCTGGGCCAGCTGGCCGCCATCGACCTGCAGGTGGTGCAGGCCACGGTGCACCGCATGCAGCGGCGCGGCAGCCAGGCCAAGCTGGCTGCGGCCGAGCCGCTCTTTTTGATTGCGGCAGAGCGCCCCTGACATCCCCCTCATCGCCCCCGTTTGTCTTCCGAGAACCGACCCCGGCAGGCCACCTCCCTGGCTCGCCTGCTCAGCGGCTGGGCAGCCGGAGGTATCGGCTTCGTGGTGGTGTGGCTGGGGGGCTGGTGGTTCACGGTGGCGGTGGGGCTGATCGTGCACCTGGGGCTGCTGGAGTACTTCCGCATGGCCCAGTTCAAGGGCATCCGGCCGGCCACCAAGACCACGCTGGTGGCGGTGCAGCTGCTGCTGTTCAGCACCCAGGCCGCCAGCCAGGTCGGCAGTGGCTGGCTGGCCGGTGACGTGGCGGCGGCGGTGCTGCCGGCCTCTGGGGCGGTGATCTGCGGCTGGCTGTTGCTGCAGCCGGTCACCGGCACGATCGCCGATATCGCTGCCTCGGTGTTCGGCCTGTTCTATCTGGGCTTCTTGCCCAGCCACTGGATCAAGTTGCGTGCCCTGGCCGACGGCGGCCTGGCCCTCACCCTGCTCGCCTGCTTCCTGATCGTGGCCACGGACATCGGCTCTTACGTGATCGGCCGGCGCCTGGGTCGCCGTCCGCTCTCGCCCATCTCTCCAGGCAAGACGGTGGAGGGCGCCCTGGGCGGGGTCGTCTGTGCCATGGGGGTGGGGGTGATCGGTGGCAGCTGGATCGGCTGGCCCTGGGGCTGGCTGATCGGTGCCCTGCTCGGAGCGGTGGTGGCCCTGTTCGCCCTCGTGGGCGATCTCACCGAGTCGATGATGAAGCGCGATGCCGGCCTGAAGGATTCCGGCGACGCCATCCCCGGCCATGGCGGCATCCTCGACCGCATTGACAGCTACCTGTTCGTGCCGGCCGTGGTGTACTCCCTGGTCACCCTGGTGCTACCCCTGTTGCAGAGCTGACGGCCTCAGGTGGTCACCGTGGCGCTGCCCTCCAGTACCACCATCCCGGCCTCGATCACTGCCCGCTGCACCGTGATGGCGGGGGCCATGGCCAACAGGGCATCGCTGCCGCCGGTACAGGCAGCGATGCGCACGCCACCGTCCTGGGCAAGCAGCGTGGTCTCCAGTTCCAGCGGCTCGCCGCTCCCGATTCCCCGGGCCTGGAACACCAGCCGCTGGTCGCGGATGCGCAGTCCCACCAGGGGGGTTACACCAAGGAGCTGCTCGGCCAGCTCGTCGGCCAGGCACTGCCACTGGGACTCAAGCAGCGAGCGGCTGAGGGCCTCGGGGGTGAAGCCCACCAGCCCGGTGATCGGGATCTCGGCTGGCAACTGCAGGGGCTGGCCTCGCCAGAGCTGGCCCAGCTGCAGCTGCAGATCGCCCACCCGCAGGTCCACCAGGGCCAGCTCGAGCTGGTGGTACCGCACCCCGCGGGCCTGCACCCGCACCCCCGCCAGTCGGCCACGCAGCAGCTCGCGGCTGGATCCGAGGAGCTCGATCTCTAGGTTCTGCACCGACTCGCACTGCTGGCGCAACCAGAGCTCCAGCGCCTTGGAGAGCAGCTTGAGCAGGGGCTGATCAGCCATGGGGGCAGGCCAGCGTCGTGGGCATGCTGGCGAGCCAGCGCTCGGCCACCCGTTGGGGCTGGTCGATGTGGGGCAGGTGTCCGCACCCCTCGACGTCTTCGATCCTCTCTCCCAGCAGTGCCTGGGCCGCCCGCTTCTGGGGGGCGCGCAGGATGCGGTCCTGGTTGCCCCAGAGCACCTGTAGCGGCTGGGGTGGGAGGGGATCGCCGCAGCCGGCGAAACCTCCGGAGCGCGCGAACGCTGCCAGGGCCGGAGCCCAGCGGGGCGCCTGCAGGTGCAGTGAAGCGATCTCCAGTTCTGCCGGGCCCACGTCGCGGTCGGGCTCGGCGAACGCGCTGCGGCAGAGGCTGCGGCGTACGGCCGGCAAGCCCAGGAAGCGCACCCCCAGGCCATCGAGCAGTGGCGGCAGGGGCATCGGCCGGCCCGTGAGTCCTGCGGGGGCCAGCAGCAGCAATCGGTTGATGCGCTGGCCTTGGCGCCGGGCCAGCTCCACCGCCACTGCGCCGCCCATCGAGGCGCCGATCAGGCCGATCCCTTGCTGGCTGCCGGCTGGTTCCACGTACTCGGTGATGGCCGCCACCAGGGTCTCCAGGTGGCCCAGTACTCCCGCTGGGTTGAACGGGCCATGGAGCGGCCGGGGGGTGAAGCCGAAACCGAAGAGATCCGGGATGAACAGCTGGTAGTGGCTTGCCAGCAGGGGTGCCAGTCGCCTGAATTCCAGGAAGGAACTGTCGAAGCCGTGCAGCATCAACAGCGGTGGTCCAGCCCCCAGCACGGCCACGGGCCAGCGGCCGCCCAGCCCGGCCAACGGCCACCACTGAACGGCTGCTGCCAGCTGCCGTCCCTGGGGGTCGAGCAGGCCGGTAGCCGCCTGCTTCACCAGGGCCTGGCAGCGCTGCTGGTCGGCAACGTCAATCCCACCGGCGGAAGCGCTCACGCGGGCTGCCGTTCGCCGCTGGTGGTGCTCACCAGGGCCGCCAGCAGGTCGGCGGGGGCCACGGCGAAGGGCAGGTGGTGGAGATCGGAACCTGGGGAGCAGGCAAAAGCGCACACCTGCTCGAGCTCCGCCAGGCTTGCTTGGCCTAGCCCCAGCTCGACCAATGTGCAGGGAATGCTGAGGGCCTGGAAGAGAGGCAGCAACTGGCGCCGGGCCTGGGCGGCCAGCTGGGAGCCGCCCAGGACTTCCTCCAGCCGCAGTTGCACAAGGATGCCGAAACCCACCTTCTCTCCGTGCAGCACGCCGTGACAGGCCTGCAGCTGGGTGAGGCCGTTGTGCACGGCATGGGCGGCCACCGTGCGGCAGCGGGCACCGCCGATGCCACCGATGAGGCCGGCGGTGAGGCCGCAGGCTTCCGCCACCCGCACCCAGGCGTCGCTACCAGGCTCTTGCAGCGCTGCCTCTGCTTCCAGCAGCAGCTGGTCCCGCAGGACGCGTGCCATCTGCACCGCCTGCTGGATCAGACCGTCGCTGCTGGCACCACTGCTCACCGAGGCCTCATACCACTTGGCCATGGCGTCGGCGATGCCGCTGGCGAGGGTCCGGACCGGGGCCTGGGCCACCAGCCCATGGTCGAACACCAGCAGGTCGGGGCAGCGAGCAAGACGGATATCTCCCTGGAACGCACCCTGGGGGGAATAGACGTTGGCGAGGGCCGTCCAGCCAGCGCAGGTGGCGGCACTGGTCGGCACCGTGACACAGGTCAGTCGCAGGCGATCGGCCAGGAGCTTGCCGGCATCCAGCACTTTGCCGCCACCCGCGGCCAGCACCAGTTGGATGCCGGCCGTGCGGCTCAGCTGGGCAAGGCGCTGCAGATCGGCTTCGCAGCAGTCGTGCTCGAGGAGACCAGTTGTCACTTGCAGCCCGGCAGCGACCAGATCGGCCTGGAGCCGGCGCCGCAAACTGGCGGTGGCTTGGCTGCGGCCCAGCAACAACACGTGCTGGCCCAGCTTGCAAATCTGCGGCAGGGCTTCAGCCCAGGCCCCGGGGCCCCGCAGGACCCGGGCCGGGGCTATGGCGTGACTGTTGGTGCTAATGGCCGGCTTGGGGAGAACGGTGTTCATTCAACAACCGGGCGGACGCCCAAGGCGATCGAAATTGGATCAGGCGCTAGCCCCGGCCAGCTCGGGCAGGGCAGGGGTGGAGTTGCCCTTGCGGATGACCACCTGCTTGTCGGCGTTCACATCCACCACAGCGCTGTCGCCCTCGCCAATGCGGCCGCTGAGGAATTCCTCGGCCAGGGAGTCTTCCAGCAGGCGCATCACGGCGCGGCGCAGAGGACGGGCTCCATAGGAGGGGTTGTAGCCCTCTTCCACCAGGCGCTCCTTGAAGGAGTCGGTCACGGAGAGGTGGATGCCCTTTTCCTCCATGCGGCTGAACACCTCCTTGAGCATGATCTCGGCGATCTCCTTCACCTCATCACGGCTGAGTTGACGGAAGACGATGATTTCGTCGAGACGGTTGAGGAATTCGGGGCGGAAGTACTGCTTGAGCTCTTCGTTTACCAGGGAGCGAATGCGGTTGTACTGGGTGTCCTCCACCGCTTCACCGGAGAATTCAAAGCCGAGGCCGCCGCCGCCCTTCTCGATCACCTTCGAGCCGATGTTCGACGTCATGATGATCAGGGTGTTCTTGAAGTCCACCGTGCGGCCCTTGGAGTCGGTGAGGCGACCGTCTTCCAGGAGCTGCAGCAGCAGGTTGAAGACGTCAGGGTGGGCCTTCTCGATCTCGTCGAACAGCACCACGGTGTAGGGCCGGCGGCGCACCGCCTCGGTGAGCTGGCCGCCCTCGTTGAAGCCCACGTAGCCCGGAGGCGAGCCGATCAGCTTGCTGACCGTGTGGCGCTCCATGAACTCCGACATGTCGAGGCGGATCATCGCCTCCTCGCTGCCGAAGAAATAGGCGGCCAGGGCCTTGGTGAGTTCGGTCTTTCCGACGCCGGTGGGGCCGGAGAAGATGAAGCTGGCGATCGGCCGGTTGGGGTTCTTGAGGCCCACGCGGGCGCGGCGGATGGCGCGGGACACGGCCTTCACGGCCTCGTCCTGGCCGATCAGGCGCTGGTGGAGGGTTTCCTCCATGTTGAGCAGCTTGGCCGACTCGCTCTCGGTGAGCTTCTGCACGGGCACCCCGGTCCAGGAGGCCACGATGTGGGCGATGTCCTCCTCGGTCACCATCGGCGCCCTGTCCATGTCGGCCACTGGCGGGGCTGCGACCGCAGTGGCGACGCCACTGTCGCCGTCAGCGTCGCCCTTGGCTTCCGGTTCGTCCTTGCGAGCTTGCAGGATCGTGCGGATCTGCTCGCGCAGTTCCACTTCTTTGTCGCGCAGCTCACCTGCTTTGGTGAAGTCCTGCTCACGCACGGCATCTTCCTTCTGCTTCTGCACAGCGCGCAATTCCCGATCCACTTCCTTAGCGGCCGGAGGCAGCTTGGAGTTCATCAGGCGCACCCGGCTGCCGGCTTCATCGATCAGGTCGATCGCCTTGTCGGGCAGGAATCGGTCGGAGATATAACGGTCGCCCAGGGTGGCGGCGGCGATCAGGGCCTCGTCGGCGATGGTGAGGCGGTGGTGCTCCTCGTAGCGGTCCTTGAGGCCGCGCAGGATCTCGATCGTGTCCTCCACTGAGGGTTCCCCGACCATCACCGGCTGGAAGCGGCGCTCCAGGGCGGCGTCACGCTCGATGTGCTTGCGGTACTCGTCGAGGGTGGTGGCGCCGATGCACTGCAGTTCGCCACGGGCCAGGGCCGGCTTGAGGATATTGGCGGCATCGATGGCCCCTTCTGCGGCACCGGCGCCGATCAGGGTATGCACCTCGTCGATCACCAGGATCACGTTGCCGGCGCCCCGGATCTCTTCCATGATTTTCTTGAGGCGTTCCTCGAACTCGCCCCGGTACTTGGTTCCGGCCACCAGCAGGCCGATGTCCAGGGTCAGTACACGCTTGTCCTCAAGGATGTCGGGGATATCGCCGGAGTTGATCCGCTGGGCCAGCCCCTCGGCGATGGCGGTCTTGCCCACGCCGGGCTCGCCGATCAGCACAGGGTTGTTCTTGGTGCGACGGCCGAGGATCTGGATCACCCGCTCGATCTCGTTCTGACGGCCCACCACCGGGTCGAGCTTGCCGTCGGCGGCCTGCTGGGTGAGGTTGCTGCCGAACTCATCGAGGGTGGGGGTCTTGGTGGACCCCTTGCCACTGCCACCGCCCGCGGCCACTTCAGCCGTCTCTCCGAGCATGCGGATCACCTGGGTGCGCACCTTGGCCAGGTCGACGCCGAGGTTTTCCAGGACGCGGGCTGCGACGCCCTCGCCCTCGCGGATCAGGCCAAGGAGCAGGTGCTCAGTGCCGATGTAGTTGTGGCCCAGTTGGCGGGCCTCCTCCAGGGAGAGCTCCAGCACCCGCTTGGCCCGGGGGGTGAAGGGGATCTCCACAGCCACAAACCCGGAGCCGCGGCCGATGATCTTCTCCACCTCAACCCGGGCATCCTTCAGGTTGACCCCCATCGACTTGAGCACCTTGGCGGCCACTCCGGTGCCCTCACCGATCAGGCCCAACAGGATTTGCTCGGTGCCCACGAAATTGTGCCCGAGGCGGCGAGCCTCCTCTTGGGCCAGCATGATCACCTTGATGGCCTTCTCGGTAAACCGCTCGAACATGGGGCGGGGCCTGTTGCACGTTGGTTCCAACCTATCAGGGTTGGACGGTGGGGTGTGAAGCGCGGTGGGAACTGGCAAGACGAGCTGCCGCAGCGGGATCGCAGCGCTGTTTCGCTACAAAGAGATGCTGCTGATTTGAGTGGGAGCCAGATAAGAAAACCGGTTATCCGCACCTCATCCAGCCCCGTGCGATTCGGTGATTTCCCGGCTGCTTGAACGGCCTCAGCTGTTCCCGTTGATGTCGAGCCATTGGATCAGGGCATCCTCTCCATCGCTGTAGTAGGCGCGACGGACGCCGGTTGTCTGAAACCCCAAGGCCCGGTAGAGCGCCAGGGCGGACCGATTGCGGCTGCCCACCTCCAGGGTGGCCTTGGCCGCCCCCAGCTGAAGACCCACCTGCAACAGAGCGCGCAGCAGGCCCTGGGCCAGGCCCAGGCGGCGCCGGGTGGGATCCACCGCCACCAGGGTGATGTGCAGCTCATCGACGATCAACCAGGCGCAGGCCATGGCCACCAGTCGCCCGTCCTGCCAAAGCCCGAGGCCAGGCCGTTGTGGATCGGCCAGTTCCCTGCCCCACTGTTGTCGGCTCCACAGCCCGCCGAAGCAGCGCTGGTCGAGACCCAGGCAGTCCTCCAGCTGGGCCCGATCCAGTGGCGCCGCGTGCAGGGCTTCGAACCGGGCAAGCGTGCTGCTGGATTCCGTACATTCATGGATTCCCGCACCGTCAGCCCCGGCCATGGTGATCTCCAGCCAGCCCCCCAGCCTGGGCAATGCAGGTCCATTTGAGCCCAGTGTCGACCTGGCCAGTCCCAATCGCAACCTGGCGCCGATCAGCACCGCTCTGGACGAGGAGGGTCGCTTGCAGGTCGGTGGCTGCACCCTGAGTGAGCTCGCTCGCACCTACGGCACACCTTTGTACGTGCTGGATGAGGCCTCCCTGCGGGCCAGCTGCCGTGCCTACCGCGAGGCACTGCAGCGCCACTACCCAGGCCCCTCCCTGGCTCTTTACGCCTCCAAGGCCAACAGTTCCCTGGCGATCTCCGCCCTGGTGGCCGAGGAGGGACTGGGGCTGGATGCTGTTTCGGCTGGGGAACTGCTCACCGCCCTGCGCGGCGGGATGCCGGCTGAGCGGATTGTGCTGCACGGCAATAACAAGGGCATCGAGGAGCTGGCCCTGGCTGCCCGCCACGGTGTCACGGTGGTGCTGGACAACTGGCGCGACATCGAACTGCTCAGCCAGTTGGCTCCAAGCCTCAGCGGTCCGGTTCAGTTGATGCTGCGCTTCACGCCGGGCATCGAGTGCCACACCCACGAGTACATCCGCACCGGTCACCTCGACAGCAAGTTTGGCTTCGATCCCGACCAGCTGGCGCAGGTGCTGCAACAGCTGGCGGACTGCCCCTGGGGCCGGCTGACCGGCCTGCACGCCCACATTGGCTCCCAGATCTTCGAGATCCAGCCGCACCGCGACCTCGCCGCCGTGATGGCTGACGCCCTGGAACTGGCCCGCTCCCTGGGCCACCCCGTGACCGACCTCAATGTGGGCGGCGGTCTGGGCATCCGCTATGTCGCCAGTGACGATCCTCCATCGATTGATGCCTGGGTGGAAGCAGTGGCCGGCGCCGTGGCCTCTGCCTGCCAGCAGAGGGGCGTGGACCTGCCCCGGCTGTTGTGCGAGCCAGGCCGCTCGCTGGTCGCCACCGCCGGCGTGACCCTCTATGAGATCGGGAGCCGCAAGCAGATCCCCGGTGTCCGCACCTATCTCTCGGTGGATGGCGGGATGAGTGACAACCCGCGGCCGATCACCTATCAGTCGCAGTACACCGCCCTGCTGGCCGACCGCCCCGGAGCCGAGGCCAGTGAAACCGTGACCGTGGCGGGCAAACACTGCGAATCAGGGGACGTGCTGCTGAAGGATGTGGCCCTGCCGCCCGCCACCAGTGGCGACATCCTGGCGGTGCTGGCCACCGGCGCCTACAACGCCTCGATGGGGTCGAATTACAACCGCATTCCCCGACCGGCGGCGGTGTTGGTGCATGACGGCCAGGCCGACCTGGTGCAGCGTCGTGAGCAGCCGGACGATCTACTGCGCTACGACGTGCTGCCAGCCCGGCTGATGCCGGTACCGTAATGGGAAGGCTTGGTTGTAGGTGTGGGTGGCTCCAGGCTCGTTTCTCTGCTGGGGCTGCTTGATCTGCGCCTGATTCTCGATCTGGCTCTCGCAGCAGGGCTCGGTTGGCTGCTGCTTGGTCGGGTCAGCGAGCCACGCACCCTTTGGCTCCTGCGCGGCTACCTGCTGCTGGTGACCCTGGCCTGGGCCGTGCAGCGCTACGCCAATCTGCCGCTCACCACCACTTTGCTCGACGCCTTGGTGCTGGCCTGCAGCCTGGCCTTGGCCATCCTCTGGCAAGGGGAATTGCGCCGGCTGATGGAGCTGCTGGGCACCGGTCACCTGGGGGCCCTGTTCGGGACTCGAAACGGTGATCAAGTGGCCTCCGGAGCCGTGGGCCAGATCAGCGAGGCCGCTGGCCGTCTCTCCCAGATGCGGCGTGGGGCACTGATCGTTGTGGATCTGGGCAGTGACCTGCGCCCGGAGGACTTCCTCAATCCTGGCTTGCCCATCGATGCCCAGCTGTCGGTGGATCTGCTGTTGAACCTCTTCGCAGCGGACACCCCACTTCACGATGGCGCCGTACTTGTGAGGGGTAACCGCATCCTGGCGGCGGGGGTGATCCTGCCCCTCTCGCGCCAGGGGAGCAATCGCTATGGCACCCGCCATCTGGCTGCCCTGGGCCTCACCGAGCGCTTCGATCGTTGCCTGGCGATTGTGGTGTCCGAGGAGACCGGTACGCTTGCTCTGGCATGCCAGGGACGATTGGAGCGACCGATCACCAGCAGCCGTCTCCACGACCTTCTCAGCTCCGCCCTGGCCCGACCGGCCGGGCGTAGCGTGGGTAAGGATTCGCCGGAGACACGCGGATGAGTCGCGTCCTGGCGACCGACACAGGCAGAGGACCCGACGGAGGTTCCGAATCAGACTTGACCGGTTCCGATCTCACCAGCCCAGAACACACCCTCACGGGTCGGAATGGTGCGCTGCTGTCCAGCACCGGGCTGTCCAGCGCGGCAGGTACCCGCGCCCGTCTTCTGCCCACTGGCCTGGACCCCACCAGGCTGCCTGGCCATGTGGCTTTGATCATGGATGGCAACGGACGCTGGGCGCGCAGTCGCGGCCTGCCCCGGGTGATGGGTCACCGCCAAGGGGTGGAGGCCCTCAAGCGCACCCTGCGGCTCTGTAGCGACTGGGGGATCGGAACGCTCACCGCCTACGCCTTCTCCACCGAGAACTGGAACCGACCTGGCGAGGAGGTGAGTTTCCTGATGACCTTGTTCGAGCGGGTTCTCGAGCGCGAGTTGCAGGGGCTGGAGCGCGAACGGGTGAGAATCCGATTTTTTGGGGACCTCAGCCCCCTGCCATCTGGGCTCCAACGGCTGATTGCCGATGCCACCGCCCGCACGGCGACCAACACCGGCATCCGGTTCAACGTCTGCACCAACTATGGCGGTCGAGCTGAGCTGGTGGGGGCGGCGCGACGCCTGGCCGAGCAGGTGGCCCGGGGGGAACTGGACCCGGCGGCCATCGACGAGCAGCACTTTGCCGCTGAACTGCATACGGCTGGTGAGGCGGATCCCGACCTGCTGATCCGCACCAGCGGTGAACAGAGGCTCAGTAATTTCCTGCTCTGGCAGCTGGCCTACGCCGAGTTGCACATCACTGACGTGCTCTGGCCTGACTTCGATGAGTCCGCCCTGCGGGCGGCCCTGGTTGATTTTCAAAGTCGCCAGCGCCGTTTCGGCGGGGTCGAACCTCCGGCCTGATCGGCCTCCCTTTCTGCACCCTGCACACCTGCCCATCTCATCCCCCCGCCTGTGACCTCCAGCACTGCCACCGGTAACCCAGTGGTTGGACCCAGCCCCCTCTCCCCCCGGCACAACTGGAGTCTCGCCGAGATCAATGCCGTGCTGGAGCTCCCCTTGATGGAGTTGCTGTGGCGCGCCCAGGCGGTGCACCGCGAGGCCAACCCCGGCTACCGGGTGCAGTTGGCCTCGCTGCTGAGCGTGAAAACCGGCGGCTGCGAGGAGGACTGCGCCTACTGCCCCCAGTCGATGCACCACAGCAGCGATGTGGCGGGACGGCCGGAGCTCGATGTGGAGCCGGTGCTGGCCCGGGCCCGGGCCGCCAAGGACGCTGGCGCCCACCGCTTCTGCATGGGTTGGGCCTGGCGAGAGATCCGCGACGGCGCGCCCTTCGAGGCGATGCTGCAGATGGTGCGGGGCGTGCGTGAGCTGGGCCTGGAGGCCTGCGTGACCGCCGGCATGCTCACCGATCAGCAGGCCGAGCGCCTGGCCGACGCCGGCCTCACCGCCTACAACCACAACCTCGACACCAGCCCCGAGCACTACGACCGGATCATTACCACCCGCACCTACCAGGAGCGGCTGGAAACCCTGCAGCGGGTGCGGCGGGCCGGGATCACGCTGTGCTGCGGCGGCATCATCGGCATGGGCGAGGGGCCGGAGGACCGGGCCAGCCTGCTGCAGGTGCTCGCCAACCTCGATCCCCATCCCGAGAGTGTGCCGATCAACGCCCTGGTGGCGGTGGAGGGCACGCCATTAGAGGAACAGCCGCCGGTGGATCCGCTGGAGCTGGTGCGGATGGTGGCCACCGCCCGCATCCTCATGCCCCACTCCCGGGTGCGGCTCAGCGCCGGCCGCGAGCAGATGAACCGCGAGGCCCAGATCCTCTGTCTGCTGGCCGGGGCCGACTCGATCTTCTACGGCGACACATTGCTCACCACGGGCAATCCGGACGTGGAGGCCGACCGGGAGCTGCTGGCCGCCGCCGGCGTTCAGGTCTGCCAGTGAGCGTGCTGGTGGCGGCCTTCTACCGCTTCGCGGCGCTGGAGCACCTGCCGGCGCTGCGGCAAGAGCTGCTGCAGCTGGCGACGGTGGGGGCTGTGCGCGGCACGATCCTGCTGGCCCACGAGGGTGTGAACGGCACCATCGCCGGGCCCGAGGCGGGTGTGCAGGCCGTGTTGGCGCGGCTGCGCCAGGTGGCTGGGCTGGAGCGGCTGGAGGCCAAGTTCAGCCGGGCTGAAGCCCAGGCCTTTCGCCGGCTGAAGGTGCGGCTCAAGAGGGAGATCGTGACCCTGGGGCAAGCGGAGGTGGCGCCCTACCTGGGCTCGGCCGTGGGCACCCATGTGCCCCCCGAGCAGTGGGACGCCCTGATCAGCGACCCGGACACGCTGGTGATTGACACCCGCAACGCCTACGAGGTGGCGATCGGCACCTTTGCAGGGGCGATCGATCCTGAAACGGAGAGCTTCCGTGAGTTCCCGGATTGGGTGGAACGCCAGCTGCGGCCCCTGGTGGCCGAGCGCCAGCCCAAGGCGCTGGCGCTGTTCTGCACCGGTGGGATCCGCTGCGAGAAGGCCACCGCCTATCTCCAGCAGCAGGGCTTTGCGGGGGTGCACCACCTGCAGGGCGGCATCCTGCGCTATCTGGAGCAGATCCCGGAGGCGGAAAGCAGCTGGCAGGGCGAGTGCTTCGTGTTCGACCAGCGGGTGGCGCTGAACCACCGGCTTGAGCCAGGGGAGCACAGTCTCTGCCACGCCTGCGGCCTGCCGCTGTCGCCTGCCGATCGCGAGCTACCCAGCTTTGAGCAGGGGGTGAGCTGCCACCATTGCTTCGGGCGCTTTAGCGAGGCCGACCGCCGCCGCTTCCGTGAACGCCAGCGGCAGATGGAGGCGGCCCGGGGCAGCGGTGCCTGAACCCACGCCCGTTCTCTTCAGCTTCCGGCGCTGCCCCTACGCCATCCGCGCCCGGTTGGCGCTCGCGTCGGCGGGGCTGGGGCCAGGCGTGGCTCTGCAACTGCGTGAGGTGAGCCTGAAGGCCAAGCCGCCGGAGCTGCTGGCGGCGTCGGCCAAGGGCACGGTGCCGGTGCTGATGCTGGAGGACGGGGTGCTCGGCGAGAGCCTGGCGATCATGCACTGGGCCCTGCAGAAGCGGGACCCCCAGGGCTGGCTGGCCGGCTGGAGCGCGGCTGATCGGGTCGCCATGGCCGAGCTGGTCGCAGAGAACGACGGCCCCTTCAAGCATCACCTCGATCGCTTCAAGTACCCCGAGCGCTTCGCGGGCGAGGCCAGCCGCGATCACCACCGCCAGCAGGCACTGGCCATCCTGGGCCGCTGGAGCATCTGCCTGCCCCGGGGCGGCTGGCTGCTGGGGGCGCGCCCCTGCCTGGCCGACTGGGCGTTGCTGCCCTTCGTGCGCCAGTTCCGCCTGGCCGATCCGGCGGGCTTTGCCGCCGAGACCGGGCTGCAGCCGCTGCAGCACTGGCTGGCGCGCTTTGAGGAGGGGCCCGAGCTGGCGGCGGTGATGGCGCCGCCCTGGGCCGAGCGCAGTCCCTGGCGCTCGCCCGGCTGGCTCTATCACCTGGCCCTGCGACCCGAGTGGCATCAGGCCCGCACCGCCGGCGAGTACCGACGCTCCACCCGCGGTCGCTCCCTGGAGGAGGAGGGTTTCATCCACCTCAGCGCCGCCCATCAGGTGGCGGCCACCGCCGGCCGCTTCTATGCCGATCTGCCTGCCGGCGAGCTGCTGTTGCTCACGGTCGACCCCGCTCGCCTGGCCGCCGCCGGCTTGGCGGTGCGCTGGCAGCCGGCCCCTGGTAGCGGCGAGCTGTTCCCCCACCTGTTCGGACCGTTGCCCCTGCAGGCGGTGCTGTTGGCCGAGCCGCTGATCCTGGCTGCCGTTGGCTGAGAACCCCGGCATTGATCAACATGGAAACCCCGCTCCACCGCTGATGCTGAGCCCTTCCCGCGGTCCGGAACGGCTGGTGCGCCTGGGCCAGTGGCTGATCGCCCTGCTGTTCGCCTACTTCCTGATCCAGGTGGGCGGCTCGCTGATCGCCGACCTGCCCCTGCTCTCGCGCCGGCCGCCCCAGGAACGTTTCCTGGATACCGCCCGGGTGGGCGAGCTGGAGCGCCAGCTGCAACCGCTGCAGCAGCGCCGCGACCAGCTGCAGGGCGAGATCGAGCGGCTCACGGAGCGCCAGCTGCTGGCTGGGCAGGCGGTGGAACGGGAGCAGACCAGCTTTGACACCTGGCGCGCCGCCCGCTCGGCCACTGAGCAGTCGCAGCAGAACCCGGAGGTGATCGCCCGCGCCCGCCAGCTCGATCAACGGCTGCTCGAGCAGCAGCAGCTCAGTGCCCAGCGCAGCCAGCTGGAGGGCAGCCTGGAGCGTGCCCAGGCCGAGCTGGCCGTGCCCCAGGGGCAGCTGGAGCAGCTGCGCGCTCAGGCCCGTCAGCGTGCGGAGCTGCTGGCTTTCGCCATCAGGCTGCTGTTCGTGGGCCCACTCCTGCTCCTGGCCCTTTGGCAGTTCCGCCGCTATCGGGGCAGCGACCAGTGGCCGTTCGTGTGGGGTTTCCTGCTGTTCGGGTTGTTTGCCTTCTTTGTGGAGCTGGTGCCCTACCTGCCCAGTTTTGGTGCCTACATCCGCTACGGCGTGGGCGCCTTGCTCACCCTGGTGGTGGGCCGCTCGCTGATTCGGTGGCTGAATGCCTACCTGCTGCGCAAGCAGCAGGAGCAGGCCGCCCCCCAGCAGCTGCGCCAGCGCCAGATCCGCTACGAGAAGGCCCTGCAGTCCCTGGGCCGCCACCAGTGCCCCAGCTGCGAACGCAGCCTGCCCCGCCAGGAGGGCGCCCTGCCCAATTACTGCATGCACTGTGGCCTGCAGCTCCAGCGCAGTTGCGCTGCTTGCGGCAGCCAACATCTGGCCTGCTTCCCCTATTGCCCCAGGTGCGGCCAGGCGGCAGAGGCGCCTGGGCCCCCACCCTGAGGAACTGGGGCTAGGGCCGTTGATCAGCGTGCAATCAATCCCCACCCATCGTGGATTGCCGGCTGTCCAAGACTGGCTGCCGCCACTGCTGTCCGCCGATGTCCCGCCTCGCCGCCTCGGCGCCCAGTCCAAGCCTGCAGCAGCTGGAGGCCGAGGGCAGGCGGCGGGGCCTGCTGCTGCGCCTGCAGGTGAGTCGCCCGGTGGGTCTGGCCTGGGGTCTGCGGGTCGGGGTGGCCCGCCCGCTTGATCCGGCCGACTGTGCATCGCCGTTGCAGTTGCTGGGCGAGTTGAAGGGCTGGGCCCTGCCCACCGCCAAGGGTCTGCGGCTCGACACCCTGCGGGTGCAGGGTTCGACCACGGCGGCGGTGGGCCCGCTGATTTGGGCAGCCACCTTTGCCTGGGCCCTGGAGGCCACCCCCTGCCGCCAGGCCACGCTGCTGGCCATCCGTGATCAGGAGGCCCAGCACCGTCGCCTGGTGCGTTACTTCCGCCAGCTTGGCTTCACTCCCCTGCGGGAGCTGGGTGGTGGGGCGGCCGATCTGGCGCCTCGCCTGCTCTGGGGCGGGGCCGGTTTGCTGATGCGCGGCCATTGCGCCGAGGGGCTGGCCCGCAGCGTCCGACGCTTGGCAGGGTGATGGGGGCCAAGCCCGATCCATGGGGCGAGCATGGACACAGATGATCGGCCGTGCCGCAATCAGGCGGCAGGATGCGCTGTGGCCGTTTGCTCCTGGATCGCCTCTGCGCTGCCAGGGCATGGCCCTGATGCTCCTGTTGGAGCTGGCCCCAAAATCGCAGCTGGAGCGGAGCTTCTCGACCCCCACAACGTTATGGGCACCACCCCTCACCCGATTGCCGATTCCGCGACGCGGCCCACCACGATCCACCAGGTATGCCGGTAGAACCAGCTGCCATTGCGCGCCGGGTGGGGATGGGGATCGAGCGCCGCGGCTCCCAGGCCCTTGCCACCGGATCGTGGCCTTTTGACTGGCAAGCCTGGCCTGAGGTGCGCTGAACCGATGGGCTTCGATCCCCGCACTCGCGGCCGCGAACCCTCCCGCGGCGTGGTCACCAGCAATGTGGATACTTTGTTGGCGGAGAACGACGCTCTGCGCCGCGAGGTGCGTCGTTTACGGCAGCTGTTGCAGGACCAGCAGATCCAGGACCAGCAGAACGACCGCGACCAGCACGACCGTGGGGTGACTGGCAGCGGTAAGTTTGGAATCACGGCCGAACAGGTGGAGCGCTGGGGCATCGCCATGGCCCGCCATCCCCGTTGGCAGGCGCTGCGCATCGGCCCCCCTGGGGGCTTGCGTGGGCTGGTGGAGGAGCGCAGGCGGAGGAGCTGGAATCCCCACCTCAGCCTGGAGGAGGAGCTGGAGCGCCGCTGTCCAGGTCTGGGGGTTGAGCTGGTGGAGGCCTTGCGCGGCCCCCACAGCCGGGTGCGCTGGGCCGTGCGGGCTGCTTTTGCCCTGCACGGCCAGCGGGCGGCGGAGTGGCTCAGTGATGCCCCGCTGCGGCTGGTGGACGATCTGCTGCGCTTGGCCCCCACCCCCCGGCGCGGCGGCACCCGCACCGAAAATCACAGCCAGGGCAGCTCCCGTCCGACTGGCAACTCCGGCGCTGATCGCCATGATCCCTGCCTGGCTGCCCTCCGATTGCTTGGGCTCGAGCCCGGGGCCTCGATCGCGGCCATTAAGAGGGCCTACTGGCGCCTAGCCAAGGCCTACCACCCTGATCTGGGCGGGGATGTGTCCGCCTTCCACCGCCTCGATGCCGCCTACCGGCTGCTGATCGATCCAGGACAGCAGGCTTGAGTCCAAGCCGCTTTCACCCGTCGGGCATGCCTCGCACAAGCGCACTTCGAGGTTGGTGCGCCAGTGGTCAGTCTCGAGCTCTGGCTTCCCCAGGGGTCTGCACCCAGCTGCCGCCCTGATGGTGCTGAGCGAGATTGAAGCGCTGCCTTGCCGCCAGTGGGTTGCGCCCGGAGCCGCCAGGTCAGCCCCAATCGCGGATCAGGCAGATTCATGCCCCATCAGCGTGATAGCTGCTACGCACCAGCGGGCCGCTGCGCACCTGGCGAAAGCCCAGCTCGCGAGCGATGGCGCCGAGGCGGTCAAAGTCGTCCGGGCTCCAGTAGCGGGCCACGGGGATGTGGGCCAGCGACGGTCGCAGGTATTGCCCCAGGGTGAGCCGCTGACAATCCACCGCCCGCAGGTCGCGCAGGGTCTGCACGATCTCGTCTTCCGTTTCGCCCAGCCCCAGCATCAGGCCACTCTTGGTGGGGATGGCCGGCGCCAGCTCGCGGGCGGCCGCCAGCAGCGCCAGGGAGCGCCGGTAGGTGGCACCGCGGCGCACCTCACCCTGCAGGCGCTCCACAGTCTCCAGGTTGTGGTTGAAGCACACCGGCGCGGCGGCCAACACGGTGGCCAGCCGCCGGTGCTGACTCGCCCTGCCGGCTCGCTCGTCGCGGTGGCCGCCCCAGAAGTCTGGGGTGAGCACCTCGATCGCCACGGCAGGGCGGCGGCGGCGGATGGCGGCCATGGCGGCCGTGAACAGGCCGGCACCATGGTCGTCCAGGTCGTCCCGGGCCACGGCGGTAAGCACCACGTAAGAGAGGTTCAGCACCGCCACCGCTTCTGCCACCCGCTCGGCTTCGGCGCCTTCAAGGGGCATGGGGGCTTGGCCCTTCTCCACCTGGCAGAAGGCGCAGCTGCGGGTGCAGATCGAGCCACCCAGCAGGAAGGTGGCCGTGCCGGCGGCGTAGCACTCGGCCCGGTTCGGGCAGCGGCCCTCCTCGCAGATCGTGTGCAGGCGTTGCTGTTTCACCACGGCCTGCACCGCCGCCAGCTCTGAGGCGGAGCCCACCGGCCTCTGCAGCCAGGCCGGCAGCCGTTCGGCCGGAGCAATGGCGCTGTAGCGGCTGGGGCGGGACATGCAGAGGTTGGTTGGGCTGCCTAGGTGTTGCTTGTGAGGTTGCCTGTTGTTTCAACCACGGCCTATTCCACCGGGCGACGGCCCTCCAGGGCTCGGGCCAGGGTGATTTCATCGGCGTATTCCAGCTCACTGCCCATGGGCAGGCCGTAGGCAATGCGACTCACTGGTGCGAATGGACGCAGCAGTCGCGCGAGGTAAAGGCTGGTTGTGTCCCCCTCAACGCTTGGGGTGAGGGCCAGGATGACCTCTTCCACTGTCACGCCAGCGTCGCCGGGGTCTGCGGCCACCCGTTTCACCAGCGACTGGATCTGCAGCAACTCCGGACCGATGCCATCCATGGGCGAGATCAACCCGCCCAGCACGTGATAGCGGCCCTTGAATTCCCGGGTTCGCTCCATGGCCAACAGGTCGCGGGAGTCGGCCACGACACAGATCTGGCCGGTGTGGCGCTCGGGGTTCCGGCAGATCTCGCAGAGGGGCTCTGCGGAGAGGTGAAAGCAGCGCTGGCACTGGCCCACTTGGCTGCGGGCGGCCAACAGGGCGTCGGCGAAACTACGGATTTGCTCCTCCGGTTGCCGCAGGAGGTGGAGCGCCAGCCTTTGGGCTGTGCGCGGGCCAATGCCGGGCAGCCGCTCAAACTGCTCGATCAAGCGAGCCAGGGGGAGGGTGTAGCCGCTCAGGGCCGTGCTGCCGCTGGCGGGAATGTAGGCGCCGCGCCCAGCAGAATGGGGTCCAGCTTCCTGCTTGCCACGCCCGTGACCGCCAAGTCCCCCCATCTCCATCTGCCGGCTGCCCTGTTGCGAGGGCTGGTCGCCGTGGCGCTGGCCCTGTTGGTCACAGCCTGCAGCGGCACAACGGCTGGGCTCAATGGGTTCCAGAGTCCAGACGGCCGCTATGCCTTTCTGTATCCCACCGGCTGGATCCGGGCTCAGGTGAGCGGCGGCCCCTCCGTGGTTTTCCACGACCTGATCAACAGCGATGAAACCCTCAGCCTGGTGATCTCAGAGGTCACGTCCGAGAGCGACCTCACCAGCTTGGGTAGTCCTGTGGCTGTTGGGGAGGCCCTGCGCCGCAATGTGATCGCCCCAGAGGGCAGTGGTCGCATGGCGGATCTGGTGCAGGCCAATCAGCGTGAGCAGGCTGGGCGCACCTTTTATGACCTGGAATACGCCGTTCACCTCCCGGACCGGGATCGCCATGAGCTGGCCACGGTGGTCGTGGACCGGGGTCGCCTCTACACCTTTGCTGCCAGTACCAACGAGATCCGCTGGCCCAAGGTGAAAGATCTGTTTCAGCAGGTGGTGACGTCCTTCAACCTGCTGGTGTGAGTTGGGCCACTGCCCAAGCAGGATCGGGCTGTAGCCATGGCTCTGATTCCTGATGTAGCGATCGTTGGCGGAGGTCTGGCCGGCTCCCTGTTGGCTCTCGAGCTGGCTTGCCTTGGCGAGCAAGTCAAGCTTGTGGATGACCCGCTCGGGTCTCAGCTGGGTGCAAGTGCCTGGAGTTATGGCGCCCTTGGGCCCCTGGCAGGAAAGCGCTGGCGGCAGCTCCAACGTCAACACGGCGATTTGGGTTGGCGACGTTCCTGGTTCAGGCCCCTTGGGTCAGGAGCCTTGCTGGGCGGCCTTCTGCCCTTGCCTTGCAGTCGTGTCAACGTGGAGGTGTGGCGTCAGCGGCTCCCGCTTGCCCTGGAACGTGCTGGGGTGGAGCTGGTGCCTGGCCGGGTTGATCGGCTCGTCCCGCCAGCAGGCGACCGAAACCCCTGGAGACTGCAGCTTGGGCTCCAGGCTGAGCCCCTTCTTGCCAGGAAGGTGGTTCTAGCCGCAGGCGTGGGCTGCCATGCGCTGTGGCCTGATTTGCCCCCCAGGCTGCGGGTGAGCTGGGCTGGGGTGCTGCTGTTGCAACCCCAGCCGACTGGTTGGCCATGGGCTGGGGTTGCGGCCATGCGGCTGCCCGGTCGTTTCACCAGGTTGGAGCTGGAGTCGAGGGCTGGTTCCCTGACCCAGGAGGCCTGGTGTGTGGATCCTGGCATGGTGCCTTGGGGGGAAGGCTGGCTGGCTGGCCAGATCAGCCTGGTACGACCTGGCCTCGATCCCGGTGTCCCCCCGGACGCTGTCCTTCAAGAGCGGCGCCTGCGGCAGGCGCTAACGCCGCACGTTCCGGCAGTGGCCCACTGGCCAGGCGCATTCCAGCAAGTACCGTTGACCTTCTGCAGTGATGGCCAGCCGCTGGCCGGGGCGCTCCATGGGGCGGAAAGACTTTGGATTTTCGCTGGCTTCAGTGCAGCATTCACAACAATCCCGAACATTGCGCCCCACATGGCTCAGCTGGTGGCTCAAACCCAGACCTAGTCAAGAGCCCACCAAGCAAACGTTGGCAGCAGGAGTAAGCCGCGATACCTTGAGCATGCCGACCTGCCTAAAAGGTCATGCAATCCGTCTTTCTGCTGTGGCGCGTTTGTCCGGTGTGTTCCATGGTAAAGAGGCGATTTCCAGCCAGGACCCCTGAGGTGGAAAGGCTTTCCATGCTGCTAGAATCCTCCAGTTACGAGTTCTTCCCTCACCTCTAAACATCATTTGAGGTGCTCATCTCTTGATTACCTCCTGCCGGTTCGAGGTTTGTTAGATCTCCAACAGGCGATGGACCCCCGCTCTGCCTGATTTCGTTTCCGTCTGGGCACCTATGTGCCAAGCCGGAATTAGGCCCAAGAGGCCCCGTGACGCGGTCGTGACGACGACACTTGCTCTGTTGTCCCTGCGCGCGAATGCTCGGGAGGTTGGCATCAGCCCCTCTCGGCACCTACAAGTCATTCGTGTGTTCAGATTCAGCACTATTTGTAGTGAAACCCTTGCACAATAGAGAAGACATGGCAATCTGTGCCGGTAAACTTTGTAAATCGGATGTCCTTTGATTGTTATCTGTTGACGGCATGAACTCCTAGAGAATGCACATGAAGGGCATAAGTCTCCTGTCTTGCTGATAGAATGCAAGAGATACTTCTAGTTGATTGATAAGTCTTTGAGTCTCGTGCAAGCTGGATTATGATGATAAATGTCTAGTGGGCACCTCGAAAAATCGCAACAGGTCTTGATTTAGTCCGTTATCAGATTATAATCTGACTCTGCAGATGCGTGCGAACCGTGGGCCAGAGAGGCTTCTGGGACGAACAACAAAGAGTCGCCAAGC
>JBILNZ010000041.1:0-28863 GCA_044374745.1 Prochlorococcaceae cyanobacterium | reverse complement strand
GCGATGGGTGTAAGCGTTGCCGCCGGGGGCGATCAGGGCCGGCTGGGCCTCGAACAGATCGCGGGCAGCGTTGGTGACGATCTTGGACGCATTGGAGGTGATGCGGTTCACCGTGTCCATGCGCTTGTTGCTGTCGGCCACCATCGCCGCGAGAGCGTCGATCTGACCGGCGTTGATGAATTCGCCGCGGGCGTCGGCCTGGGCGACCACCTTGGTGAAGGCGTCAAACATTGAGGAGCTCCTGTTCTCGACGGGGGTCGGGGAGGGTGATGAGGTGCCAGGTTGGCCGTCACCCAGAGGCGGTGGACCTGCAGGTCCGCAGCAGCCAGGTACTCGTCAACTTGGGCGAGACTATTGTTGTCTGTGCTTCGGCCCGGGGTCAGCCGTCGTTAACAAACGGTCACCCCAGGCTTAAGTCAGTGTTCGCAAAGGGTTTGGTCTGCCTGCGCCGCTATTCCACTGGGCTGGATGCAGGCGATGGCCCACCGAGCCGGAGCTGCCAATCGATGCAAAAAAAGGCCCCTGAGGGGCCTTTGGAGAATTTCAGGGGGTGAACCTGAAATGGCAGGGGGGAGAGCGGAAATCAGCCGTTGCTGGCTTTGCTGCTCACCTTCTTGCGAGCTGGTGCTGGTGCCGCTGCAATGAGGTCGCCACCATTCACGCTCACTCCGGTGATTTTGCCGCCCATGCGCTGCACCATGCGCATGGCTTCGTTCATGCGTGTGAACGGCACGTTCATCACCATCTCGGCAGTTCGGGAGAAGTCATTGTTGTTGACTCCTGTGACGGTGAACGTCACCTGTCGGCTGCTGCTGAAGCTCGTGCCACGGGTGCCTGCTGAAACCTTCATGATCGGAGGAGGGGAGGGGATGGGGGTGGACTATTTCAGTTCACGGGGGTGATGCTGGCGATGCGGCCACCCTCTCGGTGAATCTGCTGCTGATATTCCAGAAGCTTGTTGAAGGGAATAAAACGCACCCGATTGCTGCGTTTGTGCAGGCGGTAGTTGGTGAGGCCCGTGATCTCCACGCGGAAGGTACGGCCTTCCTCGCCAGCACCAACGCCCTGGCGAGTGACGCCATCGGTGGCCACCTTGCGGAAAACTGCCCCTGCGGCGTTGGGGCTGACAACCGGCAGGGGTTGCTCAGCATGCACAGAGGGGTTCAGGCGGGATTGGTTCTTCAGCAGATCCCCGCGGACAGAGGCGCCCACCCCGCGGGTGAGTTGCAGCATGTAGGAGAACTGCAGGCCCTGCTGGCCGGCGTTGTAATTAAAACCGTGGAGGAATGGAACCACCTCTTCGCCGAAGCGTTCCTGATACTCGGCGCTATCGATGTAGGAGTCAATCTCGGCGTCGTAACCCTGTTCCTGCAGGATGGTGAAGTGATGGAGCATCTCAGCCTTGTTCTGAGGTGCCCGGCCCAGTAGATGCTTGAAGTTCAGCTCAATGAACCGATAGGGGTTGCAGTTTTCAAAAAACTTCTGTTTGTAGAGCCCGCTCTTCGCCACCTGGCGGACAAATTCACGCACGCTGAGATAGCCGCGCTTGAACAGTGATTCGGCGCCTTCAAGGCGCTCGCTGTTCATGACGTACTGATTGCCCAGTACCTGCTTGTAGACAGCACGGATCAGGGCTGCTTTGTCGTCGGAACTGGCGTTGCCCCAATTCTCCTTGGGGCGTGCATTCTCAAAGCGTTCGATGCCCAGATAGGCAGCGTTGGCAAGGGTCATGGGAAGAGGGCGGGCGTGAAGGGCCTGAATGCGGCGCCGGGGGATTGGATGCCGATCAGGCATCCGGTTGCAGGCGCGCCGGGATCGGAGCGGAGGGCCGCCGGCCCAGATGACTACCGACCCGACTGGCTTGGGGATGGCTTGGGGGTGCCATTCAAGGCAGTGGGAGCAGGAGTCAGCCGAATGGATCGGACCGCACCAGTGCGGATCCTATGGGCCCGATTCGGTCTGTTAGCAGGCCTTTCAGAATCGTTACAAAGGCTGGGTCTGGCCTGTCCGCCTGCGCTCGATACCATCCGGCCAAAGGCTGAGTCTGCCTGTCGGCCACCACACGCTGCTTCCGATGTCCTCTGCTCATCCGATGTCCCAGTCCGAAGACCTGGGACCTTCCAGTGCTGAATGTCACGACCGCCTGGTTGACCAGTTGCATACCCTCTCTCAAGTGGTTGAAACCATCACCTATCGCCTGCTTGAGCTGGAGGAGCGGCTCATCGAGCAGGAATCCCAGTTGCAGGCCCTGGATCAGCGGGCGGGAACTTCGTCGCAGTTGAGCAATGGGGCCGAGCTGCGCTTTGACGCCACCGAGGAACGCCTGGTGCAGCTGGAATCGCTGCTGAATGGCCTGGAGCCCGTTCCCTCAGCAGGCCCCTCCCGCCATCTCCGGCCCGTGAGAGAGAGCCATCGGCCTGATCCCGAGCCGGATCAGGAGTTGCCAGTCAGCATCGACGGCCCCTTCTTGGAGGAGCCTGAACAGGCGTTTATGGATGATGGCCAGATCGAGGACCCCCTGGGCGATCTGGATGCGCTAGAGGATCTCCCCGCCTGAAACTCAGCGAAGAAAAGCAGTGTCCCAGGTTGGGGGGATCTCTCCGCTGTAGTCGTCGGTGCGGCTGAATTCAAAGGGGCCAGCCAGGGATCCCCAGAGCTGCTCATGGGACATGGGATCGTGGCCCGTGTCGATGGTGCGCATGCCCTGGTCATCGAGTTCGAGGCGGCTCACCAGGTAGGTGACGCTGCCCTTGCGCTCCACCAGGCAGCGACAACCCGGTTCCACCTCGCCAACGAAGCCGCCGTCCTGTTCCCGCACCAGGTAGGCACAACCATCAAGGGGACGCAGATCTGAGGCCTGAATCTGGCCCCGGAGGTGCTGGTTCTCTACCGCTCCCCAGAAGCGTTGATCATCGGCCAGGGCCTGGTTGTGGATGATCAGTCCATCGCCGTGCCACTCGGGCCTCAGCACCCTGATGCGGTAGGGCGCCGCAGGGTTGATGGCGTAGCTCTGTTCCAGCAGCAAGGAGCCGGGTTGCAGCTGGGGCAAGGGACGCAGCTTGACAAGGATGTGGGCGTAGAGCGGGGGATTTTCAAACGCCTGTTGTTGGTTGCTGAAGCCTCCGCACAAGAGGCGCACCAGCCGACTCAGGGATGTATCCATGACGGGAACTTGCGGGGGGATGGCCAGGGGATCGAGAGGCGCGCCTTAGAGGCCGAGCAGCCTTACACGGAAAGCTGCCACTTCCGCTGCCCTCTCGGGCTGGTTCTGCTGGAAGGGATGTTGCTGCAATTGGTCCTGAACCAACGGCAGCTTTGCGTTCGTGTCCAGGGTGTGGTCTGGGTTGAGCCGGTCGTACTCCTGCCAGGCCTCGTCAAAGGCTTGGGCATAGCTATCGGCGTTGTTGAACACCTGGTTCTGAATCACCAGGCGCGACATCGGATGGGCGCCGGGAGCTGGCGGTTCAAGCATGGGGCTGACCCAAATGGTTGCTTGAGCAATCCGCTCATCCTGCCACCTTGCCCAGATGGGGCAACGCTGCAGACAGTTGCACCCTTCTCGTGATGCCCAGGCGTGTTCGTGCGAGCTCTGGATCCCTCTCCGCCCTTGGCGCCCCTGCCGATATCACCACAGCAGTGTTGTTGGCCCAAAACGACCTTGCGATCCGCATGGCGATGCTGGCCCTCACCAGTCGAACCAACCCCAGGCAGGTGGGTCGGGTGCTGAGCCTGCTCGACGAGCTTGCAGAGCTGGTTGGTCAGTGTGAACAGGACCTGCACTCCAGGGTGGCTTGCTGTTGATCCCGCCTGGGTTGGTCGGGGCGTCTGCACCTTGGCGAGGGCTTCTGGAGGAGCTGAGGTGCCAACCACTCAACAAGCAGCCCAGGAAGGCTGCCCGTTGAACAGGCCACACCCAAGAATTGAGGTGGCACTCAATAAAAAATGCCAGGACCCAGATTTGAACTGGGGACACGGCGATTTTCAGTCGCCTGCTCTACCAACTGAGCTATCCCGGCCCGTCGCCTTGGCGACATTTGCATCTTAGATCACCGCCTGTCGGCCGGGGTTCGCCCGAGGCAAGCCATGCCGGTCACCCGCCAGCCCATCGCTTCGAGGGCTGCGGCTGCCGCACAGGCGGTGGCTCCCGTGGTGAGGATGTCATCCACCAACAGCACGGTGCGGGTGCCCGGTGGCAGCGATGGGTGCCCTGGACGGTGAAGGCAGCGGAAGGCGCCCTGCTGGTTCAGCCAACGCAGGTCGCGGTTGAGGCGGTGCTGACCCAGCACCGGATGGCTACGGCTGAGCAGGGCGGGATAGCAGGGCCAGCCAAGCCGGGTTTGCAGCTGGCGGGCCAGCAGGCTCGGCAGTGGGTTGGCCCGACGCTTCCAGCTGGGGATTGGCAGAAGGAGCGCGGGGCGGTTCTGTTGGTGCAGGCGCTTGACCAGACCCGGTAGCAGGGGGGCCAGACGCGCTGCCTGGGGCTCGCGGCGCAAGCGGAGAAGGGCTTGTCTGGCCGGCCCCTCGTAGCTGACAGCGGCCCACCAAGCCAATGGGCTGAGCCCCCGCAGCCCATTGGGCGGCAAGGGGCAGGGGGCCGGCACGGCGGGCAGTAGCCAGTCGATGGCGGCAAGCCAGGGCCACTGGGGGGCGGAACTGTGGGGCTGGCCGGCCATGGCAGGGAGGTATGCGTGCCCCCCAGGGTTGCCTCGCCTAGAGCGACCTCAGCATGGCCACCAGGGTGCGGTGGGCGTCTTCGCTGTCGCTGAGGCTGTGGTCGAATGCCACCTGCACCCGCTCACCATCCACCTCCAGCTCCATGGATTCAGGCCCGATCGCCAGCATGCGGGCCTGCTGGGCGGCTGCTCGGGCCCCGTAGTGACGGGCATAGGTGAGCACGGCCTCGGGGTGATCGTCGTTCATATGGCGGCAGATCCGATCGCTGACGGCGGGGGTGAGGGGGTCGGTGGCCATGGCGGAGGAGACGGAGGAAGGGGGAAGTCTGAGATGGTTTCAGCCGCCTGCGAAGCGCTGCCAGAGCAGCCAGCCCAGACGGATGGCACTGAAGCTCACATAGCCGGCCAGCACCACGAACAGGGCCATCGACAGCCAGGTGCGCAGCTGATCCTTCATGGCCTGGAGAGAGCGGTTGCGGCCAGTCTGGCCATGCCCAGGGCGGCGCTCAAGCCCGGTCGGTTGAGCACCGGCAGGCCGCCCAGCAGCTGGGCGCGGATCTGGCGCCACTGGGGGTTCACCGCTCCGCCGCCCACTGTGATCACCCGTTCCACCGCTGGGGCTCCCAGGGCCTGCAGGCGACGCCAGCCCGCCGCCTCGATCCGCGCCAGCCCCTCCAGCAGGCCTTGCAGGTAGAGCACATCGCTCACGGGCCGTGGCTCCAGAACCGGTTCCAGGGTGGGGTCGTCGAGGGGGAAGCGCTCACCCCGGCAAGGCAGGGGGCGTAGCTGCAGGCCACTGTTGCGCTTGGGGTCGATCTGGCGGCTCAGCTCCGTGAGCTCGCTGTCGCTGTAGAAGCGCCGCAGCACGCCGGCTCCGGCGTTGGAGGCTCCGCCCACTAGCCAGCGGCCGGCCAGTCGGTGGCAGCTCACTCCGGGGCCCTCGATCGGCCTGGGGCTCCATTGCTTGAGCACAAGCGTTGTGCCAAGCACGGCCACGCCGTCCCGCTCCTGTGGATCCGCCGCCAGCACGGCGGCATTGGCATCCGTCGTGCCCGCCACCACCCTGCAGGTCTGGGGTAGCCCGAGCGCCTGGGCGGCCCCGGGCTGCAGGCAGCCGACCACCTCACCACTGGCGCGCACCGCAGGCAGGCTTGCACTCCAGGGCTGGGCGCCGATGGCTCCACGCCAGCTGCGTTCTTGCAGATCCCAACCCAGGCGCAGGTTGTTGCCCTCTTCCCCCCAGCGCCAGTCGCCCAGCAGCCATCCCATCAGCCAGTCGGCCTGATGGCGCAACAGCCAGGGCCCCGTCTGTCCGCAGGCTGCGGCGGTTTCCAGCAGGGCGAGGGCCCGGGCCAGGCTGCCGCTGGCACTGGCGGCAGGTCCGGCGCCGGCAATAGCGCGGGCCACGCCGGCCTGCTCCGGGCAGGCCTGGTTGTAAGGCAGGGCCTGGTGCAGGGGAGTGGCGGCCAGCTCACCATCGGGGCGGCAGAGCAACAGGGTGCCCGAGGTGCCGTCAATGGCGACGCCACCCACCTGGCTGCGCTGCTGAGCCGTTAGCCGGTGGCAGAGGGTGATCAAACCCTCTCTCCAGCCGTGAGGATCGCTGAATGGCCGCGGGTAGGGGCAGGCATGTTCAACGATCCGCTCCCCCACCCAGTTGGCAAGGGCGATGCGCATGCCGCTGCTGCCGAGGTCGACCCCCAGGGCCAGAGGAGCAGCCTGTGCCGCCATTGGGGCCAGGGGCTTGATCAGGCCCCGATTCGGCTCTCGGTAGCTTGCCTCAGCCTGGCGGCAATGGCTTCCACGTTCTCCCAGGGCAGGTTGAGGTCGCTGCGCCCGAAGTGGCCGTAGGCAGCCACGTCCTGATAGAACCGGCCGCCGCGCTCTTGGGGCAGCTGGCGCAGGCCGAAGGTTTCGATGATGGCCCCGGGGCGCAGGTCGAAGTGCTCCTGCACGAGGGCGGTGAGATCGGCGTCGGCCAGGACTCCGGTGCCGAAGCTCTCCACCAGGATGCTCACCGGGCGGGCCACCCCGATCGCGTAGCTCAGTTGCACTTCCGCCTTCTTGGCCAGGCCGGAGGCCACCAGGGCCTTGGCCACGTAGCGGGCGGCGTAGGCAGCGGAGCGGTCCACCTTGGTGGGATCCTTGCCGGAGAAGGCGCCACCGCCGTGGCGGGCATAGCCGCCGTAGGTGTCCACGATGATCTTGCGGCCGGTCAGGCCGGCATCTCCCTGGGGCCCGCCCACCACGAACTTGCCGGTGGGGTTCACCAGAAAGCGGGTGCTGTCCTTGCCGGGCTTCAGGTTCAGGTCGCTGGTGGCAGGCTCCACCACGTGGGTCCAGAGATCGGCGGCGATCCGCTCGCGCAGAGCCTTGTCCTCACTGATGCCATCGATTTCGGCGGTGTGCTGCGTGGAGATCAGGATCGTGTCGATCGCCACGGGCTGGTCGTCTTCATAGACAACGCTCACCTGGGTTTTTCCATCGGGGAGCAGGTAGCCGAGGGTGCCGTTGTGGCGCACCTCAGCCAGGCGGCGGGCCAGGCGGTGGGCAAGGCTGATCGGCAGCGGCATCAGCTCCGGCGTCTCGTCGCAGGCGAAGCCGAACATGATTCCCTGGTCGCCCGCGCCAATCAGGTCGAGCGGATCGCCGTCGTGATCGTCGGCTTCGTTCACCCCCTGGGCGATGTCGGGGGATTGCTGATCGAGAGCCACCAGCACGGCGCAGCTGTTGGCGTCGAAGCCACCGGCACGGGCACCGCTGTAGCCGATGCGCTCGATCACGCCGCGCACCAGCGTGTTGAAGTCCACCCGAGCACTGGTGGTCACTTCGCCGGTGATCAGGCAGAGGCCTGTATTGACAACGGTTTCGCAGGCCACCCGCGAGGCCGGATCCTGGGCGAGCAGGGCGTCGAGAACCGCATCGCTCACCTGATCGCAGATTTTGTCGGGATGGCCCTCGGTCACCGACTCAGAGGTAAAAACGTAACGGCGACCCATCAGCAACCTGCCTGATTCAGAAGTGCATCACCTTATCCCCATCTCCATGGGCAAGGTTGTCACCCCCGACCTTGTGGCTCGGGATTTATGTGCTGTCTAGTGCCGCAGTTCCAGTTCGCTCCAGTGGTGAAGCTGGGGAAAGCTGGGATCGAGAGGGGGGCGGCGCCGCCAGGCGGCGGTGTAGCCCAGGACCACCGGCACGCCGGCGGCGCGCGCCATGCGCAGATCGCTGTTGGCATCTCCGATCAAGGCGCAGGCACTGGCCGGCACCCCTAGCTCGGCGCAGAGGGCATGCACCGCCGCTGGATTGGGTTTGCGGGGGGAGTGCTCAGCGCTCCAGCAGACCTGGAAATGGGGTCCCAGCCCTTGGCTGGCGAGGAACGCCTCAGTTCCGGCCCTGTCGTCGTTACTGATCACGGCGCAAAGCAGCCCGGCTGCTGACAGCTGCTCCACCAGTGAATGCAAGCCATCGGTGGTCTGTGGTTTGTGTTGGCTGCCGGTGCCGTGCAGGCCATCGGTAGCCGCAAAGACGGCTTCGCTGAGCGCCAGGGCCTCCGGCCAGCCCAATCCCACCTGGGCCAGAACGGTTGCGGTGGAGATCAGATTGTGGCTGCGACTGGCGACGGCGGTGGTGCCGGCCGGATGGATGCCGCTGGCCTCCAGCCCGTAGGCCCGACGCAACAGGTTGTCGAAGTCGGCCAGCTGCTCTGCGCTGAGCTCGGGTTGGTGATCAACCAACAACTGCAGGCCATAAAAAACCCTGGCCTCGGCCAGGGAATGGAGCATGGGCTCGCTGATCGAAAGGGTGCCGTCCTTGTCGAACAGCACCGCTTGGATGGATTGGTCACCCGGGCCGATCAGTTCGCCCCGCAGCAGGAGTTGGGCCACGGGAAGCGCTGATCAGTCGAGAGTCACGCCCATGGGCTCGTTGTCTTCGGCTTGCTCCAGGAGCATCTGCTTGTAGCGGGCGGCCATCTCCTCGGCTTTGTCGAACACCTTCTGGGGATCCGTGAGCATGTCGCCGGGCTCGGGCTCGAGGGCTTTGGTGGAAAGGGAGATCCGGCCCCGTTCGGCGTCGAGGTCGATGATCATGACCTTCATCTGGTCGTTCACATTGAGCACCGTGTGCGGTGTCTCGATGTGCTCGTGGCTGATCTCGGAGATGTGGAGCAGGCCACTCACCCCACCGATGTCGATGAAGGCGCCGTAGGGCTTGATGCCGCGCACCGTGCCCAGCACCACTTCGCCCACCTCGAGGCGATTCATCTTGCGCTCCACCAGGGCGCGGCGATGGCTGAGTACCAAGCGGTTGCGTTCCTCATCCACCTCAAGAAACTTGAGGGGGAGGAAGTCGGCCACCAGTTCTTCCTTGGCCTTGCGGGTGCTGATGTGGCTGCCGGGGATGAAGCCGCGCAGGCCTTCCACTCGCACCAGGGCGCCACCGCGGTTGGTGGCAAACACTTCGCTGTAGATGGTGGCGTCTTCCTTCTGCAGCTGGCGCACGCGTTCCCAGGCACGCTGGTATTCGATGCGTCGGATGGAGAGCGAGAGCTGGCCGTCCTCGTTCTCCTCACTCATGATGAAGAACTCACGGATCTCGCCGGGCTGCAGCACATCGCTGAGGCCTTCAACCCGGTTGATCGAAACTTCCTGCAGCGGCATGAATGCCGCTGTTTTGGCGCCGATGTCGATCATGGCGCCCTTCGACTCAAGAGCAAATACCGTGCCGTTGACAACGTCGCCGGGCTTGAAGTTGTAGTCGTACTTGCTCAGCAGAGAGGCAAATTCATCGAGGGTGAAGCCCGCTCCGTCGAAATCGCGACTGGCTGCACCACGGCTGCTGGAATCGTCTGCACTGGGTACCTCTTCCGGGATGTCGAGGTCGGCTGCCGCTTCAGCGGCAAGATCCAGGTCGAACTCGACATCGTTGTTGCTGATGTCGGAAGTGGTCACGGTCATGGGTGCTGGCGGTCTGCCGTTGGCAGGGCGAGATGAGCTCAGGTGGACCACCGCCTACGGCCCAACTGAACCATCCACTGTACCAACCGGGTCGCTCAGGAGAGCGCAGCCAGGGGGGCATGCTCCACCCTGTCGACCGTGCGCCGATTCAGCCCTTCCAGTGTGGCGACAAAATCGGTCACGCTCTGGAACTGGCGATACACCGAGGCGAAGCGCACGTAGGCAACCTCGCTCATGGCGCTCAATTGATCCAATACTAATTCACCGATCTCAGCACTTTTCACCTCTCGACCGCTGCGTTGCTGCAGCTGCAACTCAATCTCATCTACCACGCCTTCAAGCCTGGCTGGCTCCAGTCCTGTTTTTTCACAAGCCCTCAAAAGCCCATGCAGGAGCTTGGATCGGTTGAATGTTTCCCGGTGGCCATTGCGCTTCACCACCGTGATGGGCACGGTTTCCACCCGTTCATAGGTGGTGAACCGGAAGTCGCAGTTCAGGCACTCACGCCGACGCCGCACACTGCGACCGCTGTCGGCCGATCGGGATTCCAGCACCCGACTATCTGTGTGCTGGCAGGAGGGGCATTGCATCCCCGCACATCCGGGTGATCTTTACGGAGTTTAATCATGCGATCTCCGCTTGAGAAGGGCTTGAGAACGCGTGCCGTGATTTTGTTGCGCTCTGGTGCAATGAAAAAGCCCCTGGCATCGCCAGGGGCTGGGAGGTGATGGCTGGCTTCGAGGAGCCGTTACTTGCCAATCTTCGGGGGATCCCGGAAGGCGATGGCAAAGAACAGGGTGGAAATGGCCAGGGCCAAGATCAGGATGTAGGCGAAGCTCTCCATGGGGTGCGCTCCTGGTCAGCTGAGGGTGGAGCCAGCCGGGGGCACGTAGCCCTCCGGCAGGCGGCGGGTCGACTTGTCGCCCAGTTTCTGGAACAGACCGAACTCAACCTGTTCGCCGAGGTCGGGATCGATACCGGCGAACACATCACGGTAGAGGGTGCGGGCACCGTGCCAGATGTGGCCAAAGAAGAACAGCAGGGCAAACGTGGCGTGGCCGAAGGTGAACCAACCGCGAGGAGAGCTGCGGAAAGTGCCGTCGGAGTGATAGGTCTCACGATCGAAGTCGAAAGCCTCTCCCAGCTGGGCCTTGCGTGCCAGCCGCTTCACATCGGCAGGGTCGGTGAAGGTCTGGCCATTGAGGGCACCGCCATAGACGGTGGCTTTCACGCCGCTTTGCTCAAAGGAATACTTCGCCTCAGCACGACGGAAGGGGATGTCTGCCCGGACGATGCCGTCCTGATCTTGGAGAACAACCGGGAAGTTTTCAAAGAAGTTGGGGAGGCGGCGCACCTGCAGCTCACGGCCCTCCTTGTCGGTGAATGAGATATGACCGAGCCAGCCAGTGGGCAGGCCATCTCCGTTCACCATCGGACCCACGCGGAACAGACCGCCCTTCGCTGGGCTGTTGCCGACGTAGTCATAGAAAGCAAGCTTCTCGGGGATTGAGGCGTAGGCCTGTTCCCTGGTGGCGCCGTTGTCCATAGCCGTTTGCACACGGCGGCTGATTTCGGCCTTGAAGTAGCCCTGATCCCACTGGAAGCGGGTGGGGCCGAACAGTTCAACGGGGGTGGCTGCTGCGCCGTACCACATGGTGCCGGCAACAACGAAGGCTGCGAAGAAAACGGCTGCAATGGCTGAGGCCAGCACCGTTTCAATGTTGCCCATGCGCAGGGCCTTGTACAGGCGCTCCGGGGGCCGGGTGGTGATGTGAAAAATGCCAGCGATGATGCCCACAATGCCGGCGGCGATGTGGTGAGCCACGATGCCGCCTGGGTTGAAGGGATTGAAACCCTCAGGCCCCCATGAGGGCTGCACTGGTTCGAGGTGGCCACCAAGCCCATAGGCATCGCTGACCCACATGCCGGGGCCAAACACGCCCGTGAGGTGGAAGGCGCCGAAGCCGAAGCAGGCGAGGCCCGCCAGCAGAAGGTGAATGCCAAAGATCTTGGGCAGGTCGAGCGCTGGCTCCCCTGTGCGCGGGTCCTGCCAGATCTCGAGGTCCCAGTAGGTCCAGTGCCAGATGGCGGCTAGAAAAAGCAGGCCACTGAGAATGATGTGAGCGGCGGCTACGCCCTCGAAACTCCAGAAGCCTGGATCTACACCGGTTTCACCGGTGATGCTCCAGCCTCCCCAGCTGCCTGTCACACCCAGGCGCGCCATGAAGGGCATGACAAACATGCCCTGGCGCCACATCGGGTTGAGCACCGGGTCGGAAGGATCGAAGATCGCAAGCTCGTAGAGCGCCATCGAGCCGGCCCAGCCGGCTACCAGCGCAGTGTGCATGAGGTGCACTGCGAGCAAGCGGCCCGGGTCGTTGATCACGACCGTGTGCACCCGATACCAGGGCAATCCCATGGGGAGACGTTCTGGGGTGGGTTGGGCGATCGTAAGGGTCTCGCCGCACCAGCCGCGGTGGTGGTAACGCTCCGCAACGGGGCAGACCAGAATGGGGCCAGCTCGCAGGACCTGCCATGCCCGTGATCCGCTTCGTGCGCGAGGGCCGAGATGTGGAGTGCTACCCAGGCGAAAACCTGCGCGAGGTGGCTTTGCGGGAGGGCATTCAGCTGTATGGCCTCAAAGGCACCCTGGGCAACTGTGGCGGTTGCGGCCAGTGCATCACCTGTTTTGTGGAGATTCCTGAGGTGGGCTCGGCCCAGGCGCTCAGCCCGCGCACTCCGGTGGAAGAGCAGAAATTGCGCCGCCGGCCCCAGGAATGGCGCCTGGCTTGCCAAGCACTGGTGCAGCAGTCGTTGCTGGTGATCACCAGGCCCCAGGTCGGCCTGGCCGACAAGCCGGGTCAGGTGAGTCTGGCGCTGGCCACACCACTCCCCCCGGGCCCGACCAGTTGGCCCCAGCCTGAATCTGAGGCCGACGCACCAGAGGGGGATGGGGAGCCTGTATCCCTCCCTGAGGAAGAACCGCGCAACGACCAGTGAAGGCTGTGGATCGTGGTTGGTTTACCGGTGATACCCTCCCAGGACCCACAGCGATCCCATGGAAACCAACGATCTCGGCTTTGTTGCCAGCCTGATGTTCGTCCTGGTTCCCACCGTCTTTCTGCTGGTGCTGTACATCCAGACCAGCAGCCGTCAGGGAGGCTGAAGCCAGCACAACGGGCCCGGTGGCCCATCCCCGGCCCAGCCCGTACATTCCCCGCCTCCCGCGCCAGCTCCTCTCCGTGGGGTCAGCGCTGATCGGTTTCAGTTGTGGCCCCCTAGCTCTTGGCCTCCGGTTCCCTCACCAGGAGTACGGGTGCTGGAGCATGCACCCGGATGTAGTCACTCACGGAGCTCCCCAGCAGTCGATCCAGGTCCACCAGGGCCCTCGCGACCACCGGGCGCCGGTCCTGGGACGCGATCACCAGCAGATCGGTGCCAAGTTCTTCTGCTGCGGCACAGACCGTTCGACCGATGTCACTGCCGGTGCGGTGCACACCCTTGAGCTCTACGCCGAAGCTGCGGGCCCGCTGAACCGCCTGATCAAGCACCTCATCGGCAGGTGACTTGCCTCCCCGTGATGGGGTGATGTCCTGTCGGCTGACATGCACGCCGGTGAGCGTGCCGCCTGGAATCTCCCGCACCAATTCGCAGGCCAGCTTGAGGGCGTCATCGCCCACGCCTGTGCCATCCACGGTCACCATCACTCTGTTGATGTGGCGCACGTACAGGTCGTCGCGCACCAGCAGCATCGGCCGGGTGGACAGCTGGAACACGTACTGGCTGGCGCTGTTGCCCAGAATCGACTGCAACCGATTCAGGCCGCGGGATCCCATCACGATCAGGTCGGAATCGAGCTCATCGGCCACCCGCAGCACTGTCTGCTTTGTGTCGCCCTGGCGGATGATCGTGTTCACCTCGCTGGGATCCAGGCCCAGGCGGCTCACGGCGGCGGCCATGATGCCGGCGGCTTTTTGCCAGTGTTCCTGGACATCCTCGCCGCCCTGTTCGGGCACCACATGCAGCAGGTTGACGCGGGCCTGCCGCACCACGGGGATGTCACGCAGCATGCGCACCATCTCCTCGACATGGCCTTTGCCGGAGTCAGCGATCAGAACGTTGCGGAACACGGAACAACACCTGTCTCCACGGCAGCCTATGGCTGTTCTGTGGTCGTCCACCCCCCAACCATGCAGACCGTGACGGAGTGTGGCCAATGGCGCCTGGGGCGCAGGGTGCTCCCCCAGCACACCGACCACGCAGGCGTGATGTGGCATGGCGCCTATCTGGCCTGGCTGGAAGAGGCGCGGGTGGAGGCTCTGGCGGCGGTAGGCCTGGCCTACAGCGAGCTCTCAGCCCGGGGCCTGGAACTGCCAGTGGTGGAGTTATCCATCCGCTATCTGCAGCCGCTTCACCATGGTGATGCGGTGGAGGTGGTCAGCCGGGTGTTGCCCCGCCAGGGTTTGAAGTTGTGCTGGTGCAGCGAATTCCTCGCCGGAGAGGGTGGAGCTGTGCGGCTGGCCGCGGAAGCCAGGGTGGACCTGGTGCTGGTGGACCGGGGTGGCGAGGCCCCAGGGATCTCACAAGGCACACCTGCTTTTCGGTTGCGGCGACGCTGGCCCGCGGACCTCGCGGCAGCAGCGACCGCCCTGGCCCAAGGCCAGGGATAGGATTGGTACGTCTGTACTGATTTCATGCGCGGGGATGGGTCGCGGGGGTCGCAGCCGGGGCCCCCGGGGTGGCGGGGTTCTGGTTTGGGCTGTCTGCCGGTGCGGTTGCAAAGCGCTGCCCCGGGCTTGGTCGCTTGTGCGTCTCCGTTCGGCCATGACCCGCAGGGTGAACGTCCCTGCGCGGGATGGGGGCAAGAACGGCGGCTCTGGTGGCTGCTCTGGGCAGCTTGCCCCGGTCTGGGCTGGGTGAGTCTGCGGGTGATCGAGGCCCATTTCGGTGGTTTGGCCGCTGCCTGGAGTGCGCCGCTGGAGGGCTTCCCCCGGCTCGATGGGCTGGCGAGCGACTGGCGCGAGCGGGTGGCCCTGTTTCGCCAGCGCTGGGGGGAGCGGCCCTTGGACCGCTGGGCCGCCCACGTGCAGGGGGGGCGGAAGGTGATGTTGCCCGGTGATCCGGCCTCTCCCTCCGCCCTGGGGCAGCTCTCCCGGCCGCCCCTTGGGCTCTACTGGCGCGGCCGCGGTTGCCTCTGGCCCCTCCTCGCCCGTCGCCGGGCTGTGGCAGTGGTGGGAACCCGGCGCCCCTCACGGGCCGGGCTGGCCATGGCGGAATCCCTGGGGCGCGCCCTGGCCCAGGCCGGATGGCCAGTGGTCAGCGGTCTGGCTGATGGAATTGACGCAGCCAGCCATCGGGGCTGCCTCCAGGCGGGTGGGGCGCCAGTGGCCGTGCTGGGCACCCCGCTGGACAGGGTTTATCCCAGTCACCACCGCGCCCTGCAGGAACAGGTGGGCAAGGAGGGGCTGCTGATCAGTGAGCAGCCGCCCGGGGCATCGGTTTGCGCAGGACATTTCGCGGCCCGCAACCGGCTGCAAGTGGCCCTCGCCGGTGCGGTGGTGCTGGTGGAATGCCCTGACCGCAGTGGTGCCTTGCACTCGGCCCAATTGGCCTGGGAACAGCAGTTGCCGCTCTGGGTGGTGCCCGGCGATGCGGCGCGCCTCTCGGCCCGCGGCAGCAATCGCTGGCTTGGCCGCGGCGCCACACTTCTGCTGGAGCCCGGGGATCTCATCCGTCAGCTGGGGGTCGGGCCCCTCGGATCAAGGCCTGTGTCCGTTCGATCCGGCCGCGATGGCGGCCGGGTTCCAGTGGGTGACCCGGAGTTGATGCAGGCCCTTGCTGATGGCGCCTCGCTGGAGCAGCTCTGCCTGGCTTTAGAGCAGCCCGCATCAGCGCTGGCACCAAGGCTTCTGGCCTTAGAGCTGGCCGGCGTGGTGCGCTCCGAGCCCGGGCTGCATTGGCGCCCCCACTCGCCAGATTGAATGGGGGGAGGTTGGCTGCACGGTTTGGATAAGAACCACAAACCAATGGCGCCCAAGTCGTCAGGGTCAGCCGAGCCGCTGTCGACGGTGCAGCTCAAGGGCGGCGAGTTGCTTGCCTGGCGCCGCGGCCTGCTCCAGAGGGGGGGGAGGCCGGGCGATCTGGACTGGCTCTTAGAGCTGGTGGCTGGCGTCGACTGGGCGACTCTGCAGCGGCTGCGTCTCGATCCCCAGCGCAGTGTGCGGCTTTGCTCGCCTCTGGAGCAGTTGGCCGGCCTGTGGTTCTCCCATCTGGAGACGGCCCGGCCATTGCAGTACCTGGCGGGGGTTTGTCCATGGCGGGATCTGCAGGTGGCCGTGGCCCCTGGCGTGCTGATTCCGCGTCAGGAAACGGAGCTGCTGGTGGAGTTAGCCCAGGCCTGCTGGGACGAGATCTCTCCCCCCCTCTGGGCCGATCTGGGCACGGGGTCGGGGTGCCTGGCCGTGGCGCTGGCCAGGCTCTGGCCCACGAGTGAGGGCCTGGCGGTGGACTCCAGCCCTGAGGCGCTCCAGCAGGCGGAGCTGAACCTGCGCTGCCATGGCCTCAACCAGCGGGTGCGGCTGTTGGCGGGGAGCTGGTGGGAGCCGCTCCGGCCCTGGAGTGGGCGCTTGACCCTGGTGGTCGCCAACCCGCCCTATATCCCTACGGGGGTATGGGCTGAGCTGGAACCGACTGTGAAGAACCATGAACCCCGCCTCGCCCTGGATGGGGGGGCGGATGGCCTGACCGCCATCCGAGCCATTGCCGTGGGAGCTGGTCAGGCCCTGGCTGCCGGGGGCTGGTTGCTGCTGGAGCATCACCATGATCAAAGTGATGCCGTTCAGGAGCTGTTGCAGGCCGCCGGCCTGAACCCTGTGACACCCCATTGCGATCTGGAGGGCACAAGGCGTTTTGTTGTGGCCCGCCGGAGGCCGGAGGCATCCGCTCCCCCGCCAGCACCATGACCCAGGATTCCTCCCCTTCGGCCGGCGATCAGGCCCCATCCCGGGCCTTGCCAGCGCCCGCTCTGGCTGGGGAGCTCATCAATGGTGCCGTGGCCTTGATGCCCACCGACACCTTGCCGGCGCTGGCGGCAAGGCCCGCCTTCGCCAGCCGGATCTGGGGGCTCAAGCAGCGGCCTCTCGAGAAGCCGCTGATCCTGATGGGGGCCGATCTGGCCCAGCTCGAGGCTGAGCTGGGCATGCCCTGGCGTGCCGAGTGGCTGGCCATGGCTGCCCTGGGCTGGCCAGGCCCCCTCACCCTGGTGCTGCCTGCCAGCGGCAGCCTGGTGGAGCAGTTGCATCCAGGCGGGGCCAGCCTGGGCCTGCGGATCCCCGCTTCTGCGCCGGCCCGGGAACTCCTGCGTTGCAGCGGTGTGCTGGCCACGACCAGCGCCAACCCATCGGGCGTTCCGGCCGCCAGGACTGCCGAGGCGGCCTCCGGGTTTTTCCCCGACCTTCCCTTGCTGGCCCCCACTCCCTGGCCAGCCGGTTCCGGGTTGGCCAGCACCGTCCTGGCCTGGCAGCAGCCTGGGGGCACGTCCGCCGGGGCTTGGGGCTGGCATGTGGTGCGTCAGGGTGCTTTTGTGCTTCCCGACCACCTCCGTTAAAGAGGCCATGGCGGCGCTGCTGTTGGTGTTGCTGGCGACCATGGGGATCTACGCCTGGATCGCTTCTCCGCTGATCCATGGGGGAACGGTGGTTCTTCAGGGGCTCTGGCTGATGTGGTTGCCGGTGCTCCTGGTGGTGTGGCTGCTGGCTGGCAGGGATGGTTCCTAGGCTTTAACCACCACCTAATCCAGGGCATGGGCTGTTGGCGGCGGATCAGCATGGCTGCACTCCTCCTGGCTCAAGGGCTAGGACCCGTGCATCCAGCTGCCGCCTCCAGTGCTCGCGCCCAGGAGCAGCTCGTGCCGCCCTCCCAACCTGTCGCGCCAGCTCGGCCTCGTGCCGAGGTGCGTGGCGTTTGGCTGACCGCCAACGACATGCCGGTGCTCCGGGATCGGGAGCGCATGCGGCAAACGGTGGCCCAACTCGCCCGGCTCAATTTCAACACCCTCTATCCGGTGGTGTGGAACGGCGGTATCGCTTACTACCCCAGCCAGGTGGTGCAGGAGCGGGGACTTCAGGATTTCGCCTATCGAGGTCTGCAGGGCCAGGATGTGATAGGTGAACTGATCGCTGAGGGCCGCCGTCAGGGGTTGCTCGTTATCCCCTGGTTCGAGTTCGGGTTCATGGCCGCTCCCGGCTCTGAACTGGCACGCCGCCACAGCGCCTGGCTCACCAGTAAGCAGGACGGCAGCCTCACCTCCATCAGTGCGGCCGGTGAAGTGAAGTGGCTGAACCCCTTCCGCCCTGAGGTGCAGCAGCTCATCACTGACTTGGTCTTGGAGGTGGTTGGCAAGTACGGGGCGGATGGCATCCAGTTTGACGACCACACCACCTTGCCGCGGGAATTCGGCTACGACTCCCTCACCGTGGCCCTCTACCGCAAGGAAACGGGCCGCACTCCTCCCACGAATCCAGCCGATCCCGCCTGGGTGAAGTGGCGGGCCGACAAGATCACCGCCTTCATGGACCGCCTCAGCAAGGCGGTGCGTGCCCGGCGGCCGGGGGCGATTGTGTCGATTGCCCCCAACTACTACGACTTCGCCTACAAGCTCCAGCTCCAGGACTGGCGGGCCTGGGTGCGCCAGGGCATTGCCGATGAGTTGCTGGTGCAGATCTACAGGCCCGATCTGGAGAGCTTCACCCCGCACATGTGGCGGCCCGAGGTGCAGGAGGCCCGCCAACGGATTCCCACGGCCATGGCCATTCTCAGTGGCCAGCGCAACCGCCCTACTCCCGCCGACCTGCTCCAGCAGAAAGTGTTTGCCAGCCGGCAAGCGGGCCTAGGCGTGGCCTTCTTCTACCTGGAGTCGCTCTGGAACCTCGGCCCTGAGGCCGTCGACCAACGCCAGGCGATGCTGGCACGCATTTTTGCCGCGCCGGCTTCCCGGCTTGGTGGCGGTGTCGTGTCCTCGATTCCGGAATCGAGCCGGCCATCTCCCCAGACCTTGCCAGAGCCCTCCCAGATGAAACTCCCACCTCTGCAGGTCGTTCCACCGCCACCGCCACCGCCGTTTGCTCGGCCCTGGCCAGGAGCTTTACCCGCTCTACCTTGAAGCCGGCTAACGGATTTGAACCGATGGCCTTCGCTTTACAAAAGCGCTGCTCTACCGCTGAGCTAAGCCGGCCTGGGCACTGCCCTTTGGCGAGCTTATCTCGTCGGCGGTGTTCACTAACGACCAGAGCAGCAACTGGGTACGGTTGCCGCAGCCAGTCTTGGCCAGCAGGCTGGACATGTGACTCTCAACCGTGCGGGGGCTGACCACGAGCTCATTGGCGATGCCCCGGTTGCTCAATCCTTTCTGCAAGGCCTTGAGCACCCGTGATTCCGCTGGGGTGATCGGGTCGAGGGTGTCGTCTCTGTGCATGGGCCCTAGGTGCTGCCATCCAGGGTTGCCACCACTGCCAGTTAGGAATTCACACCTCGAGGGGATCGGCCTCAGGCGCAGGCTCCACGATCGGGCGCGCGCGGCGGATGGGCAGGTTGGCCACCAGGGCGGTGACCCGGTCCTCTGTTGCCAGGCTCACATCCCCTTCCTCCAAATCGATCTCCACGTAGCGGCTCACCACCTCGAGGATCTCGCGACGCATCTGCTCCAGCAGTTCGGGGTTGAGGTCGCTGCGGTCATGGGCCAATACCAGTTGCAGCCGCTGTCTGGCTGTGCTGGCACTGTTGGCTTGACGGCCCAGCAATTTGTTGATCACATCACGCAGGGTCATCGGCTCAGAAGATCTTGGTGTTCATCAGACGGCCGATCTTGGCCCTCAGCCCTTTGGGTTCTTTGCTGGGATCAACAAGGGGCACCTCCTCACCGAGCAGGCGACGGGCCACGTTGGCGTAGGCACGGGCAGCCGGCGAATTTGTGCCATTGAGGGTGAGCGGCTCACCACGGTTGGTGCTCACGATCACCTGCTCGTCTTCCAACACCAGGCCCAGCAGGGGAAGCGCCAGGATGTCGGTTACATCGTCCACCGCCAGCATTTCCTGGTTGGCCATCATCCGGGGCCGCACCCGGTTGAGCACCAGCTGGATCGGCTTGACCCCCTCGCTGTTGAGCAGACCGATCACCCGGTCGGCATCCCGCACTGCGGATACTTCCGGTGTGGTGACCACGATCGCCTCGCTGGCTGCTGCCATCGCGTTGCGGAAGCCCCCTTCGATCCCTGCGGGGGCATCGATCAGAACGTAGTCGAAGTGTTCGCCCACCATCTGGGCCACCTTGCGCATGTCGTCGGGGGTGAGCCACTCGAGCATGCGTGGATTGCCTGCAGGCAGGAGGGCGAGATTCGGCTCCTGCTTGTGCTTCACCAGGGCCTGCTCGAGCCGGCAGCTGCCGGCGAGCAGCTCCTGAGCGGTAAAAACGATGCGGTTTTCAAGCCCCAGCAGCAGGTCGAGGTTGCGCAGGCCGAAATCGGCGTCGAGGACCGCCGTGCGGGCGCCCTGCCTGGCCAGGGCGATGCCCAGGTTGGCGGTGAGGGTGGTCTTCCCCACACCTCCCTTGCCTGAGCAGATCAGGATGAAGCGACTGGACGCGGCTGTCACGGCTTGGTCTGGGGTGGAAGCAGGTTAAAGCCAAAGGTCGGCTGAAAACTGCGGTACCGTGCCGCCCTGGCCGCTGACACGACGTGCGCCATACACGCCAACGCTTGCTTGTGATGCCGGACGACGGTGGACAGGCGGTTGTGGATCTGATCTCTGCCGCTCGGCAGGACCTCTTGCTCAAGCAGTTCAAGCTGGAGAGCGCTGCCGTTCTGAACTCACTCTTGGAGGCACGGCAGCGTGGTGTGCAGGTGCGGGTCATGCTCAATCCCCACACCTCCGGGGGAGATCGCTGGAACGATGGCGCCTACGCCCTGCTGGAGGCGGCCGGTATTGCTGTGAGCTGGACCAGCGAGGCCTTCCCGGTCACCCATGAGAAATCGATGGTGTTCGACCGGCAATCTGCGCTGATCTCCACCTTCAATCTCTCCGATAAATACTTCACCCAGACCAGGGACTACGGCGTGCTCACCGAGGATCCAGTCGCGGTGGCGCAAGTGATCGCCGGGTTTGAAGCCGATTGGAACCGTGAGCCTTTCCACCCCGATCTAGCTGCCGGGCTGGTCTGGAGTAATCAGCACAGTCGAGGGCAATTGGCGAGGATTGTGGATATGGCCGTTGATACCCTCTGGATCCAGCATCCCAAATTTGTGGATGCCGTGATTTTGGAGCGCATCATTGCCGCTCGCGAGCGGGGCGTGAAAGTGCGCTTTCTATGTGGTGGCAAGCACGGAATATCTGATTGGGATATCTATGATACGTTCTCATCTCTGCGTATTATGGAACGATTCGGCGTCAAGGTGCGGCGCCAAAAGCATCTGAAGCTCCATGCCAAGTTGGTACTGGTTGATGGCCACTACGCCCAGACGGGTTCGATGAACATTGACCGCAGTGCCTTCGACCTGCGGCGGGAGCTGGGCATCGAGTCGGATGCGCCTGACGTGGTTGGAAGGTTGCGTCAGACCTTTGAAGCTGACTGGGATCAGGCCAGCCCATACCACGCGCCGGATCCCCTCGATCCCCGGCTGCATGAGCAAGGTGAGTTGCCGGCCGATCCCCATTTTGTGCATGACTGAGCCAGCTCAGCGGGGTTCGGCAACGGTTCCAGAGGGCCTTGCCCCTCGGCCTGGCCTGGTCGAGTTGTTTGCCGGCATGCTCCAGGTGGCTCTCTCCGCCTTCGGCGGCGGCCTGTCCGCCTGGAGTGAGCGGATTGTGGTGGAACAGCGCCGCTGGATGACGAATGAGCAGTTCCTCACCGGCCTCATGGTGGCTCGGCTCTTTCCAGGGCCTAACCAGATCAACATGGCCGTCTACATCGGTGCGGAATTCCAGGGGCTGCCGGGTGCCTTGGCTGCGCTGGCAGGCATGCTCTTGGTCCCCTTCAGCCTGCTGATGGCCCTGGGGGTTCTGTACTTCCATGTGCATGAACTGCCGGCGGTTGATCGTGTGCTGGCCGGGGTCGTGGCCGCCGCCGCTGGCATGGCGCTCTCGATGGGTTTCAAGATCCTCAACCAGTATTGGAAGGATCCGGCGGCTCTGGTCCTCGCCTTGGCCGTGCTGCTGGCGCTCACCCTGTTTCAAGCCAGGCTCGTGCCTGTGGTGCTGATCAGCGGTCCCCTGGCGATGGCCTGGTATTGGCCTCGCCAGCGCAGGAGCTGGCCGTGATGCCGGCCTTCTTGATGGCCGCAGGCTGCACTGCGGCACCGATCTCCGATCTCGCCCGGCTGATGCAGGTGATGGGGCAGTTCCTGTCCCTCTCCCTGTTTTCCCTGGGTGGTGGCAATACCCTCCTGGCCGAGTACCACCATCTCGCTGTCGACCAGTACTGCTGGCTCACTGCTCGCCAGTTTGCTGATCTCTATGCCCTGGCAGAGGCGGCACCGGGGCCCAGTTCGATGATTGTGGGCCTGCTCGGTCTGGGGGCTGCCTGGCGAGAAGGCCCAGGATGGGCTCTGTTGAGTGCATTTGGGGCTGAGCTGGCCATTCTTTTGCCATCCACCCTGGTGATGGTCCTGGCCTGTCTGAGTTGGAAACGGTTGGCACAGTCGCCGCTGCGGATCGCTTTCGAGCGGGCGATGGGGCCGATCACCCTGGGCATTTTGTTTGCTGTGGGCTTGAAGATCCTGCGCAGTGCCGATACGGATCTCCCAGGAGTGCTGATGTCCTGCCTGGTGTGCGTCCTGATGCTGCGCACCAGGATCTCGCCCCTGTGGTTCATGGCTGTGGCTGGTGGGCTGGGAGCCTTCGGCCTGATCAATCGTTGAGCGGCCAGAGGGGATCCGCCGGTGTGAGCCGGATCATGTCGCCGTCGAGTACGGCCTGCTCTGCCAGGCCGGCGGGCGGGAGATCCTCTGGCCCCCTGGCCACGGCATCGGCGATCCGCAACTGCAGGGGCCGCAGTTGTAACGCCACGATCCTGGCCGAGCGATCCCCTTGGCTGCCGGCGTGGGCCGAACCGCGCAGCCGTCCCCACACCCGCACATCGCCCACTGCACTCACCCGGGCACCAGGATTCACATCGCCCAGTACCAGCAGCGAGCCGGCAACCTCCAAGTGATCCCCGGCCCGCAGCGTGCCCCGGTGCACCGTGAGATCGTCAGAGGGTGGGAGGGTGTCAGCCCGAGCCTCTCCTTCAAGGGGATTCAGCGGGGCCGCCGTGGGCAGCCCCAAGGCCGCTGATGCTGCCCTGGTGTGCGGGTCAGCGCTGATCAGGCCTGCCAAGTTCACCCCTTGGGCTGCCATTCGCTCGGCCACGGCCCGCAGCTCGCGCACGTCAAGCTGCCAACTGCCACAGGCCAGGCCGAGGGCGTTGGGCAATACAGATTGGGAGAGCAGCTGTGCTTGCTGCAGGCAGCGCTCCACCAGTTGACCCACAGGAGTGTCCCCTGGAGGCTCCGGCAGCACGAGCCAGCCTGGGGCCCCTTCCCAGCTGGCCTCGCACAGCACTGCATCCCTGGTTGTCGTCGGCATCAATCGCTGATCAACTGGCGCAACTTAGGGGCCACCTCAGCCGGGTGGATCAACCAGGCCCCTTCCACTGGAGCAGCCAGGCTTTGCACCAGCGGCGATCGCTGCTCCAGGGCTTCCAGCCGCTCGCCGTCCCACAGCCGCAGGCCGCTCTTGTAAGCGTGGTAGCCCCGGCTCTGGCGTTGCTGGAGTCCACAGCTCACCTCTGGGCAAAACCCTTCTGCCTCGGCCAGGCGACGGGCTTCGGCCAGCAGCTCCAGCCGGCGAGTGGAGTTGAGGTGGCTGACTGCGGTGGCCTTGAGCAGCCGCCGTTCCAGCAGCCTGCGGCAGGGATCGGCCAGGTCTGGCGGCCCACTCTCCAGCCAGTGCTGCAGGTGATAGGCGGTGCGGATGTCGTCATTGGCCAGATAGGTCCGCAGGTCCAGGCCCTCCGGTTCCCAGAGCCAGCGGGCCATCACCGGATCGGCCCACACCCGGCTTGGACCCAGAGCACGGGCCCGGGCGATGGCCTGGCGCAGCAGCCAGTTGCACACCACGTTCAACCGATGGTTGTAAACGGTGCGGTACATCAGATGGCGGACCACCAGGTAGTGCTCCACGGCCATCAGCCCCTTTGGGTGAATGGCGAGCCCCCCATCGGGAGCCAGGGTGAGGGCCGCCAGGATCCTCTCCAGATCCAGGCGGCCATAGGTGGTGCCCGTGCTGTAACTGTCTCGAAGCAGATAGTCGAGTCGGTCGCAGTCCAGCTGGCTGCTCACCAGGGCCTGGATGGCCGGCGATCCTTGGCCCTGTCCGGAGAGGAGGCGGGCTACCTCATCGGAGCATCCTGGCGCGAATGCCTCCAGGGGAGCCCGTAAGGCGGGGTGCTCCTGGATCAGTCGCGCCGACCAATGCTCATGTTTCAGCCCGAACATCTCCTCGCCTGTGTGGCTCAGGGGGGCATGCCCGAGGTCGTGCAGCAGGGCCGCGGCGTACAGCACCCCTCGCTCCGCTGCCAGCTCGGGGTGATGACGCTCCAGCTGTTGCAGGGCCTGTCGGGCCAGCTCCAGCACCCCGAGGGAGTGGGTGAACCGGCTGGATTCGGCCCCGTGAAAGGTGAGAAAGGCGGGGCCAAGCTGGCGGATCCGCCGAAGCCGTTGGAAGGGTTCGGTGTCGATCAGCTGGATGGCCAGGGCTTCCGCTGGCTCGTTCGTCTCCAGCCGGATCGCCCCATGGAGGGGATCGTGATACACGCGCTCACGCACGACTTCAGGCCCCCACGGCAGCATGGGGCCGGGGCAGCGTTGAGGCCAACAGCCTGGTGGCTTCGTCGAGCCAGACATCGCCATCGCCGCCGGGATTCAGGGGCTCCGGCGCGGCAAGGGGGTGGTCTGGCTCGATTCCCTGGTTCTGGATGTCCCGGCCACTCGGGGTGAGGTAGCGGGCCACGGTCACGGCCAGGCCGCTGCTGTCACTGAGCGAGAGCAGCGTCTGGATCAAGCCCTTGCCGTAGGTGCGGCTGCCGGCCAGTTCACTGCGGCCGTTGTCCTGCAGGGCTCCGGCCAGGATTTCGCTGGCGCTGGCCGTACCGCCATTCACCAGGGTGAGCATTGGTCCGGCGAAGAGTTGGCCGGGGCCGGCCTGTTGCGGCGAGCTGAGGCCATCGCGGGCTTCGGTTTCCACGATTGGTCGGGCGTCCAGCAGGGCATCGGCCACGCTCAGGCCAGCCCTCACCAATCCACCGGAGTTGTTGCGCAGATCCAGCACGAGCCCTTCGATGCCCTGCCCCTCGAGGTCCTGCAGAGCTTCTTTCACCTGCTGGGGCACAGGCTCGGCGAACTGGGTGATCCGCAGGTAGCCGAGGGTGTGGCCATCCACCCGCAGGCGCTTGCTGCGCACCGGCCTGAGATCCACCTGCCGGCGTTCCAGCTCCACCTCACGGGTTTGGCCATTGGCCTCCCTGATGTCCACCAGCACGGTGCTGCCGCTGGGGCCCCTCAGGGCCGCTGCGGTCTGGTCCAGGCCAAGGTCGCTGGTGGGCTGGCCGTTCACCTGGAGCACCGGAGAGCCGCTCCTGATCTGGGCTTCTGCGGCAGGCGAGCCATCCAGCGGTGCAATCACCACCACCTGTTGGTCGCTGTCACGGATGCCCAGCTGCAGGCCCACCCCGCTCACCGTGCCCTGGGTGCTGGAGCGGAGGGCTCCGTATTCCTCGGGCCGCAGCAGCCGGGTGTAGGGATCGCCCAGGGGGGTGAGCATGGCTTCAATGGCCTCGTAGGCATCCGTGGAGCTGCGGATGGGCCGCTCCAGGGCCTTCTGGCGCAAGCGTCGCCAGTGCACCTGCTCAAACCGGGCTGGATCCAGGTAGCTCTGGTTCACCAGGCGCCAGGCTTCCACCACCAGCTGCTGGGCATCACTGAGTGCCAGCGCTGATGCGCCAGGCCCGCCGCTGAGCCTGAACGGGGGAGCCAACAGGGCCAGGTTGAGCCCAATGGCCAGCAGCAGGGGGAGGACCCGCCGGAACAGCTGGGTGGGCAAGGGAGGCTGGGGCCGCGGTGCGCTCACGGGAGCTTCGAGGTGGTGCGTAGACTCTCGCAACCAATCCACCCAGCTGCATGGCGAACACTCCTGCTGGAAACACCGGGGGCGCAACCAACCCCGTTTACAACTGGTTCGATGAGCGCCTTGAGATCCAGGCGATCGCCGACGACATTTCGGCCAAGTACGTGCCGCCCCACGTCAACATCTTTTATTGCCTGGGCGGCATCACCCTGGTCTGCTTCCTGATCCAGTTCGCGACGGGCTTCGCAATGACGTTTTATTACAAGCCCACGGTCACCGAGGCCTACGCCTCTGTCCAGTACCTCATGACTGACGTCAGCTTTGGCTGGCTGATCCGTTCCGTGCACCGCTGGAGCGCCTCGATGATGGTGCTGATGCTGATCCTGCACGTTTTTCGTGTTTACCTCACTGGAGGCTTTAAGCGCCCCCGGGAGCTCACCTGGGTCACCGGCGTGACCATGGCTGTGATCACCGTGAGCTTTGGGGTTACCGGGTATTCCCTCCCTTGGGACCAGGTCGGTTACTGGGCTGTGAAGATCGTCAGCGGTGTACCAGCAGCTGTGCCCGTGGTCGGCGACTTCATGGTTGAGCTGCTGCGTGGCGGTGAAAGCGTGGGCCAGGCCACACTGACCCGTTTTTACAGCCTCCACACCTTTGTGATGCCCTGGCTGCTTGCTGTGTTCATGCTGATGCACTTCCTGATGATTCGCAAGCAGGGCATTTCCGGCCCCCTCTAGGCAGTGCAGCTACCACTTGGCTGTAATTCCTTCAAGATTTCTCCGTTTGCTTCTTCCCGCTCTAGTTTTTCCCTACTGGGCAACCTGTCATGCACATCCTCAAGAAGCCTGATCTCAGCGACCCCGCTCTGAGGGCCAAATTAGCTAAGGGCATGGGCCACAACTATTACGGTGAGCCCGCTTGGCCCAATGATCTTCTCTACATGTTCCCGGTGGTGATCCTGGGAACTATCGGTTGCATCGTTGGCCTGGCTGTGTTGGACCCGGCCATGTTGGCCGATAAGGCTGATCCCTTCGCCACTCCTCTGGAAATTTTGCCTGAGTGGTACCTCTATCCCGTGTTCCAGATTCTTCGGGTGGTGCCCAACAAGCTCCTCGGGATTGCCTTGCAGACCATGATTCCCCTTGGGCTGATGCTTGTGCCGTTCATCGAGAGTTTCAACAAGTTCCAAAATCCCTTCCGTCGCCCTGTGGCGATGTCGGTATTTCTGTTCGGCACCTTTTTCACCATCTATCTGGGTATCGGAGCTGCGTTGCCGATCGATAAGTCTCTTACCCTTGGGCTTTTCTGATTATTCTTTGTAATTCCACTTTTCTTTGGTTGATAAAACCGCGGCTTAGGCCGCGGTTTTTTATGTTATGGCGCAACTTCTGTTGGCCTAAGGACCCAGGTCGAGCAGACTCACATCTGCTGGTTGCACCCTTAGAAAATGATGTAGGAGAAGGAAGCCCACAATGGTCCAGGTCTGATACGTGCGGGCCTGTTGGCCTACCCAGGTCCCTGTGGGGCCATCAAAGTATTCAGCCCATTGTTGGCGTGGCAATTGGTTGAGCTGGCTCCAATAGCACTCTTCCAGCATCGCCCGCATCTGGCCCATCAACAGCACGTCGGCGCGGGGATAGCGTTGCTCATGGATCAACACTGCGCTGGTGAGATACCAGAGCAGGCTTGGCCAGTGACCGCCGTTGTGGTAGCTCCAAGGCCAGTTTTTTGGATCCGAGCCGGTTTTGTCGGCCCATTCCTCCAACTCCATTGGTGGATGGCAGATTCGCATCGGCATCTGGGCCATCAGATGCTCGCGGTTGTGCAACACCAGGCGAAAGAGGGCCCTTTCCTGGGGTGGGGCCAGAATCTCGAACAGGCAGGCCAGTGAATTACCAAGGCTGTAGAAGCGGAAATCGGGGCGGCCTGTGCGCATGTTGCCGATCAGGTATCCCCCCCTGTTCTCCAGCCAGTCCTGCAGCCAGGGAGGGATCACCTGGGGCTGCACATTGAATTCGTTTTCATGTTGTTGATCGCCATATTGCTCCGTTGGTCGCCTGCGCAGCACCTGCATCGTCTTGCTGGTGACCCAGTAGTGCTTCAACAGGAAGCGGCGCAGGTCGCGCAGCCACTGACGGCTGAGCACCAGGCGCTGCTCCAGCAGGCGACTCCTGGAGTTGTTCTGGGCGAGCTCCATCAACTGGCAACAGCTGCGCAGGCAGCCATAGAGCAGTACTTCCACTTCCAGTGGTGCCCCCCACACGTCCATGGGACGATCGATCATGAAGGCACAGTCCGGCACAAACAGCACCGGCGTGCCTTCAAAGGTGGGATGGAGCACCAGATCAAGCAGAAGCTGCACTCCCCGTTGCACCGGCTGGCTGGTGCCAAAGTCCAGGTCCTTGCTGCGGCGCACATAGAGCCAGCACAGCACCGGCCACCAAAGGCTGGCATCCACAGAGGTGATCCGCCCGATTGACCGTTGGCCGTAGTCGGCGAGCAGCTGGCCGTCCTCTTCCACGAAGCTGGTTGGGAAGACGCCGCGTGTCTGGTAGGTCTTGCTTTGCAGGTCGAGACAGGTGCTGAGGAAGTTGCGCACAATCTCGTAACGCCCTTGCACCAGGAGGTAGAGCATCACCGGCACGTTGTCCCGCAGGAACACCTCGCCGTAGTTGGCTGCGGCGCTTTTGTTGGGGTGTTCCAGGGCTGCCACGGAGCCCACCAGCTCTCCGCGTACGCGGACCAGGGTGCGCTCGAAATGTTCCTTGGCGCTTTCCACAATTGCCGTTTCCCTGGAGCTGGGCCGGACCCTCAGCTGTTCCTGGCTGAATTGGCGTGCCATTGCGTTTCTGCCGCGCATTGCGCGCGCTCCTGCCCAGACCCTAGAAACGGTGCTGCAAACCGGCATCCCAGCCGAGGAACGGCAGAAGGGAGAGAGGGATGAGTGGCGAAGGGGGGGGTAGGGGCGTGTTATGATTTTGGACTGCGCGGGCCGAGAGGCGAGCGCGGCTTACGGAACTGAGAGGCGAGAGCCGGCGGTGATGTAAGTTTTCTGAGTCGCTGAGAGGCGACGAGCTGGT
>JBILNZ010000040.1:0-28922 GCA_044374745.1 Prochlorococcaceae cyanobacterium | reverse complement strand
GAAATCCATGATTATCTTGACGATCTGATCAAAAGACTCTCTCGAAAACTCGTGCAAAGCCGCCTCTGTGCGGCTTTTTGTGTTTAGACTTTCCCATCGCAAACGCCGAATTTTCGAGGCGCCCTTATACAATTCCGGCCTTCTGCGTTCATACTGCCACCATGGAGCGGTTGAGTGTGATCCACGCCCTCCGCGCATCTTTCTTTCCAGTAACTCCATTAGATCGCCCCACGATTCCCTGCACTTATCCTCGGATTGCTCGCCGAAGTTGATTACATAGCGGTGGTGAGAGTGAATGGGACTACTATTCACTTCCTCGCCACCAATATAGGGATAAATTACCTCGCAATTTTTCGGATTCTTAGCAATTAGTCGACGCATCGTCGCTATTGGAATCGGTATGCCCGGCGTTTCGTCGTCGGCCTGGGTCGAATCGTCAAAGGTAAATCCCATGCCAAGAACGTAGCTTCCAACAAAACTCCTGGAGTCATTTGCGGCTAGAGGCCTCGGATCATCGTGTCCTCCCTTGGCAAAAAGAAAGGCGCTAATCTGATTCTCGCGCCGTCCGTTCAGCTTCTTCTCGCCTGCGTACTTTCCCTTGAAAAGATGGACCACGCTGACTATTACGGCAGCGACGCCGGGCCATTTGTAGCGCTTGCGGGCGGCGTAGATCGTGCCGCCATTCAGGCAGATCCAGCGCAGGCCGGTGCTGCGCGTATCGCCCTGGGCGATGGTGTTGGTGGCGATGAGGCCCAGCGATCCGCCTGGCCGCAGAAGATCGAAGCAGCGCCGAAAGAAGTGGGCCACCAGGTCGGCGTTGCCGTGGCTCTCGGCGTGCAGCTGCTTGAACCAGTCGAGGATGCCGTCGGGGCTGCCTTCGGCGATGGTGTTCTTGCCAGCAAACGGCGGATTGCCCACGAACACGTCGAAGCCCGGCTGGTCTCGCCCGAACACATCGGGAAAGGCCAGCTGCCAGTGCAAAGGCTGAATCCCCTTCTCGCCCTCACGCAGCCGCTCCAGCGGCTCAGCCAGTTCAGCCTCCAGCTCCTCTGCTGAGCTGTGCTGCAGCGTGGCCTCCAGGTAGATGTTCTTCAGCTCCTCACGGTCCTTCGGCTTCTTGCCGTTGAAGAACGCGGCCACCAGCAGATCACCCACCGTGCGCAGGTAGGCGGTGCTCGCGTTCAGATCGTCGAGGGCCTGGCGCTTCTGGGCATCGTCGGCATCGCTGCGGCTGTCGGCATGGAACAGGGCGAAGCTGCGGGCCTCCTGCTGGCGCACCTGATCGAGGTAAGCCATCTGCAGGTCGCGCTGCAGGCTGGCGCCCTTCAAGGCTTTCTCGATCTCGGATCGCTCCATGCCAACCAGGGAATCGCCGCACTTCAGGGCGTGATCCACAAACGTGAACGGTGCGTCCTTGCTCAGGCTCACCAGCCACAGGCTCAGGCGGGCCAGGTTCACCGCGAAGGGGTTCTTGTCGACTCCGTACAGGCAGCTCTGGGCAATCAGCCGGCGGGCGTAAATCAGCGGTTCTTCTCCGAGGGCCGCGCCACCTGGTTTCAATGCCTCCGGCAATCCTTCACGGGCCCAGGCCTGCTCCAGCAGTTCGGCCAGGTAGCGGCAGCACTCCACCAGAAACGCACCGGAGCCCATGGCCGGATCGCAGATCTTCAACTCCAGGATCTGGGCCACGGTGGGCTTGCCGCCGCAGCGCTCCAGCCAGGGGCGCAGCGCCTCTTCCACGATCGGCCGCGTCAAGGCACGGGGCGTGTAGTGGCTGCCGCTGCGGCGCCGTTCCTCGGTGGGCTGGAACACCAGGCTGCCGGCGGCCTGGGGCCCATCGAACAGCTCGCGGTTGATCCGCGGCGCCAGCGCTTCCAGTAGCTCGGCCTCCGTGGCTGCGGCCTTCAGGGCAGTCGCTGATTTCGAAGGCAGGGTGGTGGCCGCTTCCTCCTCCAGCCACGCCTTGCGCTTCGCGCCAGGCAGGGCCAGCAGGGCATCGAGATCCACCGCCGTCGTGAGCTGCTTCTTGGCGCCCTGGGGCTTGCTCTTGAGGCCGATGCAGCGACCAGGAATGCGCCGCACTGCATAGCCCATGATCCCCTCGTACACCGAGCCGATCTGCTCCACATCCAGCGCCCGGTAGTTGATGCGCTCGCCGTTCACGATCAGCAGGTTGCGCAATACCGCCAGCACCACCCCATCGCTGATCCAGGGCGTCTCCAGCCACGGGTACTCGGCGGGGTTGAACAGCTGGCCCTTGCGCGCCGGCAGGTAGTTCTCACTGGGGCCGCCGCCATCGAACACCAGCCGGCACAGGCTCATCAGCCCCGCCCAGGCGCCGTAGCGCTGCTCCATCGTGTCGGGATATTCGGCTGCGTCGCGCTGCAGCTGCTCGTAGATGCCGCTCACCTTGTAGTTCTGCTCGTACACCGCATCGGCGGGCATCAGCGCCTCGTCTTCCGCATAGAGCAGGAACACCAGTCGCATCAGCACGGTGATCAGGCCGCCGTAGAGCTGCTGCGGATCCCGCTGCGGCAGATCACCCAGCAGTTCAGCGTCCTGGCGCTGGGCCAGTTCATCGGCCTGCTGGAAGCCGCGCAGCAGATCCCACAGCGCCGCCAGCACCTGATCGGCCAGGGCATTGCTCACCACCGCCTGGAAGCTGCGGCTCTTCTTGAGCACATCCGCCAGGCGGGTGCCGTCGGGATCGAGGAACACATGGCTCTGCCCCAGCAGCAGATCCAGCCCCGAGAACATCAGCCGGCCGCTCACCTCGGCCAGCTCCGACAGCGTGAAGGTGAGATGGCCCGAACTCTCGCCCTTTGGTGCCACCACCAGCCGCAGCTGGCGGCCGTTGAACAGCAGGCCTGCTTCCACGCCGTTCTCGCGCAGCAGCCGCTCCAGGCGCTCCTGGGCACTGGCGCGCCAGAGGTGCTCGCCATCGGTGGTCTTCTGATCGAAGGCCGCAGCCAGGGGCAGCTCGATCACCAGCAGCTGGGCACCCTCACCCGAGGCGGCTGGCACCACGGCGGTGGGCTTCAGGGTTTCGCCCAGCTCCGGCAGCTCCTTGGTGTGGGCTTCGATTGCCTCGGGGCTGGTATCGAGCTGCTCGGCATCCCAGCCGAGGTGCTCCGTGAGCAGCTCCGCCAGAGATCGGAAGCCCTTGGGGGCAGTGTCCTTGTCACCTGCTCCTGTGTCGCTGTCGCCGGAGTCGGCCGGGGCGCCGAGCGGTTCGAGGGCTTCGCGGTAACGCTCCTGCCGCTCGATCAGCTCGCTGCCGCTGCGGGCCACAACCCAGCCCGCCTCCAGCATGGCCGCCGGCGCCACCACCAGGCCCACCGGCTGCAGGTAGCCGAGCCACTCCCTGTGGGCCTTCAGCTCGGGGTCGGTGGTGGGGGTATGGCGGGGCATGCAGGCGGGAAATGGGGGCTAACGCTGATCGGCGACTTGTCTTATTTTTTGACCTTAAGGCTGTCCATCACTGGGAAGCTTGGCTTGGAAGGGGGATGGAGTAGTCGATTCACTTGGCTTATTCCTCTCGCTCCAGTTGGCCTATCACCCACGCCAGCCAGGGTTCCCGCAGTTGCCAGCTGCGGATCCGCTGGCCGGGCCTGGCAGGTTCCAGCAGCCCCTGCTCCTGCCAGTCGCGCAGCCAGTCCTGCGCCGTTGTCGGCGAGACGGCAAACCACTCCTCCAGGTCGCCGGGCCTGAACTGGGCAGCTTCGGCCTCTCCGGCGGCCACACGCGCGCGCAAGCGCGTCAGCAGCTGCTGGCTGCGGCGATCCAGCCCTTCCCAGGGATGAGGATCCGGTCGTTCCTGCCGGGCCTGCAGGCCTTCCGCTCTGGCGGCCAGATCAACCGCGGCCTGGCGGATCACCTGGCAGAAATAGCGGAGCCAGGGGGTGTGATCCGGGTCGTGGCGGCCTTCGTAGAAGTCCACGGGGCAGCCCAGTTGCAGTGCCGCGTAGTAGCTCCCCCGATCCGCGGCAAACCACTCCTCGAAGCTCAGGAATCCCCGGAAGGCGTAGCCGCTGCGCCACAGCGATGCCGTGGCCAGCAGGCGCCCGCAGCGGCCATTGCCATCCGGGAAGGGGTGGATGGAGATGAAGCGATGGCTGAGCAGGGCTGAGCGGATCAGCGGCGGCAGCTGCTCGCTTGCTTGCCACCACTGGCAGAGCTGCTGCATCAGCGGGACAACATCCTCTGGCCTGGGAGGGGCGTAATCAATGCGCCGGCTGACCGTGTCCACCACCGGCACTTCCTCGTCGCGGAATGGGGTGCGCTGCCGTCTGCGGCCGCGGCCCCGCACGATCACCACCGCATGCAGCTACTGGATCCAGGCCTCGCTGAGCGGGCTGCTGCCCTGGGCCCATTCCTCCACACGGTCGAGCGCACGCCAATAGTTGCGCACCTCCTGTTCGGCCTGGCTGCCCTCGCGATCAGCGGTGGCAATCGCCACACGCACCGCCTGGTCGTCGAGGGGGTTGCCCTCGATGCGAGTGCTGCTGCGGGTGCTGCGTTGATAGGCCGCATGGCGCAGACGCAGGCTTTCATCCGCGGGCAGGGGCAACAGTTCCACCCGCGCCCGGGCGTCCGCCACCGCGCAGAGATCGCCCACCAGCGCGTCGCCGTAGCTGTAGCGGGGCGACCATGGCGGAGAGGCGGAACGCTTCATGGCCTACCCACTGATCGGCCACAGATACACAAGCCCGGCTGGCTCCAGGCGGTGGGTCACCACCTCGTAGTTGGCCTTGATCCTTGCTGGCTCGCTGCTCAGTTCGGATTCGATCGTCTCCAGGCGCCGCTGCCAGTGGCGCTGGTCGGCCGCCAGCTGGCGGCGTTCCTGGCTGGAGAGCTTGGCCAGATCCAGAGCGGGCACATCGATCTGCTCCTCCAGGCCGGGGATCAGGGCCGTTGGATCCGCTGCCGCGGCCTGCTTGTCGAGCTTGGCCAGCTCACGGGTGCGCTGGCGCAGGGTGGCGTTGATGCGCCTGCGCTGGCTGCGCAGCACATCCTTGAGCGCCTCGGCCTCGATGCTGCCGCGCTGCTTGAGCAGGGCCGAGGCCGCCTCCAGCGCCGCCTCCGACTCCCGCTGCAGATGGGGCAGCAGCGCGTCCACATCGGCCGCGGCCTCCGCCTGAAACCGACCGGAGTCGACCGCCGGCAAGGTCGCATCAGCTGCTCCGGCAAGCGCCTGCTGGAGCAGCGGCCACACCGCTTCCCGTTGCTGCTGGTCCAGGGGCTGCAGGGCAGACGCGCGATCGGCACCGGGATGCCAGTCGGCCATCACCGTGATCAGCTCGTCGTGCAGCCTGGCTGCTCCCTGGCCGAACAGCGACAACCGCCCCAGCACAATCACCCGCGGCTGAGGATCGCGGCCGGGCAGCACACAGGCCCGGCTGAGTTCGTGATGCAGGAACCCCTGGGCCAGGAAGCGGCTCAGCAGACGCTGCACCAGCCGGTGCTCCAGATGCAGATGCACCGACTCGGCACTGAGCCGGCCTGGATCGGAGAAGATCACCGGCCGCACCGGATGATCCTGCCGCCACTCGCTCAGATAGGCACGGGTTGGCTTCACGCCGCGCAGGCTGTCGAGCGTGCTCTCCCAGCTCCGGTCGCGGGTCTGGGCCACCAGTTCTTCTGGGTTGGCAAGGCGCCAGCAAGGCTGGCCCCGCTCATCGGTGTGGGGCTCCAGGCCACTCACACCCAGAAGCTCCAGCGAACAGTTCAGCGCCTGCCGGAAGGGATCGTGCGCGAAGGCCAGCCACTGCTGCGACTTGACCAGCAGCTGGCGCAGGCCGTCCTGCTGCTGCTCGAGAGCTTCCACGCGCCGGCTGGCCTCCAGCTCCTCACGGGCACGGCTCAGCAGGGCGCCGCGCTCACTGGTGGCCGCATCCATGCCTTCGAGTTGACCCTGAACGGCATCGAGCTGCTCCAGGTCGATGCCGCCCTCCAGGGCTTCATCCACCTGCCGCTGCAGCAGTGGTGACAGGGATCCCAGCTCCTGGCGGATCACCTCGGTTTTGCGTACCAGCACCTCCATCACCCGGTCTTCCGGTCGGTCGTCCAGCAGGAAGTAGTGGCACCACACCTGGGGGGCCTGCTGCAGCTTGCGGTCGATGCGGCCGTTGCGCTGCTCCAGCTTGCTGGGGTTCCAGGGAATATCGAAGTGGATCAGGTGTTTGCAGTGGTTCTGCAGGTTCACGCCCTCCCGCGCCGCATCGGTGGCGATCAGGATGCGCAGCGGTTCCTGGTCGGGGTCGGCGTTAAACTGGGCCTTGAGCTTCTCGCGGTTGTCTTCGCTCATACCGCCGCTGAAGCTCCCCACCCGCCGCTGTTCTTCCGCCTCGCCGAGCAGCTCAATGAGCTGGCGTTCGAGGTAGCGCTTGGTATCGACATAGTCGGTGAAGAGCAGCAGCCGCGTGGGCAGCCACTGCGGATCCCTGGTCCCCAGCCCTGGGCAGAGGTGCTCTCGCAGCCACTGCGCCAGCAGGGCGATGCGCGGATCGGGACGCTGGCGATGGGTGGCGGCGATCCTGGCCATCTCCTCCAGTAGCTGCTGATCGCTCTGATCGGCGGCCAGTGTCTGGCGCAGGGCTGATCGGGTCTGGGCCTCCTCCAGCCCCAGCACCTCCTCATCGCTCAGTTCCGCCAGCTCGCTGTCGGCATCCACGCCGCCCTGGAGCAGCTCCAGCTGGGCATCGCGCTGCTGCTGCATGCTCTCCAGTGTGCGCTGGTGCACCGCCAGCGTGCGCGCGAAGGCCTCCACTGAGCTGAGCAGCCGCTTCTGCAAGTTGGTGATCACCAGCCGATCGGCATTCAGCTGGCGTTTGGTGGCACTCTCCGCCAGCAGTCGCTGCTCCCGCTGCTTGCGGTATTTCTGCAGCAGGCGCGAGAGGGCCAGCTCCGGCGTGTCGGGTGCGAGTGAGCCCTTGGGTATTCGCAGCGGCTCCACAATCCGTTCGGGGAAGTCTTCGCCGATGCGGCGTAGGTCGTCCTTGAGCCGGCGCACCAGCACAGCATCGAGATCGGCCTGCTCAAACGGCACCCCCCGCGTGAACCGGGCCGGGTCGAGCAGCTCGAGCAGCGCCGTGAAGCTGTTGCTGTGGCCGTTGTGGGGCGTGGCGCTGAGGAAGAGCCGGTGCTCAAAGCGCGGTGCCAGATCCCGCAGGCTCCGCGTCAAGCCTGAATCGATCGCGTAGCGCAGGCTGTTGCTGGCTGGCGCCGCGTTGTGGGCCTCATCGAGGATCAGCAGGCTCTGCAGCGGTGCCTGGTCGTCATCGCCCCGGCCCTGGTCCAACCAGGTCATCAGGGGGGTGGCGTAGTCGCTGTTGCGCAAAAGGGCGTGAGAAATCAGGAAGCGGCTGCCCGTGCTCCAGGGGTTGGTGCCATAGCCCCGCTCCTGGCGCACTTGGGCCACATAGGCCCGGTCCATCACCGTGAACGCCAGACCGAAACGCTGAGCCATCTCCTCCTGCCACTGCCTCAGCACCGAGGGTGGGCTGCTGATCACCACCCGGCGGATGCGCTGGCGCAGCAGCATCTCCCGCAGGATCAGGCCGGCCTCGATCGTCTTGCCCAGGCCCACGTCGTCGGCGATGAACAGGCCGATCCGCGGCATCTGCAGGGCCTTGCGCAGTGGTTCGAGCTGGTAGGCCTTCACGTCGATGCCGGCTCGATACGGTGCCTGGAAGAGCTCGGCGTCGGTTGCGGTGACGCAGTTCCAGCGCAGGGTGTTGAGGTAGGCGGAGAACTGGCGCGGTTGATCGAAGCCCCGCTGGGCCACCACCTCCCAACTGCTCTCGCCCAGCACCTCAAAGTCGATCTCCCGCTCCAGGAACACCGTGAGGCGCTGGCCGATCGCCTGGTCCTCCATGCAGGCCATCGACACCACCGTGTCGCAGCCTGGCTTGCGGTCCTTCTTCTTCTCCGGCTGCACGCTCTCCACCAGGTAGCGGCGGGTGCGGCAGCGCACCACGGCTCCTGGTTTCAGGCGAGGCAGGGATTGCATCCCAGTCACTCCCATGGGCTATTGCTCCCCCTCTCCAGAGACGATCTCTCGCCGCTGGCTTGGCATGGGGAACAGGTTGCCACTGCTGTCAGTCTGCACCCGCCAGAAGCCGTTTTGCAGCACCGGGGCAGCAGTCGACCATCAACGCCCACGACTATGCACCCTCTGCATAGTTCGCCTCTTATCTGCTGTTGTTGCCAGCCGATCTTTCGTTGCCCAAGCCTGTAGGCACTGCTCCTGGCGACAGCTGATCACTGGTCAGGCAGTCGTGCGCTGACGGGCCATCGGCGACTACCGCCGTCTGCGCCAGCTCCAGCAGCGCTTCCTCCCCTCTGACCACAGCCCTGAATGCCCGGCGCTGCATCGCTCGCAACGTCGCCCTGGCTGCTCTTGGTGGCTCCAGATCCTCCGGCAGCAGCAACCACAACTGCTCCTGCAGGTTCAGCCGATGGGCCACCGGCGCCACACCCTGCTCCCGCCACCAGTCCTTTGGGGCCATGGCCGGGCAGACCGGCACCGCGACGGGCCGCTGGTGCAGCTGCTCCAGCCAATCCTGGGGGTCTTGCCAGGCTCGTGAGGCGCGCTCCAGCTCGCCGAAACAGGCCTCCAGCTGCCCATGCAGCAGCGGCATCACCTGGGCGGCAGGAACCAGCACCTGCTCAGCCCACACGTCGGCCCAGCGCTGAGCGGTGACCAGCTGCAGCGGCAACGTCCCAAGCGTCTGCACCTGCACCCCTGGCCACTGCGGCAGATCCCCTTGCGCCAGCTCCTGGTCGTGGCACAGGGAGGAGACGAGGGCCCCATCGATCACCCCCTGGGCCACCAGCGTGGCCCAGTCGCCGGCGGGGTGGAAGCAGGGCGGCACCTGCAGCACCCCGGGTAAGCCATCAAGCAGTGACTGGTGCTGCGCATCGGTGGCCAGCCGCAGCCGGCCATCGTCCAGGCGATGAGCCCTGCTGGCCATCCGCAGGAAGCGCACGCTGGTGCTCAGACCCCAGCGGCACACCTTGCGGGGGCCGCGCGCGGGCTGGAGGCGGAACTGCTCGGCCAGGTCCCAGTAGCTGCGGCTCACCGTGGTCTTGTGCATCGACAGGGCACTGGCGGCACGCATCTGGCTGCCGCTCACCTCCATCAGATCCAGCACGTGCAGGTTCACCAACATCTCGGGCGGCCTGTAGGCCTTGCGCCGCCGCCGCGCAGGCGTCATAACAGCAGCAGAGAGCTGGAAAGGCACAGCAGCGCGGCAGCAGAACGGGGCAAACAGCCTTGCTCCTTTCGCCCCCCCGTCCACCCTTCCCCCCGCGAAGAACCCAGCCCGCCGAGATCCCCTGCCCTCACTAGGCCGGCGCCTCTGGTTGGTTGCCGGCTGTTGCCGCTGCACGCCAGCGCCTTCACCCTGCAGGAATGGAGCCCCTGCGCTGTCACCTGCTGATCGGCCCGCCCGCCAGCGGTAAGACCACCACCGCCCTGGCTCTCGCCCCTTTGATTGCAGGGCCTGAGGGGCAACCGGCGGTGGTGCTCTCCACCGATGCGATCCGCGCTGAGGTGTTCGGCGACCCGGCGGTGCAGGGCCCCTGGCCGTCGATCCAACAGCGGCTGCACGAGCGGCTGATCGGTGCGGTGGCGGCCGGCATGCCGGTGATCGTGGATGCCACCCATGCCGAGCGGCCCTGGCGGCTGGCGATCACCCAGCACCTGGCCCTGCCGCGGCCGGTGGAGTGGATCGGCTGGTGGCTGTTCACACCGCTGAGCACGTGCCTGCGCTGGAACGCCAAGCGGGAGCGGCCCGTGCCCACCCCGGTGATTCGGCGCATGGCCGCCTCCCTGGCGGATGAGGCATTCGGGCCGGGGCGGGCGGAGGGCTTTGCCTCGGTGGTGGCCGTTCAGCCCACCCATCAGGGCGACCTCACCCTCCTTCCTGCGCAGTGAGCTCTCGCGCCTCAACCGCCGCATCAGCGCCGCCTGCAACCGCCAGCAGCAGCTGCAGCTGCACGGCCACTCCCGCCTGCTCGATCTCGAGCGGCTGCTCTATCTGCTCAAGCTGCTGGCCGATCATCCCGATCTGGCGACGACCGAGCAGGGCAGCCGCGAGGCCCTGGAGACGCTCGTTTCACCGTTGCCCGGGGGTGATCTGGCCGAGCGTGCAGCAGCGCTGCTGCGCACACTCCATGGGGTCTGCTACGGCGATGCCGACGCCGTGCGCCGCGATCTGGCCTGGCTGGAGGGTCAGGGGTTCTTCTGGGCCACCTCCGTTTCCACGGCCATTCAGCCCCTACAGCGACTGGAGGCGCCTGGTGGCGAGCAGGCGCCCCGCAGCGGCGGCGTCCATGGCTGCTATCCACCGATGGCTGATGCGCCGGTGTTCGTGCGGGTGATGACGCTGCTGCGCCATCTGCTGCAGACGCCCTTTGACCGTCCGGCGGAGGGGCCGGGGGCGATGGCGATGCAGCGGCACCTGCTGGAGCACCTCGCCGAGATCCCCGGCGGCCATGGCCCCGGTGAGCTGGCAACGCTGCGCAAGGACATCGAGAAAACGCTCACGCCCTATGGCTTTCGGCCCCACCACGACAACCCGCGCCATGGCTACTGCCTCGGCACGGCCCTGCTGTCGGCGCCGCGGCTGGTGGAGATCCATGGTGTGGTGCAGCACGTGGCCCAGCGGCTGGGGGATCCGACGGCGCTGGATCTGCTGCGTGAGCTGGAGGAACGCCTGGCCTGGGGCGGCATCGAGGTGACGGCCGCGCCGCCGTTGCGCACCGTTCTTGATGGCGCCCATCCCGGTGCAGAGAGCCTGAAGCGGGGCACGCTGGCGGAACCGGGCCAGGCCGAGCTGATCGAGACGGCGATCCTGGAGCACCGGCGCGTGCGCCTGCTGCGCTTGGGGCCATCCCATGAGCAGAGCAGGGGAGAAGAGGTGCGGATCTGGCCGCTGCAGCTGGTCTTCTCTGGTGGGCTGTGGCACCTGGCCTGGGAGGCCGATGCCATCGGCCGGCCCCATGGGCTGCTGCAGAGCGAGCGGCTGGAGCGGCTGGTGTTCTTGCAGGCCGAGGCCCGCGGCCGCCGCAATGCCAGCGAGCACCAGCAGGCGATCAGCCGCCTGCAGCGCTTGCTGCATCACTGCGGCGGGATTGAGCTGGGCGATGACCTCCAGGCCCAGGACGGTCTCTGCCAGGCCAGCGCCGAGCAGCGGCACCGCCAGCTGCAGACCCTGCGCTGCTCCTGCAAGAGCGAGGCCTACGCCGCCATTCGCCAGGGGCAGATCCCCGTTCCCCTCAATCAGATCCGGGTGGAACGGCCAGCCCAGCAGGCAGAGCCCGATTCAGGAGCCCAGGGCAGGGCAGCGGACTGGGTGCATCCGGCCCTGTCCCAGGTGCTGGCGCCCAATGCCAGCGGCGACAGCCATCCCCATCCGCTGGAGATTGACCTGCCGCCCTGGATCCTGGCCCGCGGCATGGCCCTGCGCCGCTGGCTCTTCTCCCACGGCAGCGCCTTGCGCATCGAGGCACCGGAGGCGCTGCGACAGGAGCAGCAGGGCCAGGCGCTGGAAGTGCTGGCGTTGGGTCAGCGACGCCCCGGCAGCTGAAGCTCTGCTGGCTTCAATCCTCGTCGTCGGTGCTGCCCAGGGGGATGAGCTTGATCTGCTTGCGGCCAAGCTTGATCTCGAACTCACCGCCGGGCTGCAGACCCAGCTGGGCGGTGTAGGCCTTGCCCACCAACAGGTTGCCGTTGATCTGGACGTTGTCTCCGCTTGATCCCCTTGTCCAAGATTTGCGTCTCTCCTTACAGGCGGGACGTGGGTATTGCACACAGATGGCTTGAGAACGGGCCTCATCGGCACTGAACTGCCACAAGCCCTCTGCATTGATACCCAGATTTGTAGGAATAGATATATTGAGTTCCCCCAAGGGGTTGCCTGTGGTCACTTTTTGGCTGGGAGGGCTATTGAGTCTTCCGGGATAGAAGCAAGCAAGCCGAGAGATATAGCGAGACGATTTACGAAGCCTTCTGGTAAAGCTCCTCCAGCCGCTCCCGGCTGAGGTCGACATAAAGCACCTCATCTCCGGGCTCGGGAGCCTCGGGATGGCGCTTTGGCCTGGAACTACTTTTTTGGGCAGAAGGCAGCGAAGCTGAGACGCGCATGTTCTGGCTCATCAAGGCGAAAGCTCCACCGGCGATCAGCGCGAAGAAGATCAGGTAGACAGCAGCCAGAAGGTCGTTCAAGGAGGGAAAAATCTTTTCCTTAGCCTAGTGTGAAGAAATGTTTAGCGTGGCCACGGTTCGCCTGGTCCGTGGAATTCGCTCGCCACAGCTGCGGCTTGAACAGCAGCCAGTTCCAGTCCGAGGCACCCGTGCTCGTGTGGTTGCAGGCTCAGCTGGCTCTGGAAGAGGGGCGCACCAGCAAGCCATCCGCCGGCGAGGGGCTGGGAATGACCCTGAGCGTCAGGTCCTGATCCCCTTCCAGCTCCAACGTCAGCTGTTTGAGCAGACCCAACGCCAGCAGTCGGATCTCCAGCTCCGCAAGCGCCTTGCCCAGGCACACCCGCTCACCGCCTCCGTACGGCAGCCAGGTGGCCGCGCTGTCACCAGCCAGGTGCCGCTGCGGCCTGAACATCGCCAGATCCTCTGGATCGGCCCCATGGCGTTGGCTGGCAGCGATGCTCACCTGCACCACCCGATCGGCAGGCACCAGCACACCCGCCAGGGCGATGGGCTGCTTGGTGCGGCGGAAGAAACCTCCTACCGGTGGGGTCAGCCGCATCACTTCCTTGACGACCGCATCAAGTCGCGGAGCCCGCAGGGCGTCGGTGGTGGCCGCAGCCTCACCCTCCTAAGGAGGCCACGGCAAGCTGTCGAGCTCCTCCTGCAGCCAGGCCAGCTCGGCTGGGTGTTGCAGCAGGGTCAGAAGCAGGCAGCTCAGGGCGGATGCGGTGGTTTCGTAGCCGGCGAACAGCAGCAGGAGGAGCTGCTCCGCCACGTCGTCGTCGCTCAGCGGCAAACCAACTTCATCCAGGCCTCCGGCCAGAAGATCAAGGCCGCCGGCGGCGAGGGGCGCTCCGGACTCCATGGCGGCTTGCGCCGTCTTGAGCACAGAACCCAGGCGCCTGAGCAGACGTTGGCGGGCCTGGCGGGCACGGGCGTAGGGGCTGCCGGGCCACGCCAGTGGAAGCGAGAAGAGGCCCTGGCACCAGGTCTCGAAATCCACGAACAGGGCCTCGCGATCGGCGGGGTCCAGCCCCAGCACCGTGCTCGCTATCACGCTGAAGGCAAAACGGCGCAGCTTGGGCACGAGGGCCAGGGGAGCTTCCGCGGCGATCAGCTCCTGGCTGAAGTCATTGACCAGCGCCACGATGGACGGGCCGTAGCGCTTGAGGGCAGCAGAGGTGAACAGCTGACCCACCACGCGACGGCGGGCCTTGTGATCGGCACCATTGCGGTTCGCCAGTGACAGGGGCCCCAACAGCTCTCGCACACTGTCTGGCCACCAGCCCTGGACCGCATCACCCTGGCCAAACAGGTCGCTGATCGCCTGGCCACCGCGAATGAAGACGGTCCGTTGCCCCAGCAGGCTGGTTTCGTACACATCGCCATAGCGCTCGAAGCGTGAGCGGGCGAAATCAGGATCCCGAAAGAAGGCAAGGGCTTCGAGCACTCCGCTCAGCGCTGGCGTGCTCGGCAGGGCCCGAAGAGTGGTGGGATCGAGGGGCAACAACTTCGGCTGGAATGGATCCAAGAATGTTGGATCACAGCCGGCACCGCTTAGCCCCGGCCGCATGCAGCGGCTCTGAACTACAGGCTGCTCAGAACAGGAAGGCGATGGAGAGGCCCACCAGGGCCAGCCCTGCCATACCGGTGGCGGCGAGAATTGAAAAGGATTGGACCACCGGCAGCTCCAGCACAGCCAAAACCTAAAGCAATTCTTAAGGTCTGTCACTATTCCGGCCTGGTATCGCTGCAATCCTTCACGGCGACGTAGGCAGGCCAGCGATTCCTGGCCAGCTCTTGCAAGGCTGGGGCCCATTCCAGAACCACTGCATCTCGATCAGCAGCCCTCCTTCCGCGAAGCGGTGTCCTGGCCCTCAAGCGCAATGGCCGTTGATCGCAAGCGGCTGCGGGGCCCTCATCAACGGCGCCTGGAAGCGGATGTACAGGGCTCGCAGCCCATCGGGTGGGGTTCTCACCGCATGGTCTCCGGCCGGAGAGAGAGCCAAGCTGATCTCGACAGCCATCCCTGCTGCTCGGGCCAACCTGGCTCTGCTGGCAAAGCGGCTTGGGCTGAACCGCAACTGACCATGTCGTTCAGCTGATCGAAGGACAGGGTTCGAGATCCAGATTGTTCCCCCAGATCGCGGCGCCATGCTGATCGACCCGCGCCAGTCGGCCTAGGACTGAGTGGAGATCAAAAGCCGCGAGTTCGCCGTCGGTGCTCCATTTCAGGCAAGTGAGAGTCGTACAGCAGCCTGTGCTGATCGATCTATTGATCATTGGCGGACGTCCTGATTGCATCTGCTCCCAGTCATTTCAGTTCTGGGCACAACGACTGAGGCCAGACCGGTCTTTACCGCCACGGAGTGGAGCGGCGTCATCTTCGGGCGGCCCTGAAACATAAGGCCGCTCAGTGCGGAGCTGGGAAGACCGTCAGACAGTCCTCCACCACAAGGGTGTGGTCAGCCTGGCTGTCAACGCGAAAGCGTCCCCAGGTCGCCATCGGTTCAGGGCTGATCACTCGAAGCGGCCAGTCGAGGCGTTGACCGCCGTAGGTGAGCCCCACACAGGTGAGGCTTGCATCGTCGCCCAGCAGGCTCCAGAGCACGGAGAATCTGCTGCGCTCGTAAGGCGCCTCAGCCAGTTCTTCAGGACAATCTGCGATCGAACCCGGCTGCAGGCTGAGGCGAAGGCCACGCTCCCAGCTCAGAAACGTGCCGTCGTGGGTGGGATAAAACCAGCAGGTGGCATTGCTCAGCTCGCTCAACGCCACGCGATCGAGGCACTGCAGGCTTGTGGGGTCCTCTGGTTCGCCTTGGTAGACACCGAGCCAGTGGTGCTGTGGCTCGATCCGCAGGATCAGGGCGTCACACAGGATCTGGGTGCCATCGCTGTTGCGGCGCTGCTCACCAGTGAGGCGGCCATCGACTGGAAGCCCGCCCAGGTCGGGGTGATCGGCGCCCCGATTGAAGATCCGCAAGGAGAAACCGGAGGAGGGTCCTGAAGCCTGCGCCACCTGGAGATCCTCCAGCGTGGTGGTGGCTTCTGGCAGCAGCGTGGCCGGGGCCACCACGAAGATCAGCGGTGGGGTCATGGCGACAGCGGTGGATTCAAGGCCTTGGCGTTGGAGGGAGGCTCGATGACGGCGAGGATCCCTCCCTCACTCTGATTGGCGCCACTGGGTTCTGGTGGGCCAAGTCGGTGGCCCCATAGCGAGGGGGAATCGGCCCCAGCGCTGATTGGCTCAACCCCGGGACCCTGAGTTCACGCTGATGGGGATGGCGCGCAGCTCGCCGGCTTCCACTGAAGAGATACCAGCATCAGCGGCTGCGGACTCGCTGAGGCCATCGAGCAAGGCAGGGACCATGCCGGCATCAAAGGAGAAGCGGCCGGGGCCGTTGAACAGCAGGGCCAGGCTGCCGCCCAGATAGAGCAGCACCAGCTCCAGCACATAGATGTTGAAGCCGGCTGTGGAGATGTGCTGATAGGCCGCCACTGCCATCGTGCCGCTCAGAGCGAGGGCACCGAGGGGAGTCAACAGGCCGAGGATCACCAGCCAGCTACCGATCAGCTCTGAGAAACCGGCGGCGTAGGCGAAGAACAGCGGGAAGGGCAGATGCAGCGAGGCCACATAGGTGTTGGCGAACTGCTGGGGATCGGCGAGTTTCTCCTGACCGTGATGAATCATCAGAGCGCCGATGGTCAGCCGCAGCAGCAGCAGACCGAAGGACGCCAGGCGTCCGGGGCGCTGCAGATAGGCCTTCACAGCTGGAGCCATCGCCGTGATCCCGGCCAGAGGTGCAGGCTTGGTGGAGGGGGTGCCCATGGCGACGAACCAGAGGGCGAAGCAGGCGGCCGCGAAGCCGCCGAACAATTCGAGCAGGGTGGTCGTGGACATGGAGGAAACGCGCGTTCCAAAATCATGGCAAGTTTCATTAAGGAACGTGAAGCGTCGTCAGGGGCGCGGCAGCCCAGTCACAGCAGGCCATCCGAGCCGCAGATCGGTGGCGCAAACCTCGCGGAGACCCCGTCGAACCGCCAGGATGTAACAAGTCCGTTACAAACCGATGACTGCTGGCGAGCTGTTCCTCGAGAGCCTCAGCTCCGGAGTGATCACCCAGGCCGAGATCGACTGGCTGCTCAGCCAGCAGGGTCGCTTCTCCAGGGCCGAACAAGCGGCGATGCAGCGGCTGGGACGGCTGCTGGATCACGGGCAGATCCAGCTGGGGTGCCGGGTCGCACCGCACCTGCAGCGCCACCGCCAGGAGCTGAACGAGTGGATCGAACCGCTGGGACGGCGGCGCAGATCCTCCCTGGCCCGAACCGCCTGAAGCAAAACGGCACAACAGTGCGGTGATCCGCCAGGCTTGACGCCCGCACTGTCCCATCTCTTGATTCAAAACTTTCTGATGTAGGAGACCCTGCAGTCCCGGAAAAAACAGGAACTCGGCAAACACACTCCGATCGCATCACCGAGAGTGGCAAGACAGCAAGCATGAAACGCACCATCCCCTTGCAACTGTCTCGCAGCCTGCTTGAAGCCGCTGGAGTTTCAGCGTCATTGCATCATCTTGAAAGAATACCCACCAGGAATAGACTGCTTATTGTCAGCAACCATCGCAGCCTGCTAGATGCTCCCCTGCTGATGTCGGCGATCAGTCGCCCCGTGCGATTCGTTTGTCACTATTACATGAGTAGGGTGCCGCTATTGCAGCAGGCAGTTGCGCTGATGGGTGCCTTTCCACTCGAGGCTGATCAGCGAAGGCAGTCATCGTTCTTTCAGCAGTCGGCCAGGTTTCTGCAAGCCAATCAGGTGGTGGGCGTGTTTCCTGAGGGTGCGGATCCGATGGTGAAGGTCAACCCCCCCCCAGCAGCTCAGCCCGTTCTACAGGGGCTTTGCCCATCTTGCCCTGAGGGTGCCTGTGGATGGCCTGGCGATCCTGCCGGTTGCGATTGCTTCAAGGGAGGCAAAGCAGGGAAGGCTTGCTCCGCTTGCCTTGTTTCGGCGCTTCGATCCATCGGAAGCATTGTTTCAACGCGATGGCTGGCACTCTGCAATCCTATATCGGCATGTTGATGTTCTCTTTGGCCATCCTCTGCTGATCGATGAGGGTTGGAAATCTCGGTACTACGGCAGCAGTGGAGCTGCTGTAGCCCGAGAACTCACCCAAGCCTGTTGGAGCCAGATCGCGGAAATGTTGGCCCAGTGAGACTGGTCAGTCCTCCCAAACCATGAACACCACCCCCAAGTCTTTGCGGCTCATCGCTTGCACACCTGCAACACCATCTCGGCCACTGTTTGTCTTTTTGCCGGGCATGGACGGCAGTGGTGCGTTGCTTCAACCACAGGTTCCTGGACTCAGCACTGGCTTTGACATTCGCTGCTTGTCTATTCCCCCAGACGACCTCAACGGTTGGGACGAGTTGACCGAGCAGGTCGCCGCTCTGATCCAGATTGAGCAGCAACGGCATCCTGGACGAATGACCACCGTTTGTGGTGAATCGTTTGGTGGTTGTTTGGCGTTGAAATTGTTCACGCGCTTTCCGAAGCTTTGTGATCAACTGATTCTGGTCAATCCCGCCTCATCAGCGCAGCGTCAACCCTGGATCGGTGCCTGCAGCGCTTTGACTCAGCTACTGCCGGCACCGATTTACCAGCTCTCCACCTTTAGTCTGTGCAATCTTCTGATTGCTTCCCATCGGGTCAGCAGGTCAACACGGCAGCAGCTGCTGGCTGCCATGCAGGCTGTGAGTCCTCAAAGCGCTGCCTGGAGATTGGCATTGCTCAGACAGTTCCGCCTGGAGAATCTTTCCCTTGATCGCGTTCATCAGCCTGTTTTAATCCTGGCCTCAGAAGTGGATCGACTCCTGCCTTCCCAAAGTGAAGCGAAGCGATTGGCACGCTTTCTTCCAAACACCACAATCGTTCACCTTCCGGATAGTGGGCATGCCTGCCTTTTGGAGAATCAACTCAATTTGTCTGCCATCCTCAAGACGCAGGATCTTTGTCCTGATCTGTCGCTGTCCACGTTGCCGGTGAAGGTGCAAGCTCAGGCAGCTGCAGCTCTCTGGTAGCCCGCTGGGTGTGGGTGAAGCCTGCGACACCAGTGGATGGAACCGTGCGGGAAACCGGCCGCGCCTCGCATGCCCACCGCTTAACGTTTTGTAACAGTGCCACAAGACCATGCTGGATTCAGATCTCAGCCGCCAGTTCGTTGTTGAGACCCAGGCCAGAGCCATCGATGCCTGCAACGACGTGGCCGAGCTCCGGCGCATCGCCAAAACATTGCTGACGGCCTGGCATCTGCAGACCGACATGACGCGGCACTTTGGCGCCCAGGCGCTGGGCATCACCCCGCCATCGCCATGAGCCTGTCCACGCTGGCGGTGGGTCTGCTGGCGCTAAGTGACCCGGTGGGGTTGCTCAGCGTTGTGGGCCAGGCCGGTGCCGGGAGCGGTTCCCGCCTGCGGCGGATCAGTCGTCTGGCGGTGCTCACCTACCTGGCTGTATTGCTGGTGGCCTGCTGGTGGGGATCGGGCCTGCTTGGGCTACTCGGGATCAGCCTGCAGGCTTTCAGGGTTGCAGGTGGCCTGATCCTGCTGCCGTTGGGGCTGAGGTTGCTGGAGGGGCGGCCGGCGCTGCTGGGAAGTGCCTTGGCGGATGATCCGGCAGCGGCGATTGTGCCGATCGGGGTGCCGTTGATGGCAGGTCCCGGCACGATCTCACTAGTGGTCGCGGAAGCTCCAGACGCCTGGACCGGGCGACTGCTGGTGAGCCTGGTGATCTGCGCCATGGCTGTGGGGCTCTACCTGTTCCTGCAGCTCACGCCGCGGCTGCGGGGCTGGCTTGGTCAGACCCGCGAACGGGTGCTTCAGCGCTTGATGGGTCTGTTGATCACTGCGGTGGCGGTGCAGATTCTGGTGAACGGGCTGAAGGGCTGTTTCCCGATCCTGGCTTGAGAGGGACTGGAAGGGACAGAGAATGAGCCTGTCCAGTGCCTGATCTCTCCTCAACGCCATGCCTGCTGAAGTGGTGATCGAGGGGACAACGCTGCGATTGGCAAGGCCCAGCGATGTCGCCGTTGCGCGGCGTGTTGCGGCCCATTTCCAGCGACGCATCGCTGAGGACGACTGGCGCCCCTACCGGAGCAGGGCGGATGCGGTGCGGGCCTGGACCCGACTGGGGGGCATCCGCCTCCAGGTGATGCAGGCGCTGAGCCTGCTGCACGAAGCCTGAACCGCTGCCGGCAGGGCCATCGCCTGCTTCAACGCAGGGGAACAACGATGCGGTTGCCGTTGGCCGGATTGCTGAACACGGCATTGCCCTGGACAAGGATCTCCCGCTGCCAGATACCGCCAAGGCTGTCGCGCAGCGTGGAGATCGGGAAGCCTTCCTTCACCAGTCGGTAGGTCATCGCTTGGCCGTCTTTCCAGGTGATCCGCACCGTGCCATCGGGGCTGTGGCTGTCGCGGCATGGAATGGACCTGTCGTTGTAGCTGCAGGCTTTCCACGAGTCCGCAGGGCTTGCGGTGGCATGGCCCAGCAGCACCAGCAGTGCTGCAGCTGATGCAACAGGACCCACTGAGGGGCCTCTGCCCACTTGCTGCGTGCGTCGCTGCATGGCCGGGTTCCTCAGAAGCCCACGGTGTGTCCGCAGTCTCCTTCCCCCTGGCTGCGCTGGCAGCTTCCATGATCGCCAGCGTCAGGCTGCTGTTGAAGCGCCCCACACTGGGATCAGACCTCAACCGGAGGGCGGATCACCCATGCCTGAGGCTGGAGCCTTCACCCCTGGCCCTGAGCCGCTCGACCTGCCGGCCGGCGTGCACCAGCTCTGCAGCTGCGGCCGCAGCCGCCATGGCTGGTTCTGCGACGGCGCCCACCTCGGCAGCGGGCGCGTGTCCTTTGAGCTGCGGCTGCGTGAACCAGCCACGGTGCTGATGTGCCGCTGCGGCAGCTCCCGCCGCTATCCCCGCTGTGACGGCAGCCATGCCGCTCCTGCCCGCAAGCCCTGGTGGCGGCCATGGTGATGAGCGGCTCGATCGTGCTGGCTGGCGATGATCCAGCTGCCCTGGCCCGGTTCTATGCAGAGCTGCTGGAGGTGGAGCCGCAGCCGGGGCTGAGCAGCACCCACTGGCGGTTGCCCTGGCCGGCCGGGGGCTGGCTGGAGGTGTACACGCCCTCGCGCCGCCGCCCCCAGCCGAGGCAGCCTGGGCGGCTGGCTCTTTGCCTGCAACGCCAGGCCGAAGACTCGCCCGCCGTTGCTGTGCTCAACGACTGGATCAACGCAGCCCTGACCCTGGGTGCCTCGCTGCAGGATCCGGCGCGGCAGGAATCCTTCGGGGCAGAAGCCTGGCTGCTGGACCCGGAGGGCAACCGCCTGCTGCTGCTGGTGCTGCCCGCACCGTGAAGCCCTCTTCATGAAGAGCCGTTGCCGCAGATCACGAGCGGTGTCGAACTGGCGTGCTCGCTTGCTCGCTTTGTCCGGCCAGCCCATCGTGGTTGCAACGGGATTCGGAGGCTCCACAGATGGATGACACCCCCCCTGAGCAGTCAGTAGGAGCGCGCTGACGATCCGGCCCCTGCTCCAACACTCTCGACGGATCTCTGACGTTCCTGGCGTGTAGCCACAGTCGCCGTCCACTGCATCGCTTGAGGTGCCCCGGACCCAACGGAACGTCCCAATCGACACCTGGCCCCAGGTGCCAGCGCCGGCAGCTCCGCCCACAACTGAAAACCACCTGATCTGAAAACGATCAGGCTGTTTCAACGCAATCCATCGCACAGCTGCGCCCGACCCCCTCGGGAAGGCACCACGGCTGAGCAGACAAAAGCCCGGGGCCAACGCTCCGGGCTTTGTTGTGTCTGGCGTGCTTAACGGAAACGCTGGCAGCCGGCGCCACCGGGTACGGCAAGACAGCGATTCATGTGGTCGGCCTGTCTAGCGATGGGCACGAGACTGGTAGCGATAACCACCAAGGCCACTGTGCTCACCGCAGCAAGCACGGGGTAGGCATGGGCCCGAACCATCTCTCGGGGGGTGAGCTTCTGTCCGTCGTGATCGCCCATCGGAGCTCTTTTGTTTGATCCAGCTTCTCAGCCGGAACGAGAAAGGCAGAACCCCGGGCCCGATCTTCTGTCCAGAGATGGTCACGTTGAAGCTGGCAGCACGATGCAGAAGCAGCTGCCTTCCCCCGGGGTCGACTCCACCGTGATCCTGCCCCCATGCCGAAGGGCGATGGCCTTGGCGATGGCCAGGCCCAGGCCCGTTCCGCCCTGCTGCCGGGAGCGGGCTGGGTCCAGGCGGGTGAAGCGATCAAAGATGCGTTCCTGCTCAGCCGCTGAAATGCCAGGGCCGCTGTCACGAATGGACAGCCGAATCTCGCGGCTCCGCTGCTGCAGCTCCACACCGACACGCCCCCCGGCAGGGCTGTGCTGAATGGCGTTGCTCAGCAGGTTGATCACCAGGCGGCTCAGTTCGGTGTCCACACCCCGTACCAGGGCAGGGGCCACCCATGGCCCCTGCACCAGGTTCACCTGGGCTGCGGCAGCCAGTTCCGCAAAGTCCTCCAGCACATCCGCACTGATCTCGGCCAGATCGCACACTTGTTGTTGGTTCTCGGAAGAGGGGCGCTCGAGGCTGGCCAGCAGCAACAGATCGCTGATCAGTTGCTGCAGGCGTCGCCCCTGGTTCAGCACCCGCTCCAGGCTGGCTTGCGCCTGGGAGTGGGGCCGATCAGGGATGGAGCTGCGCTCGGCTTCCACCACCGCCAGCAGGTTGGCCAGGGGCGTACGCAGCTCATGGGCCACATCGGCGCTGAACTGCTCCTGGCGCCGGTAGGCCTCCAGCAGCGGCGCCATAGCCAGACCGGCCAGCCACCAGCTCGCAACGGCGATGCCCAGCATGGCGAGCAGGAACACGCCATGGCCCAGCCACCACAGGCGCTGCGCTTCCGCGTCCAGGTTCGCCAGGCTGCTGGAGATCTGCAGGTAGCCCCAGATCGGCGCATCCGGGCCGTTGTTGTGATGCAGGTGTATCCCGTAGGTGCCCCAGCGTTCCGTGGCCCGCGCGCCAGAGAGGCTCCAGCCCAGCTGCTTGGGTTCCGGCCCCATGGGTAATGCTCCCGGCGAGCTGGCGACCAGGGCTCCGTGGTGATCAAAGATCCTCAGCTTGTAGCGGTCGGGATCGCTGGCGCTGACCGCATGGCGATGGAGCAGATCCGTGGGCGGACGGCAGGGCTCGCCTTCCACACACAGACCCGGCAGCGCCGCCGCCAGTGCGGCGGAGGGTCTGGCCTGTTGGGGCAAAGCGGGCTTGAGGCTGTCGTGCAGGGTCCCGGCCAGGGTCTGCAGTTCACGCTGAATCGCCGCTTCCTTGCTCTGCAGCAGGAGCCGCCCCATTGTGAAGCCGGCGACGTAGAGCAGCGTGCCCATCACCAGCAGCGACAGGCCTGCCAGGCGCAGCCGAGCGCGCCACAGCAACTCCGGGGCAGGCGAACGGGCCGCTTTCATGGCGTAGCGGCCGCCTGCGGAACGAAGCGATAGCCCCTGCTGGGCACCGTCTCGATCGGCGAGGGCACACCGTGCGCGTCCAACTTGCGCCGCAGCAACCGCACCTGCGCCGCCACCACATTGCTCACCGGATCCTGATGCAGATCCCAGAGCTGGTGACGCAGCCGCGATCCCGGGATGACCTGGCCCGGATGCTCCAGGAAGTAGGCCATCAATTGCTGTTCCTTGGCCGACAGCTCCACGCTGATCGCCTGTCCGCCGGCCTGCACGAACAATGTGCCTGTGTTGGGGTCCAGCTGATACCCCCCTGCCGTCAGCAGCGGCTCCCGATAGCCGGGGTGGCGGCGCTGCAGCGCTCGGATCCGCGCCAGCAGCTCCTCCATCGCAAAGGGCTTGCTGAGGTAATCGTCGGCACCGGCATCGAGGCCCTCCACCCGATCGGCCGTTTCACTGCGGGCCGTGAGCAGCAGCAGCGGTAGGTCCATGCCTGCAGCCCGCGCACGCCGGCAGAGCTCCACCCCGCTCAGATCCGGCAGCATCCAATCGAGGATGGCGAGGTCGTAGCGGGCGAGCTCACTGCGCAGCAGGAGCCAACCCTCCAGGCCACTGGCGCCGTGATCCAGCACATGGCCCTGGCGTTGCAGCACCGTCTGGATAGCAGCGGCCAGATCCGGCTCGTCTTCCACCAGCAGGATCCGCAGCGGCATCAGGGGTGGATACAGATCCGGCAGATGCTAGTGAGCGCAGGCGATTTCACCTGTTTTTCATCCCAGCTGCGCCATCCTCCGCCCAGTTCCCGCTCTGCACGGTTTTGCGCCACCGAATCCTGCGGCTCGCTGCCAGCACCAGCCTCACGGCCACCACTCTGTTCAGCCTCCCCTTGATCGCTCCTGGAGCCATGGCCCACGTGGGCCATGGCGATGAGTTTCAGCAGCAGGGCGATGCCCGCCAGGTGAAGCGCAACGCCGAGAGCGACGCCCTGCTGGGGGTGACCACGGCCAAGCCTGAATCGGGTCCCGATGGCCTCACCGTGCCCTCCACCGCCCTGGTGGATGCCAACGGCAAGCCGCTGCTGTTCGTGCAGACCGACACCACCTATGACCCGGTGCTGGTGCAGACCGGCGCCAACCTGGGCGATCGGGTGGTGGTGAGCGAGGGCATCGATCCCACCGACGCTGTCGTGATCTCGGGCGCGCTGTCGCTCTATGCCGAGTCGATGAAGACCCAGCAGGCAGAGGAGCCCGCCGCAGAAGCGGGCACTGCCACCAAAACTGAGGCCGACGCAGGCAACGACAGCACCAACCTGCCGTTGATCGCCGCTGGAGCCGGCGTTGCTGTGGTGGTGGCCGCCGGTGCGGTGCTGATCAACCGCCGCGGCAAGCAGGGCGAATGATCGAGACCCTGCTCAATGCCACGCTGCGCTTCTCGATCGCCCGCCGCTGGCTGATCGTTGCCGCTGCTGTGGTGATCAGCGTCTGGGGGGTGCTGGTGGTGGGCCAGATGCCGCTCGATGTATTTCCCCCGTTTGCGCCGCCTCAGGTGGATGTGCAGACCAGCGCCGATGGCCTCTCCCCGGAGGAGGTGGAAACGCGCATCACCCTGCCGATCGAATCCGCCGTGAACGGCATCGCCGGGGTCGAGACCGTGCGCTCCTCCTCCAAGGCCGGCCTGTCGATGGTGCAGGTGGTGTTCCACCAGAACGCCGACATCTATCGCGCCCGGCAGTCGGTCTCGGAGCGCATCCAGCAGGTGGCGTCTCAGTTGCCCGCCAATGCGGGGGCACCGGAGATCTCGCCGCTGGTGTCACCCCTGGGCACGGTGCTCCAGGTCGCCTTCACGCTCAAGGGTGATGGCGCCACCACGATGCTCGACCTGCATCAGCTAGTGATGCGCTCCTACCGCAACCCGATCCTGGCCATTCCTGGTGTGGCCCAGGTCACGGTGTATGGCGGTGACGAGCCGCAGCACCAGGTGCTGGTCGATCCCCACGAACTGCAGGTTCACGGCGTCACCCTGCGGGCGGTGATGGAGGGCGTGTCGGAGGCGATGGCCACCAGCCCGGGCGGCTTCCTGATCGGTGGCGGCCAGGAGCGGCTGATCCGGCCGATGGGACAGATCAGCCAGGTGAGTGATCTGGAGGATGTGGCCGTGCGCGATCAGCAGGGCCGGCCCGTGCTGCTCTCCACCCTGGCCGAGGTGACGCGCGGCGCGGCCCTCAAGCGCGGCGACGCCAGCTTCAACGGCCAGCCGGCGGTGGTGCTGATGGTCAACAAGCAGCCCGACATCGACACTCCCACCGTCACGCGTGCGGTGGAGGAACGCCTCGCGGATCTGAACCGGACCCTGCCGCCAGATGTGCAGGTTCACGTCACCTTCCGCCAGAGCGGCTTCATCGACCGGGCCATCAAGAACGTCAGCTCGGCGATGGTCGAGGGCGTGGTGATCGTGTCGCTGGTGATCGTGCTGTTCCTGATGAACTGGCGCGGCGCGGTGATCAGCCTCAGTGCGATTCCGCTGTCGCTGCTGATCGGCCTGATGCTGATGAAGGGCCTGGGCATCGGCATCAACACCATGACCCTGGGCGGCCTGGTGGTGGCCATCGGCTCGGTGGTCGACGATGCGATCGTCGATATGGAGAACTGCTACCGCGGCCTGCGCAGCAATCAGGCCCAGGGCAATCCGAAGCCGCCCTTGCAGGTGGTCTTCGAAACGTCGGTGGAGGTGCGCCAGCCGGTGCTGTTCTCCAGCCTGATCATCATCATCGTGTTCGCGCCGATCTTCTCGCTCACCGGCGTGGAAGGGCGCATCTTCGCGCCGATGGGGCTGGCCTATCTGTTCTCGATCGCCGCCTCCTCGCTGGTGGCCCTCACCCTGATTCCGGCCCTCTGCGCCATCCTGCTGGCACCGGTGCCGCTGCCGCCGGAGAGCACCTGGCTCGCCGCCCGCTGCGAGCGCTTCTATCAGCCCTGGTTGACTCTGGCGATGACCCGGCCGCAGCGGCTGCTGGCCATTGCCCTGGCCCTGGTGGTGGCAACCACCGCCATCCTTCCTGCCCTTGGGCGGGTGTTTCTGCCGGAGTTCCGCGAGAAATCGCTGGTGAACTCGATGGTGCTGTACCCCGGTGTGTCGTTGGAGATGACCAACCGGGCCGGGCTGGCCCTCACGCGTGCGCTGCAGGACAGCCCCCTTGTGGATTGGGTGCAACTGCGCACCGGCCGAGCGCCCGGTGATGCCGATGGCGCCGGCGTGAATCTGGCCCACGTGGATGTGGAGCTGAGCGATCAGGCGATGGCCAACCGCCCGGCCGCCATTGCCGAGCTCCGCAAGGCCTTCCTGAAACTCCCCGGGGTAGCACCCAACATCGGCGGCTTCATCTCCCACCGCATGGACGAGGTGCTCTCCGGCGTGCGCAGCGCCATCGCCATCAAGATCTACGGCACCGATCTGGCTGAGCTGCGGCGCATCGGCGAGGAGGTGGTGAAGGTGGTGGAACCGATTCAGGGGGTGGTGGATCTGCAACTGGAGCCGCAGTTGCCGATCCCGCAGATTCAGATCCACTACGACCGTCCCCTGGCCGCAGCGCTGGGACTCACGATCGATGAGCTGGCCCAGGCCGTGGAAATCGCCCTGAACGGCAAAGTCGTCGGCCACGTCGTTGAAGACGCTGTGCGCAGCGACGTGCTGGTGCAGCTCAACGCGCAGAGTCGCAGCAACCTCGATGCCATTCGCTCCGTCCCGGTGGCCTTTTCCAATGGCATGACGGTGCCGCTGGGCAGCGTCGCCTGGGTGGAGGAGGGCTTCGGAGCCAATGTCGTCAACCGCGAGAACGTCTCCCGCCTGATCGTGGTGTCGGCGAATGTGAGCGGTCGCGCCCTGGGGTCAGTGGTGAGCGATATCCAGCGGGCTGTGGCCCGTGAGGTGCGCTTGCCGCAGGGCTACACGATCCGCTACGGCGGCCAGTTCGAATCGGAGCAACGGGCTACCAGCAGCCTGGTTGTTTACAGCGTGGTGGCGGCCGTGTTGATCACGTTGCTGATGGTGGCGGCGGTGAAATCGCTGCCGGCCACTGCAGCGATCATGCTCAACCTGCCCCTGGCGCTGGTGGGCGGTGTGATCGCCGTTCTGCTCACCGGCGGGGTGATTTCGATCGCCTCGCTGATCGGCTTCATCACGCTCTTCGGTGTGGCCGTGCGCAACGGCCTGCTGCTGGTGGATAACTACAACCGCCGCCACGCCGAGGGGCAGCCGCTGCAAGCCGTGATCCGCGACGGAAGCCTGGAGCGTCTCAACGCCATCTTGATGACCGCCCTCTCCTCGGCCCTCGGCACCCTGCCGCTTGCCCTGGCGTTCGGGGCCGGCAATGAGATCCTCCAGCCCCTGGCGATCGTGGTGCTCGGCGGCCTGATCACCTCCACCGCGCTCACCCTGCTGGTGATCCCGGCGCTGTACGCCCGCTTTGGCCGTTGGCTGCTGCCCCCTGCTGCGGCTCCGGCGCCCTCCCTTGCTGCCCCCCAGCCATGAACCTCAGCCTCACCCTCCTCACGGGTCGTCTGCGTCAGCCCCGGGTGCTGCTTCCCGTGGCGATCGGCGCATCGCTGCTGCTGGGCATCGCGCTGGGGCGCCTGCAAGGCAGCCCAGGCAACGCCCCGTCAGCTGCCGAAACAGCCAGCACCGAGCGCAGCGACGCCCTCGCGTTCAGCGACGAGCAACTGCGTCGCTCAGGCCTGGCTGCGGTGCGCCCGGAGGTGAGCAGCGGCACCGAACGGCCGATCTCCGGCTTTGTGGAGGCAGCGGTTGGGGCGAGTTCCAGCGTCGGCATGCCGGTGGCGGGTCGGATCGTGCGCGTGCTGGTGGCACCGGGTGCTGCCGTCGAGGCCGGTGAGCCGATCGCCGAAGTGCAGAGCCCCGATGCAGCCGTCGTGCGCGCCGATGCGGATGCAGCCCGGGCTACGGCCCAGTCGCTGGCCTATCAATACCGCCTGGCCCTGCCCATGGCCCGCCAGGGTGCCCTCTCGGCGCAGGAGCTGGAGAGTCGCCGGATCGCTAGCGTGACGGCAGCGGCTGAAGCCCGGGCTGCCACGGCCAAGGTGTCGTCGATGGGACAGCCCGATGGCATGGGCCGCCTGCTGATCCGCAGCCCGATCCAGGGCCAGATCGCGGCTGTTAAGGCCTCACCGGGAGCGGTGCTCCAGGCCGGTGAGGAGGTGGCACAGGTGAGCGATGCTCGCGGCAGCGAGCTGCGCTTTCTGGTGTCGCCGGTGCTGGCCGCCAACCTGGCGAGCGGCCAGCTGCTGCGGGTGCGGGCAGGATCTCGCGAGCTGCGCGCCCGCGTGCTGGCCGTGGCTCCAGACAGCGGCAGTGCCAACCGGGTCAACGTCGTACGTGCCGAGACCGTCGATGCACCCCTCCCCCCTGCGGGCACGGCGGTGACCGCCTTTGTGCAGGTGCCGGCCTCCGAGCAACGCTTGTCGGTGCCTGCCGACGCCGTGCAGCTGGTGAATGGGACGCCAACGGTGTTCCGGTACCAGCGGGGGATGGTGCAGGCGGTGCCAGTGGTCGTGGGACAGCAGTCTGCTGAGCGAGTCGAAATCCTGCAGGGCCTGCGCAGCGGCGACCTGCTGCTGAGCGGCAACACGGCCAAGCTGCGCGAAGCCATGGCTGGTCCCCGGCCGGCATCCCGGAACTGAGCACGCACGAACGCTCCGCCATGGCCCATGCATCGGTTCGACGGGGACAACTGGCAGGTCTCACGGCTGCCGTGCTCTTTGGCTGCAGCGCGCCATTGATCAGCACGCTGACCGGTTCCGGGTCGGCTCTGAGCATTGCCGGGCTGCTCTATGCGGGCGCCGGTCTGGCGTTGCTGGCGGTGCGGTTGATTCAGGGCCGAGCCCAGGCGGAAACACCGGTGCAGCGGCAGGACTGGCCCGCACTGGTGGGCCTCACGCTGCTGGGAGGTGTGGTGGGCCCTCTTGCGTTGGTGCTCGGGCTGGCCCGTCTGCCAGCGGCATCCAGCTCCCTGCTGCTCAATCTGGAGGCCGTGTTCACCCTCACCATTGCCGTAGCTGTGGGGCGTGTCAGGCGACATTGAAAACTGAACCAGAGGCGACACGAAAACTGAGCCACCTGGTCCCAATAGAATCGAGTGAGCCACAGACCACAGCTGTACCTCCGGAGGGGATCGGCAGGCCCCAGGGGGTG